>CAVVXR010000023.1:0-18124 GCA_963752215.1 uncultured Acidobacteriaceae bacterium | reverse complement strand
CACCACTGCCCTACTTGCGGAGTACGTCAAACGAGTCGAATTATGGGTTAGCCGGTCGCAGATGGGAGCCGATGGCATGAAAGACTTGGCGCAGAACCATCCGTTTCTCACCAACGAAATTCAAGACATCCAGCAATGGATCAAACAGAGAAAATCAAATACTGCGGCGCGCTCGTTCTCAGAGGAGGACCAAGACATTCTCGGAGATTGGCTCATAAAGCATGTGAGCCCTTCCTATTCGCGAGCCAGAAAATTCGTATCGGGGGTTTCCAAATCGCTGAGCAAAAAGGGAGCGCCAAGCAAAAGAGTACAAACCTTGAAGATGCTTGACGCTCGCCTAGCGAACGGCTGGTCGTACTCCACTCTCGCGTCCAAAATGTGTGACTGCGGCGGTAGAGAGCACGGGCAGCATTGCAGCGAGCGGATACGCAAGAGGATCAAGGAACTCGAAGCTTTTCTGGCCCGGTATGGAATCAGTCTGCGGGCCGGAGGCCCCGGAGAAAAGTAAGGGCAGCACTTTTCTCCGCCCGGAAATAAATAGTTGGGAACTTTTCTCCACTTCCCAGGTTCGCCAGAATCGGGGATGCTCAAGCCATGCCGCATTAGGTATCAATTCGCGGGCCACCAATGCCTAAACGTGGGACGGGGGAGCATTTCTGCTCCCCCGATTCATTGGTATGCGGATGTGGTGGAATGGCAAACACAGCGGTCTCTAAAACCGCCATCTCGTGACTGGGATTTGTGGGTTCGACTCCCACCATCCGCACCATGATTATGCGCGAAAACCTTTGAAAAATAAACCGAAACGCTTCATTTTTGCGTTGACAAACAACTACCGATAGCAGTATTATTTAACCATGATGAGCGATGCAAAGACGGCCAATACAATGACTTGCGAGACTTGCAATATCGACTGCCAACGCTTTGGGAAACATCGGAATGGACTCCGCCGGTTCCGTTGCCCGAACTGCCGCAAGACTTACACCGAAAGCCATCAGCGCACGCTCGGCACGATGTACATTCCCAAAGAAAAGGCTGTCCTGGCCCTCCGGCTGTTACTTGAAGGAAACTCGATCCGGTCTACCGAGCGAATCACAGAACTCGACCGGAACACGATCATGTCGATGCTGGTTAAGGCCGGGGATCGCTGCCAGACTTTGATGGTTTCCAAGATTCAGAATCTCCCCGTTCAGGATGTGGAAGCGGACGAGATTTGGGGCTACGTCGGCAAGAAGGAAGGCCACAAGTCAGACGATGACGGCGCGGAACTCGGAGACGCCTATTGCTTCGTCGGCATGGAGCGGAACACGAAGCTTGTACTCGCCTGGCACCTTGGCAAGCGTACTTCGAAATTCACGGATACATTCATCGGCAAGCTGGCCTACGCCACTTCCCAAGATCGCTTCCAGTTGACCACGGACGGATTCGGCCCCTATGTGAGCGCCGTCAAGATGTTGCTTAGAGATCGGGTTGACTTTGCCCAACTAATCAAAGTCTATGGAACACCCCGCGACGGGGAACAGCGTTACAGCCCCGCTGAGGTTGTGGATTCAGTCCCAGTCGAGATCATGGGAAGGCCGGTCAGAAGCAAGATTTGCACATCACACATCGAACGCCAGAACCTTTCGATCCGCATGGGAATGCGGCGCATGACGCGGCTGACTAATGGCTTCTCTAAGAAGTGGGTGAACCTGGAATTTGCCTATGCGCTTTGGTTTGCCTATTACAACTTCTGCCGGGTGCATAAGACACTCAGAATCACCCCTGCGATGGAAGCCGGAATCACCGATCATATCTGGACAATTGCGGAACTGATCGCGTAAGTCCAGCAATTGATACCGGCCACCTAATACAGCTTAAAGACGACATCTGTAATGAGCTTCATTGGTATCGCTATTCCCTTCGCCATATCAATCGCCGGGGTAAATCGATATTGGCTCACAGCTTTCACAGCCGCTTGATCCAGGCCCATCCCCTGATGCTGAATTATTTCAATGTTCCGAGGCCGCCCATATACATCGATGGTTAGCGTGAGTTTTACAACCCCTGACATCTTGACTCTCCGTGCCTCATCTGGATACACGGGAGAGACACTACTCAACAATTGCGGCGGCTGAATGGTGCTAAGGGAACCGCTCGCCGGCGGAGGCGAATCGTTTGGAGCTTCGATTTGATGGGCCATTCTGGCCACCATTGGTTTTTGCGCCTCGATCACACCCTGGATCGTCTGCCCGCGAAATCGCGATATTTCATCTTTCACAATTGGGGGTGGTTTTCTCTATCGACTTTGAAAAGGAGAGAGGCGCCTTTGGAATGTCCACATGAACAGGCGGAAGAAATTCCTGCTCAACTGTAGCCGTGTTTGCCCGCGTGTCCACATATACGAGTTCGCGCTGGGTGTTGCGCGTGCTTCGAGAATAAAGATAGATATACGTGAAATACGTTCCATTCTTTCGGAACTCTGCGGCGTGCCATTGAACCCAGCTAGGCGAAGTGATGTCCGGGATGAATGCCTCGACCCTTCCGCCGGCAAATACTTTGATCGGATACGACCATTGGCCGCCTTCGCTCATGACCGTGCGCGGTTCACCGGATGGCCCAGCGATAATCCCATTTGGAGGGGGCGTGGAGAGCGCATCGATCTGCTCTTGAAGATCGACATCATTCTGACCATGAGCAACCGTCAGAACGACGGAGAACAATGCTGCAACCACCAAAATCCTCATGACAGCCCTCGGAGCGATCTGTCGTCTTTAGCCGATTTATCGTTCAAAGACTACAGCGCAGTATGGGAGGTGTCCACCGAAAATATCACTGCGCGCTTTGGCCGGAGGCTGCAAAAGCTGAGGAAAGATAGAGGCTGGACCCAAGTGCAGATGGCCGATTTGATGGGAATCGACCGGAATTATATTAGCGATATGGAACGCGGAAAGAAGAACGTTTGCCTGCCGACATTGGAGGTTTTTGCTCAAGGATTCGGCATCAGCATCTCAAGATTGGTTTCCAGGCTGTAGGACTCTATACTTTTCACACTCCTGCCGAATGTCTTCAGGCAGCGTATCCCGCAAGGGAATCGATTTGAACGCCTCGACAAATTCCCGCCCATGAAGAGAGTCAACATATCCTCTATGGTCGTAAGCCGAGAACAAGCATTAAGCCTTTGCAAGAAGCTCTTGGATGAGCGAACGCTTGTCAGATTACAATTTGCATCGTCTTCCATGACCGCACGATTTACCGGGCTGGTCGCGAAGGTCTCAGAAGAGGCGATTGTGCTGATGCCGGAAGATTTCTCTCCAGATGATGACCCCGGCTCGCTTATTGCTATTTCGCTACAGTTTGCCGTGTCATTTGCGTTTGCCGATCCTCGCGAAGGCGGATCAGGGCGGGAAATACTGAAAGAGGAAATGGAATTCGGCATTTCGATATTTTTCCTTTCTGGCGAACGTTGCATCCTCTATGAATTAGCCCATTCCGACTAAGAATCTCATTCTGGTGGTTTCGACGCCCTGTCCCACTAATTCCCGCCTTTTCCTGCAGATTCCCGTCAACGCACATTTAAGACACCACCCACAAACTTTACCGAATCTGACGGCAACGATACAATTTGATGAGCAGTAAGCCGAAGTAGCTCAGTTGGTAGAGCAGCTGATTCGTAATCAGCAGGTCGTCGGTTCGACTCCGATCTTCGGCTCCATTTCATTCCTCCCCACAAACAGGAAAATCGCTCGGCGAACGACCCTGTTCGCGGTGAGGGCGTTTTCATCGAACCTGCCATCGCAGGCGAAGGGACATGCGGTAATCCGGGACGAAGATTATCGAAGCAACTCCGTCGCGGTATACTGGCGCGAAGCCAGCGATACAAATTCAGCTCCTGGCGCCAAGGAGTTCTTCACGTGAAATTGAATTTGAGCAGCGCCTTTATTTTCTGTCTTGTAGCATCTATCGCCACTTCCGCATCTGCGCAAAGCGCCGGCGCGGATGTTTTTAAATCGAAGTGCGCACTGTGCCACGGGGCGGATGGGCTGGCTGAGACTCCGGCGGGGAAGGCGCTGAAGGCGGCGTCGTTTAAAGACCCGGCGATTATCAAGACTCCAGATGCGGAATTGATAGCGATTATCAAGAGCGGCAAGAACAAGATGCCCAGCTTTCAAGACAAGCTGACCGACGATCAGATCAAGGCTGCGGTTGCGTATATACGGACGCTGCAAAAGTAGATTAATTCCGAGGTCGTCCGCCGCGACGGAAGAGACCCTTCGATTCCGCTCAGGGTGTTCCGGGGCACTCAACATGTTGGACAAATTTCGCACCGCCCCTACGGGACGGGGGCGATTGTTGGATGCTGACCCAGGACCGCGCTGCGCTTGTCCTGGGCGATTATCCAATCTCCCTACGGGAGAAGGACCGCCGCCGGTTTCATCTATCGCGGGTCGGCAACACCGGTGGGCGACTGACACAAAACAGGCTTCTGAAGCAGGCTATAAGCGCTCTCCGCGGACGCTATTGGCCCCCGGTCTTTGCCTTCGCGAAGAAGCCGTAGCGCATCAACATCACGATCCAGAGGACTGCTCCGGCAAGGAACAGGCCCAGAAACAAAAGCAGCGGAGACCACTGCGTTTTGACCGCGAACTCCTGGGGATGGAAATAAGGTTTGAGATAAGCGTCGCGCAGCATGTCTCTCATCACGCACATGGTCAAAATGATCACGACCGTGATTGCGGATAATGCGATTGCCGCGCGGCGAACATCGTCTTTCCTCAATGCTTCAGACATGAGATAGATCGAGACCAGCGTTCCAACAACGCCTACGGCGAGCAGCGATGTGGCCAAGGTGTTGCCACCCAGGAACAGCATGTACAGATCGCGCGGCAGGCTCAGCAGAAACCAGAAGCCTATCACGAACTGAACCATGGTGGCATACATGAATGCCTTGCCGCCGAACTGGAAGAGGCCGCGCGCGTATTCAGAGTCCTGCTTCCACTTGGCCCATGCGATGAGCACCAGCAGCAGGCCGCCGACGGCGATTCCGGAGGTCATGAAATGCAGATAGCGCGGAAACAGGGTGGGCTCGGAGAGGTTGAGGTTCCAGCCCGATGGGCTTGAGAAATATTTCTGCGCCCAGCGCGACGGAACCAGGCCGAGGGTAATGTTGTTGGTGTAGATGAAGCCGATGATAAGGACGAGCGTGGTGCTGAAGAGCATGACGCGGCCGGCAGCCAGAGGGCGGCGCTCGCCTCGATAGGAAACGTAGTAGAAGCCGTAATACGCTGCAATGAGAAATACGATGACCAGAAACCACGGCCACGCTACGAGAATGGACGATGTGTAGAAATACTGTCCGTAGAGAACCTGGACGAAGAGCAGCGGCGCAATGCCGAGGCTGATGGTGGCGGCAAGAAGGACCGGGACTTTTTTGGCTACGTCAAGAAAGATGCGGTTACCGTACTTGTTGGTGCCGCGACGCCAGCGAGCCAGCAGCGCAAGGGCGGCGCCGCCCAACATGCAGTTCATGGCCAGAATGTGCAGGAAGAACGTGACGATGAGCAGGAGTTTGAAGACCCAATAAGGCGCAGGCAACGGATTCGGATCAATCGTCGGGACGATGCCCGGAACCATATTCGGATCGATCATCTCAGTTGCCTCCTTTCACCGTGACTGCGGCTTGCGCGGGCCGTTGAGCGTTGACCCACTGGACGAGCGCCCGGCGTTCGGCTTCTGACAATTTAAGATCGGGCATCACCGGGAACAGACCGGGAAGATCTTTTAGCGCGTCGGTAGCTGCCAGCGGATCGCGGGGAAGGTTTGCGAACAGATGATCGTCGGCGCGCACCTGATGGCACATGCTGCAATCGTGTTCGTAGACGGTCTTGCCATCGGCCGGGCCGGAGGGGGCTGCAAAGGCCGGCTGCAGCGAGCCTAGATAGGCGGCCAGCGCGTCGCGTTCGGCGTCGGTGCCGGCGAAAGGCGGCATGACGCCGTTGTGCATCAGATAAAGGCTGCCGAGCATGGCGCGAATCTTGTCCGGATCCCATTGGCGCAGGACGATGTATTGATGCATGCCGCGATAACTGCTGGGCGTGTGGCAGCTTGAGCACTCGACGCGGAAGATCTCGCGCCCTGCAGAAACCTGATTGTCTTTAGTCAATTCGCGAATGTTAATCCACGTTGCGGCCTTGAGAACGCCCACATCGCTCACCTTGTCGACTGTAAAGCCGCCGTCGCCGGGCATGGATGAGGAATAAAGCGAGTTGGCATAAAGATAATTCACGATGACGTAAGGCTTGCGGATCGACTCGCGCACGAACTCGAAGGAATCCAATGCCCCGAACGCAATCAGCGCGACAACCAGACTGAAGACCAGATGCAGGCGACGCGGCATTACCAGGGCTATTAACGCCAGCAGCAGCGTCACGCCCAGCAAGATGCAAGCAGAAAGAGCAGAGTGAGTGCCGGTCGGCATGGCTCCGCGAGCACTGGCCCAGGTGTCGGCGGGAATCCTGCGAATGTACCAGCGCGCGAAGACAGGCAACAGCAGCAGGGATGGCACGGTCCAGAGCGCCGCCCAGCGGACAATTCGCACTTTCAAGGCGGCGTCCTTCTGAACGCTGGCGGTGATGAGCGCGTAGATTCCGGCCAGGGCAAGGCAGATGCAGGTGCGGAAAAGCAGCGACGGCCAATAAGTGGGATTGAAAAACCCGATCCAGAACTCGTGGTTATCGGCCCAGTGGCCGGGAGTCAACATGAAGGTGATGATGCCGTTGATCACGACCAGGCTGAGATATGCAGTGATGAAGTAGATCCAGCCGTACCATTGGTGCAGCCTGGGGTCGAGCTTGTCCCAACCGTAAAGGTAGAGCAACGCGGAGGTGATTTCGAGGAAGAAGAAGACCCACTCAATGGCCCAGCCCCAGACCCAGATATGGATCAGGTCGCTGGTCGCGGTGGGGCTGATGAGGCCGATGGTGAACCAGATGCCAACGCCCGTGACCGCTCCAAAAACGACGGTGACCATTACGAAGAATCTGGAATGGGACTTCAACCAGTTGAGCAGGGCCGCATCGTTGCTGCGACGGGCTTTGCGTTCTGTCAAAACCAGGAAGAGCCCTCCCCCAACCGCAAAGTGAGAGATGAAGACGTGCAGACCAGCCACCAGCGCCATCAGCAAACCGGCGCCAAAGGCTACGTCCCAGACTGGAAAGTTCAATGTGGTCTCCCCCGCGCACTGGTGTGCCTCGGAATCAGATCAAATCTCGGCTCTGAATCAACAGAGAATTGTACGCTCGGAGGTTGGCCGGCAGGACGTGTTGCCGATCACCCGTCTTCTGCATGGCGCCCCAGCGTCTGAGCCGGTCGATTAGATTACCAGAGAGCCGCGTTTGTCCGGGTTATGCAGAGTTTGATGCATTTTTCCTCCGTTTTCCACAAGGCCTATCTTTGCGCCTGTTTCGCCAAGAATCAAGTCAGACACTCGTTATCCACCAATATTTTTGTTGTCATGGTAGTTAACGCCTGCATATCCACGCATTCTCTTGGCATAATCGCAGCAAGAGCGGTTTCTCAGTAAACGTTTCGAGAGCTAAGTCCAGGATCTGATTCGGTTTTTCGGGATTGATGAGGGACTCAAGAACACGAGCCCAAACCCCGAGGCCGAGCCGCACCACCGGTGGGAGCACTCAAGAGTGACCAGCTATAGCCGTCAGGACGTTTTGCGTATCATGCAAATCAGTTGCCACCAGTTGCAGGGGTGGGAGCGAGCCGAGCTGATTCCGCAGCGGGAGACCTACACATTCCAGGACCTTGGGCAACTTAGGACAGTGCGCGCGCTGCGCGAGGAAGCAGTGCCGGCAGCTTCGATCCGGCATTCGATCATGGCCATGAAGGCCGTGGCCGGTATGGCTAATCCGCTTCTCGAGGCCAGCCTGGTTCGTACCGGAACTCGGCTTGCATTTCGCCATCATGGCGCTGTGGTGGACCCCATTCGCCGCCAGTTACTTTTTGATTTTGAGCGGGCCGCAAATGCCGAGCAAGCTGCTGCCGGCACCCAGGCTTCTTCACTGCGTTCGCTTGGTTCAGCCAGACAGCGCAGCGTGCAGGACCGCTTTATGGCTGCGGTTCAAGCCGAAGAGACCGGCGAAAAGCAGCGTGCGATCCTGCTTTACGAAGAGTTGATTGCTTTCGATCCGCAGTACGCGGCAGCCTATATCAACCTGGGCACAATTTTCTTTCATCTGCGCCAATATGGCCGTGCCGAGGAACTGTACCGCTTCGCGACTGAAGCGGACCCGACTTATGTGCTGGCCTTCTTCGATCTGGGAAACGTGCTGGACGAACTGGAGCGGATGGATGAATCCATTGCCGCATATCGCCGGGCTGTGGAACTGGCGCCCCGGTACGCCGACGCCCACTACAACCTGGCGTTAGCCTATGAGCGGAAAGGTCTGGGGCGTCAGGCTTTGCGCCATTGGCAATGTTATCGCAAACTGGACAATCGAGGTCCCTGGGCCGACCACGCTCGCAGCCAGGTTCGCAAGCTCCTGGATCGGGAGAAACTTGCCATTGCCTGGCGTGCAACGGAATTTGTTCCACCTCGTAAAGGAATGGCTGCGCTGGAGCTTGTAAGCCAATAGCGCCGTGCCTGTAAGCCAGGGAAAGCAGCATCTTTGTTGCGGCGCAACTTTGTGGCGCCTCTTGTGTCTATCTCTATGAAGAGTTCGATCCACTTGACGCGCGGCTGGAACGCAGCCGCGCGCATAGATTTGCCCTGAGATTCTATTTCCTGCCCGCGCCGTCTGGCGCAGGCGCCTTGGCTGTGTCGCGATTGAAGACTTGGACGATGGTCTTCCGAATGCATGAGTACCCTCGAATCGTTCACTTCCCAAGGATGGGTAATGACAACATCATTTGTTTCTTCACATAAGCGCCGGTTTTTGACCGGCATCGGGATTAGTGTCTTCACATTGATTGCAGCTTGCGCTGGCCCGCGCCTGAATGCGCAAGTTGTGGCGCCTCGAATCCGTTCCGCAATCGCAAACTCCGAATCATCGATTCTGAAAGGCTCGCTTCACCCGTTGGCGCAGGCGCAATTCGACGCCGGCCGAGTCCCCGGAGACACAAAACTGAACGGCATCAGCATTTACTTCAATCGCTCGGCCGCTCAAGAATCCGATCTGCAAGCGCTGATCGCCGCGCAGCAGAGTACCGCCTCGCCGCTTTATCACCAGTGGCTCACACCAGACCAATTCGCGGCTCGGTTCGGAATGGCGCAGTCCGATGTTGACAAGGTCAAAAGCTGGCTTCAGCAGCAGGGCTTCTCGATCGATTCGGTCACCCGCAGCAAGAACGCGATTCGATTCTCCGGGACGACGAGCCAGGTCGAAGTGGCCTTCTCAACGGAGATGCACTATTACAGAATCAACGGGGTGCAGCACTTTGCGCCGGCGACGGAACTGAGCGTGCCGGCGGAAATTGCACCCGTCCTACTAGGCATCCGCAACCTCGACGATTTTCGCCCCCACTCGCATGCCGCGGTAAGCAGGAACCCGCACTTCACGCCTGCTTTCACCTCGAGTGAGACTGGGAACGTTTTTTTTGCTCCGGGCGACATTGAAACTGCGTACAACATTAAGCCGATCTACAAGGCCGGCTATACCGGTACCGGGCAGTCGATCGCCATTGTCGGACAGTCGGCAGTTGAGCTGAGCGACATTCAAAACTTTCAGAGCGCGGCGGGCCTCACTGTGAAAAATCCGACCCTGGTGTTGATGCCGGGCACTGGAGCGTCCACTGCATATGCCGATGGCGATGAAGGCGAGTCCGACCTGGACCTTGAATGGTCGGGCGCCATCGCACCGGGCGCGACCATTGAATTCGTTTATACGGGCAACAATGAGACCTACGGCGCGTTTGATGCGATTCAATATGCGATCGATCAGAAAATCGCTCCGATCATCAGCTCAAGTTATGGCGAGTGCGAAGCCGAGCTCTCCGGTTCCACGCTCGGGTCTGGAGCTGGAGTGCAGCCGGCGCTTGAGGCCGCGTTGGAGCAAGCCGCCGCGCAGGGACAGACAGTCTTGTCTGCGGCGGGAGACAGCGGGGCCACTGACTGCTTTGTTGGTGCCGGCAATGGAAATCCCCCACTCTCTGTGCAGGAGGCGCTTGCCGTCGATTACCCCGCCAGCAGCCCATACGTCACCGCGATCGGGGGCACCGAAGCTTCCCAGGCGAACGCGGCCTTTCTTACCGCTGGCGACGGTTACTGGGCTGCCAAGAGCAGCTCTGACATCATCAGCTCGGCATTGCAATATATCCCCGAGGTTGCATGGAACGACGACGAAGCCGACTGTGGCCAGGCCAACTGCATTGGCGCAAGCGGTGGCGGCGCAAGCCTGCTTTTCACCAAGCCGTCCTGGCAGACTGGTGTCGCCGGCATTCCCAACGACGGCAAGCGCGATGTGCCGGATATCGCGATTTACGCTTCGCCGGAACTCCCGGGATATCTCATTTGCAGCGCTGACAGGTCGTTTTGGGCGACCGGCCAGACATCAAGTTGCAGCAGCGGATTCCGCGACGCTTCGAGCGGAGAGCTCACCGTACTTGGCGGCACCAGCTTTGGCGGGCCGATCTATTCCGGCGTGCTGGCGCTGATCAATCAGCAGATGAATTACGCCACCGGACAAGGCCTGATCAACCCAACACTCTACTCTCTTGCCGCCAACAGCTCCACGTATGCTTCCGCATTTCACGACATCACCAGCGGCAACAATGACTGCACTGCCGGTTCCGCGGATTGCAGCAGCACAACGGGCTTTTCCGCCGCTGTTGGTTATGACCAGGTAACCGGGCTGGGAAGCCTTAATGCCGGCAATCTGGCAACCGCGTGGCCCTCCAGCACCGGGCCCGCGCTGATCGATACAACAACTACGATCACAGCATCCAGCACTGCTCCGACCGTCAATGTTTCAGACAACTTCACCATCACAGTCACGTCCGTCAGCAGCAATACCGTTCCCACAGGCACAGTGTCGCTGACGATTGACGGAGGAAGTGCGCTGACGCCCATTACTCTCACAGCCAACGGCACTGCGACTTACGCAACATCCTTCTCCATAGTTGGCACGCATGAAATTGTCGCCGCATACTCGGGTGATTCCACCCATGCACCGTCCACTGGAACTGTGTCGGTGAATGTGGCAGGTGTCAGTTCCGGTACTGGAACCTTTACTCTGGGGGCAACGCCGGCAACGCTCACCATCGCCCAGGGAAGCTCGGGGACTGAGACCATCAGCGTAGCGCCGGCGGCAGGCTACTCGGGAACCGTGCTGCTGACCCTCGATACCTCCAATGACAGCGCGTTGCAGAATCTGTGTTATCAATTCGCCAATCGAAACACCAGCGGCGCGGGAGTGGTGGCCATCAGCGGAACCGCCGCTGCAGCAACCCAGCTGACTCTCAATACCAGTTCAACCAGCTGCTCACCCACGATCGGCTCAGCAAGCGGCGCGTCATGGCGACGGTTAAGCGCGGCAAACTCTGCTCGAAACAACTCCCCTGATTCCGCTCCATTTGGAGTGGCCTTTGCCGGATTGTTGCTGGCGGGCTTCCTGGGCCGCTACGCACGCAAATTCCGCGCTTTGGCCGGCTTGATAGCCGTGGCAGCTGTCGGCTTCGGACTGTCGGCCTGCACCAGCAACCCAGTCTCGGCAACCTCCCACAATACCCCCACGGGAAGTTATACGATCACTGTTACTGGACGGGACTCGGCCACGGAAAACATTGAAGCAACTACAACCTTCACACTTACCGTTCAGTAGGCTCTCATGCGCAACAGGGCGTCCACGGCGATGGACGCCCTTGCTCATGCAACGCCTTTTGCCGACGACGCCGACGCCTATCATGCTCTCGCGATCCTTCGAACCATTGCGCAATCAAGTGTCGCGCCTATGCCGGATTGGTGCGCGTGTGCCGCTGTTTTGATACACTCCGAGGCTTGAGGAGATTCCTCGTTGGCCCACGAAATTCCAATTCCGCTCACGCAGCTTTCAGAAGATGAGAGCCTTTTCTACTCGACCGTGCGCAAGTTTGCGGAGGAGGCTATCGCCCCGCATGTGCGCGCCATGGACGATGAGCAACGGCTTGCCGATGGCCTGGTCGAGCGCCTTTTCGAACTTGGCCTGATGGGCATTCAGATTCCCGATGAGCTGGGCGGAGCGGGCGGCAGCTTTTTTGACGCAGTGCTGGCAATCGAGGCAATTTCCACCGTCGACCCCGCCGTGGCCGTGCTGGTGGATGTACACAATACGCTGGTCGTGAACGCGCTGCGCCGTTGGGGAACTGAGGCGCAACAAAAAAGCTGGCTGCCAAAGCTGGCCACGGGAACGGTGGGTGCATATGCGCTGAGCGAGGCTGGCGCGGGGTCGGATGCGTTTGCGTTGCAGACGAAGGCAGAGAAAGTGGCCGGCGGATTTCGATTGAGCGGGCGCAAACTGTGGATCTCAAATGCGCGTGAGGCCGGCCTGTTTATCGTCTTCGCCACGATCGATCCTGCGGCCGGCTATCGCGGGATTACGGCATTTCTTGTTGAGGCAGGCACGCCTGGATTCACCGTCGGTCGCAAAGAAGACAAGCTTGGCATTCGCGCCAGCAGTACTTGTGAATTGATTCTGGATGGCTGCGAGATTCCGGAAGAGAACCTGCTGGGCGAGCCGGGCAAAGGCTACAAGATTGCCATCGAAACATTGAACGAGGGTCGCATTGGGATTGGCGCGCAGATGCTGGGGCTTGGCCGAGGGCGCGTGGGGACATGCGGCGCGCTATGCAAAGCGAACGCCGCCAGTTCGGCAAGCCCATTGCCGAATTTCAGGCAGTGCAGTTCACGCTGGCCGAGATGGCAACGGAGATTGAAGCGGCCAAGCTGATGGTCTACAACGCAGCGCGGCTCAAGGACGCTGGCCAGCCCTATGTGCGCGAGGCGGCCATGACCAAATACTTTACCTCGCAGGTGGCCGAGCGTGTGGCCAGCCAGTGCGTTGAAGTCTTCGGCGGCAACGGATTTGTGCGCGATTATCCGGCGGAGAAATACTATCGCGACGCCAAGGTGGGAAAGATCTACGAGGGCACGTCGAACATGCAGCTGGCTACCATTGCCAAACAGGTGCTCGGTGGCAGGTAGAAGGGGCCAAAACTCTCGGCATCCCACGCCACCCAGCCATGTGTGCACAGGCACGAAAATGAGGACTGGCGTTGTGATTTTCCAGTCTCAGCACAGTTAGTTGGCGGGATCTTTCTGACGTGTAGCCTTTACGGCCGACAGAATTCCTATGCCAATCAACACAACCGCGCCCACGCCGATCCACTGCGAGGGTATACGCATCAGGTGCGCCGCGTAAGCCAGCCCGGCGATCATGATCGCAAATCCAGCGGCATAAAGTCCGAATGACATAGTGTCTCCTCGTGAAGCGGCGGCCTGCTTGCTTCTGTGCGATGCGAGCCGGCGGAGATAGGTTGTCCCCAACACCGCGCACACGGCCATTCCAGCGCTGAAATAGCGTCGCATTGCGTTCGGAAATTGTCTGTGCGATTTAGACCACGCTCGGGGCTGCGGAAATGCGAGTGGAGTGAACAGCCCGACTAGTCGTTTCGTTTTTGGGCAGCGAGTAGCTTGCTCTTACAGCTTCTGCGTCCTCTGCACGGCGCGGACGCCGGCGACGCGGCGCAGGCCAAGCACCATGCGATTGAGATGGTGCATGTCTTCGGCTTCGACCACAAACTCGACAATGGCTTCGCCGTTTTCGTCCTGGCGAATATCGACTCCGCGAATGTTGGTGTTGTCGTCGGAGATGACAGCGGTCAACTCCTTCAACATGCCGGTGCGGTCGTCGCAGAAAACGGTGATTTTGACGGGATAGCGCTGGCGGCGGCCGGCGATTTCGTCGCCAACGCGGGACCATTCGACGGCGATGCGGCGGTCGCTCTCGTAGAGCAGATTCTGCACGTTGGGGCAACTGCGCGCATGCACGGCCACGCCCTTGCCGCGTGTGACATAGCCGATGATTTCTTCGCCGCGAATGGGGTTGCAACAGCGCGCTCGATAGACGAGCAGATCGTTCTGGCCCTCGACCTGAAGCGAGTCGGAGCCGGTGAGGTGCAGCTTGCGCACTGCATCGGACATGGGCGGCGCGCCGCTCGCACCTGGCTTGGCTTCGGGGCCTGGTTCGTTCTCAGCGGCAAAGCCCGGCGCCAGCTTGTTGAGCACCTGATGTGCGGTGTGCTTGCCCTGGCCGAGAGTGGCCAGCAGATCGGCGGCTGTGGCCACGCCATATTCATTGGCGATGCGGCCCAGATCCTGGTCGGTGATCTGGCTCAGCGGCACTTTGAACCTTTTCGCCTCGCGCTCCAGCAGCTTGCGCCCGATGTCGACGGCGCGGCGGCGCTGATCTTCATTGAGCCAGTGCTTGATCTTGTTGCGGGCGCGGGGACTCTTCACGAAGGTCAGCCAGTCGCGGCTCGGCTTGTGATCCTTCTGGGTGACGATCTCGACAATGTCGCCGGTGCGCAGCTTGGTGCGCAGCGGCACCATGCGCCCATTCACTTTTGCGCCCACGCAGGTGTGGCCCACTTCGGTGTGAATGGTGTAAGCGAAATCGATCGGCGTGGCGTCGGCCGGAACCACCACCACCTTCCCCTTGGGCGTGAACGTGTAGACCTCGTCGGGATACAGGTCCATCTTCAGGCTGGAGAGGAACTCGTTGGGGTCGGTCATCTCCTTTTGCCACTCGACAAGCTGGCGGATCCAGTTAAGCCGCTCCTCGTCGCGGGCGGTCACCGTGCCTTCGCCGGCTTTGTACTTCCAGTGCGCGGCGATGCCTTCTTCGGCGATGCGATGCATCTCCTCGGTGCGGATCTGCACCTCGAACTGGTGGCCGCCGGCGCCCATCACCGTGGTGTGCAGCGACTGGTAGCGGTTGGCGCGGGGAATGGCGATGAAGTCCTTGATGCGTCCCGGCACCGGCCGCCATAGCGTGTGGATCAGCCCGAAAACGGCGTAGCAGGAAGCCACATCCGGCGTAATGACGCGGATCGCGAGCAGATCGTAGACCTGGTCGAAGGAAACCTTCGAGCGCTCGATCTTTTGGAAGATGGAGTAGAGGCGCTTGATGCGCCACTCGACGCGGGCTTCGATGTTGTTTTCGCGCAACTGTTCCACCAGCGTGTCTTCCACGCCACGCAGAAACTGCTCGCCTTCGACGCGCCGGGCTTCAACGGCCGCCGACACTTTCTCGTAGCTCACCGGATCGGTGTAGCGGAAGGCCAGATCCTCGAGCTCGCCGCGCACCTTGCCCATGCCCAGTCGATGCGCCAGCGGCGCGTAGATGTCCTGCGTCTCGCGCGCGATGGCCTCCTGGCGGTCCGGCTGCAGGTGCTCAAGGGTGCGCATGTTGTGCAGGCGGTCGGCCAGCTTGATGAGCACCACGCGCACGTCGGAGACCATGGCCAGCAGCATCTTGCGGACGTTCTCCGCCTGGCGGTCTTCGCGGTTGGCAAACTGGATCTTGTCGATCTTGGTGACGCCCTCAACAATGTGGGCCACCTGGTCGCCAAACTCGGCCTCGATCTCTTCGTTGGTAGCCGGCGTGTCCTCGACTGAATCGTGCAGCAGGCCGGCGGCGATGGCTGTTGCGTCCATCTTCATCTCCGCCAGCACCTCGGCCACCTCAAGCGGATGGATGATGTACGGCTCGCCGGAAGCCCGCATCTGGCCTTCATGATGCCTGACGCAGAACTCCCACGCCTTGCGGATCAGAGAGATATCTTCGCTGGGACGATTGGCCTGGACCTGCTTGAGCAGGGCCTCAAAGCGCGTATCAATGGCTTGTTGACGGGGATGTTGCTTCTCGTCGCGTGCGCCAGCCTGCAGGGCTCCCGCAGAGGTTGGAGAGACGCTGGAATCATCCGCTGGTATGGCCTGTCGGACGCTCGCCATGCTTTATTATAGGCCGCAAGTGTTGGGCGCGCATGTTACTGCCGGCGGCGGCGCACGATGAGTAATCCTTGGTAAGATGAATCAGAAGAAGACCCAGGATAGACAGCTCATAATCAGCGATTTGAGCCCTCGCGTGAAAGGCTCTCCGGCAAAGTAAAGTCCGGCGGCCTAATTGCTCCCGGCCAGGGCGCTTTTGCCAAACCTCAGGGAGCAAAGTGAACAAGCCAGGCAAACCGCGAACGCCGCAACCAGTCTCCCATGGCCTTGGCGCTATGATCAATCGCCGTGCCGCCGACCGGCTGCGCAACTGGCCATCTCTGGGTTTACGCCTCTGACATTGAGTCTCTGGAAGTTCCCGAAATCTGGCTTGCAGGAAGCAGGCACAGCAGCCCTCCGCGCTCCTGCCGGTGGCCGACACCCGCGGCCTTTTGCTGGGCACAGCGCTTTACAGCCCCTCCTCGCAGATTGCGCTGCGCATGGTTTCGCGAGAGGCCATCGATGAGGCCGCCTGGCTGGAGTTGCTGGCCACGCGGCTGCGGCGGGCGATCGACCGGCGCAAGCCACTGCTCAGCGAGCGAAACCGATGCCTGCCGGCTTGTGTTTCAGCGAGGCCGACGAGCTGCCCGGCCTTGTGGTGGATAAGTACGGCAGCCTGGTGATCTTCAGCTGCTGGCCAAGGGACTGGATTCGGCTGCGGTGCGCGAGGCTTGCGTACGCGTGTTGCGCGAGGAATTGGCTCCGGCGAGCCATTATCTGGAACGGCCCGACCCGCGCATGCGCGAACTGGAAGGGCTGGGCGCGCCAAGTCTGGATCCTCTCTTTGTGGCCGGCAACGCTCCGGCTCCGGCGAGCACCGCAATTCCGGCTCAATGGCCTGCTGTTTCAATACGACGCTAATTCCGGACAAAAGACGGGCGCATTTCTCGATCAGCGAGACAACTACGCCGCCGCGCGGGAATGGGCGCAAGTCGAGCTGGCAGGGAAGCGGGCCGGGCGCTGGATGTCTGCTGCTATCAGGGCGGGTTTGCGCTGCATCTGGCCCAGGTCTGCCGGCAGGTCACGGGCATTGACGCATCTCGCGCCTCGCTGGAAGTGGCGGAGCGGAATTTTGCGGCCAATCGCGACCGGATCACCGCGCAGAAGTGGACTGGGTGGAGGGCGACGCCTTTCAGATTCTGCGCGACTGGTCGGACGCCGGCGAAAGTTTCGACGCCATCGTTCTCGACCCTCCTGCCTTTGCCAAGACCCAACGGGCCGTCGAGGGAGCTCTGCGCGGGCTACAAGGAGCTGAACCTGCGCGCGCTGAAGATGCTGCGCCCCGGCGGCTGCTGGTGACCTGCTCCTGCTCGCACCACGTGGGCTGGGCAGAGCTCGAGGCCGCCGTCGCTTCGGCCGCGGTGGATGCGGGCCGGCGGGTGCGGCTGCTGGAACGCCGCGGCGCGGCTCTCGATCATCCGGTGGTGCTGAACCTGCCGGAGACCGAATATCTGAAGTGCCTTGTGCTGGGAGTTGATTAGCCAGACGCGGGCAGCAAGCCGCGCAACTTCTTCTTGACAGTCCAGTGTGCCGGGTTCAGCTCAGTCCGTTGCACCTTCCCCATGTCCTGCTTCCTACATCGGAGAGGAGCCTCACGTTCTGGGGTAACACCCTATTTGCCGTGAGCCGGCTGTGCTGTTTCTGTCCACAGAAAGCTGAGCATATCGGCATCGTCCTGGATATGCTGGTCTACGCTGATTCCGCCACTGTGGCCTCCGGTGACGCTATAGTGCAGCAGGATGGGCCGGCCGCTGGATGAAGCGGCCTGCAACTGTGCCGTCATTTTTCGAGCGTGGAGCGGATCGACACGCGTATCACTGTCACCGGTAAAGAACATCACCGCCGGATAGGCTGTGCCGCTCTTGACGTTGTGATAGGGCGAGTACATGCGCAGATACATGTACTGCTTTTCTTTGTCGGCGGAACCGTACTCTGTAATCCAGTAGGAGCCCACAAGAAACTTCTGGTAGCGCAGCATATCGAGCAGCGGATATTCGCACAGGACGGCTGAGAATAGTTCGGGCCGCTGAGTGATGGCCGCCCCCATCAGCAAGCCGCCGTTTGACCCGCCCTCGATGGCAAAGTGCGTTGGCGCTGTGTATTTGTTGGCAA
>CAVVXR010000022.1:0-44221 GCA_963752215.1 uncultured Acidobacteriaceae bacterium | reverse complement strand
TTGCCGCCGCTTGGTACCAGTCGTCTTGTTCGACTTCACTTTTCCCGCAAACACTGGAGCCTTTTCAATGGCTGCGTACAACATTCCCGGCACTTCAACATCGATGCCAAAAAGCGGCTTGCCGGTAACAATAGCCGGCGTATCGACACCCGCCTGCGAGTGGCCGATGATGCGGTAATCCTTAGGGTCCTTGAGCTTCACCGAGCACAACGCCGGCGCAGGCAGCCCGGCCGCCTTCTCCGCCAATTCGCCATAGCCTGCCGACTTGCCTGAGCCCTTGTGCAGAACTCGCCCAGGCTCCGTTGAACACTCCGCTTCAGGCACGCTCCAAGATTGCGCGGCAGCGGTAATCAGCAACTGCCGCCCGGCGGCGCCTACCCGGCGCATCGGCTCCCAGCCCGCCGGAGTATTGGAGGAGCCTCCGGAATACTGCGGGCCGTACATCTTTTCGTTCAGTTCGGCCTGCTTTACCTGCACGTCTTTCCATTCCACGTCCAGCTCTTCGGCAATCAGCATGGGCAGCATGTTGCGCATGCCCTGGCCGGATTCTGACGCGCGCGCCATGATGGTCACCAAACCATCCGGAGCGATGTGGATGAATGCCTGCGGCGTCAGGTCGGGCGGCGATGTCCTTTGAGCCACGGCCTGCGGCAAGCGATAGAAGTCCAGAGCGAGGCCGCCACCGGCGAGGGCGCTCAACTGAAGAAACGATCTGCGATCAATGCGCATAGTTCGAGCCTCCCTTCTATGTGTTGGTGGCAACTGCGCCGGCGGCTTCATGAATTGCCTGGCGAATGCGGGTATAAGTGCCGCAGCGGCAAATGTTACCGCTCATGGCCGCGTCGATCTCCGCGTCCGTCGGATGCGGCGTATGTGCCAGAAGCGCCGTGGCCGACATAATCTGGCCAGCCTGGCAGTAGCCGCATTGCGGCACATCCAGCGCCTCCCACGCCACCTGGACGGGATGCAGTCCGTCGGGCGATAGCCCCTCAATGGTTGTAATCGGCTGGCCCGCCGCGACGCTTACCTGCGTCATGCAAGAGCGGACGGCTTTTCCAGCCAGGAGCACGGTGCATGCACCGCAAACGCCCATTCCACACCCGTACTTGGTGCCTTTCATATTCAGCACGTCGCGCAACACCCACAACAGCGGCGTGTCCGGCGCTGCGTCCACCGTCGTGACAACATTGTTGACTGTTAGCTTTAGCGGCATCTGTTTGCTCCAATTTGCGCGGGCAGGAGAGATTCGACAGCGAGCGCAATATCAGGACTGTAGCTTATCGCGTTTCGGCCCCATCGGGCTACTCGCATCGATTGAATGAAATCGTCGTCCTTGCGACGGAGGGCCTGCGATTCGAATGGCGAACAATTAGGCATTAACCAGAGCGAGACTCCTACCTGCTGAAGCCCACGTACTTGCGCCCCGAATAAAGCCTGAATCCGCCAGCCGGATCGGCAATGACTTGCAGTGGCGTAGGTCGCTTGAGATCAGCATCCTCGGCGGATTTAACAGTGAACACTTCGTGCCCGCCAACGTCGGTTACCACAAACCTGTCGCCAACAAATCCTGCGCCATAGACACCCGTCGGCAAGTCATGCCCGCCGATCTTGATCGGAACTTCAGTGACGACCCACGCCTGATATTTCGACTGCAAATCGGATGAGTAGCCGCTGATATCCACGAGAGTAGCCAGCACGTAGAACCCGTCGGCAAACTTCACTCCGCCGGAGTTGCGCAACTGCGTCGGTGCAGACTGTCCGCGATAAAATACGCCTGCCGGGAGCAGCTTTTGTGCATCCGCCGCCTTCAGAACTGTGTCGTTTCCTTGCGCGCTTATCGACACCGGCGCAGCTACCGCCGCAACGGCCATCACTAAAGCCGCTATCGTCTTCAAAGTTGCATACAATCGCATCGTAAAAATCTCCTTGCTGACACCGCGTCTGGAGTATATCGCGACTTCCGACGGTGATCCGTTCGCGGTCTACAGGCCGTAAAGATCCACGTATTCATGCACAGGCGTGGATTCCAGCTGCTTCCTGTCCAGCGAAACCTCAAGAATCCGCTGCTGGCGATCCTCGCTGAAGCGCCGCCGCAAATTTGTCTTGAACTTTTCCACCAGCAGCGGCAATCCCTCTTCCCGCCGCCGGCGATGGCCAATAGGATACTCGACCGTCCCTTCGACGACCGTCCCGTCGTTCAGTTCCACACGCAGTGAGTTCGCAATCGATCGCTTCTCCGGATCGTGATAGTCGGTCGTAAAATCCGGCTCCTCGATGCAATGCATCTTGGCGCGCAGAGTATCTATACGCGGGCCGATGACCGGGTCCAGGGCAACCGCATCCTCGTAATCCGCCGCCGTCAGCCTGCCGAAGAGCAGTGGAATCGCAATCATGTATTGCACGCAATGGTCGCGATCGGCGGGATTAGAGAGCGGCCCCTTCTTGTCGATAATTCGCAGGCAGGCCTCGTGGGTGCGAATCGTAATCGCGCGGATATCATCGGTTGACTTACCCAATTTCGCAAGCTGCGCGTGCAAGGTCATCGCCGCCTCCACGGCAGTCTGCGCATGAAACTCCGCCGGAAAACTCACCTTGAACAAGACGTTCTCCATCACATAAGTTCCGTAATTTCGCTGAAACTGAAGTTCTTTGCCTTTAAATAAAACATCGTAGAAGCCCCACGTCTTCGCGCTTAACACGGAAGGGTAGCCCATCTCGCCAGCGCGCGCCATCAGCGCCAAACGCACTGCCCGGCTCGTGGCGTCGCCCGCGGCCCAGCTTTTTCGCGATCCAGTATTTGGCGCATGGCGATAAGTGCGCAGGCTCTGACCATCCACCCACGCCAGCGAGAAAGCGGCGATCGTCTGCTCGCGAGTTAAGCCGAGTAACTGGCTCACCACGGCGGTCGATGCCACCTTCACCAGCACGACATGATCGAGCCCGACCTTGTTGAAAGAATTTTCGAGCGCGATGCAGCCTTGAATCTCATGCGCCTTGATCATTGCTGTCAACACATCGCGCATCACCAAAGGAGGATTGCCGTCTGCAACGCGAGTCCGCGAAAGCCAGTCCGCCGTGGCCAGAATGCCGCCCAGATTGTCGACGGATGCCCCCACTCCGCAGCCAGCCATGTGTCGTTGAAGTCCAGCCAGCGGATCATCGCGCCAATATTGAACGCCGCCTGCACCGGATCGAGTTGGAATGCGGTGCCCGGGACGCGCGCGCCATTGGGCACGACGGTTCCCGGCACGATCGGGCCCCAGCAGCTTCGTGCATGCCGGATATTCGAGCGCTTCCAGGCCGCATCCCAGCGTGTCCATCAGGCAATACTGCGCGGTCGTGTAAGCCAGTTCGCTGTCGATCTCATAATTCAATGCGTAGTCGGCGATATCGGTTAAGACTTTATCCGGCGCTGGCCGTTCATTGCTGATGTGCGAGGACAATCGATCTCCTTACTACAGCGCGCTCTTCAATCGGAACAAACTTCAAGTTTTCCGGCCCGGTGTAATTTGCCGATGGCCGGATGATCTTGCCATCCTGGCGCTGTTCGATCACATGCGCGCACCACCCGGCCGTGCGCGCGATGACAAACAGCGGCGTAAACAGGTCGATTGGAATCCCCATCTGATGATAAGCAACCGCCCTGTACCAATCGAGATTGGGAAACATGCGCTTGGCTTCGCTCATCACGGTTTCGATGCGCTCGGCAATCGAGAACAACCGCATGTCGCCGCGACTCAACCGCCAATCCACGCGCCACCTCTTTCACCATGTCGCTGCGCGGATCGCTGATGGTGTAAACCGGATGGCCGAAGCCGATAATCACCTCGCGCTCGGCCACGCGCCTGCGAATATCCTCCTCCGCTGCATCTGGAGACTCATAGCGCTCTGAATCTCCAGCGCCACTTCGTTCGCGCCGCCATGCTTTGGCCCCTTCAAGCGCGCCAATGGCTCCGGTGATGCACGAGTACAGATCCGACCCTGTCCCCGCAATCACGCGCGCCGTAAAGGTGGACGCGTTGAACTCATGCTCCGCATAAAGAATCAACGTCACCTGCATTGCACGCGTCCACTCCGCGCTTGGCGCACTTCCGTGCAGCAGATGAAGAAAATGCGCTGCGATGGAATCGTCCTCAGTTTCAACCTCGATCCGCTTTCCGTTGCGAGCAAAGTGATGCCAGTAGAGCAGCATCGATCCCAACGACGCCAGCAGCGTATCCGCAATCGCGCGCGCTCCTGCGTCATTGTGACCATCGCCCTCGGGCTGCACGCATCCCAGCACCGAGACTCCGGTGCGCAGCACGTCCATAGGATGCGTCGTTGAGCGGCAGCAACTCCAACGCCTGTTTTACGGCCGCAGGCAAGCGGCGCAATGGCCGCAGTCTAGCCTTGTACGCGGTCAGTTCCGCCGCATTGGGCAGCTTGCCATGCACCAGCAGGTGGGCCACTTCCTCATACTCGCAATGCGCGGCCAGGTCTTTGATGTCGTAGCCGCGATAGTGCAGATCGTTGCCGCTATGACCCACTGTGCAGAGAGCAGTGTTGCCCGCCGGCGTCCCAGACAAGGCCACCGACTTCTTGGGTTTGAAAGCCGCGGGTCATGCGTGATTCGAATCTTCGCTCATTTATTATCCTCTCCTGCAGAGCATCAACGCTAACTGGACAGAATCACTGCAAAGACTGTACTCACGTTCTTTGCCCTTCGCAAACAACTCATCCAGCTTCTTCTCATAGGCATGATAGTCAAGGTACTCATAAAGCTCGGCGCGCGATCTGCATCATCGGCACAACGCTCTTCTGCGTTCCCTCGGCGCGAATGGTCTCATACACCTTCAGCGCAGCCGCGTTCATGGCCCGGTAAGCCGCCGCAGCAGTAAAGGATGATATCCACGCCCGCTGCCGCCAACTCCTCACGCGTAAACAGCGGCGTCTGCCCAAACTCGGTAATATTGGCCAGGATCGGCACACCCACCGCCGCGCGGAACTCGGTGTACATGGCCAACTCCGTCACCGCCTCGGCAAAAATCATGTCCGCGCCCGCTGCGACGTAAGCCTGCGCCCGAGCAATGGCTGAAGCAAGACCCTCATTGGCCAGCGCATCGGTCCGCGCCATCACCACAAACTCATCGTCAATTCGCGCATCCACCGCAGCCTTGATGCGGTCCACCATCTCGCCCGTCGGCACCAACTCCTTGCCTGGCCGATGCCCACAGCGTTTTGCGCCCACCTGGTCCTCAATGTGGACCGCCGCCGCGCCTGCCTTCGATAAAGACCGAATAGCCCGCGCAATATTGAAGGCCCCGCCCCAGCCGGTGTCGATGTCCACAAGCAGCGGCAAGCTCGTAGCGTCGGTAATACGTCGCACATCGATCAACACATCTTCCATTGTGCTGATCCCCAGGTCAGGCATACCCAGCGAGTTTGCCGCCACGCCGCCGCCGGAAAGATAGAGCGCTCTGAACCCCGTTGCCTCGGCCATCCTTGCCGTGTAAGCGTTGATCGCGCCCACCACCTGCAGCGGCTTTTCTTCCCGCAAAGCGACGTGAAAACGTGCCCCTGGCGAAGTCAAATCGGAGGGTTCAGCCATGTGTCTTCCTTGCGCCGCATCATAACAGCCTTGTCGCCCCAGTTTCCCAATTGAGCCCCGGCGGTGCGACAATCAACCGGTCGGCGCGTCCAACCACAAAAGGGGCCTCGCCCAAAGGAGAAAACGTCACCATGAAGCATTTCTTACTCTGTACCGGCCTGCTGATCGCCGCCACTGTCGCAGTTGCCCAACAACAAGGGCCGCCGAAAAGCCCACCCGCAACCGAATCCGCAGTCATCGGCGGCAAGACCATAACAATCATATACAGCTCGCCAGGGGTCAAAGGCCGCGAAGGCCACATCTTCACCAAAGACGGCCTGATCAGCAAAGATCCTCATTATCCCGTTTGGCGTGGGGGCGCCAACGCCGCCACCAGCCTGCACACTGACGCCGATCTCAACATCGGCGGTCTCGCCGTTCCCAAGGGTGATTACACCCTCTTCGTTGATATCTCCGACCCTTATAGCTGGTCGCTCATAGTCAACAAACAGACCGGTCAATGGGGTCTTGCTTATGACGGCGCGCAGGACCTTGGCAAGGTGAAAATGAAAATGAGCAAACCACCCGCATTAGTTGAAAACCTAAAATACACGCTCACTCCGATCGGCAGCGACAAGGGCCGGTTAACACTCGAATGGGAAGACCACTCGGCCTCTGTCATCTTCGCTGTTCGTTGAGGCTTTAACTCATTCCGCAGAGTGAAGGGTGCCAGCCCACGCTACGCTTTTCTTATGGCTTGCGTGGAGCTGCGCCTCTTTTGCTGCTAATTGCCGTCCTGCCGATACAATAGACAAAGCGCGTCATTTTTTCAGGGAGTCAGAACCTTTGCCCTTGTATGCCTATCGCTGCACCCAGTGCGGCCATCGCTTTGAGAAGATCCAGAACTTTTCGGCCGAACCGGAGAGCGAATGCCCCAAGTGTCACGGTGTGTTGGAGCGTCCGCTCACCGCGCCTGGTCTTAACTTCAAGGGTGCCGGATGGTATGTAAACGACTACGCTCCAAAGAGTTCTGCGGCTGTTTCCGATTCATCCTCTGAATCCGGAAAGGCAGCGACGAACGCTCCGGCTGAAGCCAAATCGTCTTCAACCGCCGGTGAAAGCACGCCCAGCGCCCCTGCTTCCACACCCGCGCCGAGCGGCCCATCAAGCTCCTCGACACCAGGCTCCACCTCGTAAAGCTAAACCACTCCTCCGCGTCCTATCTCGCCGGGAACGCTACTATAGTTCCTGGACCGCATGCCATTGCTCGATCCCATTCCGTCGCCAGTCGAACACGCCGACTTTGCCGCCATCGAGTGGGAGCCACTGCTGGCTCTCGTCGCGGGTTTCGCCGCGTCTCCGGTTGGCCGATATGCAATCCTCGATCTGCGGCCCTCAACCGACGAGGCCTGGATCACCCACCAGCATCAGCTCACGGGCGAAATCCGCCTTCTGCTTGCCGAGCAGATATCCATCCCCCTCGGCGGCCTCTTCGATCCCACGCAGCTCGCCGCCAAGGCGCAGATTCCCGGAGCAGCGATCGAGGCCAACGAACTTCAAGCCATCGCACGCCTGGCCAACGATGTCGCCTCTTGGCAGGCTCTGCTCCAATCCCCTCCCGCGCGCCTGGTCGGCAAGCTGCCCGCCCTATCCTCGCTGTCCGCTGCGCTGCCTGCAAACCTGCGAGTATTGGCCGAATCCATCGAACGGAAAATTCAACCCGATGGCTCTCTAGCCGACGACGCCTCTCCTGAACTAGGCCGCATTCGCCGCGATCAAGAGCGCCAGCAGCGCCTCATTGAAGAAAGCCTCCGCGCCGCCCTGCGCAAACTTTCCAGCGACGGCGCAACCCAGGAAGACCTCATCACCATTCGCGGTGACCGCTTCGTAATTCCCGTGCGCTCCGAGCTCAAGCGGCGCATTTCCGGCGTCGTTCATGGCGCCAGCTCTTCCGGTCAGACCGTTTACGTTGAGCCGCTCGAAACCATCGAGCAAAACAACGAGCTGGTCCGCCTCATCGAAGAAGAACAGGCCGAGATTCATCGCATCTTTGTCGCCCTCACCCAGATGGTGGGCGGCTATTCTGAATCCTTAGTCGAAGGCGCGCGCGTCCTCGCGCTCGTCGATAGCCTGCAAGCCCGAGCCCGCTTCGCTCGCGACTACGATTGCGTAGCACCAATCATCGCCCCCGATCTTCTCCGCCTCCAAGCCGCTCGCCATCCGCTGCTTGAAAAGCGACTCCGCGCGACAGGCGGTCGAATTGTCCCGCTAACGCTTGAATTGACGGCCGAAGCCCGCCAGCTCATCATCAGCGGCCCCAATACCGGCGGCAAAACCGTCACCCTCAAAACCACCGCACTGCTGGCAATGATGGCGCAATCGGGTTTGCCCATCCCCGCGGCGTCCGCCAGCTTTCCCATCTTCACCGCGTTCCTTGCCGACATCGGCGACGCCCAATCCATTGAGGCCGCTCTCTCCACATTTTCCGCGCACATCACCAATCTCGACCGCCTCTCTCGCCTCGCCGGCCCAAGCTCCCTTGTCCTGCTCGATGAGCTGGGCTCCTCAACCGATCCCGAAGAGGGTTCAGCATTGGCCGTGGCCATCGCCAGTCACTTCCTCACCGCGGGCGCGTGGTCGCTCATCTCCACCCATCACACCTCGCTCAAGGTCTACGCCGCTAACACCCCCGGAGTGCTCAACGCCGCAGCCGGAGTGGATGAAATCACTCTCGCGCCCAACTATCAGCTTCGGCTTGGCGTGCCCGGCGCATCGGCAGGCATTCAAACCGCCGAGCGCCTCGGACTAAACCCGAGCATCATCGTGTCCGCCACGCAAAGGCTCGGTTCGCAGCAGGTCGATATCGCCCGCTTCCTCGACCGTCTTCACTACGACCTGACCCAGCTCGAAGCCGACCGCAAGGCCGCTCGCGAGCAGCAGTACGCCCTCAATCAGGAACGCGCCAGGCTCGCCCGCGAAGGTGACGTCGAGTTGCGCAACCGCGTCCGCGACCTTGAATCCAAATTGGCATCGCTGCTCAAGGACTTCGAATTCCAGATGCGCGAAACCGTGAAGGCCATCGAAGACCGCGCCGGACAACAAAAGCTGTCGAAGGAAGCCGAACGCCGCATCCAGCGCCTGCGCCGCGAGTTTCAGGAGAGCTTCAATCAAACTGTCGTTGCCCACCGCACCGGCGCAGATCGAGGCGACCTGAACGCCCAGCCGCACATCGTGAAGCACGTATCGGCAGGCGATCAAGTGCGCCTCAAATCGATGAACAAAGTCGCCGTCGTTCAGCGCGAAGTAGACAAGGACCTCTTTGAAGTAGCCCTCGGCCCCATCAAGATGCGCGTCAAGCGCGACGACATCGCCGAAGTCCTGCGTCCCGCCGAAATTCGCCTGGCTGAAAAATCCGATCCGCTCGCCGCTGCCCGCCAACAGAAGAACGTCACCGTCACCAGCGCCAACACCGACGACATACGCATGGAAATCAACCTGATTGGCCGCACGGTCGATGAGGCTACCGAAGAACTAGAGAAGTATTTAGACCACGCCTTCCTCGCCGGCCTCCCCCGCGTCCGCATCATTCACGGACATGGCGCTGGAATCCTTCGTCGCGGCGTCCGCGAATTCCTGAAGAGCCATCCCCACGTAGCCACCATCACCGAAGCCCCGCAAAACGAAGGCGGCCAAGGCGCTACGCTGGTGGAATTGCGTCAGTGACGCTACTCCAGTCCTCGCAACGACAACGGCCTTCCGCCTCACTGCGCTACACTTGCTCTTTCCGAGAAGAAACCTTCAGGAGATTCATTTGCCAGGAATACTGAATCCTTCCGGCACAACCCTCGATGCCAACAAGGAGCGGCCCTGGATATTTGCGTTTCTGATTGTTCCCATGGCCGTTCTTTCGAACGGCGTAATCAGCGGCGGGCTTTCCTTCCTGCTTTCGAAGCAGGGTGTCGATATGGCCCGCAGCGCCAGCATCATTTCGCTGCTGAACCTGCCTCAAACCATCTACTTTCTCTGGAGCCCGATCACCGATTTCTGGATTCGGCGGCGAACCTGGCTGATGCTGGCCGCGACCACTGGAGCAATCGGCCTGGTGATCGTGTTTCAAATTCCAAACCTTGCATCGCCGGCTGCTGTCGGCTTGCTTTTTCTCAGCGCCTGTTTCGCGCAGTTGGTTGTGGCAGCCTGCGGTGGAATCATGGGATCGCTGCGCAGCGAAGCCGTGCGCAGGCGTGCAAGCAGCTTCTACCAGGGTGGATCGCTGGCGTTTGGCGCGGCTGGAATCTACGTCGTTGCCACGCTCGCCGATCGCATGAGCCTTGGTCATCTCGGCTGGGTAATCGCAGCAATGGTTGCTCTTCCGTCTCTGGCCGCATTGGCCGCGCCCAGGCAGGACGTTATCACAGCTGACAGCGCCGGCGAAATCTTCAAGCGCATCGGCCGTGAATTCAAGACCACCTTCTTTCGCTGGAAAGCGGTGCCTTACATCGCTCTCGTCACATTCCCAATGGGTAGCGGCGCAGCGATCGGGCTATTGCCGGGACTGGCGGCGGATTACCACGTAAGCGGCCAGCAGGTGGCGTGGATGAACGGCCTCGCCGGATCGGCACTGACTGCCCTCGGTGCGCTGGCAGCCACGCTGATTCCGGTCAGGATGCGCGTCTCCGTGAGCTACCCGCTAGTTGGTCTGGTCAATGCAGTGACGCTGGCTGTTTTATGGTTGGGACCGCTACAACCTTCAACCTACTTCATTGGGGCGACACTCTACCTGTTCACCATTGGCACATGTTATGCAGTGTTCACGGCGGTGGTGCTCGAGTTTCTCGGAAACTCAGGCAAGAGCGGAAGCGCGCGCTACTCCATTATCAATTCGATGGGAAATCTTCCGCCCGTCTACATGCTTGCAGTGGATGGGCTGGGATACGGCCGTTGGGGAACGCGAGGTTTGCCGGCAGCGGATGCGGTCGTCGGCTTTATCGGAGGAGCAGTATTGCTGATGTATTTCCTGAGTCAGAAACGCGCAACGCAGGATCAGGTAGGTAGTTGACTTTGGATTCGCCGCCAGCCCTCGGCAGGCACGTCAAGATTTAGTCAATTCCTGATTCGCCGTCCTCCGTGACATTTCCGTAACAATTCCTGCGCCCTCTTTCGTTATGATTGCGGTAAGCAATTTAAGAGAGGTCTCCATGCGCAATCTGATTCTGATCCTGACCCTGTGCCTCGCCTGTGCCAGCCTGTCTGCGGAGCCGAAGAGCATCTATGAATTCACGATGAACTCCATCGACGGCCAACCCGTCAGCCTCAAGAGTTTCCAGGGCAAAGTGGTCCTTTTGGTCAACGTGGCCAGCAAATGCGGCTTTACGCCACAATATGCCGGCACTCGAGGCCGTCTACGAGAAGTACAAGGATAAGGGCCTCGTCATCGTCGGCATCCCAGCCAACAACTTCATGGCCCAGGAGCCAGGCACGGATGACGAGATCAAGAAGTTCTGCAGCAACAAAGTACAACGTCACCTTCCCTATGATGTCAAAAGTCTCCGTGAAGGGCGACGACAAGACGCCGCTCTACGCGTTCCTGACCGCAGACACCGACCCGCAGTTTGCCGGGGACATCAAGTGGAACTTCACCAAGTTTCTGTTTGATCGCAACGGCAACCCTATCGCGCGCTTCGAACCTGCTGTCACTCCGGATTCGGCACAGGTCAGCGCCGCCATCGAGTCAGCCCTCGGGCAATAAAAGCAGAGTGCCCCAGGGTCCGGATCTCGGAACCTGGGACAGGCCGGGTGCCCCATCCCTCGCGCACTTTGCGATGGGTGGGAAAAACAACACTCCATTTCCACCCCACCTGAACCGTGCCATTCCCGCGCGTCTTTCGAGCGCGGGCCGGCCCGAAGGCATCTGCCCCACCGCAGGTGGCGAAGGCGTCAGCCTCACCGTAGGTGGTTAGGCCATCGCTTCGCGTCCCATCGGCTCAAAGCTTAGCTGGTTCGATTTACGATCCACATCGATGCGCACGTGCGACCCATGCAGCACTTCGCCGTTGAGGATCTTGATGGCCAGCGGATCCTGGATCATTCGCTGCAGCGCTCGCTTCAGTGGACGCGCGCCATACGCCGCATCCGATCCCGAAGCCAGAATCAGTTGCCGCGCCGGCTCGGTCAGCTCGAGCGAAATCTGCCGGTCTTCGAGCAGCTTGCGCACTTCGTCCAGCCGCAGCTCCAGAATCTGCGCCCATCTGCGCCTGACCCAGCGGACGGAAGATCACCATATCGTCCACGCGGTTCAAAAACTCCGGCCTGAAGTGCTCGCGCAGCACGCGCATCACAGACTCACGCGCCATGTCGAAGTCGTGCTCTGTCTTGAGCGTGTCGCCGTGCAGCATGGCCGCGCCCAGATTCGACGTCATGATCAGCACCGTGTTCTTGAAGTCCACCGTGCGACCCTTCGAGTCCGTCAGCCGCCCGTCGTCCATCACCTGCAGCAGCATGTTGAACACATCCGGATGCGCCTTCTCGATCTCGTCGAACAGAATTACTGCGTAGGGCCTGCGTCGCACGGCCTCCGTCAGCTGGCCGCCTTCGTCGTAGCCCACATATCCCGGCGGCGCGCCAATCAGCCGCGCCACGGCGTGCTTCTCCATGTACTCGCTCATGTCGATGCGAACCATGGCCTGCTCGTCGTCGAAGAGAAACTCCGCCAGCGCGCGCGCAGTCTCTGTCTTGCCCACGCCTGTCGGTCCCAGGAAAATAAATGAGCCGATCGGCCTGCTTCGGATCGCTCAACCCGGCACGCGAACGCCGAATCGCATTCGCCACAACGGCCAGCGCCGCATCCTGCCCAACCACGCGCTCGCGCAGTCGCGTCTCCATCTGCGACAAGCTTTTTCACTTCGCCCTCAAGCATTCGTGTAACAGGAATCCCCGTCCACTTGCTCACGATTTTGGCGATGTCTTCCTCGTCCACTTCTTCCTTCAGCATGCGCGCCACGCTCCCGCCTTCCTTTCCGGCCCCGTCCTGCGCGGCGCTCAACTGCTTCAGCTCCGCTTCCAGCTTGGGCAATTCGCCATATTGGATCTGCGCTGCGCGCTCAAGTTGTCCTTTACGCGTCTGCTCCTCGGCCTCGAAACGCAGCGCCTCGATCTTTTTCTTCAATTCGCTGATATGGCTGATGGCCTCGCGCTCCTTCGTCCATCGCGCCCGCAGAGCCGTGATTTGCTCCGTCAGAGCAGCCGCCTCGCGCTCCACTTGTTGCCGGCGCTCGACGCTGTTCGCATCGGTCTCGCGCTTCAACGCCTCGCGCTCAATCTCGAGCGAAGTCCGCTCCCGCTCCAGTTGATCGATCTCCGTCGGCACCGACCCAATCTGAATCGCCAGCGAAGCTGCTGCCTCGTCCACCAAGTCGATTGCTTTGTCAGGCAGAAACCTATCGCTGATGTAGCGGTGCGACAACGTCGCCGCCGCCACAATCGCCGAGTCCTTGATGCGCACGTTATGATGTGCCTCGTAGCGATCCTTCAGTCCGCGCAGAATCGCGATCGTGTCCTCCACGTTCGGCTCGCCCACATAGACAATTTGAAAGCGCCGCTCCAGCGCCGCGTCCTTCTCAATGTATTTCCGGTATTCGTTTAGCGTAGTTGCGCCAATGGCCCGCAGTTCGCCGCGCGCCAGCGGAGGCTTCAGCATATTACTGGCGTCAATCGCGCCCTCGGCAGCTCCCGCGCCAACCAGCGTATGCAGCTCGTCGATGAAGAGAACAATCTGGCCGTTCGATTCTTCAATCTCTTTCAGCACTGCCTTGAGCCGGTCTTCAAACTCGCCGCGATATTTCGCCCCGGCCAGCATCGAGCCCAGATCAAGCGAGATCACGCGCTTGTCGCTTCAGAGCTCTCCGGCACGTCGCCGGAAACAATGCGCCGCGCCAGTCCTTCGACGATGGCCGTCTTGCCCACGCCCGGCTCGCCGATCAGCACAGGATTGTTTTTTGTCCGCCGGCTCAGCACCTGGATCACGCGGCGAATCTCCTCGTCGCGCCCAATCACCGGGTCCAGCTTGCCGCGCCGCGCAAGTTCGGTAAGATCCTTGGCGTATTTTTCCAGCGCCTGAAACTTCCCTTCGGGATTCTGGTCGGTCACCCGCTGCGACCCACGCACCGCGGTCAGCGCCTGCAAGATCGCTTCATGCGTGGCGCCCAAGTGCGACCAGCGCATCGCGCGCGGGCATCGCCCTTCGCGTGAGCCACGCCCAGCAGCAGATGCTCCGTCGAGACGTACTCGTCCTTGAAGTTCTGCGGCTTCGCGAAACGCCTGCTCCAGCGCCTTGTTGAGCGCCTGGCTCAGGCCCGGCTGGCTCGCGGCAGCCCGCCACGCGAGGCAGTTTCTCCTCGATCTGGTGCAGGTCGTGCTCCAACCGCTCCGTAGGCACACCGATCTTCTCCAGCACCGAAGGAATCACGCCCTCGCGGTCCTCAATCAGTGCCAGCAGCAGGTGCACAGGCTGCACCTCGGGGTTCCCGAGCTCCGCGGCCCGCGCCTGCGCCTGCGCCATTGCCTGCTGCGACTTGACTGTCAATTTTTCCCAACGAATTGCCATTGTTTCTCCAGTAGACCTGACTATTGCAATAAGTGAGGCGCTATGGCTTTTGGATCTTCACCACTTGGCCATTGATCACATCAAGCAGATTACCGCCGAGAGATACAGTGCCCGAACCAATGAATGCATGTCCCGCAAGAAAGAGGACCAGATTGCCATCGTCATCACGTTGCAACGCATAGACACCAGGATTCTCATTGGTATGAGTTAGAGATTCGTTTTCAGGGCATTCCAAAACATCGTATTTGCCCTCCACAATCGTTTGTATTCTCTCCGTATTCCTTCCTGATTCGCAAAATTGTACTCAACAAACAACAAGACTCTTAAGATTTAAGAACATTCGAAATACGACTTTCACAAGCCCACAACCCGCAATCCCGGCAGCCCCTCAAAATCCTTGACGCTCGCGGTCAACAGCGGATAATCATTTTCAATTGCCTGCGCGGCTATCCAAAGATCGTTGACCCGCGTCCTCGGCGACCTTTCCGATTGCTTCATGAAGGCGGCCAGAAGACCAAATGCAGAGGCCGTCCTGGCAGTCACGTCCAGTACTGGCCGCTGCTCGTAGCTGCGTAAAAAACGCATCCGCAACATCCGTTTCATTGGATCGTTGCAGGATTCGACACCAAAATTTAGCTCGCCCAGCGAAATTGCCGAAATGTACACAGACTCGTCACCGGTGGCCTGATGAACGGCTTGACCGGAGATCTTACCAGCAGCCAAGCCAACCCAGATGGAGGTGTCAAAGATCATCCCCACGGATTTCTGACCTCTTCATCGAATTCGCCGCGGCTGTCCTTGAGCCAGCTCTCACCCTCGGCAGGACTCAGTCCTCCCTCCAGGCCCGCGATGGCTTGCGCAGCGGTCATCGTACGACGGGCGGGAACAATATGGGCAATCTCTGTGCGATTCCGCAGTACGCGGACCGTCTCTCCTGAAAGAATCCGCTCCAGTATCGCGCTCGTGTTGCGCGCCAGTTCGGAGGCGCTAATCGTTTGCATCTTCATCTCCCATCAGCAAAAATGCTTAACAATACATACTGATACATATTATCCGCATTCTTGACAAAATGAAAGCAAGAAAAAACCACGCCCGACCGGTGCGTTAATGAACCGAGAGGGAGCCGAAGCCCCCTCCCAGTTCCCAACACAGGTTCCTAAGTCCGCAGTCCCTGGTCCCTGCTCTTAAGCCGCCACGTTGATCTTGATCTGCTTGGGCTGTGCTTCGGGCTTCTTCTTCAGCTCCAGCTTCAGCACGCCTGCATTGTAGCTCGCCTCCACGTTCTCTGTATCCACGGTGGACGGCAGCGTGAAAGCGCGGAAGAAGCTGCCATAGCGCCGCTCGATGCGATGGAAGTTCTGCTTCCTTCTCCTCGGCCTCGAACTTGCGCTCGCCCTTGACGGTCAGCGTGTGGTTCTTCTACGCGGATGTCCAGATCCCTTCTCTTCGATGCCCGGAACTTCCAGCTTGAGAACGACCTTCTTGCGCGTCCTCATAGATGTCGACTGCCGGCACAAAACTGGCAGCCGCCACCGGGTCTTCGCCATCGTTCAAGTCGCGGAACAGCGAGTTGACTCGATTCTGCAATGCTACAACTTCACGAAATGGGTCCCAACGAGTGATTGCCATAATTGTTCCTCCCACAGGATTGGAAAATTGGACTGAGACGAGCCCAGTCACTCAGGTAGTTTGATAAAATATAGCACAAATTGATTCATAAAATATGAGCGCAAGTCACTCATCATTTGCGCGCACAATCGGCACACCTAACCACTTCATTTTTAAGAGGATCTTCGAACAGACTTAGTCCCTGGCAGGCGAACGGGACCCGCTTTGGCCTTTGGCTGATACTGTTGAAAACTCGGAAAACTGCTTCAAAAGAACAGCAATTGTCAAAAAGACTACTCGGTCGCCCCTGCGCCTTCTACTGTTTTCTCATAGATTTCAGGGAAGTTATGCTTGACCGCTGCCACCAATGCGGCGTGTTCGCGCGCTCCCATGGTGCGGGCTAAAACGTTGCGCGTCCGAACGGTCTGTTCCATACGCATAGAGCCGCATTCCCTGAGACGCAAGATCGACGTTGTGGCTGTCAGATTTTGGGGACGAAAACTCTGTCATGTCAATACCTCCGGTAATGTGCGTTTGGAGTCTGACCCTGGTGTGCCTTTGCAGCTTGACACTAATTTGCCGGGCTTTATTAAGAGACTGATTATAGTAACGTGAATTTTCCCTCCAAATCCTTTTAAAGGTCAAGGGAAATTCCTGGCCCACCGGCGGTCCGTTCGTAGACAGACGGGCCTTCTACAATGAAGTTTAACATGATTCATCTCTCTGGCCTACCCCCATTTATGGACTGGCATTGGCTCTGGCTTACCGTGGCTGCGTTTCTTGCCGGGGTGCTCAATGCCGTGGCCGGCGGAGGATCTTTTTTGCTCTTTCCCGCCATGCTCAGCATGAAGATGCTGCCCGTACAGGCCAACGCCACGAATACGGTTGCTCTTTGGCCAGGTCAGCTCACCTCAATCGCTGCATACTGGAACGACATCCGCAAGAACCTGCGGCTCGCAGTTACCCTGGGCGTCGCCGGTTTCCTTGGAGGCACCGCCGGCGCCATCGTTCTGCTCAATACTCCGCAGACGACCTTCTTGCGTCTGGTCCCCTGGCTTCTGCTCGTCGCAGCCTCCATCTTTGCCGCAACTGGCCCGGTCTCCCGCTGGCTTGAACGCCGAAAGCCCTCCACCCCAATTGGCACCCATCCACCTCGCCGGCTGCCGGTGTTCATTTGCACCGTCGCTGTCTGCTTTTACATCGGCTACTTCGGTGCCGGCGCCGGCTTCCTCATGATCACCCTCTTATCGCTCTTCGGCTTCCACGACCTGAACGAGATCAACGCCCTCAAAGTAGTCTCCACCACCATGGCAAACGGCATCGCCTTCCTCATTTTTGTTGTCGACGGCCAAGTCGTCTGGCGCTATTGCCTGCTTGCTATGGTCACTTGCGCCATCGGCGGATACACCTCCGCGCGCTTTGCCCGCATGATTCCCCAGGCAATTCTCCGCGGGATGGTTATCTTCATTGGTTTTTCCATGGCTGCGTGGTTTTTTTGGAGCAGCCGATAATTTCCGATGCATAAAACGATCTTCAAGTTTGCCGCGACAAAAATGTCTTTGCATTTCATCTCGAGTCGAAAAGGCTCGTCAGGCCGACCCAGCGGCTACTGATGGCGACAGGGGATATAATTCCCCCTATGGCAGCGAGAGCACACACCGAGCAGCCGGAACTGGATCTCGCCGGAAATGCTACGGACGATACTGTTGCAGTTGCTTCCGAAGCTGCCTCAAAGCTGCACCGTCTCGAAAGCCAGTTGGGGCAATTGGAAACCTTGATGGTGGCCTATTCCGGCGGGGTTGACTCAGCATTTCTGGCGGCCACGGCGCATCGCGTTTTGGGTTCTCGCATGATCGCGGTTTTGGCCGACTCACCCAGCCTTGCCCGGCGCGATTTGCAGCAGGCCTGCGACTTCGCCAGCATGCACCAAATCCCGCTGCGTGTCATTGCGACGGAAGAATTGGACCGGCCCGAGTATCAGCGCAATGACGCCAATCGATGCTTCCACTGCAAGGATGAACTCTTTGCCAGCATGGAAGCGCTCGGCCCCAGGCTTGGCTTCGCGCACATTGCTTATGGCATGAATGCGGACGACACGCGCGATTTTCGTCCAGGCCAACGCGCCGCCGAGCAGCACGACGTGCTCGCTCCTCTGGCCGATGCCGGACTCACAAAGCTCGAAATTCGCGCGCTTGCCAAGGCTGCCGGCTATTCGCTGTGGGACCGCCCTGCGGCCCCATGCCTGTCATCGCGTGTCGAATACGGCCGCACCGTAACCCGAGAGGTGCTGGAGCAGGTGGAAAGAGGCGAAGAAATTATGCGCGAGCTCGGCTTCCGCGAGTTTCGCGTCCGACATCACGGTGAACTCGCTCGGGTTGAGATTGCTCGCGCCGAACTGCCACGCGCGCTAGCGATGGACACGCTTGACGCCATCTCTGCGGCTCTCAAAAAGGCCGGCTACCAATATGTCACTCTCGATTGCACTGGCTTTCGCTCCGGCTCAATGAACGCAATCCTTTCCGCTGAAGTTCTCGCTCGCCGCGGCGCATGAAGCATCACCGGTCGCCAACGGTTTAAAATCACTAGGCCATGCGTATTGGATATTTGGAATGCTTTTCCGGCATCAGCGGCGATATGCTGCTCGGCGCACTCGTCGACGCGGGCGTGCCGTTTGCTGTTCTTGAAGAAGCAGCAGACGCGCTCAATGTCGGTGCGCACCTTCAAATGCGCAAGGTCATGCGTGGCGGCTTGGCAGGCACAAAAATCGACGTCATTACTCCTGACCAGCCGCAAATTGAGACAACTCACTCTCACCCCGATCACGCCCCGCATGAGCCGCACACTCACAAAACACATTCCCATTCGGATCATTCTCATGAGGCCCATTCCACCGCGGCTCCGCATGAACACAGTGTCCACTCCCATGCCGCTCATCGTCCCCTGTCCACGATTCTTGAAATCATTCGCTCCGCCTCTCTGACCGATGCCGTCAAAGACCGCTCTATTCGCGCCTTCCAACTACTGGGCGAGGCTGAGGCCGCCATTCATTCCATCCCCATTGAGAGCGTGCATTTTCACGAAGTCGGCGCACTGGACACAATCGTTGACATCGTGTGTTCTGCGGCCGGAGCGGAATCGCTCGCGATAGATATATGGCTCGCATCGCCGCTCAACGTGGGCAGCGGAACCGTCGTCTGCGAGCACGGAACGTTGCCGGTGCCCGCTCCGGCAACACTTGCCCTGCTTGCCGATGCGCCAATCTATGCGGCCGGTGAGCCAATGGAGCGCGTCACTCCAACGGGCGCGGCGATCTTGCGCATGTTGAATGTTCACTTCGAGTCGCTGCCGCCCATGCGCATCAAGGCCACGGGCTACGGCGCTGGCGGCCACGAAAGCAAGGGCCAGCCCAACCTGCTGCGTTTGTTGGTTGGCGAGCAAGACGCCGCGCAGCCGGATCAAACTGAATCTATTGCGGTCATTGAAGCCGTCATCGACGACTGCAATCCACAGATTCTTGCCTATGTAAGCGACCTGCTGCTCGATGCCGGCGCATGGGATGTCTATCGCGCTTCGGTGCAGATGAAGAAGGGCCGCACCGGAATGCAGATCACGGTTCTTTCCCGTCCCAATCTCATGCCTCGTCTGCGCGACATTCTCTTTCGCGAAACTACCACTATCGGCCTGCGCTGGAGGCTCGAGAACAAAGTGGCATTGGCTCGTGAATTTCTCACCGTGCAAACCCCGCGTGGCGAAGTCCGCATCAAGATCGCCCGCTGGCCCAACGGCAAAATCGCCAACGCAACACCCGAGTATGAAGACTGCCGTCTGCTCGCCACACTCCACGCCATTCCCCTCAAGCAAGTCATGCAGGATGCAATGCAGGCCTATGCGGAGACCGAACGTGCTAACCGTTCCGGCACGGCAATTAAGGAAGGCCATTGATGGATCCTCATCACATTGAGTCATTGCTCAACGAGGTCCGAGAGGGCCGCACTCCTGTCAATGAAGCTCTCGACCGCCTTCGCGATCTGCCTTTTGAAGATCTCGGTTTCGCCAAGATCGACCATCACCGCGCACTCCGCACCGGAATGCCTGAGGTGATCTTCAGCGCAGGCAAGACCGTCGCGCAGGTAGCGAACATCTTCGCCCGTATGGCCCAGGCCGGCGGCAATGTTCTGGCCACTCGAGTCACTCGTGAAATGTTCGAGGCAGTCCTAGCAGTCGAATCCCGCGCCGAGTTCCACGAAGCCGCGCGTTCCATCACACTCACTCAGACGTCCGCCATTCCCGGCAAAGGAACCATCGCGGTTGTCTGCGCCGGAACAAGCGACCTGCCCGTAGCCGAGGAAGCGGCAGTAGCCGCGCGCCTCATGGGCAACACTGTCGAGCTTATCGCCGACGTTGGCGTCGCCGGCATTCATCGCCTGCTTGCGCAAAAGCAGAGCCTGCAATCTGCCCGCGTGCTTATTGTATGCGCCGGCATGGAAGGCGCTTTGCCCACAGTTGTCGGAGGGTTGGTGAATGCCCCGGTTATCGCCGTTCCCACGAGCGTAGGCTACGGCGCATCGTTTGGCGGAGTGGCCGCGCTGCTCGGCATGTTGAACACATGCTCGCCGAATGTTTCTGTAGTCAACATTGACAACGGTTTTGGCGCCGCCTGCATTGCCTCGCTCATCAATCACCTATGAAAGCCAAACCCGATGAGCCAGTCGGCTAAGCTGGTTCCATCAGCGCTTCATCATGCGGAAAAAGAGCGCCTGGTTAGCAATCGGCTCGGTTTTATCGGCCAGTTCTTCCATTTGCTTTTCGTTGAGCGGAGTGAAGGCGCGCGCAAGCTGGACGCATTCCTCGACTTGCTCCACGGAATCACAGCCGATGATTGCCGTGCTAATGGGCAACGAGAGCGTGTAAAACATGGTTTCCTGCTTGGTAAGTGTGCCGGGCGTCGTTGCGATCGCGCCGCTTCCTTCCCATGACCTCTGCTGCTGCTCAATCGGCGGTGGAGTCCAGCTGGAAAGAATTCGCCCACGGGCCATCACCTTCATGCCGATAATGCCCAACTGTTTCTCCACCGCCAAGGGCAAAAGTTCTTTCGCAAAGCTGTAGTGATATTTGTCTGCGGCATTGAGGCCCATCAGAACGGTATCGAACGGGAATCTCCGGATGCACTCCATCAGCGCCTCGGGCCGGAACCGTCCCGTCACCCCGAGATGCCGCACCATCTTCTGATCGCGCGCCTGTGTAAACGCCTCAATGGCGCCGTCCTTGCCGAAGATCGTGTCCACGTCTTCGCTGATTCCGACATCGTGAAGCTGCCATGTATCCAGATGATCGGTATTCAGCAACTTCAGAGAAACTTCCAGATTGCGCAGCGCGGCGTCGCGGGTGCGCTCCTTGGTCTTGCTGGCGATGAAGACCTGATCGCGCCGTCCCTTCAGCGCCTTGCCCAGATACTGCTCGCTCCAGCGCTCCGGCCCGCCGTAGATGGCCGAAGTGTCGTAGTAGTTCACTCCCAACTCAAAAGCCTTCTCGATGATCGGCACGGCGACTGCTTCGTTGTTCACTCTCTCGAGCGCGCCTTGGCCACCAAGACCAAAAATAGTTGTTACAAAGCCGGTCTTGCCCAGGTTGCGCGTGGGCATCGAACTCGGCAACGGTATAGCAGAAGGAGTCTTCCCGGTCTCCGCGGCCAATGCGGATGGCGCCAAAAGCGCGGCTGTCACGGCCCCGCCTGCTTTGAGAAATTTGCGGCGTCCATGCCTGCCGTCGGTGAATTGGTTATCGCCCATAAAAAACCTCCTAAAATCTGCGTCTCAATCATAGCGGATCAAAGGGAGCTCACAGGCTTCCAATGTCAAAGGCCGCTCCCTTAGGGAACGGCCTTCGATGTTATGCGAATCAGAGGGAAGGGAATCAGTCCCCGGCCACCGGCTCGGTTTCCGTCTGCCGGTTGATGGGCGAGGTGGCATTGTTGGAAGCAGGGCGGATCGAATCCAGCCTAACCAGCCCGTCGACCGGCTTCTCACCCAGCACATGCTCGCGATAAAGCTTGGCCATGCGCGCGTTCTCGGCTTCGTCTTTCAGCTTGTTGTCGCGCGCGCTTGATCTTCTCTTCGCGGGAGTTCTTGGCAATGCCCAGATCGTCCAGCGTATGGTTGGCCTCAGAGTTGACGTGGGCCATGTTCAGCTTGAGTTCGTGGCCTACCTGCGACATGCTAACCTTCTTGCCGCCCGCAAAGATCTCGTGCCGGCCGTGCTCCTCGTACCACTTGGTCAGAGTCGCGGTCATGTGCATTTTCTCAATAATGTTGCGCCAGCCCACGCCCGTGTTGTAAGCGCAGAAGCTGATCTCGCCTTCCTGCGTGGCGTAGGGAATGATGCACTGCTCGGTGCGCCTGAAGTCGTAATTGAACAAATCCTGGAACCACATGCCGGCGATGAACAGGAAGTTCCAGCGGTCGGCGCGGCGCTTCTTGATGTCATCCATGGTGCGGTCGCCCTTCACGCTGCCGTAGTCTTTGCCGGTGGCGTTGAAGGTCTTGTCCATTTTCTTCATCATGTCGGTGATCTTGAAGTGCGTCGGCGCCTGGAAGGGATCGTAGTTCCGCATCAGCGAAAGCCCCAGCCCAAGCAGTGACAAGAATCTTGCCGCGCGCCGCGTCGTTCACCTTGGCCAGATCCTTGGCCACCGTGCCCATGTCGAGGAACGCAGTCACCGGCGCGGCTTCCTTGGTTTCCTTGTCGATCATCAGCGCCATGCCGATGCCGCAATTAGGATGGCAACCGCAGGATAGCTGGCCCCACTCTGCCGTTGGCCCGTGAATCAGATCGGCCCAGTCGGAGAAGGTGCTCATAAAGCTGATCGGGAACCAGTCGCGCTCAGGCTCGCCAATGCCCACCTGCTTCTTGATGTCGTGCGCCATGTGGCTCAAGGTATAGCGCTGCGCCATGCGGCGCTCGTCCGTAATGTCCTCGTCGCGCCCGGTAAAGCTGACCGGCTGGAAGCTCAGGAAAGCTGATCTTCTTCGGATTGTCGAGCGCAAACTGGATAATGTGCCCCACCTGCTCGTTATTGATGCCGTTGATGATCGTGGTAACCGGCACAATATCCACGCCGGCTTCGTGCAGATTGTTAATGGCCTGCAGCTTCACGTCGAACAGGTTGCCCACCTTGCGGTGCGAGTTGGCTGCGTTGCCGATGCCATCGAACTGAAGATAAACGTAACGCAGTCCAGCCTCAGCAGCGGCGCGGCAAAGCTCTTTGCTCTTGGCAAATTCAATTCCGTTCGATGCGGCCTGCACGCTGTTATAGCCAACCTTGCGCGAGTAAGCCACAGCGTCAAGGAAGTAAGGCGACAGCGTAGGCTCGCCGCCACTGAACTGAACGCTCATCTGCCGCTTGGGCTTGATGGTGATAGCGTTGTCCAGCATGGTCTTGATCTCGTCCCACGTAAGCTCGTGGACGAAGCCGACCTGATTGGCGTCCATGAAGCAGGGGTCGCACATCATGTTGCAGCGGTTGGTCAGATCGATGGTCAGCACCGAGCCGCGTCCGTGCGTAACAGTTGACGTGCCGTGGTGATGCAGATCCTTGTCGCCCTTGCCGTGCGCGCGGATGTCGCGTCCAGGGAAGCTCTCTTCAAGATGCTTGAAGAATTTCGTATCGATCGACATCACGTCTTCGAAGTGCCCATGCTTGGGGCAGTCCTTGACCATCAGAATCTTGCCGTCACGCTCGATGATCTGCGCCTTGATCTCGCCGACCTTCTCGTTGAGCAGCACTTCGTGGGGCAGCTTGCCATCGAGAATCTGCTTGCGAATCTCAGGCACGCACTTCGGACACAGCGAATCTGTCGTCCGCGGCCACCCCAGCGGCGGCTTCTCTTTTTGCCAGCTCTTCTGGAGGGGTTTATCGCTCCACTTCGGCGTAAACGAGTCATTGGGGCTGATGAGGTTGAGACGCTCGAAAACCGCCCACGCGCCCTGGGCCGCGTAGACCGCTGCCTTCTCCACATACTTGATCGCTTTAGCCATTGTGTTGCGCTCTCCTCAGAATTTGAATTTATTGCCTGCGGCATTTCATGCCTGGCATTCGCCCCTCAAGTTTGAGTCAGAAATCCGGAACCTGTGGGTGTAGCACTAGCGTAACCGGGCACCCCCGTCAACTCAAAGCCAGAACAGCGAACGGCGATATTTGCGGCTGAATGGTAGAGAAGCAGGCCGCAACGGGAATCAACACTTGATGGTGCGTCTCAGGCGGAAGTCAACTGATAAGCCCCAGTTGGGGTTGCGGATGTAATTCTCCTCACCTTTGCAATTTCAGTATCAATTTCTGAAGGCGATACGCGCGATTCGATGATGAATGGGACGCTTCCGGGAATCAGCCATGATACCTCAGAGAATGCCCGAATCGAGCTTTCAGTCAAAGGGTAATGGTGGCTTCCGGAATCCAATTGGCTGATATGAACTTGGCAAAGCCGATCTGCAAATCGCTTAAGCAATATGTAAGCTTCGGTCATGGTTGTGTCCCATTGCTGTGCGTGGGCTAGATCCAAGCAGATTTTAGCTTCCGGTAACATCTCGAACCAGCGAGACAGTTCTTCGGCGCTCCGCCCGTCGCGCTTTCGCCGGTCCATGTTTTCTATAACAAGTCTTTCGCCAAAAGGAATCCAATTGCTTGCGTCATGAATCGTGTCTGGATGCAGAATCACCTTCCAGTCGGTTGGGGCTTGTGTCAGGAGCTGGACAATGTCTGGTTCCTCAGAGGCACTGAACGTGCTAGGAGCGTGGAGGGAAATGTAGTTGAATTGGGTCAAGTCGAGGGTAGGTATTGCGCCCAGTAGAACCGGTAACTCGGGAACGCGCAATGCTGAAAGTTCTACGGCAGTGAATGGCTTGTCAATTAAATATGCGAGGGCCTCCCGAAAATTACCCAACGCTAAAGCGCCTGTCGAAAAGCCAATGGGGTTCACTAGAAGACTCCTCTCGAAATCGTATGCTGATAGAGCAATGATGAACTGTTCAAGAAAACGTCTTTCACGGCTTCTTCAAAGCGAGTGCGGATTGAACGCGCAATTTGGAACCGAGAATCCAGGTCCATTTCCTCGGGAGAAAGGACATCCAGATGATCCCGCATGGACCTATCTTCAAGAAGTCCTAGAAAGTCGTCGTACGTTTTGAAGAAGCGCCCTGCTGAATCAATAAGGAATCGGTTGTCTGCGTGCGTCAAGAAGAAACGGGCAAATCGTTCCAAAGGAGTTAACTTGAACATGTCGCTCAGTTCATGGTTAAGCAGTGGAATTTTCTCGACCACATTGGCTTGGCGATAGCTACCCTTTGAAATGGTTGGATCGCACCAGAAGCAGGCCAGCAGCCCGGAGGCATAAATCAGCTTCCGTGATATGCCCAGTTTCAGGCTCCTCAGCGCATAGCCTTCGCCTCCTCGGTCCCATTGCTTATAGGCGAAATCGACGGTCATAGTACGCCAATATCTGGCCATGTCATTAAGCAGGAACAATGGAATCCATCGTACATCACCTGCGCCCGCCACTCTTGTGAGGCCGTGATCTTCTGTAAGATATCTATGGAGGATATTTTGGCGAACGCCGTTGAACGCCTGCCGGTATTTCCCAATCGGGTAGGCTTCCAGAAGAAACAGAACGCGACGTGTTGTGTTTGCATTTGTATCGTCCTCGCCACCTATCATGTGGAGCAATGGATGGCTGAAAGTTAGCTTTCCAAACGTCTTCTCCCTTCCTGGAGCCTTCCCTACCTCGCTCAATTTCTCGCGAACACTTCGTAATTCCTTCTGATGTTGCGGATTGGCTTGCCCGTCAACGAGAAGCGTCCAATCTAGGTCACTTCCCTGAGTAAACTCCTCCCGCGCCAATGATCCGAAGACCACAACTGAGGTGTCTGGCGAGGTCTCGCCCGATAAGGCGTCATCAAGGTCTTTAATTTTTTCTTGAGCCGCACGTTTCGCAGCCGCAATTCGTGTCCACTCGGTACCTAGCTTCAGTGCGAGTTCCTCAATGGGCGAGAGAAGTTCGTCGAGCGTTGAATGGATATGCATGTCCTTCTTTTTCCAATGTACTCCAGAAAAGAACGCGGTACCGTCGTTGCTGTCGGCGATCCGCGCAGAAACTTTCGTCTTTTGTTTGCCAATCCTGAGACCCAGTCAATGGCGCACCCGCTCCGAGCTAATGAACTGAGTGACCTACCGCCCGCCAAGAGCCTTTTCCTTCCCCGCCGGGAGGCGCACCAGTCTTTACAGATAATTACCTCCCACCAGCGCACAATGGAATGAGGCCGAGGTGCGCCGGCAGGTCAATGGGAATCCGGTCGCGCGTCCCGCCCAGACGATAACTAAATCGTTAATAGCAAGAAAATAAATACCCCACCCCCCTAACCCCCCAGGGGTATGCCGCAAGCCTGTGCCGCTCTGAAACGGTCGCATTTCCAGCTTGGTTTCAGTGGCGATTCGGGCGCTACTGCGGCCCGCCAGTCTTCGCGACCTGGTTGATGATCCGCTGGATTGCGACTACACGGGGGTGGATGTGGCGGGCGATGTCGGGGATTGATTTCAAGCATCATTTATCGAACTCCCACGGTGAAAACCCGTATTGACCCTTGCGGCACTCCTTGGCTTTCTCCGTCTTGACGCGCCGTTTGCTACCCCACAGACTTGAAGTGGGGTGAATTGCCAAATGTTTTCACCCGGAGGCTGATCCCCATGAGCTCTTATCCCCCTTACGGTTCCGGCCCCGGCTTGGGCCAGCGCATTGAAGAGGCAATCGAACTGATCGAGATGGAGCTGCGCCACGCGGCCGCTTATGTGAACGACGCGGTGATCCCCCAGGTGCGCACTGAATCTATCTCGGCGCTGCGCACGATAGCCGACTCGATGCGCAAATTTGCAGACCGGCTCGATCAGCAAGGCCCGCAGCCGCCCAGACCGCCGAATACTTGATGGCCAAATTCGTGATGGTGAACCCGATCCAACGCATACATGGTCGTCACGCCGCGATCTACGCCGTAATTGCGCTGGGAGCGATGTTCGCATCCGGCTGCCATCATCGCACCCAAACGGCGCATTTGCCCGCGCAGCAGGTCGCGCCTTGGGCCGCTCCGCCTGAAGCTTACCCTCCGGCGCCACGGACGACCGAACCGCCTGCCCGAATTCCCATTACTCCCGTGCCCGCCGGCGGGGTGAGCGACGAAGACCTGGACTTCATAAACACTCATCGGCCCATCCTGACCCAGGTCGGACTGGCGACGTGGTACAGCGCGCCCTACAAAGGCAGAAAGGCGGCCAACGGTCAGGTCTTCGACGACAACAATCTGACTGCGGCGCATCGCACGCTGCCCATGGGTTCGCTGGTGGTGGTGCGCAACCTCAAGACAGGGCAATCGAGCGCGATGCGCATTGCCGACCGCGGACCTTTTGTGGAAGGAAGAATCATCGATCTCACTATCGCCTCCGCCAAGGCTACCGGCGTTTATCGCGCCGGCCTCGTGCAGGTGCGTCTAGATGTGTACCAGGCTCCCAAGCCTATCGATTCCGGCGGGCGCTGGTGCGTGCAGATCGGTGCCTTCAAAAGTGAAGATGCGGCGTTGAGGCTCAAGCAACAGCTTCTGCGCAGATATCCCGACTCCAACGTGATTGAATTTTCGGGCGTTGACAGCTACTGGGTGCGCATTCGGCCGGAGGGCGATGACCGTGAGTTGGCCGAGTTCATCGCCAGGCACCTGCAGCCCGTCGAGGGCGCGGCATTTCTTACGCGGCTGGATTAAGCGGCCTCAACTCGCGCGCCGCGGCCAGCGCCCTAATCCGGCGGCGGATAGAAGGGCAGCTTTTCATTCTTCTCGTTGGCGCGGCGGATAGTGATGTCATCGAACAACAAAGCAGGCGCGAGGACGGTTGCCGGAACGTCGCCAAAATAATTGGCGACAAACAGGTCCTTGCCCGCGGCCTCAATGCCTGAGCGCAACGCACGCTGGTCCAAGTCGTCAATGGCGGCGCCGCGGACCAGTTCGCGCTTGCCGTCGAGACCCACGCGGTAAAGCAAGCGCGGTGTTAGCTCTCCGCCGAGCGTCTCAACAAAGTAGACGCTGTTCAGTCCGCGATCCTTGGCCAGGTCGATCAGTTTGCGATTCAGCTCGTCGTCGGTCAAACCATCCTTCGCCGAAATCTGCAGCACGCCGATCGAAGACCTCGGTGCTCCCGTGACTCCGCGCGCGGCCGTGGCCGTTCGATTGCGGAAAGTCGCGCACCGGCTCGCGGCCGATCAAGTAATTATCGAGTTTGCCAGCGGTTACAAGCTTCACGGACTGTGCCGGTACGCCCTCATCGTCCACGGCATACGCACCGACAAGGCCCTTACCCGCATAGTCGTTCAAGAGCGGGTCGTCGACAACATCGAGAAAATCGGGCAGCACCCGCGCATGGAAGCTCGATGCAAATGGCCCATTGGTGCGAGCCTCTGTGCCGAGCGAAGGGCGTGTTGCCGTCACGCCGCCAGCCACCAGCGAGCGAAGCGTATCCGCGCCCGCGTCCGAACTCATCAGCAAAGGCCCGTGATACTCCTCTTCAACCAGTGGAGCCTTGCGCAGATCGGTGAGTGAGGCAATCAGGCCCACCGCATGTCTATCAAAAACTTCAGACGAATCGAAATCCTTCAGGCTGACGCCGACCGATGCATACGAGCGGTCCAGCCTCATTCCATCGGCTGCCTGCGTGCCCACGCCAATCGCTTCCTGATACTCCTCAGCGGACTTGCGCACGATGGTGCCTTCGCTGTTCACCAGGTATGTTGTTGTGACGCGGCCATGAAACTCCGCCGAAGAATACTGCACGTCGCGTTCCGTCGCTTTGACGGCCGAATCTGTTCTGAAGAGTCCGCTGGCGCGAGATACACGGTCCGTCCACGCAGCTTCATCGAGTTTCAGCGTCAGCGGTTCAGCCAGCGAAATCACAGGGGCCTCCTTGCTGAAGTCGTCCTGCTGCGGAGGCGTCTGCACCTGCTTCAGCGCCGCTTGTTTCTGCGCATAGGCTGCCAGCGCGCTCTTGTAAGCCTGGTCCGTTCCCGCCCACAGTGCCGACCGCACGGCAACCGGATCATCGTCGAGAGCGGTCAATTCAATTGCTCCGTCACCGCGGCCGCCTGAGCTATCGGTCTTGTAGTCGCCCACGCGCACGGTGATGCGCGCTACGCGCTGATGGCTATGCGTGGAGCCCTCGCTCGCGCCGAACTCGGCCTTGGTCCCGAAGTCGTCGACGTCTTCAATCTTGTATTGGATGAAGAAGGGCTTCTCGAAGCCTTTCAACTGCAGCTGGCTCATGTTGCGGTCAAGCTCTGCGAGCATCGCCTTGAGCAACGGGTCTTTCTCGGCATCGGCGCGTGTTTGCTGTGGTGCGGCCAAAGCGGGCATGCAGAGGCAAGCGGAAATGAGCGCAACTCCTGCAACCCATTCGATGGAACGAAGCGATTTCATTGCGCCTCCTTGGATTCCGGGGTCGCAAACTCGGCCCCTGGAATCGGCAGTATCGGCGGCCTCGCCGTGCCTTGCGCCTGCTTCTGCGTCTCCATTTCGCTCAGCAGCATAGCCGGAGCCACAGCGCTTACAGGAACCGTGCCCGACTCTGCGCCGCATTCTCCGTTGAAGACTTCGCTCTTGTCGCCTGTCGCGAGGATGCGCTTCATCGCGGCCAGAGGCGTGCCCACAATACTGACGCCGCGAACCAGTTCGTCGGGCCGGCCATCCACGTAGACGCGGTAAACAACCAACGGAATAACCTGGAATGCCTGCGGCGAACTGCGCGTGGTGACTGCAAATCCAGAGGAGATGTCTTCAAAGTAAAGTCCGTAGGGCTTGCCCTGCTTCTTTGCCTCGTCAATCAACTGCTTGCGCAGTTCGCTCTCAGGCTCGCTCTTGGTCGAGGTCACAATCAGGTTGCCCTGTCGCCCCGTCGGCACGCGCCCCGTCTGCGCGCGCCCGTGGCCGTTTGAGGCCCCAAAGCTCGCAATCGGCAGCCGCGACATCAGAAACGTCTTCAAAACGCCATCGTCGATCAGGTCTACGCGCCGCGCCTTCTGTCCCTCGTCGTCAAATTCGTAACTGCCGCTCAGCCAGGTGTTGCCAAAAGTGGTTACGGTCGGGTCGTCGGCTACGGAAAGAAATGTGGGCAACACTTCTTTGCCGATGTCCTTGGTAAACGTCTGGCCTTCTTCGTCGCCGCGTTGGCGCTGGCCCTCAAGCCTATGGCCCAGCACCTCGTGGAAGAAGACCGCGGCCGCGCGGCCTGAAAGAATCGCCGGCCCGTCGAAAGGCTCGGTCACCGGAGCTTTGCGCAGTGCCTCGAGGCTTTTGCCCAACTCGCGCATCGCCGCTTCAAGCACAGTCTCAGCCGGCAGGCCTTCCACAGTCTCAGCCTCAAACGTCTGCGCGCGGAACATATCCATGCCGTCGTCGGCTCGGGTCACCGCAAACACCACCAGCCGCGCAGCCAAGTGCGGCGCAACAATCCGCGAGCCCTCAGACGAAGCAAAGTAGTCGGTCTCGTTCTGCACCGTGAGCATGACGACGTTCTGGTAAACATCCGGATATTCGCGAAAGATTTTTGACAGCGCACGAACACGCTGCTCCCACGCGGCCTTGTCCACCACAATCGGTGGCGCTGCTTGTCCGATCGAAACCTGCGGCGATTCCTGGCTGAAGTCCGGCGAAGTGTCTTCTTCTTTCGCGCGCACCTGCGCTTCGGTCTTCACGCGCAGATAGTTGTCCAGCGCATTGCCGTAGCCGGTGTTCGTTGCCAGCCACAAGCTGCGAGCCAGCGCTTCGCGGTCGTCGGTGAGCGGAAGCTGCAGGCTATTCACCGCAGATGCGCGATGCGTCCCGTGCGTATTGTCGAGCTTGGGATCGCCCAGCCGCACCTGAACGTCGGCCGTACGCACGCGGCCCGCCGAGCTGTCGACGAGCGATCCATACTGCGCCCGAATTCCGACGAAGCTAGCGTCGCTAACCGAGTAGCTCAGGAAATATGGAGGCAGCTGCTTGTCAGGTTCCTGACTGGCTGCGCCCTGCGTTGGTTTCTCCGCATCAGGCTTGCCAAGCGAAGCGAACGCGCGATTGAGCTCAGTGGTCATCGCGTCAAGCAGAACGGGCGAAGCCGGCTGTTTTTGTGCGCGGGCCGCTCCAGGTGCACACAGGATGAATGCGGAGAAGACGACGCAGAGTCCGGCCTTCAAGGGAGCCATCACTAAGAAGGCTGGGGAATTGTGGGGCGATGGGACGGAAATCAAAGGGCTGCGCATATCTATACTTCGATTGTCGCAGAGTAGGCTACTGTCAAGGGAATATCTCATGAATTTTGCCCGCTGCGCGCCGCTCGCCGTTTTCGTGTTACTACAATTCCCGTCGCACCTTGCCGGTGTCGCGCCTCGCATCGGCCCCGGACCGCGGGTAGCGCCTCGAATCGTGATTTCGGCGCCGTCCCAACCTGCCCAGACAAGCGCGACTGGGCAAGAGGTTTACACTCTGCCGCCGGACAAGCTGGCCAAAGCCATCGCGCTCGGTCGTATCCGCAACATTCTTGAGCTGGTTGACGCAGTCTGGGGTGTAGGTTTCCTTTGGCTTCTGCTGGCTACCCGCGCGGCTGCCGGTTTGGAGACCTTTACCCATCGTCTCTGCCGGCAGCGATGGCTCCAGGGACTACTCTTCTTCGCCGCATTCCTGATCATCACTTCTCTAGCCGAATTGCCGCTCGACACCTACGGCCACTACGTCAGCCGCAGCTACGGCATCAGCGTTTCCGGCTGGGGCAGTTGGCTTGGTGACCTGGCCAAAGCCCTCGGCCTGTCGGTGCTCTTCGGTTCTCCGATCCTGCTGTTCTTCAATTGGATCGTCCGCCGCTGGCCGCGCCGCTACTGGCTCGCCGCATGGGCGGTTACACTGCCGCTGCTTGTGCTCTCTGCGTTCGGCGAGCCCCTGGTCGAACCAATTTTCAATCAATATGAACCGCTGGCGAAGAGTCATCCCGCACTGGTTGCCGAGTTGGAAAAGATGGTGGCTCGAACCGGAACGCAGATTCCACCCGATCGCATCTTCTTGATGAAGGCCAGCGCCAAAAGCAACGGCTTGAACGCCTATGTCAGCGGCCTCGGCTCGACCAAACGCATCGTCGTGTGGGACACGACGGCCGACCGCCTTCCCGGCGACGAAATCCTCTTTCTATGCGGCCACGAAACCGGCCATTATGTCCTGCACCACATTCCTAAAGGCATTGCCATAACCGCCGTCGCGCTTTTCTTCGTGTACTGGGCATGCGCGAGGGCGGCGGCATGGCTGGCGCGCCGCTTTTCCGTTCGCTGGGGGCTGATTGCCCAGGACTCCGGGGTATCTCCACTATCCAATCGCACCGGATTCGTGGTGTTGCTTTTCACCATCTCTGTCGCCGGCTTTGTGCTGGCTCCGGTAGACAACACCGTCAGCCGTTACTTTGAGCACGAGGCCGACGTTTTCGGCCAGGAGGCGATCCACGGCATCGTCCCCGATCCGCAGAAGACCGCCATCGCAGCCTTCAATGCCCTCGGCGAGGCATGGCTCGACGATCCCAACCCGAGCCCATTCATCGAGTTCTGGACCTACAACCACCCATCCACGCAAACCCGCGCCAACTTCGCCGCCCATTACGATCCGTGGGCCAACGGCGGTCGCGGAGAGTTTTTTGACAAATAGAGACGGAGCGGAGCCAGGAGTTCAATGTGAATCGACACCTCTGGCGATGCGACTCGAGCGCCTACTCAGCGGTCGTGGGATCGATCGTCGATCGAACTTGAGAGACTCGATTCGCTGGAAAGCCGCCTAGCTGCGCGTGTTTGCGCACGGTTTCCTCATCGGGGGCAATGTACACGCAGTAAATTTTGTCGTCGGTGACGTAGCTTTGCAGCCACTGGATCTGTGGGCCCAACTCGCGCAGAACGCCGCAAGACGTTTGCGAGACCGCCTTCAATTGCTCTGGCGAAAATTTCCCGACTTCGGGAATCTCTCTTTCAATGACAAACTTGGGCATGAAACGACCTCCGGTGCTGTTGAGAATTAGCAAACATCTTATAGCAGCCGAGGTGCCGGTCGCGCTTTATTCCTTGCGCTCAAGACGGCGGGAGGCGGTTATTTGCTTTCTCTCCGATCCGCCCCAGCGCCTCTCGTCGTACACTGAAAAGTCGCACCGGGAAACTCACGGACCAGATTTCACGAATCAGGAGCGGACCTGCCATGGCCTATCCCACCAACTACCGTTACACCCGCGAACACGAATGGATCGTGGCCGAAGGCTCCATCGGCACCATCGGCATTACCGATTACGCGCAGAACTCGCTGGGCGACATCGTCTATGTGGACGCACCCAAGGTCGGCGACACGGTCACCGCCAACGCTACCTTCGGGTCTGTTGAGAGCGTGAAGGCCGTAAGCGATCTTTACTCGCCTGTCACCGGCACCGTCACCGCCGTCAACGAAGAGTTGAAGATCCTCGCCCGACAAGATCAACGAGGACGCCTCACGAGACCTGGATCATCAAAGTCGAGTTGGCCGACCCCAGCCAGTTAAACTCGCTGCTCGATGCCGCCGCGTACGAAGCATTCATCGCGGAAGAACAGTGAATCAGCAGTAAGCTGCCAGCCTTCAGCCCTTAGCTCGGCTGTTGAAGTTTGAAGCAGCATTGATTTCATCCTCGATCTCATTTCGAGGGCTATATCTTGTCCATCCAACGGGCTTTTAGCTGAGAGCTAAAAGCTAGAGGCCAGAAGCTAAAATGCGCTATCTGCCCAAATCGCCGGACGAACGCGAACAGATGCTCGCCGAAATCGGCGCCGCTTCATCGACGACCTGTTCGCCGTCATCCCTGCCGAGTACCGCCTCGACCGCGACCTCGATGTTCCTCGCCAGCAAGCCGAAAGCGAAATCGTCGACTACTTCCGCGCCGCCGCACAAAAATGCCACAGGCTACGCCAGCTTCCTCGGCGCCGGAGCTTATCGCCACTACCGCCCCGTCATTATTGACTCGCTTGTGCAGCGCGGCGAATTTCTCACCAGCTATACGCCCTACCAGGCGGAGATTACGCAAGGCACGCTGCAGGCCATCTTCGAGTTCCAGACCATGATCGCCGAGCTGACCGGCATGGACGTGGCCAACGCCAGCATGTACGACGGCTCGACGGGCGCGGCGGAAGCCGTGATGATGGCCGTCCGCGTTACTGGCCGCCACAAGGCGGTTGTCGCTCGCACCGTTCATCCCGAGTATCGCGAAGTGCTGGCTACCTACGCCAAACATCAGGGCCTGCCTTCACGCTCGTCGCTTACGACAAGGAAACCGGCCGCGTCGATCTGGCCGCGCTTGAAGCTGCGGTCACCGAAGAAGACTGCAGCCGTCCTCGTGCAGAGTCCCGAACTTCTTCGGCACGATTGAAGACATTCCCGCCATCGCGGCCATCGCACACGCCAAAGGCGCGCTGCTTATCGTCTCGATTGCTGAAGCAGTTTCGCTCGGCGTAGTTCGTCCGCCCGTCGAGGCCGATATCGTCAGCATGGAAGCACAATCGTTTGGCGTGGCTCTCAGCTATGGCGGACCCTACTGTGGCGTCATCGCAGCCAAAGAACAATTCCTTCGCCAGATGCCCGGACGGCTTGTCGGCCAGACCGTCGACGGCACACGGCTTCCGCGGCTTCGTTCTCACCCTCTCCACCCGCGAGCAGCACATCCGCCGCGAGAAAGCTACATCGAATATCTGCACAAACCAGGCACTTGTCGCGCTCATGGCGACAATCTTCCTCGCCGTCTACGGCAAAGAAGGCATCCGCGAATTGGCCGAGCATAATCTCGCCAAGGCGGAGTACGCCGCCAAGCCTCTCGACAGCAACCCGGCGCAAAGTTGCTTTTCAACGGCGCGCCGCGCTTTCACGAGTTTGTCTTCCAAACCGAGGAGTCACCCGTCGCTGTGGAGCCACGGCTGATGGACGAAAAGATCGTTGGCGGCGCTCGACTTAGCCGCTGGTATCCGGAACTAGGCAACGCAACGCTTTGGTGCGCGACCGAGATGGTTACGCGCGAGCAAATCGACACCGCAGCCAAAGTCCTAGCCGCCGGACTGGTGGAGGCATAAGATGACGAGCAACACCGCCGCCCCGAAGACGCTCGGCAAAGTTCGCCCCCACCAAACGCAGAACGAGGCACTGGTCTTCGAGAAGTCATCGCCCGGCAAGCGCGCTTACAAGCTGCCGCCGCTCGATGTGCCTGCCGTCGACGCTGCCGCGCTGCTTGGGGAAGCACATCGCAAGGTAGCCGGACTGCTTCCCGAGTTGAGCGAGATCGAAATCATCCGCCACTTTACGCGCCTCTCGACGTGGAACTACGCCATCGATCTGGGCATGTATCCCCTTGGCTCCTGCACCATGAAATACAACCCGCGTGTCAACGAAGCTGTTGCGCGCATTGAGGGGTTGGCCGAGGCTCATCCTTACCGGCCCGACTCCCTCTCTCAGGGAATTCTTGAAGTCATCGATCTGCTGCAGCGTTGCCTTATCGAAATCACCGGCATGGACGCGATCACGCTGCAACCCGCGGCCGGGGCGCACGGCGAGTTCACTGGAATCCTGCTGGTTCGCGCCTGGCACGAGTCGCAGGGCAATGCCCGGCGCAAGATACTTATTCCCGACTCCGCTCACGGCACTAACCCGGCTACTGCGGCGATATGCGGTTACGCGGTTGAGAACCTGAAGTCTAACTCCGAAGGCGGGATCGACTTAGAGGCACTTACTCGCCAGGTCGACGAAGAGACGGCCGCACTCATGCTGACTAATCCCTCCACCATAGGAGTGTTTGAGAGCCAGATACACAAAATCGCCGACATTCTGCATGCCAAGGGCGCGTTGCTCTATATGGATGGCGCCAACATGAATGCGCTGGTAGGCAAGGCGCGCCCCGGCGACTTCGGCGTGGATGTGATGCACTTGAACCTGCACAAAACTTTTTCCACCCCTCACGGCGGCGGCGGTCCCGGCTCGGGCCCCGTTGCCTGCAAGGCATTCCTTGAGCCATTCTTACCGACGCCTGTGCTGATCCAAGACAAAGACGGCGCGAAGCACTGGAATTACGACCGGCCTCAATCGGTTGGCCGCGTGCGCGCCTTCTACGGCAACACCGGCATGTTCATCCGCGCGCTGGCTTACATACTGGCCAATGGCCCCGACGGTTTGCGCCAGACCACTGAAGACGCCGTGCTCAACGCGAACTACATTCGCGCCAAGCTCGAAGATCTTTACGAGCTACCCTACAAGACCGCGTCGATGCACGAGGTCGTCTTCAGTGACAAACGCCAGGCCGCGAAGGGCGTCAAGACCGGCGACATCGCCAAGCGCCTGATCGATTATGGCTTCCATCCCTATACCGTCAGTTTCCCCATGATCGTGAGCGGCGCGCTGATGATTGAGCCCACGGAGAGTGAGTCGCTGGAAGAGCTGGATTTGTTTATCGAGGCCATGCGCTCCATCGCGAAAGAAGTAGACGAGACGCCGGACCTGGTGAAGTCGGCGCCACACTCCACCAGAGTTTCAAGGCTCGATGAAGTGCAGGCAGCTAGAAAGCCTATCCTGCGATGGAAGCCGAAGGAATAGCCGCGGGGCGCTTACCCAATCACTCGCAATCCCTTCGACGCATACCGTGCAATCTTGGCATCGGTAGTCACCAGCGCCAGCCCCTCTACCGTGGCCTGCGCAATGAGCATCCTGTCGAAAGGGTCTTTATGGATCGGGGCCAGGCGATAGACTGCGGCCACGTGCTCGGGACGCAAAATGAGTGAAGTGGCGGCCAGTTGCTCCAGTGCATCGAACCACCAGGCGCGCGGGTCGCCTAAGTCCAGCGTTCCTTTCATGCTCTTGATCATGACCTCCCAGTAGGAAGCTACGCTGAGAACGTTGGGGCCTTCGGCGATTGCAGCTTTTGCTGTCGGCGAAAGCCGGTGCGACTGCGACACCGTGAAGATGGCTGCGTGCGTGTCAATCAGGTAACCCTTCGCGGGAGGCTCCAAGTTCAAGCCTCTTCACCAAGGAGTTCTTCTTCGGTGATGGGATCGTCCCAACCCGGCAAAAGGCGAATGCGGCCCTTCATGCCGTCGAAGCGGGCCTTTCGGGGCTCAGCGGGTGGCGGCGCAATCTGTGCCACAGGGCGGCCATGGCGGGTAATGACCACCTGCTCGCCGGCCTCGACCGCCCGGATCAACTCGGGCAGACGGTTCTTCGCCTCTGCTGTACTGACAACCATGTCAAGAATTATAGCTATAAATTATGGCCATAACAAGCATCGCAAGTATCTCGATCTGCATTTTGATGTATGATGATTGATGTATGATGCTATCGCTAAAGGAGGTCTGATATGCGAACCACCCTTTCCATTGACGACGATGTTCTCGCCGCAGCCAGAGAAATGGCTGCCATGGAAAGAAAAAGTGTAGGTGAGGTGATTTCTATACTTGCCCGGAATGCTCTGCGCCCAACTACTTCAAGCGGCGCCACGCGGAACGGCATTCCTTTGCTTGCGGTCCGAGAGGGCGCTCCAAGGGTGACCTCGGAAGTCGTCCGTCAACTTCAAGAGGAGTTGCAGTGACCCGATTCCTGTTGGATGTCAATGTGCTGATTGCCTTGATCGATCCGGCACACATGCAGCACGACCGTGCGCACGAATGGTTCGCAGCCACCGGCAAGGACGCTTGGGCCACATGCCCGCTTACCGAGAATGGAGTTCTGCGCATCGTCGGGAGCGTTCGCTATCCGAGTTCGCCGGGAACGCCCTCAGCGGTGGCCGAGCTGCTTGCGGTGTTTCGCAGCGTTGGGAATCATGAGTTCTGGCCAGATGATGTCACCCTGTTCGACCGTCAACTCATCGACACAGCGCGCCTGCTCGATTCAAGTCAGATAACCGATACCTACCTGCTCGCTTTGGCCCGCAGACATGAGGGAATGCTTGCGACGTTCGACCGTCATCTGGTGACGGCTGCCGTAATCAATGGATCGCTGGCGTTGCATGGGATCGGCTGATCAAGGAGTCGCCTTAACTATCCCGACCCCTTTTCAACGATTCCAACCTGATTTCCGCCTTTCCCGAAATCGGCTATGGACCTAAACTCTCCTGATATGGCCACGATTCCCGATCTCAGGCTAGACACCGGACTGCCCGCGAACATCGACGCCGAAAAGACCATCCTCGGCGCCATCCTGCTCGACAATGCGGCCCACGCCGAAGCTGCCGAAAAGCTCGAGGCGGACGACTTTTCGCTCGACTCGCATCGCCGTATCTTCCTGCGCATGAGCGAGTTGATGGACGCCCAGCGCGCTGTCGACATCGTCACCCTGGCCAACGAGCTGGCCCGCTACAAGGAGGTCGAATCCGTCGGCGGCGTCGCCTACCTGGCCGCTTGACTGAAGGTCTGCCGCGCCGGCCGGTCATCGAAGAGTACATCCGCATCGTCAAGGACAAGAGCCTGCTGCGCAAGCTCATGGGCATCTGCTCCATGGCCATTGCGCGGGCCGCCGACCAGGGCGAATCCGCCCTTGACGTCCTCGGTGACGCCGAAGCCCAGCTGATGGAGGTCACCGAAAGAGGCATCGCGCAGGGCCTCCAGTCCCTCGACCAGATCGTCGCAGCACTCCTTCGGCACGATCGACAATCTCTACAAACAGAGCCGCGAAGTCACCGGCCTGGCCACAGGATTTCATTGAGTTCGACCGCATGACCAGCGGCCTGCAGAAGGGCGAGCTGATCATCATTGCCGCCCGCCCTTCGATGGGCAAAACGGCGCTTGGCCATCAACATCGCGCAAAATGCGGCGGTCAACCATCAGCGCAATTGTGGCCGTCTTCAGCCTTGAAATGAGCAAGGAATCGCTGCTTCGCCGCATGCTGGCCTCGCAGGCGGGCGTCGACCAGCGCAAGCTGCAGACCGGCTTCCTGGGCCAGGAAGACCACGGCAAACTGCAGAACGCCTTGGGCCAGCTGGTCGAGTCGCACATGTTCATCGACGACACGGCGGGCATCTCGCTGGCCGAAATGCGCGCCAAAGCGCGGCGGCTCAAGCAGACCGCACGGCGGACTCGACCTGATTGTGGTGGACTACCTGCAACTGATGTCGGCCACGCTGCCTTCATCGGGCAGGCAAGCACTATGAGAACCGCACCCAGGAGGTCTCGGCCATCTCGCGCGGCCTGAAGGCGCTGGCCAAGGAGCTGGATGTTCCCGTCGTGGCGCTCTCGCAGCTCTCCCGCGCCAGCGAGCGCCGTGGCGACGACAAGCGCCCCATGCTGAGCGATCTGCGCGAGTCGGGCTCCATCGAGCAGGATGCCGACGTGGTGGCCTTCATTCACCGCGAGGCCTACTACAACCGCGACGAGGAGATGTAGCGAGGCAGAACGCGCCAAGTCGGAGATCATCCTCGCCAAGCAGCGCAACGGCCCCACCGGCACGGTTCACCTGCACTTTATCTCGCGCTACACGCGCTTCTCGAATCCCGACACGACACACGCGGACTGAGGTCGCAATGTTGACCTGGAAAGGTTGATGAAGCACTCATGATCAAGAAGAGCAGTTCTCAGAAAGCCCAATCCGCATCCCGCCAATCTGCGTCTAGCTTGCCCGCTTCTCGACTCATCGACGCGAGAATTGAGGAACTCGGCGACTGGCGTGGGGAGATGCTTGCCCGCCTCCGCGCTTTAATCAAGCAGGCCGAACCTGAAGTTGTCGAAGAGCGTAAGTGGCGAAAGCCTTCAAACCCTCTTGGGGTGGCTGTGTGGTCCCACAACGGAATTATCTGCACCGGTGAGACCTACAAAGGCGCCGTCAAGTTAACCTTCGCCAAGGGCGCGTTCCTGGATGACCCTGCAGGTCTCTTCAATTCCAGCCTCGATGGCAATGTGCGGCGCGCCATCGACTTCCACGAAGGCGACAAGGTGAACGAGAAGGCGCTGAAGGATCTGATTCGCGTCGCCGTGGCGTTGAACATGTCCAAGGTCTAAGACAGGCGGGCGGCTCAAATCCTATGGAGACTTGAGATGTGGGCCACGCGCCCCACTATCCTGCCATCACTCCATACATGGACATTAGGGCGTTCCTGAGAACTCGCGTCTCAGGGTGTACCGGGAGGAGGGAAGACGCCGAGTTGGGCCATCATGCCGAGAGTATCCATGATGATGCGGGTGTCCTTGATGCGGCCATCGTGCAGGCGGTCGATGACAATGCCCCATACCCGCACAGGCCGTCCTGTAGCGGGGATGCCGAGAAATTCACCCTTGTGGGTGCCGGTCCATTCGAAGCGGCTGGCGACTTTGTCGTCTTCCGCGATTTGCTCCTGAATGGAGAAGACGATGTCGGGAAAGCCTGTACGCATGGCGCGAAGAATATCTTTCAGGCCGTCGAGTCCGGGACCCTGCCCGGGCAGCGGAACCTGTTCAACAACGTCTTCCCACACATATTTCGCAGCTGCTTCGATGTTTCCATTTGTGATCACTTCGTCCACGAAGCTGCGGACGATTGTGGCATTGTCTTGCGCCATTTCCCGCTCCCTCCGATTCTTAATTCCGGATTATAGACGGGTGGGGAGTCGATCACCGCTTGCTCAAACGGGGGAGCTGACTTCGAGGCTCGATTCGGTGAGCGCGGGCGCTCGTTTGGCGGCTCGGCAGATGGAGTCGGAGACTGCCCATGTTGCGCCGGCGATGGCGACGGAGATAGCGTTGCCCGACCAGAGGAAATGGTCATGAGGGCTGGCGATCAGCTTAGGAATCCAGACGAATATTTCGAAGCTGATGATCTCAACGGTGAGCAGGCGCGAGGCGAGCGGAGCCATGATGCCCGAAAGGATGGCTGCGGCAGCGGCGAAAAATCCGACGGTCGTGGCGTAGCACCAGAAGATCTGCGAGGGCGGAATATATGCGGGGACCCAGGCCGCCAGGCCGGGCATGTCGTAAATGTGAACGATGCCGAATGAGATTGCTGAAAGGCCGGAGAGACGAGCGAAGAGCGACTCGCGGCGCGAGATAGGCGAGCCGGACGGTGAGAACCGTGCAAAGAGAACGGCTGCGCCGGCGAGGATCGAGAACTCCTCAAAGAAGTTGCCGGGGCCGTCGAAGGTCTTTAGACTTTCGAAAAGTTTGGGCGCCCACAAGAGAGTGAAAACGGCGAAGACGAGCGTGAGCGTCAGTGCGCCAATGCGAGCAATGCGGGGCCAGAGCAGGGCGAGTCCGGCGGCGAGCTCGATGAAAGCGGTGAGATAGGCGAGCGGCTCGCGGAATGGTACGTTCGGACCAACGTTCTGCCATGAAGTAGCGAAGTCGCCAGAAGCCAGGCCGAGCACGCCGAGAAAGATGGCCCCGGTTGCGTACGCATAAATGCCGAGATTGGATACTAAACTGCGGTTTTGCATGGATGCCTGGCTCCGTTTCTGGGGCTACTGATTCTGGCGAGATGGGGTTGTGGAAACCTCACATCGTAGCCCGATCTCGGCGGAGCAGAAATAGCCACTTGCGGATGGATTGTGCTGACCAATTTGACGGCGGGCGAAGCATCTAGGCTCTCTTGCGCTCGCTATACATCGACCGCTCGGCCATTGCCGCATCAAAACTTACTGGTCAAGCAGACCTTTTCCCTTGAGAATTTGCGGCATACATTTTTGAACCCTTGACTCGCGGGTTTTAGATTGTTTAGGCGCGGAAAAATGATAGATGTAGGCTCGTTGCCGTCCCGGCGTCAACGCGTCGAAGGCGGTCTTGAATTCGGGGAATTCGTCCAACATGATCTGCAATTCTTCAGGAAACTTCAGATCCGAAGTCTTTCTCAATTTCAATTTCAATCCGGATTTTTCTACCTCGATGGCTTCATGAATATAAGCCTTCAAGACAGATTTCATCTCCGCAATTTCTCGCACAGAGGCGAACTTGATCCAACGCGCCGACTGCGAATGCTGACCGGGCCGGGTGAGGACGCCATGGACATCCTTCATCAATGCGCCTTTGAAAAAAGCGAACGCGCAGGACTCCTTTAGTCCATTGATGATGACTACATTCTTTCCCTGGAACGTGTAGCAGGGCCCGCCCCACTTTAATTCCTCGGTAAGCTCAGAGTCGAGAAGGATCGCTCTCAACTTCTTCATCTCTTCACGCCACTTTTTCGCGTTGGCGAAAAATGCATCCACCTTGGAATTGGCTTTGCTGGTTGTCATGGCAAGTTACTCTAATGGTTAGTCCAGTCCTCCTACTACGCTTTCAAGGTTGCCGACGAAATTGTTCCAGCCATATTGTGCTCCCTTATACGCTGCCAACTGATCGGGACGGAAGCCGGACTGCTCCATGCGAACATGGGTGCCCCCTTCTACCGGAGTCAACGTCCACTCGACCACCCACTGAAGCCCGCTTTCGCTTCCTCCAACGCCCCAGTTATAAGAGAGTCGCTGCAATGGCTCAACGATCAGCACCTCGCAGTCGACTACGCCACTCCAGTTCGGCTTGGGCTCGGCCCGGAATTGGAACCTGCGCCCTACAAGAGGCTCAAAGTCGTTGCTCATCATCCACTGCGCCAGCAGCGGACCCTCGGTGAGCGCTCGCCAAAGCTTTTCCGGCGGATGCGGAAAGAAGCGCTCGACGACAAGGGTGCGGGGACACTCGACTCGATTGCTGTCTGTGTCGTTCATGGATCCATCCTATTCAGCAGGTCTTCGAGCTTGTCAAACCGGTCGCGCCAGAAGGCGCCGTATTGATCGAGCCAGTCCACCATCGGCGCCAGCGCATCGGCCTGCGCGCGGTAGTGAGTCTCGCGTCCCTCGTGACGATGCCGCACCAACTTTGCCCGCTTCAGCACCGTCAGGTGTTTAGAGACAGCCGGTTGCGACACGCCCGCATAGCGAGTCAATGCGTGAACGGTTTGTTCGCCGTTCCTGGTCAACTCTTCGAAAATGGCCCTGCGCGTCGGATCGGCGAGGGCTCTGAAAACGTTGTTGGCCGCGACTTTCATGCAGAGCCCTCCGAACAATTATTAATCGCGTTCACAGCCAATTTGCCGGGCAGTATGCCAGCCCGGATTTACCAATCCAGGTGTGTGATCTGAATCAGATTTCCGCACGTATCATCAAGCACCGCGATGGTCGACCCCGTAGTCTTGGTTGGCTCCTTGGTAAACTTCACGCCGTGTTCCTTGAGCCTCTCGTATTCCTTTTGCACGTCACCGACAAAGAAATTCGCCGCCGGTATTCCGTGTTGATGAATCTCCTGCTGGTAGTTCCTGGCCGCGGGGTTGAAGCCCTCGTTGGCCTCAAGCACCAGTTGCACGCCTTCCGTTTCTTCGGGGGATACCACGGTGAGCCATCTGTATTTCCCGCCCCCAGGGAAATCCATTTTCTTTTGGAAGCCCAGAATTTCAGTGTAAAACTTCAGGGCCTTCTCCTGATCGTTGACGAAGACGCTGGTGAGTTTGATTTGCATGACTGATCCTTTCCGCCCTAAGTTGTGAACTTTTAAAGGGCACGCGACTCAATGCTCTGCCAGCGGGCCGCGCGCTCGAAAGTCGCCCGGTGGCTTCATCTAAAACCATAACCTGATGGTTATGGTTTGTCAAGAAATTCGGGAAATATTTTTTTGAGTTGCCGCCATCTGTGGCATCATGGCGCGTTCAGAATTAGCGCAATCCTGCCTGCGAGCAGATCACTGTAAGACTGGTCGCCATCCATTTCAATCAGATCGATGGGGTAAGCCAGGTTGTGTGGGCGCAAGACCAGTCGGGCAGTGAGAAAGTCAACATACCGCAACGTCAGATGTGCGCCGTTTCGGACCGCGTACACATTGGCCCGATTCGGCCGGTACGGAGACAGCGAAATATAGTGTCGATCGAGCAGCACAATCGACTCCGGCATTACCAGGGGCTCCATGGCCATAGCGTCCGCGGCCGGAACGCGTACCGCGACAAATCGCTGCCATGCGCTGCGAGTGGTGGATCCCCGCGCCCGGATCGCAGTGAGAACCCGGAGCGGCAAACGAAGTATGGATTGAACTGCCGATGGGCGGATGTACGGTTCAAACAGTGCCGTCGCATGCGAGACGATCGGGATCAGATCGTTTTCTTCGAGGCTTGGCGAAAGTCCCAACTGAGGCTGCGTGGGCAAGAGGTCGGCAGCCGTAAGATACTGTGCCGCAAGAACTCGATCGATGGCATCGAGCGAAAGCTGACGCCGGCTGTGCATGAAGTTTGACAGATGCGACTGGCCGAGCCCGGTTTGACGCGCCAATAAAGACACGCTGACTGTGCCGCGCTGAATCCTGCGGTTCAGTTCCAACCGGAGGTACTCGTGCATCTGGGTGAAATTCATCTGTGCATAATCCGCCACCGGCAATAGGGGCGAAGTGTCTCCCGTTTCCTCT
>CAVVXR010000021.1:0-117966 GCA_963752215.1 uncultured Acidobacteriaceae bacterium | reverse complement strand
CCAAGCGAACTCCTTCGCGATGCGATAACGATTTCCGCGACTCCGCCTGACTTCGTACCATTGGTAGGCCGCGTCTTCACGCACGAAAATGCGGAGCGGTATCTACAGAATGCTGTAAGGTAGTCGGATAAGGACAGATGTCAGTTCTGAATTTTTGGCCGTCAGAGTTCAACGCTTAGCGTCCCCCCGCCGGAAGCTGATCACTGAAAACTGTTGTCGAAGGAGCAACCACTTTGGATCGATACACCGGACTGCTGGGAATTCTGGCCGTGCTGCTTGCGGCATGGCTTGGCTCGACCAATCGCAAACGCATCCGCTGGCGCACCGTCGCCTGGGGACTCGGCCTGCAAGTGACGTTTGCCTTTCTCGTGTTGCGCTTCGACTACGGACAGCGCTTCATGAGCTGGGCCGGCGGCGTGGTGAACAACATGCTCTCTGCAACCTTCGCCGGTACCCAGGTACTCTTCGGCCAACTCGGCTTGCCCAACTCCGGCGCATTCGGCAATCTGCTTCCTCCACATTCGGGCTCCATCTTCGCGTTTCAGGTGCTGCCCACCATCATCTTCATCTCTGCATTCTTCGCGCTGCTTTACCACATCGGCGTCATGCAGATCATCATCCGCGCTATGGCCTGGATCATGCTGAAGACCATGCGCATCAGTGGCGCTGAAAGCATGAATGTCGCCGCTTCCATCTTCATGGGCCAGACCGAAGCTCCGCTCACCATCCGTCCATTTCTCTCCAAGGCCACGCGGAGCGAGTTGATGGTCATCATGACCAGCGGCATGGCACACGTCTCCGGCGGAATTATGGCCATGTACATCTCGCAAGGCGTTGAGGCACGCCACCTGCTCTCCGCCGTCATCATGACTTCGCCCGGGACAATCCTGATTGCCAAGATGCTGGTGCCTGAAACCGAAGTCCCTGCGACCGAGGGCAAGGTAGTTATTCCCAAAGATGAGTTGCACAAGGACGAAAACCTGATCGGCGCCATTGCCCGCGGAACCATCGACGGTGGCAAGCTGGCCATGAACGTGGCCATCATGCTGGTCAGCTTCCTGGCCCTGGTCGCGCTGCTGGATATGCTGCTCACCTGGATTCACGGCGGCTTGCCCTGGGTTCCCGGGTCGTTGGGGCAGATACTCGGCTATCTCTTTGCGCCAGTAGCGTGGCTCATCGGTGTGCCCTGGCACGATTGCATGGCTATCGGCAACCTGCTGGGCACGCGCATGGCGCTCAATGAAGTGATCGCCTACATTGCGCTCGGCGCAGAGAAAGCCACACTCGCCCCGCGCTCATTCACCATCGCAACATTTGCGTTGTGCGGATTTGCGAACTTAGGTTCCATCGGCATGCAGATCGGCGGCATCGGCGCATTAGTTCCCGAGCGAAGGAATGACTTAGCCAAGTTAGGTGTCCGCGCCATGTTAGCGGGCACCATGGCTAACTTGATTTCGGCTTCGATCGCGGGGATGTTTTTGGGGTGAAGAAGCCGGTTTAGAGAATTAGGTGTGGGTGCCCCACCCACTTCTTGCGACAATATATGGTCAAGAAGCCCGCATCCGTCGCACACGATAAAAGATGGTCAAAGCCGTAACTGACCCGCAAGTGACAAGGCTCGCCGCCATGCCCAGGATCAGCGATAAGTCACGCTGATAAACCCCATGCACAATCCCGATTGCCTGCAGCACGCTGAAGCCGCCAAACGTAATCAGCGAGATGCCTTCATCGGTTTTCTTGCGCCACACCGCGAGCACTTGAGGCACAAACAGCAGCGCATTGCATCCCAGCCCCAGCCCGAAGATCACGGCCACTATCTGCTTCATGCAACACGCCCTTCATTGTGAAATCTTTCCGCGTTGCGCGCCTTGGCCTTTGCTGCTTCTTCTTCGCGATTTCGCTTGGGCGCAGTCGTTGCGAGCGATGAAAGCAGGCGCGCCGAAACAGCGGCGATCTCATCTATCGCAGCCAGGAACGCCGATTCGTTGGCCTTCGACGGCTTGTTTACGCCGCTGATCTTTCGCACGAATTGGAGCGACGCTGCTCGAATCTCCTCGTCTGTCACGGGAGGATCGAAGTTGAAAAGCATTTTAATATTCCGGCACATGTCACAAGACCTCGGCTCAATCCTAATCTCTGCCTGTAGAATCTGAAAAAGTATTGAGTAAAGTTTACCTATGACCTACTTCGACCAGGTTACCGAAGCCGCCGCATTCCTGAAGAGTAAGCTCAGCTTGCTCACGCGCGGAATCAGCCCCGAGATCGGAATCGTGCTGGGCTCGGGACTGGGCGCGGTGGCCAACGCGGTCGCCGACCCCATCCTCATCCCTTATGCCGAGATTCCTCACTTCCCCCAATCGACTGTTGAAGGCCACTCCGGCCGGATCGTTGCGGGACTTCTCGCCAGGGTTCCGGTCATCGTCATGCAGGGCCGCGTTCATTTCTACGAGGGCTACACGCCGCAGCAAGTTACATTCCCAATGCGCGTTCTGGGTGCGCTCGGACTGCGTGCCGTCGTGCTCACCAACGCCGCTGGAGGAATCAAGGATGGCTACCGCATTGGCCAGCTCGTCGCCCTTGCCGACCACATCAATTTCATGGGCTTCAATCCGCTCGGCGGACCAAACGAAGCGCGCTTCGGCTTCCAGCCGAACTCCGGATTGCGCTTCTTCGATATGACCGAAGCCTACTCGAAGCGCCTGCGCACGCTGGCAAAGCAAACCGCTGCCGACGAAGGTTTTCACCTCGACGAAGGCGTTTACCTCGCTGTCCCCGGGCCCAGCTTTGAGACGCCTGCTGAGATACGCGCCTTCCGCACACTGGGAGCCACACTGGTGGGCATGTCCACGGTGCCTGAAACCATCGTCGCGCGGCACATGGGGATTGAGGTGCTGGGCGTCTCCTGCGTCACCAACCTTGCCTCCGGGCTTAGCGCGACGCCGCTCAGCCACGAGGAGGTTTTTGAAGCCGGTCGCAAGGTGCAGCACCAGCTCGCCCGGCTCTTCACCCGCCTGATTCCGGAGATAGCGTCATGCCTGGATCGCGAGCCGTGAGCGAAAGCCCAATCGGCGAACTCCTCGCAAGCGACGCCGGCACGGCACGTCTTCCGTTTCCGCCTGTCGTGGTGGCTATTGCAGGCTGCTCCGGCTCCGGCAAAACCACGCTGGCCGCTGAGTTGGCGCGCACGCTTGGCGGCGTTCACTTCCACTTTGACAACTACTACCTCGACCTTGCTCACATGCCAGAGGCCGAGCGTGCCTTGCAGAACTTCGACGACCCCGCGCTCATTGAGCGCTCGCTGCTGGCAGCACATGTCAGGGGGCTGGCGGCAGGCCACTCCATTGAGCGGCCAATTTATGACTTCTCAACCCACACCCGGGTAAAAGGACGCACCGAGACTTTTGCGCCAGGCCCATTTCTTCTCGTCGAGGGCCTCTTTGCCCTCCACTATGCGGAGTTGCTGCCGCTTTACCAATTGCGCATTTACATCGATACGCCGGACGAGCTCTGCTTCGAACGGCGACTCAAACGCGACATCGAACAACGGAGCCGTTCGCCGGAATCGGTTCGGCGCCAGTATGAAGCCACGGTACGCCCTGCGAGCGTGGCCTTCGTGCGGCCATCCGCTGTTTACGCAGACCTCAAGGTTGACGGAGCCGGCGCGTTGGACTGGAAGGTCGAGCGCGTATTGACTGAGATGCGCACCCGTGGGCTTTTGGGCGGTTCCAAAAGAACTTAGCTTCCTGAAGTGGGACCTCCGCTCGATTTCTGCTGCAACTTTTGGTTCATTTACATGAGTTTCATGGCACGGTTAACTGTTCTATGCATCTAATCGCGTAGAGTGTGCCAATGACGAGCCGATCCCCAGTATCGATCCGCATAGCTTCGATGAAGCAGCGCGCAGTTGATTGGCTTCGCCAAGGGGCCTCGCCACGCCGTCTGGCGCTTACTCTTGCTCTCGGATTCGCGATTGGCTGTTTCCCGGTGGTAGGCATTCCCACCGCGCTCTGCGCTTTGCTGGCGCTGGCGCTCAGACTTAATCTCCCGGCCATTCAGGCGGCCAACTATATCGTCATGCCGCTGCAGTTTTTGCTGATTGTGCCTTTCATGCGCCTGGGCGGTTGGCTGCTTGCCTCTGGACCCAATCAGGCCGCCAAGGCAGGCAGCCTGCTCCATGCATCCCCGATCAACATGCTCTCCGGATTTGGAGACATGGCCGGTCACGCAATGCTGGCCTGGCTGGTGCTCGCAGTGCCGGCGGTGGCGCTGATGACCTTCACGCTGACCATGCTTTTGCGCCGGCTTCCCGCATTGGCCACAGCCGAAGCCGGCGACTAAAGCCTCTACTTTCTTCCATCCGTCTTACTTCGCGGCATACGGGTCGGGCACGGGCTTTGCGCTCTCCAGCCAGGCCGTATAGATCATGTCGCGCAACATGGATGCACCCGCAGCCAGCCGCTCTGCCGTGAACTCCCGCGATTCGGGGGTTCCGGCGCCTGTAAACCCACCGGCTTTGTCCAGTTGGTAAACCTTCTCAACATAGCTGTTGCTATGGCGCAGGTAAGCCACATAGTTGTCGAAGATATCTCCGTCGATAGCCTTGACCTCAGTCATCTTGGCGCGAACCTCGGGTTCATGCTCATTGGCAGCTACAAATGGTCCCTCGAATTGCCAATGAATCTGGTGCTCGGTTGTGTAGCCGTTCGGATTAGGCCCCACCCAGCCGTTGTATTGAATCGTCGTGTGCAGCGGTTGCGACCCGTCGCCCACATAATGGCCAAGCCAACCGGCGTAGAAAATCACCACCTGCTCCACTGGATGGGTGTCCTGCCCGGCAGCAGAAAGAGCCCTGTACTCGCGCAACGCCGCCTTGAGGCGCTCCCAGACTTCGGTGGTCACCCACGGCTGCAGGCCGATTTTCTCGGGCCGCTGGCCTGCCGCAAAAATCTTCGCTTCGAAATCCAGACGATTGCACGGCAACGGGCCCAGGGCGTCGGCCGGTTCCAAGTCGATAAAGTGTTCAAGGGCCTGCGCCGCGTTCAACTCAGGCTCGGCGCGCGACCGCCATCGATCCGGCTCGGGACCGAGGTACTCGATTTCCTTAACCGCCGCATCTGAACGCAGGAACGCTGGTACGCTGGCGGGCAGTGTCTCTGCGGCCAGACGGTTGACCAGCCGATGACCTTCGTTGCCCCAGGCATGAGCAGTCTGCGGCAACGTCAAGAAGCAAAGCAGCCCCGTCATTATGAGGGCTATTGGAAAGGTGCGAATGGAATTCGAAAGGCGCGGCATTGAGCCAGTATACGATTGGCGGCGGTAGGTGCTAATTCCGCACCCTGATTCCGTTGACTCTGCGATTCCGTTGTCTCTGCGCGCCGGCTCACGGCATCAAACCCGGTAACTGCAACGCTTCCCCCAGCCATGGGCTTCCGATTTGCGTGGAGTGTCGTTAACCAAACGCTTATACTACCTGCAAAATGGACGAGACGGCGACTGGCTTTGTTTTTGGAAAGACAAGGCGTTTTGCCGATTATTTAGGGCATGCAAAACCCGCAAGGGCCATTGCACGATGGATTTTTTGATCGTTGCCTCGGGGGTATCATGGGGGATCAGGCCAGCGAAGTAACCACGTCGCCAAAGGAGCAACCCGCTGCCGCGGGTAGCGCCGGCGTGTCGAAGTGGAAGGCCAGCTTGACCCGGCGCTGGCCTGTGCTCGCGGGCCTGACCTTTGGGTTGGTGGCGGGAGCAATCTCCGTGCGATCGACCGGCGGACCCCGCTTCGACTGGCTGCTGATGCTGGCAGCCGCAATAGCCGCTATCGCAGTTGCGCTGCTTTCGGTTCGCCTTTTGCTTCAAAGCTCGCTCGGCACTTCGCCGTCGACCGCGCAAGCTGTGAGCACTCGAGACTGACCTCAGAACTGATTCGCATCCGAATTCTCATCAGGATCTGCTCGACTCCGCTGGCCCCGCCGTGGTTGGCATCGGTGCCGACGGCAGCCTTATATACGTCAATCCATCTGCGGAGCGCCTGCTGGGCTACCACGCTCATGAATTGAAGAAGGTTTGGGGCACAGTGGATATCCTGGCTCCGGGCGAGGGATTGCGTTTGGTTGCCGAGGTGGAAAGACTGTCTGGAGCCCCGCGGTCGAACGAGCCTACAGTGTCCCGCCGGATCGCTGTATATATGAACTGCGTGCGCAATCTGCCTCCCAGCCAGGTACCTAGTTTCGACGCGAGATTGCGGCACAAGGATGGCACCCTGCTTCCGGTCACGCTTCAAATCTCTGCCCTGCGCGATCGTTCGGGTTTGGACAAGGGATTGATTGCCGTGGCGCTGGATCAAAGTGCAACTGTCCGTCTGGAGCTCGCGCAGCGGGAATCCCATGAACGCTTCCGCGACCTGTTTGAAAACTCCAGCGAAATGATCGCCACGCTCAGCCCGGCGGGAAAGTTCCTGTACGCCAACCCGGCCTGGAAGCAATGCTTTGGCAAGGATGCGGCTGCACTGCTGGAGCTGGCCTCTTTCGACGATCTGTTTGCGCCGGACGAACGCGACGAGGTAGGGACGCTTTTTCGTCTTGCGCTGGAAGGTGAGACGTTGGATCGCGCGCCATTGCGCCACCGCACGCCTGATGGCGGTCTTTTGGAGCTCGAACTCAGCCTCAGCCAACGGCAAGAGGCCGGCAGCCCCTTGGCAGTACGCTGCCTGCTGCGGGATGTGACCCAGCAGAAGCAGCGCGAGCACCGCCTGGCGCTGCAGCTTCGTGTGAGTCAGATTGTAGGGGAGAATGCGTCTTCCGATCTGGCGTCCATGCGCATTCTCGAGGCTCTTTGCGTTTCCCAGGGCTGGGATATGGCCGTGAAATGGGGAGTGGACGCCGAGGGCGGCCGCCTTGAATTCTCATCGGCCTGGGGCATTCCGGGAAAACGCGCGGAAACCTTGATTCATGAAAGCATGAGCATGACGCTGGTGGCGGGGGCCGAACTGCCTGGACGTGCATGGAAAGATGGCCGCGCCGTTTGGATTGCCGACCTGGCCTCAGTGCCTTACAGTCCGCGCATTGAGTCAGCCTTGCGCCACGAGATGGTTTCCGGGTGGGCAGTTCCAGTGAGGGTCGGCAAAAGGGTGCTGGCGGTTCTCGAATTCTACTGCCACTTCCGTCTTCGCGAAGACCTTGAAGCTCTAGCCGCGATCGAGACCGTGGCGGCATCGCTGGGGCAAATGCTTGCGCGGACGCAGGAGCATGGCCGCGCTGAGGAACTCTACCGGCAACAGGAAGTCCTGCTCAACTCCGTCGCAGACGGCATTTGCGGCGTGGATCGCCACGGCATGGTCAGCTTTGCCAACCCGGCCGCTGCCCGCCTGCTAGGCGCTCCAGCCGCGAATCTGACGGGCAAATCGGTGCACGAGCTCCTTCACGGATCCACGCCAGCCAATCTGGCCTGCACTGAGGATTGTCCTCTCCGCCATGCCGGAGAAAGCCACAGAACCTCCGCAGGAGAGGACACCATCTATCGTGCCGATGGAACTTCCTTCCCCGCCGAATTTGCCCTGACGACCATCCTCGATCAAGGTCGTTTCTCCGGCTCCGTGCTCAGCTTCCGCAATATCAGCCAGCGCTATGCTCTTGACCGGCTCAAGGATGAGTTTATCTCTACCGTTAGCCACGAACTGCGCACGCCACTCACCTCGATCCGCGGAGCGCTTGGCCTGCTTTCTTCGGGAATCCTGGGTGAAATGAACGACAAGGCCGCCAACCTGTTGCGCATCGCCAGCACCAATTCCGACCGCCTGGTCAGGCTCATCAACGATATTCTCGACCTCGAACGGATCCAGAACGGCCGCGAGCCGCTGGCTTTCCGTCCCGTTAAGCTGGCGGAGATTGTCCTCCAGGCCATCGACGGCATGGCGCCGGTGGCAGAAGCCGCGGGGGTGCAACTGATTCACGACACCACCAAAGTGGAGATCGCAGCCGATCCCGATCGCCTGCTTCAGGTTCTCACCAACCTGCTCTCCAACGCCGTCAAGTTCTCACCCCCTAGCTCGACGATCTCCGTCATGCTGAGGCCTGGAGCAAACGGCGTCACGCTGTCTGTCATTGATCAGGGTCGAGGCATTCCTGAGGATAAGCTTGAGGCCGTTTTTGGCCGCTTCCAGCAGGTAGACGCATCGGACTCCCGCCAGAAAGGCGGCAGCGGACTGGGCCTGGCCATTTGCAGAACCATAGTCATCCAGCACTCCGGACGCATTTGGGCAGAGCGCAACCCGGTTCGGGGAACCACGTTCCGGGTCTTCCTGCCGTATAACCCCGCTCCGGTTACGGACCCTGAAGCCTTTGGCGACAAGCCCGTAGTCGTCGCTCCGGTGGCCGATGCCGATGGGCCTTCTCAGCCTCCTGTCTCGGCGGCTTCGACGAATTCTCCACCCACTGCCTAATCAGGACTACTACATTGCCGCAACTGAGTTCCGCAACAGGATTGCGCCCTGCCGAGAGCACACTAAACTGCTTGAAGAGTCCGTTACCGGGGTGGCAACTTCAATCCGGCCATCGACAGATCCGCCCAAACGTTCCAGAATGAACATGTAAAGCTCTTAGAACGTGCTAATGTCTGATTTCGTGCTTCATGAGGCTGTTAAACCATGGCCCGACGCATTCTGATTATCGACGACGAAGAGGACATACGCGATGTGGCCGCGCTGAGCCTTGAAACCGTGGCCGGCTGGGAAGTTGCCGTTGCCAGTTCCGGCGCGCAGGGTCTTGCCCGAGCCATCGAACATCCTCCCGACGCCATTCTTCTTGATGTTATGATGCCCGGAATGGACGGTCCCTCCACGCTCCGCGAGCTACGCAAGAATCCGATTACCGCGAAAGTTCCAGTGCTGCTGCTGACTGCCAAAGTGCAAGCCTCAGACCAGCGCCGTTTCGCCGACCTGGGCGTAGAGGCTGTCCTCTCCAAACCCTTCGACCCCATGACACTTTCTAAACAGATCTGCGCCGTGCTGGGCTGGAACTGATTGATTTGCTGAACGGCTGGAATGCCGGTTTCCAGTTCTTCGCGCTCTTTGGAAGGCTGGCAGGCGAGTAAGACGCTTAGGGGAAGTTCAATCTTGGACGCATCCGAACAGACAGTTCTCAATCAGGCTCTTGATGCTCTGTGGACAAAGTTTTTGCCGCAGTTGAAGGAGCGTGTGGGCATTTTGGAGACTGCCGCGGCAGCTTTCACGGCCAATCAGCTCTCGCTCGCCGGGCAGCAGGAGGCCGCCACCGCCGCCCACAAGCTGGCTGGCGTGCTGGGAACCTTCGGCCTGACTGAGGGGACGTTCCTGGCGCGTGAGTTAGAGATCATATACTCGCGCGAAGGTGGTCCGGACCGTTCCGTCGCTCCACGCCTCACCGAGATTGCCACAGAGTTGCGGATGATCGTCGAAAGCCGCAAGTAAAGCTGTTCAATTCCAAAACAGAAGGCCTGGACCTTAGGGGTCCAGGCCTTCTGCATTTCTGCGCCTGCCAGGCACTGGCAGGCGCGAGCTGAATTATCTCAGAACCGTGAACGTGAGGGTTGTCGTATGAGTGATTCCCCCACCTGTGGCCGTAATCGTGATGGTATGAGTTCCGGTTGGAGCGGTTCTGGACACGGTCAGCGTGAAGTCGGAAGTTCCAGAACCCGGTGCTTTGATTGGGTTGGGGCTGAAGCTCCCGGTCACGCCGGTGGGCAAGCCAGTTGCCGATAGAGTAACTGCCGAGTTAAAACCACCCGAGACCGCTGTGGTCACGACCGCGTATCCGCTCTGGCCCTGATCGAGAGATCCTGAAGAGGGCGATACGGAAACCGTGAATGCGGGAGACGCCGGCTTGGTCACGGTGAGCGAAACGGTCGCGGTGTGAGTAATTCCGCCGCCGGTTCCAGTTACCGTAATCGTGTAAGTGCCAGCCGCAGCGGTAGACCCAACTGTGAAGGTTGCCGTAGACGTTCCGGAGCCGGGAGAAGCAATCGATGAGGGGCTGAAGCCGACTGTAACGCCTGTCGGCTGACCGCTCGCAGTTAGAGCAATCGCCGATGCAAAGCCGCCGGAGACGCTGGTTGTGATCTTTGAAGTTCCGCTGTTACCAGCCACCACAGAGACTGAAGTTGGCGAGGCGGAGATGGTAAAGACCGGGGTCGCCGCCGCAGTGACCTTCAATGAGACGGATGTCGTTTCCGTCAATCCGCCGCCCGAGCCGGTGATCGTGATGGGATAGGTGCCCGTCGCGGCATTCGAGGCCACGGTGAAGGTCGCGGTAGTCGAGCCAGAACCCGGCGCTGCAATGGGATTGGGGCTAAAGCCGACGGTAACGCCGGTCGGCACGCCGGATGCACTCAGTGTGACAGACGCGTCGAAGCCGCTTGCGATAGCTGAAGTGATCGAGGAAGTTCCGTTGCTGCCTTGCACGACTGAGACTGAAGAAGGCGATGCCGACAGGCTGAAGGAGGGAGTCGGCGACGATGATCCGGCCAGCGCTGTGATCAAGCCGCTTCCGTTCGGGCTGCCCCAGCCGGTGACAAGATCAAAACCGGTTGTGGCTGAATATCCATTGCTGCCGCTGGTTATGTCGTGGAAGTCGCTGTTATAGCTTGATCCGAGTCCGATCGAATACAGCGACGGATTGATAAAGCCGACCCCTTTGGTCGCGCCATTGATGGCCGCCTGCTGATTGACCAGGGCCAGATAGCCGGCCCACATGGGCGCCGCAAAACTGGTTCCACCGTATTCATTTGCTGTGCAGGTAGTCTGATCCGCGCAAACATAAAATGTGAAATTCGCGTTTGCCGAAACATCCGGCCCATTGCGATAGGTCTTGGAGCAACTGGCGCAGCCGGCAGCCGCAGCCGTTTGCCACGATGGAATTGCATAATTGTGAGGCGAGATGCCGCCGCCACTGTCAGACCATGCGGTCTCTGAGCTCCACGGACCGCCCGCGCTGCTGGTGTTAAGGTCTGTGCCGCCTACTGCGGTCACGTAAACGTCGTCTGCCGGGAAGATCTCCGAGGCCGACCCTGAGGTGGTCCACTTGCTGCTGTCGCCGGCCGCCTGGAAAAGGTTCTGACCCTGCGCTGCAAATTCTTCAAAGTAGGGATTGTCCGTGCTGGGATCAGCGGGGTACCAGGTCCAGGAAGAACTCAATTGCGATGCCAGGGGACTGTGCGTCGCCATTGCGTTGAAGATAGCCGCATCCGTTGAACCCACATAAACCACCAGGCTGGATAGACCTGGCGCCATGCCGATGGCCTGGGTAATGTCAAGCGTCTGCTCGGTGTCATCGCAGTTACCGCCTGCTGTTGTGTCCAGGCAACTGGTGCTGGTTCCATCTGTCGAGAGCAGCGTAACGGGAACATTGTTGGTCTGGTTGGCATTTGTGAAGTACGTGGTCACGTCGGCCAGATCGGTTCCGTAATATTCGAGGAGGCCAAGCGACTGACCTGCGCCAGTAAGCGTGCCGCCGTAGTAGGCCGCCCGCATGTCGCTGCCGAGAAACGAAGCCGAAGGTCCAGAGCCACTGGTAGCGCGGGGTTGCGCGTTGGCATTCGTATTCCGGCTCAGGCCTGCCGGACGCGGAATGGAATAGTTGCTAAGTCCCGCGACATGCCAGAGCGAGATGGGCAAATCCACCGTTGGCTCACGGTCAGGAGAAAAGAACGCGCGATTTTCAGTGGGATGCTGATAGCTATTCATCTTGACGTGGAGGGCGCTCTGAACATTCGCGACTGTCCCCGTTACGTGCACGGTCAGACGATTGGGTGAGCTGCCGCTGACCGTGAGACCGTTGGCCCGCGCCCAGTTGACCACGGAATCGTAGTCCTGCTGGGTTGGACCAAACTGTTCGGTGAACTCGGAAACACTTAGGAATTGCCGGTACGAGGCGCTGGTGGGATCATAGAGCTTCTGCAGCAATGAATCGAGCCCTGCCTGGTTGCGAAGCGGCAGAACGATGTCCAGGCTGATCACCTGGCTCGATGCCAGGGGCCCGATCAACTGCGCCTTACCGTTCAGTACCGCGTCGTGTACATGCCTGGTCAACACTGTCTGCGCCTGCAGATTCGAAGTCGCGATCGACACTGTGGCAAAAAACGCAATCAAAAACAGGCCAATTCTCCGCACCATAGTTTCTCCTGTTAACGTGTAAATCTCTCTTTTGAAAAGCCTTGCCATGGGGCATCCCGAGAGCTTGTGAAGGAAGTGCAACCCTGGCGGCAACATTGAACTTTGCTGGAGTAGGTTACCACCGGCATATACGGCTTGGAATCCCAAAACGGGGGGCTTCCCAACTTAAGTAACGTTCCAGCCGCCATGCTTAAATGGAAATCTCATCATTGCCGTCCGCTGCAATCCTGGGGATGCTCAGACAGTTTTTTGTGCTGTGCTCTTGGGTGAGAGCGTTCTGCACCGATGATTTCCGGGGAAAAAATACTCTGTCGGTAACCTTTGCGCAGAAGGCCTACCTTCGGCAAACACCGGGAGGCTGCAAATGTCGCGCGGTTCATCGACTCTTCAGTGGTCTTCTAGTCCTCGCGCAGAGCGACCATGGGTTCAACAGCCATGGCGCGCCGCGCCGGCAGATAGCTGGAGCCGAGCGCTGCCAGTGCCAGAACGATCGCCACAACTGCGTAGGTTGCCGGGTCGCGCACACTGACCACGACGAAGCTGCCTGCGGCTCGCGCAACCACGAATGCCAGCACCAGGCCGATTCCAACGCCAGCGGCAACAATCACGATGGACTGCCGATAGATCATTCTGAACACGTCACCTCGACTGGCACCAAGCGCCATGCGCAGGCCGATCTCATGCATGCGTTGGCTCACAGCGTACGAAACGACGCCATAAAGGCCAATCACCGCCAGAATCAACCCCAGGCAGCCTATGATGGCGGCGACCGACGCCCCAATCTGAAAGAGCAAAAGTCCGTTCAGGGTATAGAGAGCCTGGCGCATGGTTTGCACCTGAAAGATTGGCAACTGGGGAGCGAGTTCGTGGATAGCTTTCTCGGCAGTGAGCGACAGAGCGATTGCATCTCCCTGCGTCCTCAGTTGGATGACCATCAGGCGGTTGCCCGCAATATGCTGCGCATAGGGGAGGAAGAAGAAAGGCCGCGCCTTGCCGCCGCCAAAGAGCTGAAACTCAGCGTCGCGCGCGATTCCCACAACCTCCAGCTTGCGATCTTTCTCGCTCTGCATCCTGAAGGTATGTCCAATCGCGTCTTGGTTGGGCCAGTACTTCCTGGCCGTGCTCTCGCTGATTACCGCCACATCTCTGGCGTGCGTATCGTCCGATTCTGTGAAGCCGCGGCCGCGTAGAATATCGATGCCCATTACGCTGAAATATTCGGGCGAAATGACGTTATATCCGGCGCCGAATGCGGAGGGATCCTTTGCGGCCGGGGCGCCGTCGATCACCATCGTGTCTCCGCCGTTGCTCAGATATCCCAAAGGAATCGTTGCCCGCGTGGCTCACCGAATCCACTCCCGGAATCTGATGCAGGCGAGCCACAATGTTTGCCGCAAGATCGTGCGTCTGCGCATCGTTCATCCCGATCTCATTCGCGTCGATAGCCAGATTCAGCACATGGTCCGGCTTGAACCCGAAATCCATCGTCTGCATGGCAGAAAGGCTTCGCACAAAGAGCCCGGCCACAACCAGCAGCACCAGCGAAGCAGCTATCTGCAACACGACGAGGCTATCGCGCATCCAATGGCGTCCGCGCGCAACTCCACGGCCGCCCTCATGCAACACCGCGCTCAAGTTCGCCTTTGCAACTCGCAGCGCGGGCACCATGCCGACAATGATCCCCGCCAGCAAAGCGGTAACAAAGGAATAAAGGAAGATGCGCCAATCGAAGTCGAACTTCAGGTTTACGGGAAGATCGGCGTGCGGGTTGATATGGCCGAGCGCGGAACTGGACCACATGCCTAGAATCACGCCCATCACCCCGCCCATCAGGGCCAGCGTCACGCTCTCAGTTACCATCTGTCCGATCAGCCGCGAGCGTTTCGCTCCGAGCGCCGAGCGAATGGCCATCTCACGCTCACGCACGGTCGCCCGCACCAGCACCAAGTTCGCTACATTCACGCATGCCAACAACAGCACCATGCCGGCAAGAGATAGGAAAAGACTTGCCATAATCGGCATCGTCTTTGTATCGCCAGTGGCGATGCGGAGACTCGGTTCGGGGAAGGCTGCCATGTCCAGGTTCTTCTCCGCATCCGGGTGCTGAATTGAAATTCGCTTGGCGATAACGTTCAGTCCCGAGCTGGCTCTCTTGAAGCTGACTCCGGGACGCAGCCGCCCATAGACGAGGAAGCCCCGCGCCTGCCAACTATTCAATTGTTCCACCGGGGTCCCCGTAGTCGCCAGTGCCGACATCGGCAAATACGCCGCGGTCTTAACAAAGCTCTGCACGCCGTTAAAGCCTTTCGGCGCTACGCCGACGATTGTGAATGGATGCCCGTCAATGGTTGCCTGCCGTCCCACCACGCTCGAATCGCCGTTGAATGTCTGCTGCCAGAAATCGTAACCAAGAACAACAACCGAGTCGTTGCCCAGAACTTCGCCTTCGCTCGGCATAAGTAGGCGGCCCGCGGCTGGCTGCAGTCCCAGCCCCTGGAAGAAGTTGCCGCTGACATAGCCAGTCAGGATGGGCTGAGGTTGATGCCCTTCTATCGCAAACCCATCCAGGTTCAGACCATTTATAAAGACATCGCTGAACAACTCATGACTTTGATCGCGAATCGCCTTGTACTCCTGCCATGAGAAGTTCGGAAACAGAGGCCCGTTGTCCTGGCGCTGGCCCAGGGACGCGAGCTGACTCGGAGCCGGCACCGGGAGCGGCTTGAGCAGGAGCGAGTTAACCAGGCTAAAGATGGCCGTATTTGCGCCAATGCCAAGAGCCAGCGTCAGCACCGCGGTAATGGCGAAGCTCGGCGCCTTCCTGAGCTGACGAAATGCAAAACGAAGATCCTGGAACAAGGTTCCCATGCAAGCCTCCGCGCAGAAATCGGTATTCCCTGAACGATGCACGTATCCTGCCAAATGCGCTCAGCCGCAAGTGCCTTATTTTGCAAGGCGATGCGCTAACGGGACGATCACAGCGAGCTGGGCTCATGTACGGAATCGTGAATCATTGTTCGAAACCGGACAACATCGATTGGCGCAGCGGCGCACTGAAACGAAAGTCAATCCTCGCTTTTCGAGCAGCGATGACTTTTTTCCGTGCCGGCGAGCAATCCTTGCACAAGCCGCGACAGTTACACTCTCAAGAGAAATGCCTCGTGGAGACAAATTCGCGCCTCAGCTTGACCTGACCTTTGACGAGCCGCAATCTACGCGGCACATCTGGCCTGTGCGCCAGTTGGTCGCAGAGATCCGCGAACTGATCGAGCAACAGTATGGCGATGTCTGGGTCGAGGGCGAAATCTCCAACTTCAGGCCCGCACCTTCCGGTCACGTTTATTTCACGCTCAAGGACGCCGACGCGCAATTGCCTGTCGTCCTCTTTCGCCGCCAGGCGATGCTGCTCCGCTTCCGCCCTGAAGACGGCCTGCATGTGGTGGTACGCGGACGCATCAGCGTCTATGAGCAGCGCGGTCAGATGCAGCTGATTGCCGAGACGCTGGAGCCGGTCGGCACAGGTTCGCTGCAATTGGCGTTCGAACAACTCAAGGAACGCCTCAAAGCTGAAGGTCTCTTCGACGCCGATCGCAAGACGCCACTGCCCGCATTTCCACGCACCGTGGGCATTGTCACCTCACCCGTCGGCGCTGTCATCCGCGACTTCTTGAACATCGTTGGCCGTCGCCACTCCGGCCTGAACGTGTTGCTCTTCCCAGTTTCAGTCCAGGGAGATTCAGCCCCCGCGGAGATTGAATCCGCTATTAACGAGCTCAACACTTCGGGATTCGTTGATGTAATCGTCCTGGCCCGCGGCGGCGGTTCGCTCGAAGACCTGGCCGCTTTCAACAGCGAGCGCGTGGCTCGCGCCATTGCCGCCTCGCGCCTGCCTCTAGTCTCCGCCATCGGCCATGAGACGGACTTTACGATCGCCGATTTCGTCGCAGACTTGCGCGCGCCAACTCCGTCTGCTGCAGCCGAGCTCATCACCGAGGCCCACCACAAGATCGACGAGCTTCTCGTTAATCACAGTCACCGCCTCGACCGAGCCGTCCGCTTTCAGCTTCTGCAAGCCCGCCAGCGCCTCACTCGCTCTGCAGCCCCCGATCGCGCCGAGTCTCGCATTTCAACCATGATTCACCGCGGCGCCCAGCGACTCGATGATCTTGTTTTTCGTGCGGAAGCTGCCATCGGTGGCGAGGCTTCACCAGCGTGAGCGTCACGTCGCCGATCTTTCCGCCGGCATTCTCCGTCACGACCCACGCCAGGCCCTTGCCAAGGTCCGCGAACAGCTTCTGACCTGTCGCACGCATTTGCGGCAGTCAATGGTGCGGCTTCTTCACACCTCCGGTTCAACCCTCGGCGCTCTCGACGCGCGCCTTCACTCGCTCTCCCCGCTCGCAGTCCTCGATCGGGGATACGCGCTGGTCCTCGATGGTGCAGGCGCTCTGGTCCGATCCGCCGCTGGGCTGAAATGCGGCGAACTTCTAACCACGCGACTCGCGGACGGGACATTCACAAGTCGTGTCGAGATCGCGTCGCCGGCCAAGCGCCGCGCTCGCACAATAAAATCAAAGAAGCAAGTCTGAATCAAGAGTCGACTCTATGACCGCAAAAAACGAACGCAAGCTCTTCGGCACAGACGGCATTCGCGCCGTTGCCGGCGAAGCTCCCCTCGATCCGACGACAGTTTTCGCGGTCGGTCTCGCCCTCGGCCACTCACTTTGCAAGACCGCCGCGGAGCCACGCGTCCTGCTGGGCCGCGACACCCGCGAATCCGGCCCGTGGATCGCTGCCACGCTTGCCGCGGGACTTCGCCAGGCGAATGTACGCGTTGAAAGCGCCGGCATCGTGACCACTCCTGCCGTTGCCTTCCTCGCGCGCACCCATGGATTTGACGCTGGGGTAGTTCTTTCCGCATCCCACAATCCCTGGCAAGACAACGGCATCAAGCTCTTCGGCGCTGACGGCTTCAAGCTTGCGGACGCTCTCGAATTGGCTATGGAGGAAGATATTCTCCATCACGCCTCGAAAATCAGCGCGTTCGATCCCGCTTCCCTTCCGTCCCTCGAAGACAATCCAGCTTACCAGTCTGAATATATTCAGTTCCTCATTGATACCGTACCTGGTCTCTCAATCGCCGGTCTGCGCATCGTCGTTGATTGCGCCAATGGGGCGGCCGCTGCGATCGCGCCAGACCTGTTTTCCCGCCTCAACACGCATCTTGACGCCGACGTCACCCTTCTCAACACCGCACCTAATGGCCGCAACATCAACGAGAACTGCGGCGCGCTTCATCCTGCATTTGTTGCCGCGGAAGTAAAGACTCGCGGTGCGGACCTTGGCCTCACATTTGACGGCGACGCCGATCGCTGCATGTTGGCCGGGCCACATAACAACGTCATTAACGGTGACGCCATCCTGCTGATGGCCGCACGCGACCTGAAAGCTCGCGGCCTTCTCACCGGAGACCTGGTCGTCGCCACCACCATGTCTAACATGGGCCTGGAAGCGGCGCTGAAGCGCAGTGGCATTCGCATGCTGCGCGCGCCGGTTGGCGATCGCTACGTGCTCGAGCAGATGCTCGCCCACAACGCTGCCCTCGGCGGCGAGCAGTCCGGCCATATTCTGCTGCCTCATCTGGCCACCACCGGCGACGGCCTTCTCACCGCCCTCGTAGTCCTCGACTTGATCGCCCGCAGCGGCCAAACCATCGGAGAGCTGACCGCCGATCTGAAAGTCTTCCCGCAAGTCATCGTCAACGTCAAAGTCCGCGAAAAGAAACCGCTGGAATCGATTCCCGCCGTAGCAGCAACCATACGCGTCGCGGAAAAAGACCTGAAGGACACAGGCCGCGTGGTGATTCGCTACTCCGGCACTGAAGCCTTGGCACGCGTGATGATTGAAGCCGAATCCGAAGCCTCCATGCACCATCACGCCAACGCCATCGCTGACGCGATCCGCCAAGAACTCGGCGCGTGACTGCATTCCAGGCACATCTGCGTCTGCTATTCCATTCTCAATGCGCGCATCGGATCAGCAGACGCAGCCCGCCTTGCCGGAACAATGGCAGCAAGTGCCGCGACCGCCAACAGCAGCACGATGCTGACGCTGATCGCAACCGGATCGATAGGTTGCGTTTCGTAGAGCAGGCTGCGCACCCAGCATAGGTTGAATGTCAACAGATCTATTTTGTCGACAGCATCTATCTTCGTTTCCCTTTTCCTTATTCGCTAATCCCTGCTTTATAAATCCCGCCAGTTCGCCCCAAATCCCAAGTCGGCCACCAGCGGAACATTGAGCTTGACCACGCCTTCCATCTCCGCGCGCACCAGCTCTTCAATCTCGGCCGTCTCATCCGTAGGAACTTCGAACAGCAGCTCGTCATGCACCTGCAGGACCATGCGCGTCTTAAGCTTCCGCTCCGCCAACTTGCGGTCGATCGCGATCATGGCCAGCTTGATCAGGTCGGCCGCCGTGCCTTGCAGCGGCGTATTGACGGCCGTCCGCTCCGCAAATCCGCGCTGGTTCGGGTTGCGGCTCTCAATGTCCGGAATCGGCCGCACGCGCCCGAACATCGTGCGCACGGTACCCTCCTGCGCGTCTGTTCCAGCGTCTTGTTCGATAAACGCTCTTAACCCCCTCATAGCGCGCAAAGTAGCGCTCGATATAAGCCTTCGCCTCAGCCTGCGGAATGCCCAATTGCGCCGCCAGCCCGAACGCCGAGATGCCATAAACGATGCCGAAATTCACCGCCTTGGCGCGCCCGCGCGTCTCCTTGTCCATGGTCTCGACGGGCACGCCGAATACTTCGCTCGCCGTCAGCGTGTGAATATCGATGTTCTCCGCGTACGCCCGCATCAGCAGCGGATCGCCGCTGAAATGCGCCAGCAGCCGCAGCTCAATCTGCGAATAATCCGCCGACAGCAATTGCGTTCCCGGCGCGGCCGTAAACGCCGCGCGAATCTCGCGTCCCAGCTCCGTCCGAATGGGAATGTTCTGCAGATTCGGATTGACCGACGACAGCCGCCCCGTCGCCGTCGCCGCCGCCTGAAACGTCGTATGCACGCGCGACTCCGCATCGGCCAGCAGCGGCAGCGCGTCAATGTAATTCGACTTCAGCTTCGACAGATGACGGTATTCGAGCACCAGCTTCGGCACATCGTGCTGCTCCGCAAGCTGCTCCAGCACATCCTGCGCCGTCGAAATCGCCTTGCCCTTGCCCCGGCTCGCAGGCGCAGGCAGTCCCAGATGCGTGAACAGCACCACGCCGAGCTGCTTGGGCGAATTGACGTTGAACCGCTGCCCCGCCAGCTCGAATATGCGCTCGCCCACCCGTTCCAGTTCCGCGCTGAACCGCTTCGAAAGCCCATCCAGAGCGCCGTGTCGATGCGCACGCCGGCCTTTTCCATGCGGAACAGAACCGGCGCGAGCGGCAGATCAATCTCCTCGTAAACGCGCTCGACGCCCGCTGTCTCCACCTCTGCGCGCAACGCCGGAACCAGCGCATGAATCGCCGCCGCGCCGGCGGCCAGCGAGGAAGGGGCAGCCTGCCCATGCCGCGCCGCCACATCGGCCAGCGACTGCGTGGCATGCGTCGGATTCAGCGCATAGGAGAGCAGCATCGTGTCGTCGACTGAGCCGTGCAAGCTCACTCCAAGGCCGCTCAGCACATGCAGCGCCAGCTTCCAATCGTGAGCGCGCTTGGGAACCGCCGCATCTTCAAGCAGCGCGCGCAGCTCAGGCGTGAGCGCCAGGCGCAGCGCCGTACCGGGCTTCGCGCACACACCAACGCTGGAACGCGCTTCCTTCTCCGCGGCTTCGACCGCATCAAGCAGCGAGAAGTTCATTGGCCGCTGAGCTTCCTCGCCTTCATCCGCGGCTTCCGGTTCTTTGGCATCGAGCGCAAAAGCAAAGCCATGCTCGCGTGCCGCGACGTAAAATTCAGCCGCCTGTTCGCTGGTTGGCTCTTCAATCAATTCAACCGACGGCGCCGTCTCAGAAGGCGCAAGATCCCGCAGCATCGACGTGAATTCGAGCTCGGTGAAAAGCTCGCGGCACGCTTCGAGGTCCGGCGGCTGCGTCTCCATCGCACTCAGATCCAGCTCCAACGGAACATGAGAATCAATGGTGACCAGCTCCTTCGACAACAGCACGGCGTCGCGGTTCTGCTCCAGCGACTCGCGATAGCTCTTGCGCTTGACCTCGGCAGCGCGATCGAGCACCGCCTCGACGCTGCCAAACTCGAGAATCAAATCAACGCTGCCCTTGTCGCCAATGCCGGGCGCGCCAGGAATGTTATCGACCGCATCGCCGCGCAGCGCCATCACATCGACAACCTTTTCCGGCGGGACGCCAAGGGTCTCGGTCACCTTGGCGGGATCGAGAATCAGGTTGTCCTTCTGCGGGTTGAGAATCTTCACGTGCGGCGTTACCAGCTGCATCATGTCCTTGTCGCCGGAGACGATGAAGACCTCATGGTGTTCTGCGGCCGCTTGCCGTGCCAAAGTTCCTATCACGTCGTCGGCCTCAAAGCCCTCGGCCTCAAGAATGGGAATGCGCAGTGCCTCCAGCGCGCGGCGAATGTAAGGAATCTGCCGGCGAAGATCTTCGGGCATAGCCTCGCGCTTGGCCTTGTAGCCCTCGTAGCTCACGTCTTCGAAACTCTGCGTCTTTCCGTTCCATTTGCGCAGCGGTCCCATTGTGCGAGCCCGCTCGTCGCGAAACACCTCGCCGCTGACGTCGAAGACCGCGGCAAAATAAAGCGGCGCAAAATCCTGGCGCAGTTTCTTGATCATGTTCACAAAAACATAGGTGGCGGCCGTTGGCAGCCCGCCGCGTGTAGACATGGGCCGGCTGCGCTGCATGGCATGGTAAGCACGAAAGATGAACGACATGGTGTCGAGCAGGAAGACGGGCGGCTTGGATTGGTCAGGCACGAAACCGAGTTTATCAGTTGGCCGTTTTCAAAGGTCAGGATAAAAACATGCAATCGCCATAACTGAAGAAGCGGTACTCCCGCTTGACTGCGTGGCGATAGGCTTCCAGCACGCGCTCCCTGCCGGCAAATGCACTGACCAGCATCAACAGGCTCGACTTCGGCAAGTGGAAGTTGGTGAGCAGGCCGCCCACCAGTCGAAATTCGAACCCGGGCGAGATAAAGATTTCCGTCGCGCCGGAGTGAGGCTTGAGTTCGCCGCTTGCTGCCTCGAGCGCGCAATGTTCCAGTGTACGCACCACCGTAGTGCCGACGGCCACAATGCGGCGGCCTTCGCGAACAGCTCGATTTACCGCTTCTGCCGTGTCTGCCGTCAGCGTGTAGCGCTCGCGATGCAGGCGAACCTCGTTCAGCGTCTCCACGCGGAGCGGCGCAAAAGTGCCCAGGCCCACGTGCAAGGTGACGCGCACAATCTCCACACCCCTGGCGGCCAATTCGGTCAATGTGCGCTGCGTAAAGTGCAAGCCGGCCGTTGGGGCAGCCACGGAGCCGCGTTCTCCTGAGGCAAAAACGGTCTGGTAGCGCTTGCGGTCTTGCGCCTCATCGTCGCGGCGGATGTAGGGCGGAAGCGGCATGTGACCAATGCTGTCGAGCACGGCGAAGAAATCGTCGACCGGCGCAAAACGGAGCAGGCGCTCGCCGAACTCTCCACGCTCAAGCACTTCAGCGTGCAGCACAGTCGTGCCATTGGAATCCGGAAAGGTCAGGACCTCGCCGACAGCAACTTTCCTGCCCGGCCTGACCAGAGCGCGCCAGAGATGTTCTCCGGCAGGCTCGGTGAGCAGAACTTCAATGCGTCCGGTCGGCTTCTCGTGGTCGTCGGAGCAGAGTGCGCCGTGCATAAAGCCGCGCTGGAATTACTCGAGTTTCGTTGAGCACAAGCAGATCGCCGGGTTGAAACATCAGCGGAAACTGCGAAAAGTTGGCATCCTGCAAGTCTCCGGTCGCGCGATCCAAAACCAGCATACGGCTCTGACCCCGCTCCGGTGGAGGCTCTTGCGCAATCAACTCCGTAGGCAGGTCGAAGTCGAAATCGTCAACGCGAAGGCCTCTCATTTTGTTGCCTTCTGGAAATATTCCAAAGCCCGCAGCCGCGCATACTCGATGGCCGCGTTAAGTTCTTGGCGCTTCGGCTCGAACTGTTCCGGATCGAGATCGGTGGGAACCCGCGTCCATGGCCCCCAACTGACTACGATCCGCGTGAATGGCCTGGGCACTAAGAAGTGGTCCCACGACTTCATGGTCCAGGCGTGCTCAGGTTCGAGGTGGAAGCAACCGATCGGCGCGCCGGTCACTTGAGCTAGTTTGATGGGGCCCATCTTGGTACGGTAGATTGGACCGCGCGGGCCGTCGGCGGTGAAAATGGCAGGCCCCCCGCTCTCGATCACACGTGAGAGTCCGAGCAGGCCCTCCCGCGCGCCTCTGGAACTGGAACCGCGTACGGCGCGAAATCCGAACAGTTCGAGAATGCGCGTGATCAACTCACCGTCAAAACTGCGGCTGATCAGGATGGTGGCATGAGTCCGGCGGAAATACACCGTGCAGGGCAGCACGCACTGATGCCAGAAACAGAAAATCTCCGCTCCCGCACCCTCGCCGAAAATCAAGGGAGTAACGCCGTCGGCTGCGATCTCTTCAAAGCGCCAGGTGCGGCTGACGATCCACAACAGCGCCCACACAAGACGCGGAACCACAGCCAGCACTAGGCGCTGGGAGAACGTGAACTTGGGCTTGTCGATCACTCCAATGATTCTATGGCAACGGGTCTAAATGCAGATCCCGCTTCGACTTCGCTCAGTGCAGGCTTTCGACTCCGCTCAGGAGTAGCGAAGCCAGCGCAAAATCTCTGGAAGCGTGGCCCGCTTGCCATACATCAAAATTCCCACCCGATAGAGACGCGAAGAGAACCACAAAACGGCCCAGATTGAGAGGACCAGAATGCCGATGGAGGCAGCGACCTGCCAGACTGGCGGGGTCTCCAGACCCATGCGCGGAAGCATCACGAAAGGAGCTGTAGGCGGAAAAAGCGAAAGGGCTATCGACCAGCCCGAACCCGGGTTGTTGAGCAAATAAGGGATAATGCCGAAGCTGATCCAGACGGGGATTACCGCGAGGGGCATGTACATTTGTAGTTCCTGCGCGGTCTCGCAGGTCGCCGCAAGGCCGGAGAAGAACGCACTGTAGAGAAAGAAGCCCAGCACGAAGTAGATGGGAAAGAAGACGGCCTCAGCCAGCGAGAAATGAATCGCAAAACTACCGCTGAGCAACGGCGCGGCTAGCGCGGAGCCGGTAATGAGCACCGGCGGCCAATGCCCAGATGGCAATTTGCGTCAAACCGACGGCGCCCAGGCCGAGCAGTTTACCTGTGAGCAGATCGTCGGGCTGGGCCACGGCGAGCATCACCTCGAAGACCCGCGAACTCTTCTCTTCTATTACCGACCGCGCCATATCTAATCCGTAGAGCAGAATCGGCATGGTGAGCAAGAAAGCCATCGCGAAAGCCTTCGAGAACGCCGCCCCTCCATTGCTCTTGGCCGCGTTGCCTTGCTTGTTGATCTGCAGCGTATCGATTGAGACATTGTTCAAGAGCGCATCGGCTTCCGTTGGACTAAGCCCTTTCCCAATAAGGCGTTGATTGAGCAGCCCTTGATTCAAGGCAAATTTCAATCGATCCGAGGTTGCAAAATCGCCTGCCGCCTGCGATGTATAGGTAGCCGTCGTCTCGCCGGCCGAGTTTGTAATCGAGAGTAGTCCGTCGAGGGACTTGTTCTGAACCTTTCGCAGCAAAACGGTGCGATCATCCGCGGTTGCCGGCGCGACCACATCGACCGTGAACTTCGCTTCATTGTCGTCCAGCATCTGTCTACGGATCGCGTCGGCCAGAGGCGCGCTATCGGCGGCAATGGCCACATGCTTGCCCGATTCGGAAGAGCGCCCGGCGAGGTAGCCTACCCCGATCAGCACTCCAATTACCGCCGGCAACAATACCGTGGAAAACTTGAAGGCTCGACCGCGTATTTGTTCGAGGTATTCACGCCTGGCAATCAAGAAAATGTTACGCATTCGCCTTGCCTCCGACGGTCTCAATAAATATCTCTTCGAGCGAGGGCTCGACCAGTTCGAAGCGGTAAATGGTCGCTGCCGAAGCAGCCTCGTGCAGCAGTTTTTGCGCATTGCCGTGCGGCTTGAGCTTGATCTCTGCATGGCCCGAAAAGTTTTTCGCCTCAGCAATTTCATCGCTGTTGAGAAACGCCGAGCTGCCCTCAAACTCCACAATCACATGATTTCGCTCGTAGCGAGCCTTGATCTCTCGCATTTTGCCGGCCAGGACTGCTTCGCCGTTGTTGATGAGGCAGATCGAGTCGCACAATTTCTCCACCTGATCCATGCGATGAGTCGAGAAAAGGATAGCCTTGCCCTGGGCCTTCAGCTCCAGCAGAGTTCTCTCGACGAGCGCAGCGTTCACCGGGTCTAGTCCGCTGAAAGGTTCGTCCATCACAATGAGACCCGGGTCGTGGAGCAACGTGGAAATGAACTGAATCTTCTGCTGCATTCCCTTGGACAGTTCCTGAGTTTTCTTATGCAGAGATTCAGCGATTTCCATGCGTACGGCCCACTCATTTGCGCGCTTATGAGCTTCCATGGCCGCCAACCCATGCAATTCGCCGAAGAAGACCAGTTGGTCAATGACCTTCATCTTCTTATAGAGGCCGCGCTCTTCGGGAAGATAGCCGACGCGCTCGAGGCTCTTGCGTTCGAACGGTCTTCCAAAGAGGCTGATGCGGCCCGAGTCGGGAATGGTGATCCCCATCATCATTCGGATCGAGCTGGTTTTCCCCGCCCCGTTTGGTCCCAGAAGGCCAAACATCTGTCCGGCATCGATAGACAAACTCAACTCGTGGACGGCAACCTTATTCTCGTAGGCTTTAGTGATTCCCGCGAGCTCTACAACTGGCATGGATTCTCCCGCCGTGTTCTCCCCTCGCGTTGTTCCGTCAAAGTGAGCAAACGGCCTCTGGAGAAGTGTAGCAAAGCCCACAACGTTGACTTTTTCAGGCCTGAATTTACTTCGGCATTCACGAAGATGCGAAGGCGATATTTGGGGCCAGAGCACCGGATCATGTGTCATGGCAAGACAATTTGGAAGTTTCCATACGTTTCATGACTTTTTGCTACAGCGGAGCTGCCACTTTGGTGGGAGAGAGCGGTGATTTCACTACTCCCCGGCGCTATATTTGCTGATAGGTGTCGCTAGAACAAATGGAAGATCTTCTACAAATTGACAACTCCAAGGAAGCTCCCGCCGAAGATCCGACCTACAGGCCGCGGACAGTTGCGGAGGTAGGCGTCCGTCCATCGGTCCTCGAAGACTTGGCGTTGAAGATACTTTATTTGTCCGGTCCGTTCTCGGTTCTTGAGTTATCTAAACTAACCCGACTCAGCTATGAAGTGGCAAACGAGTTCTTCCTGCGCTTGCGAACGGAAACGTTTTGCCAGGTAACTGGGATGGCGCATAACATTCCTAATATCGCCATTACATCCCTGGGCAGAACGCGCGCTATGGAGTTGCTCTCTCTCAGCCATTATTCGGGGCCCGCGCCAGTGTCCCTGGCAACTTATGTCTCCCAGGTCAGGGAGCAGAGTGTCAAGAATGTCATCGTGCGCCCCGCCGACGTGCAGCGGGCCTTTTCGCACCTTGTTCTTGACGAAAAAACTCTATGGCAGCTCGGCACAGCATTGAATTCCGGCTCATCGCTGTTTCTGTATGGTCCAGCTGGAGCAGGCAAGACCTCAATTGCCGAGACATTAACGCGCGTGATAGCCAAGGACGATGTTTGGCTGCCCTACGCTGTCGAGGTTGAGGCCAGATCATCACCATCTACGATCCGGCTATTCACAATCGCGTTCCCGAAGGTGAGCCTGAGATTCGCGATGAGCGTTGGGTGCTTTGCAACCGCCCCGCGGTGCTGGTTGGCGGCGAACTTACGGTCGAAATGCTCGATCTCGAATTCAACCCGCTGACAAAATATTATGTCGGTCCGTTGCAGATGAAGGCCAATAACGGCGTGCTGATCATCGATGACTTCGGACGTCAGCGGCTCCGCCCTGAAGAGCTCTTGAATCGCTGGATCGTGCCCCTCGATCGCAGAATCGACTTTCTCACCCTCGCGGGGGGGAAGAAAATTGAAGTTCCATTTGAGATGCTGGTCGTGTTTGCATCCAACCTCGATCCGTTTGAGCTTGTCGATCCCGCGTTCTTGCGCAGAATTCAAACCAAGATTAAGATCGGCGAAGTAACCGACGACCAGTTCCGCGAGATCTTCCGCCGCGTAGCCGCCGACCGCGGAATCAAAGGCGAAAACGGCATTGTCGAAAACCTCATCGGCATTATCAAGGGTACGTTGAAGCAGGAGTTACGCTCTTGCTTCCCGCGCGATATCATCAACCAGATTTGCTGGGCGGCGAGATACGAGGGCAAGAAGCCCTATCTCGATCGCGCCTCCCTGATCCAGGCAGTCGAGGCCTACTTCCTGGCCAAGTCCTGAGGCGTCCCACCAGCGTTCGATTGCCGCCGAGAGCCAAGTAACGGTGTGAATGCGATAGCATCCAAACTGTGCCTGACCTCGATACTCCGGTTATGTACGTCCGCGGCGTTGGCCCGAAGGTGGCGGAGATGCTCGCCGCCAAGGGCATTCTTACCGCTGAAGACCTGCTTTACCATCTTCCCTTTCGCTATGAAGACCGCCAGAACCCGCGCAGGCTCGACGAGCTGCAACCGGGCGAGACTGCCAGTGTGATTGCCGAGGTGCGAGGTGCCACGCTGTTGCGCACGCGCAAGGCGCCCATCTTTGAAATGACTGTAGGCCAGGGGCGGCTGTCGCTGAAATGCATCTGGTTTAACGGAACGTATCTGAACGGCAAATTTCACGCCGGACAGACGGTGGCAGTCTACGGCAAAGTCGAGCCGTCACGCTCAACCAGCAACTTTAAGATGATTCAGCCGCAGTTCGAGGTGCTGCCCGACGCCACCGACGACGCTGAAACGCGCCTGATCGAAGTGGGACGCATCACTCCGGTGTACGAATCGCTGGGCGGAAACCGCCTGACCTCGCGCTGGCAGCGCAAGGTGATCTTCAACCTGCTGGAGTCGATGCGCGGCGCTGTTCCCGAGTGCCTGCCTGGCGAGATGCTAGCCCGGCTGGATCTGCCCGACCGCGAAACCGCCTTGCGCGAGGTCCATTTTCCTCCGGAAGGCACGCCGTTTTGCTCAGCTGCAAAGCTCGGCGACGCCGGCGCACCGGCGCCTGATCTTTGAAGAGCTGTTCTTTCTGGAACTGGGCCTGGAGCTGAAGCGCCGCCGCATGAGGGAGCGCGCCGGCATCGCATTCGACCCACAACCTCAAGGTCCGCGAGGCCATTCGCGAGGTGCTGCCCTTTCATCCAACCACGGCGCAGAAGCGGGCACTTGGGCGAGATCGTGGCCGACATGCGCCAGCCCAGCCCCATGCGCCGCCTGCTGCAAGGCGATGTGGGCTCGGGCAAGACGATTGTCGCGTTTCAGGCCATGCTGGTGGCGATGGAAAACGGCTACCAGGCGGCGCTGATGGCGCCCACCGAGATTCTGGCCACGCAGCATTTTCTGGCCGCGCGCAAACTGCTTGAACGCTCCTCCCGCCGCCACCGAATTGTGCTATCTCACCGGCTCGCTCGATGAGGACCGCAAGCGTCACACCCGCGGCCTTATCAACCGCGGCGAGGCGCAACTGGTCATCGGCACCCACGCACTGATCGAAGAAAAAGTCGAGTTCGACCGGCTCGGGCTGGTCGTGGTGGACGAGCAGCATCGCTTCGGCGTGCTGCAGCGGTTCAAGCTGATGAAGAAGCCAAGCCCGGATGGGACAGCGGGGGCAGAGCCCGATGTGCTGGTGATGACCGCAACGCCGATTCCGCGGACTCTGGCGCTCTCGCTCTACGGCGATCTTGACCTGAGCGTGCTGGATGAGCTGCCGCCGGGACGAACGCCGATTGTGACCCGCCGCGTTCCGGGCGAGCGCGGCGGATGAGGTTTGGGAGTTTGTCCGCAAACAGGTGGCTAAGGGCCGGCAGGCTTACATCGTCTACCCGGTGATTGAAGGGACGCAAAAGACGACCAGCCGGAGCTGGATTTCTCGCACGATGAGCCGAGGCGGCTCTCGAACCGCCAGCCCATCGCCGCCCGCAAAGCTCACACGCAAGGGCAAAACAGCAGAGCTGTTTCCAAAGGCGGCCCAAGGAGGCAACCCGGCGGCGAAATCCGGCTTGAAGTCTGCGCTGGTGGACGATGCACGAAAAACTGCGCAGCGGCCCGCTGGCCGGGCTGCGCGTGGGCCTTCTGCATGGCCGCCTCGACGCGGATGAAAAAGAGATCATCATGCGCCGTTTTCAGCGTGGCGAGATCGATGTGCTGGTCGCGACAACCGTCATCGAGGTCGGCGTGGATGTTCCCAACGCGACCGTGATGGTGGTCGAGCACGCGGAGCGTTTCGGCCTGGCGCAGTTGCACCAACTGCGCGGCCGGGTGGGCCGGGGCGCCGCGAAAAGCTATTGCATTCTGATGACCGGACCGCGCATTTCTCCGCTTGCCGAGGAGCGGCTGAATGCCATGGTTCGCACGCAGGATGGGTTCGAGCTGGCGGAGCTTGACCTGTCCATGCGCGGGCCGGGAGAGTTCTTTGGGACCCGGCAGGCGGGATTGCCGGATTTTCGCGTTGCCAACCTGTTTCGCGATCGGCAGCTGCTGGAGTTGGCCAAAATGGAAGCCGATCGCTTTGCCAATGCGCCCGGTCCGGATCGAGCCATGAACTCTGAAGCTTCCGAGGCCGAGCGGGCTCGGGTATGGGCTCGACTCAGAGATGCCTGGCAACGCCGTTATGGATTGGTCGAGGCGGGATGAGATATCTCACGCTGCCTCACGTTTTCTTGAGCTGCGCCGTCTCTCCACTAGATAGGTCTCAATCTCCAGGTCAACGCTTGCAATCTCAGTTCCGCATTCCCATGGATGGCTGGATGTGCACTGGCAGAGTTCAGTCAATCGAATGTGCCCGGCGCGGCTCAGATCGATTCCGGCGGCAATTAATACGCTGTAAATCTCAACGCAGGTTTGCCGCTCAAACTCGAAAAGCATGTTCACAGTGCCCCTATCGTTGGCGCCGCGGCTCAATACCCAACCCCCGCAGGCAAGGATTGCTCCGGTCAAACTCTTCACGAGCCGCAATGGCTCCTCAATGCTTGCCGCTTTCATTTGCATGGCCCAAGGGAGGCTGATTCCCTGCCCCCCGTCAAATTCCAACATGGTTAGCTTCATACTGGCATTATCGGAGCCAGTCATGAGCGCATCAGGAATGTACTGGAGTCGAGCGGCTCTTGTCTTGCTTTGAGACACCCAGGGTCGCAAGCGCCTTGAAGCGGCGGGCGCCGGTAATTGGAAATGATCAAGAAACGCTCCAAAGATCGCGACGAACCCCCAAAACCTGCAAGTTGAATGGTCCGAAAACGCAAAAAAAGCGGAATGTTGTAGCTTTATAAACAAGATGATCATCGGCTCCGGAATAGATTTGGTCGAGATTGGGCGCATCCAGCAGTCAATGGATCGCTATGGGGGCCGCTTCCTTGACCGCGTCTACACCAGCGCAGAGCAGGCCTACTGCCGGCGCAAGCGCAAGGCCGCGGAGAGCTTTGCCGCGCGGTTTGCCGCGAAAGAGGCAGGAGCCAAGGCCCTGGGAACCGGCATCAGTTACGGTGTAAGCTGGCTGGAGATCGAGGTGGTCCGTGAGCCAAGCGGCAAGCCTAACCTCCAGTTTCACGGGCGCGCGGCCCAGATTGCCGCGCGGCTGGGCGTTGTCCATGCTGCGCTGTCCATCACCCACACAGGCAGCCTTGCCATGGCCAGCGTGGTACTGGAAGACGGAAGTTAGAGCCGGCGGGAGTTAGAGTCGGGCCATCTGCTATCCTCAATGCGTAAACTGCATCCATTGAGCAAGAAGGAGTCCCGTGCCAAGCCGCAAAGAGATTCAATGGTCACAACTGAGAGTGGGAGCGCTGGTCCTGCTGGGTCTGGCTGTGCTCATCGGGATCATCTTCCTCATGTCCGGCTCCAGCGGCGGACTATTCGAACATAAGCTCGTGCTGCGGTCATACTTTGAGAACGCCGCGGGGGTCAAGGATGGCGCGCCGGTCACGCTCGAAGGCGTCACCATCGGCAACGTAATTCATGTGCGCGTGGTACCTGATCGCAACCCTACGCCCGTTGAAGTAACCATGCAGGTGGGCTCGGAATCCGCTTCCAGGTTACACACTGACTCAACTGCTTCCATCGATCAGGCCGGCGTACTGGGCGACAGCTATGTGGACATCAGTTCGGAACATGCCACGGGCCCCGCTCCAGGCCAAAATGCGGAACTCAAAACGACTGGCGCACCCAGCATTCAGGACGTCATCCGCACCAGCGAGGGATCCATTGAGCAGATCACCAAGCTGATGGCGAAAGTTGAAGTCCTCGTGGATACGCTCAACTCCAAGAAGGGAACCGCGGGCGAGTTGATCAACGACCCCGAGCTTTACAAGAGGCTCAACACCATCGCTGGCGATCTGCAGACCATCACCCACACCATCGCCGGTGGCAATGGCAATCTGGGCAAACTGCTCACCGACGACACGCTGTACACCCGCGCCAACTCGGCCATCGACAAGCTCGACAAGATCGCCACCGAACTGAATGAAGGTAAGGGCACCGCGGGCAAGCTGCTCAAGGACGATTCGCTTTATAACAACCTGAACTCCGCCGTCTCTAACACGAATCAACTTGTGGCCGAAATCAACGCCGGTAAAGGTAGCCTGGGCAAGCTCGCCAAGGACCCCGCCTTCGCGCAGAAGCTGGATGACACCGTCACGCGGCTGGATAACATCCTGACGGGAGTCGATGAAGGCAAGGGAAGCCTCGGACAATTCGTCCAGAACCGCTCCTTCTACGATCACGCCGACCAGACCATGGACCAGACGCAGCAGTTGGTGAAGAGCATCCGCGATGACCCGAAGAAGTATCTGGTTATTCGATTGAAGATGTTTTAGCAGCAATTCGCAGGTCGTGAACGAAATTGGGTGCCCTCGCCTCGGCACGTCTCTGTTTTTGCGCCTGATGTAAGAAAGTGTAGGACCTGGGATGATCACGTCGCCAGTTTGCTCGTCTGCCCGCCCTTGAACATTCGCCAGAACTCCACAAACCCCTTCAGCCGCACCACCTGAAAGTAGTCGTTGGCTACAAAGTAAAAGACCAGCGCAACAGCGCCGATGCAATTCATCGCGTCAGTTCCGAGCTCGTCGCTGAAAGGCAGCGGCGCGGCGGAGAGCACCATTGCCAGCACAATCAGCGCCAGCTTCACGATGCCCATGACCAGGTTGATCTCCACCAGCTTGCCGGTGAACGGCTTGCCCAAACGCAGGCTGCGCGCCAGCGCTTGAGCCGGATTGCAATTCTCAAGCAGCATCAACAGCGGCGCAATAGACAGCGCCCAACTCGCCAGCGCCCACAGCGTATAAAACCCCAGCGAGAGGAAGATTAGCCAAACTGAGTAGCCCACCAGGTCCGGCTCTCCGGCTGTCCTAATGTGTGTGGCAGCGACCCAACCGAGGCAGCGGAACCAGCACCAGAAAGCTGCAAGCAGCGCCAGCAGAAATAGCGCCTGCAACACCATCATCTGCAATATTCGAAGTCCGAGCGGCCTGAAACGAAACGCGGGCTCCATGCGCTTCAAAACGGCACTGCGGCCGATGCCGGAGGCGACGACCCAGCCGAGCGCAGCCAGCGGCGCAAGCCATCGCAGGACGCCGGCAACATGCGGCTGGTACAGCGCCCAAACGTGGGCAAACTGAGTAGCCGCAACCCATGGATTCTGCGAATCGATCGCATTGAACCCACTGGAATCGAGCGGAAGTACGGCGAGAATGCGCTGCGTCTGCATCCAGCAAACTGCCAGAAACGGAATGCCAAAAACCCACCGCCATGCTACTTCGAGAAGCGTCAGCGACGGCCGCTCGAAGATCCAGCCCATCTGGCCTACCAGCGATTGCGTTCCGCGCAACGGAGCCGGCATGCTACTTCACGACCAAATTGACCAGTTTGCCGGGAACCAGAATCAGCTTGACCACTGTCTTGCCCGCGGTCCGCGACCGGATTTTTTCATCCGCCAGCGCAGCTGCTTCAATCGTCTTTGCATCTGCATCGGCGGCCACGCGAACCACACTTACCAGCTTGCCGTTAACCTGAACTGGAATCTCCAGTTCGTCTTCCCTGGCCAGACCGGGATCGTTCTTCGGCCATGACGCACGGAGAACTGAGCCTTCTCCACCGAGCTCTTCCCACAACTCCGCCGCGAGATACGGTGCGAACGGCGCCAACAACAGCGCCAGCGAGCGTAGCAGCTCACGAATCACCGGCGCGCTAACCTCGCCAGAAGCGAGCTGCGCGTCCGACGCCTGAATGTCGTTGACGAGTTCCATAATCGCCGCGACGCATGTGTTGAAGTGCCAGCGGCCTTCAAAGTCGAGCGTGATCTTGGCGATTGTCTGATGCAGCTTGCGCAGTAATTTCAGCGACGTTCCAGCAGGAATATCAGCCGGCTGACCTTGCGCCGCACGCGCCACCGGTGCGTATTTCATGACCAGCCTGTAGACGCGGGAAAGAAAGCGGCTCACCCCGGCCACGCCGTCTTCCTGCCAGTCCAAATCGCGATCCGGAGGCGCGGCAAACAGCGCGTACATGCGCGTGGCGTCGGCGCCGAAACGCCCCACCATGTCGTCGGGCGAAACCACATTGCCCTTCGACTTGGACATCTTTGCCCCGTCTTTGATTACCATGCCTTGCGTAAACAGCCGCTGCGCCGGTTCGTCGTTTACGATCAGCCCCAGATCGCGCATCACCTTGGTCCAAAAGCGCGAATAGATCAGGTGCAGAATCGCGTGCTCCACGCCACCAATGTACTGGTCGATGGGAAACCAGTACTTCACAATGGCGGGATCAAACGGCTCGCGGTCATTCTTCGAATCCGTATAGCGATAGAAGTACCAGCTCGAGTCGACAAACGTATCCATCGTGTCGGTCTCGCGTTTCGCCGGGCCGCCGCATTTGGGGCAGGTCGTGTTCAGGAACTCCGGCACGCGGCTGAGGGGCGACCCGCCCTGCTGCGTAATCTCAATTTTTTCGGGCAGCAACACAGGCAACTGCGAATCCGGCACCGGTACCACGCCGTCCTGCTCGCAATAAATTATGGGAATCGGCGTGCCCCAATAGCGCTGCCGGCTCACGCCCCAATCCTTCAAGCGGAACGTAACCGCCGCGTTGCCAAATTCGCCTGCTTCGGCAATCTCCTGCAATTTTTTCTGAGCCTGGGCGCAGGTCAGCCCGTCGAACTCCCCGGAGTTCATAAGAACGCCCTCTTCCGATACGAAAGGCAGCACCACAGCGAGCGTTTTGTCCTCGGGATGAATCACCTGCACAATGGGCAGGTCGTATTTGATCGCAAACTCGAAATCCCGCTCGTCATGCGCCGGTACGCTCATGATCGCGCCTGTGCCGTAATCGGCAAGAATGTAGTTGGCCACCCAGATGGGCACGCGCTCGCCGTTATAAGGGTTCACGGAAAATCGCCCGGTTGGTACACCGTGCTTTTCGATTGCGCCCAGATCCCCAGCTTCGCGAGCCTTCTTTTGCTGCTCGATCATCTCGTCAACTTGAGCCTTCAGCTCGGGGTCTGCGGCGGCAAATTCAGCCACCAGCGCATGCTGCGGCGCAAGTTGCACGCTGGTCGCACCAAAGATGGTGTCCACGCGGGTTGTAAAGACGCGGATGCGCGTCTTTTCCAGACCCATTTCCTTGGCTGGCGACCCCTTCTTCCTGGCTTCTTCCAGAAAAAAGTCGACTTCCGTCCCTTCGCTGCGCCCAATCCAGTTGCGCTGCATGGTGCGAACCTTCTCAGGCCACCCATCCAGCTTGTCGAGCCCGTCAAGCAGCTCCTGCGCATAAGCAGTGATGCGAAAGAACCACTGCACCAGGTCACGCTGTTCGACCTTGGTGTCCTCGTGCCGCCAGCAGCAGCCATCGATCACCTGCTCATTGGCCAGCACCGTGGCGCATTCCGGGCACCAGTTCACCTTGCTCTTCTTGCGGTAGGCGAGGTCGCGCTCGTACATGCGCAGAAAGAACCACTGGTTCCAGCGGTAGTAGTCGGGCAGGCAGGTGGTGATCTCCGTGGCCCAGTCGAACCCCATTCCCAGCCGCTCAAACTGCCGCTTCATTCCGGCAATGTTGTTGAGTGTCCACTCGCGCGGAGGCGTGTTGTTCTTGAGCGCGGCATTCTCGGCCGGGAGTCCGAAGGCGTCCCACCCCATCGGATGAAGCACGTTATAGCCGCGCATCCACATGTGCCGCGCCAGCGCGTCGCCGATAGAGTAGTTGCGCACGTGTCCAATGTGCAGCGCGCCGCTCGGATAGGGCAGCATCTCCAGCACATAGTATTTGGGTTTGCCACAGGACGCGGGCTCAGCCGCATAGAGCGTGGGATCAGCCGCCCACCGCTGTTGCCATTTCGGTTCAATCGCCGCCGGGTCGTAACGTGGTTCTTTTTCGTCCGCCATAACTCTTTAAGTGTAAACGGGTAAACGCAATCGCCTGCCGCAGACGATCGAGGGCCTCCGGGCCGCAATCATGCTATACTTGTCATACGAGTTATACAAAGAAAGGAGGCCCGATGCTGGCAGTCCGCATCCCCGACACAATGGAAGAGCGCCTGGAAAAACTGGCGTCCTTGACCGGCCGTCCCAAGAGCTTCTATGTGCGCGAAGCCCTGGAGGCCCATCTGGACGAGATTGAGGACACCTACACTGCCCTCTACAGGCTTGAACACCCAACTAAGCGCTGGACGCTAGGCGACCTGGAGAAGGGGCTTGATCTCAAAAAGTGATTCGAGCCCCGACCAGATCTGGACTGTCGAATTCGACGACCGCGCTCGGCGCGAGTTGCGCAAGCTCGACGCCAAAGTTCAGCAAGCTATATTCCGCTATTTGCGGCAACGTATAGCCGTGTCTCAGGACCCAAGGCGATTCGGCAAGCCGCTGCGCCGCAACCTGGCTGGTCTGTGGCGCTATCGCGTCGAAGACTACCGCCTGATCTGCCGCATTGAAGACGAGCGCATCGTCGTCCTGGTACTTGAGGTCGGTCACCGCCGCGACGTTTACGAAGATTGAACTAAAACTCCACCAGGCTCTTCAGCACCCGCACATTCCGCTCCTCGTCCCCCGGTTCATCCACTGGCGTCTCTGCGATAAACGCAGCGTGCGCAAATCGCTCGTCATTCAGCAGCCGCCGGAACGGCTCGACTCCCATCGTCCCCTGCCCGATATGCTCGTGCCGTCGAGCTTCGATCCCGCGCGCCGCCTTGGCGTCGTTGCAATGCCACACGCGCACGGCTTCAAACCCGACCGTTTACGCAATCATCTCCATCGTCTCCGCGTAGCCTTCGGCGCTCACCAGATCGTATCCGGCAACGTGGGTGTGGCACGTATCCAGACAAACGCCTACCGGCGCACTGGGCTTGAGCCGTCTCCACCAACTCCGCCACCTGCTCAAAGCTGCCGCCGAGTGAAAACTCCGCGCCCGCCGTGTTCTCAATCAATATATGAAATCCAGTCCCGTGCCACGGCAGCCCGTCGATAGCGCGCGTGATCGAGTCTGCCGCCAGCTTCAGCCCCTCATCGCGTGTCAATCCCTTCCAGGAACCCGGATGAAGAACCAGATACTCGGCACCAAAAATCAGCGCCCGCTCAATCTCCCCGCGAAACGCCTCGATACTCTTCTGCGCTACTTCGTCCGTCTGGCTGCAAACGTTCACCAGGTAGCTGGTATGAATCACAAGCGGCCCCACGTCCAGCGCCGCTCGCAGCTCACGCATTCGATGAGCCTGCCTGGGATCAACCTTGGGCGCACGCCACATCCGCGGGCTCGACGAAAAAATCTGAAAAGTATTGGCGCCGATCTCCCGCGCCCGCTCCACAGCGTTCGACGCCCCGCCCGCCGTCCCCAGATGCACTCCAATTCGCCTGCTCATGCGGATAGTCTAAACGGACCGACGCTGATCGCCGTCATCCTTCGCGCTCTTCGTAGTCCGCGCACCCGCTTGGCCTGCAATAATTCTTGATTATGCGCACAGTGCTCACAGCGGAGAAGCTCTGCAACCGGACCACCCTGCTCGACCATCCGGTGATCGAAATCGAAGATGGCCGGATCGCCTCGATTGGTACGCGCGCTGAAGTTGAGATCCCCGCCACCACTCGCTGCCTGAATTATCCTGGCGCAATTCTCTCCCCGGCATTTCTCGATGTGCACATCCACGGCGCAGCAGGCCACGACGTGATGGAAGCTACGCCGGAAGCACTCAACACCATCGGCCGTTTTCTCGCCGCGCATGGCACGGGCAGCTTTCTGGCAACTACGGTCACCGCACCGCTTGATGCGACGCTTCGTTCGCTTTCAGGATTAGCAAAACTTATCGCCCAGCCGCCAGACCCAGCTGACCCTGCGGCCCACCCCGTCGGCATTCATCTTGAGGGTCCATTTATTTCCCACGCCAAGCGCGGCGTCCACCCACCTGAATACCTGCTTGCGCCTGACATCGCCGTCTTCGACCGGCTCTTCGATGCCGCCGAGAGCCACATTCGCCTGATGACCCTGGCACCCGAGCTGCCTGGAGCCGCCGAACTGGCTTCCCATGCCTCGGCGCGAGGCGTCCGCGTATCCTTAGGACATTCGAATGCCACCGCCGCCCAGACCCGTGCTGTCATCGCAGCCGGAGCCGTCAGCGCCACCCATACCTTCAACGCCATGCGCGCCCTCGACCACCATGAACCCGGCATCCTTGGCGTCGTTCTCACCACCGATTCCCTGTTTGCCGAACTCATCTGCGACGGCATTCACACCGCTCCCGAACTGGTCAAGCTTTGGTGGAAATCCAAGGGCGTTGCCCGCGGCATTCTGGTCACTGACGCTATGAGCGCCACCGGCATGCCCGACGGCGCATATCAACTGGGCGGATTCACAGTTCAGGTCGCCAACGGCAAAGCCATCATGGGAGATGTTCTGGCAGGAAGTCTGCTGACTCTCGATCGCGCCCTGGCGAATTTCGTCGATTTCACCGGCGCGCCCTCGGATCAGGCGCTGCGTCTGCTAACCACCAACCCCGCAGCCATGACCGGTCTTAATGTGCAAGCAGATTCAATAGCCGTAGGCCTGCCAGCCAATCTCGTAGCCGTGGACTCGTCCGGGAAGCTGATGGCCTCCATTCACTACGGACAACCCATCGAACTGTAGGTCTGTTGCTTTCTAGTTGGCTGTTTCGGCTAGTCTTTTCGCGCGCCACAGCGCACCCTCAAGTGAGACCGCCGGCCCCTTCGCCACTGGCATTTCCGGCGCCGCCGCATGCAGCCCGTCAAAAAAAGCCTCGCGCACCAGAGTCATTTGTTCTATCACGCCGCCAGTCCACGCCACCGGAACCTCACCCGTAATTGCGTGCCTGGCGCGCAGCTTTTGTCGCACCAGCAGCACAAAGTCGACGAGGTCGACCGCGGCCTGTTTCAGAACGCCCAAAGCAACCGCGTCACCGGCTTCAGCCAGATCGTTAATCGCCGGCGCCAGCGCGGCAAAGTCCGGCCCCGGTGTGCTGTCTCCCAGACTGACGAGATCTTCGAGGCTGTGCGTTCCCCAAATCTCGCCCACCTTTGCGAGTATCTGCGTCGGCTCTTCGCGGTCAAACGCATGCAGAGCCCGACGCACGCTGTTGACGCCAATCCAATAACCCGAGCCCTCGTCGCCCAGCCGCGAACTGTAGCCGCCCGCACATTCACGGCTGCCGTCAGGGGCGCGCCCAATGGTGTTGGAGCCGGTACCGGCGATTTGCAATATGCCCGGGCCTCCGTGGAAGGCCGAGTCCAGCGCGATCACCTCGTCGCCCACGACTTCAGAGCGCTCCACGCCAAAGTCCTTGAGCACGGCGGTGATCCACTCCACGGTTCCCGGCAGGCTGGCGCTGGCCACGCCCACTGAAGCCGCATGAACAGAGGTGATTCCGGCCTGCGCAGTAGACATCTTTGAGCAGGGCGCGCAAATTGTGGTCGGCAGCCTCTGCGCCCACGCGCAACCGCTTGATGGAACCGTTTACACCATGAGCCAGGACTCGCCCGTCCAAAACGATCGACGCGCGTGTGTGCGTCCCTCCGCCTCAACGCCCAGAATCTCGTGCACTTTTCGTTCTCCTAACTTCCGTGGTTCCATGCTTACTTTTCTTGATTGCCGCCGCCATCGCGCAAAGTTACAGCCAATACATCCAGGCTGCCATCGGTCTTTGGAGGATTAAGCCCAAGCAATGTGCGCCAGCCACGGATAAAGATTGACATTCTCAAAGGGGTCAACCGTCTTGCCTGGAACAATATCAGGACCCGGCGGCGAAGAAGCTTGCCTTCATTTCAGGCACCGTGCGAGGATCGAAGCCGTGCATGCCGGCGGTTGGAGCGTCGATCTTCTTTGCCGGCCGGCGGAGCGTGAGCGCGAATAGCATAAGGGCCGGTGGCGATCACGACGGGGTCGCCTTCCCGCGGATTCTGGTTGTAGTTGAGGCCCGGCGGCACGTCTTTGCGGCGATAAACCACAAACTGCGAGGAAGCTTTCTTGAGCTGGTTGTAGACGCGAACGCGATCTTCTTCGGTTTTGCCATAGAGCAAAGTCCCGACGGTTTCAAACCCGCTCAGATCGGCGAACTGATCCAGGGTGATCCAGCCACCCTGGCTCTTGACCATGCCGTGGTCGCTGACGACCACCAGATCGATGGGCAGGCCTGTCGCGTCGAGTGCGGCCTTGAGTTTGCCGACCATGCCATCCATCTTGAGAGCGGCGGCGCTTTGTTTCCGGCGCATCGGGGCCGAACTCGTGGCCTTCGTGGTCGGGCTCGGAGTAGTAGATCGTGATGAAATGGGGTCGATCCGCCGGTGGCAGGTTGAGCAAGGCTACGGCATCGTCGATCCGCGCCTGCTGGACCGCGGCAGTGGCCTCGATTTTCGAGTCGAACGTGCGCATACCAGGTCGGCCGGAACCCGGCGATTTTGGCCTCGGAACCAGGCCAATAAAAGCAGGCCGTGCGCATGCCCTGGCTCTCGGCAGCTCCACAAAGGAGTGCCGCCGTACCAGGCGCCGTCGGTGACTGCCTTGGCGTCGCTCATGGCATAGCGGGCCTGCCTGGTCTCGTCGTAAAAGCTGTTGGCGACCAGGCCATGGTGCTCGGGATAGAGGCCGGTGACGAGCGTGTAGTGGTTGGGAAAAGTGAGCGAAGGATAGCTGGGCAGCATGCCATTTGGAGCCCAGACGCCTTGCTTGCCGAGGGCCAGGAGTTGAGTTGCGCCATCGCGTTGTGCGTAGTCCCAGCGAAAGCCGTCCAGCGAGACAAGCACCACATAGTGCTGCGCTTGTGCTTTGGCGGAGTTGACGCCGTTATCGGCATGAAATAGCGGCAGCGCCGGATTTTGGCCCCTGAACGCATCGGTCTGCTGGGCAGGCAGGACCAGCCCAAATGCCAATCCGAACGATGCAAGAGCCAGCCGGAAAAGGCCTCGAAAACGCATGGAGAAGACCCCTGCATAAGCTTATCGCACCGCAGGGTTTATGGGCAGAGATTAAGGCGTTACGGGTCAGAAACCGGAAGGCTCCTCCGTCATTCGGGGTTTTTCAGCAGCCAATAATGGAAGCCGTCGACGATTGCCATGAGGGCAGCCTGATTCAAGTCGCCGCTCACTCCGGCGGTCTTCCACGGCTCATGGCCTTCGGCGTTGAAGCTCACTGTTACGCGAACGTGGGCGGCTGTGTCATGTGCGGTTACGTCAAGGGCGGTCACGCTGAATGTACCTAAACGCATCTGCGCAAGCGCCGGATACCATTTCTCCAGTTCGCGGCGCATGGCTTTGGTGAGCGCATCGACGGGCCCGGAACCCTCTGCTCGGGTCGTGGCAATGTCAGAGTTCCCGATCGAAAGAAGCATTGAAGCCTGCACGTATCTGTTTCCGGTTTCGTCCGATTCATCGAGCACTCTCCAGCTCTTCACGCTGAACCGATCGCGCAGAGTCTTGAGCACTTTCATGCAGGCGAGCTTGAATGAAACTTCGCTGGCCGTGAAGCCGCCGCCTTCAATCATTGCTTGATTCTCGTCCAACAGGACCTGCGCCTGAGCGGAATCGAGAGCCACACCGAGCGATTGCGAGAGCAGCAGGATGTTGGCCTTTCCCGATTGACCGTTCACGCCGATTACCGGGCTTGCGCCGACTCTGGCAGGATCGCACCAAAGATAAGCGCCTGGGTTCTTGCGCTCGCTGCTGCCGTGCATTCCTGCCCAGGTTCCAAACGCGCCGGGACCGACAATCGGCGCGCCGTGCGGAGGCTCAAGCGAGAAGGCCGCGAAAGCCGAGTGCGCCAGACTGGTTAGACCTGTAAGCGATTCGGGCGACACAAACTCAGCTTCACCCCTGAGCTGCATGCCGCCGACAACCGTGGTCAGGTTTACGTTGCCGCAGCGCTCGCCGGTTCCGAGCAGAGTACCTTGAATCTGAACCGCGCCGGAGAGAATTGCAGCTCGGGCGTTTGCAACTCCCAGGCCGCGATCGGTGTGGCCGTGAAATCCAAACTTGGCATCGGGGTAAGTACTGACCAGACCACCAATCACTCGGCTTACTTCTTCAGGATTGGCGCCGCCCGTAGTGTCACAGACCACCAGCCGGCTTACTTTCTGGGCCGCGCATTCGGCGATCATCTGGTGGAAGTAATCGAGACTATGCCTGCTGAAATCGGCGTCGCAGGCTTCGCCATTTTCACGGCGGCCGCAAGCGGCATCCATTGCGTGCTCAAAATCCACAATGACTTCAAGACCGTTGTCCTGAAGACACTGAATGGTTTCGCGAGTCATGAGGAGATTTTCTTCGGGCGTGGTTTCCAGGGATTTTGTCACGTCGAGCAAACGGGATTTAACGACAACGACAGCCGCAGGAATGCGCTGTTTGTTGGCGACGATGAATTGCACGTCGGGCCATTGCTGAACCTGGGCCCCGCGACCGCGAGTCCGGCCGAACAACGCCAGCTTCATTGGACCGGTATCGGTTGACCGCAAAGCGGTGGTCAGATCTGAAGTGAATTGATTCGCACCAGCGAAACCAATTTCAGCATAGCGGACCCCAAAGGCAGACATGCGCTGAAGCAAGGCGACGGCGTTAGGAACCGAGATTTCGAGGTTGGGCTGCTGCATCCCATCTCGAAGACTTGTTTCAAATAGTTCGACGTTTCTGGTTCCTGTTTCTTTCATTTTTCCTTGGCGCTGACTACTCGAGTGTCAATCGCGGGTTACCGTCTGGTAAGCAGGATTGGGCCCCTCCATTCTACCTCCAGCGAGAGGCCGCGGACGATGTGGCAGCGCAACCGGGATATCCGGCATTGCGGCGAAGAAAAAACGATTAACGTGTGCGGACGAATTGGTGATATTGTCACAATTATCCAGATCAGCAAAGATGGGTTTTCTTCATTAACCCGAAAGCCTCAGCTGTCCCCAGTTTTGCCACTCTTGCCGGATTTGCCTTTGCACTTCTGTTTAGGCGTGGCACAAGTGTCGACGCGTTTTTCTACTCAAAACCTGGAAAGGCGAGACCCGATGAGCGAGACCTTCGAAGCGACCGATGCCAATCTTGTTTTAACTCTTGAAGAGATCACCAACCTGACTGAAGAAGGAGGCAAGCCCGCCGACACCCTCATGAATGTTGTGGCGCTGATCGCTACCCGATTCAATACCGACGTTTGCTCGGCGTATTTGCTGGAGCCGGATCGATCGAATCTGGTTTTGGCCGCAACGCTTGGCCTGCATCCTCGATCGATCGGCAAATTGCGCATGGCTCTGAATGAAGGACTTGCCGGGCTGGTGGCCGAAGAGGTGTTGCCGGTGGCGGTGGATGATGTCAGGAATCATCCCCGCTTCAAGTACTTCAAAGATTCGGGAGAAGATGACTATCGCTCGTTTCTGGGCGTGCCGCTGATCGACGGCGGAATTCTGCAGGGAGTACTGGTCGTGCAGACGAAGGTATCGCGGGTATTCAGAGATAATGAGATCCGCATGCTGGTGGAAGCGGCCAGCCAGGTGGCTCCGGTGGTGAGCGAAGCGCGTGCGCTGGACCGGTTTATTGCTCCAGTACAGGAGCGGCTCTGGGCGTTGGCGCGCAACGTATGGTGGAGCTGGGATCACGACTGTATCAGCTTGTTTCGGGATTTGAATCCCACACGCTGGCGGCAGCTGAATCACAACCCAATCTCGCTGCTGAGCGAGATTCCGCTGGCCGAGATAGAGCGACGCGCGACCGAATTAGTTTTACATAGCCGCATTAATTACGTATACCGGCGCCAGCAGGAATACCTGAATGCGGACCGAACCTGGGGCGCGGCCAACGCTGGAGTGCTTCGGCCCAGGCCGGTTGCATATTTTTCAGCCGAGTTCGGGCTGCATGAATCGCTTCCCATTTATTCCGGCGGCCTGGGCGTGCTGGCTGGAGATCACATCAAGAGCGCATCGGACCTGGATATTCCACTGTTCGCGATTGGGTTGTTCTATGGGCAAGGATACTTTTTGCAGCGGCTCGACCAGAGCGGATGGCAGCAGGAAGAATATCTGCAAACCGACGTGAATCAACTGCCGATGCAACCGGCTATCGGCGAAAATGGCGAACCGGTGGTGGTCGAAATTGCAACCCGCGGCGCTGCAATCCGCGCCAAGGTGTGGCGGGTGAAGGTTGGGCGAATTGATCTTCTGCTGCTCGATTCGAACGTCGCAGGGAATGTGCCCGAAGACCGGGAAACAACCTCGCGCCTGTATGGAGGGGATGCGCGGACGAGGATTCGCCAGGAGCTGCTGTTGGGCGTCGGGGGATTTCGCGCCCTGAAGGCGATGGGGATCTCTCCGGGAGTCCTGCATCTGAATGAGGGGCATAGCGGCTTTGCCGTTTTCGAGGCGATTCGCAGCCGGATGGTGGAAGAGGGCATCGACTTTTACACGGCTGCAAGCCAAATTCCGCGCGAAGTGATGTTTACGACCCATACGCCGGTGCCGGCGGGGCACGACCGGTTTAATGCCGATCTGATCGAGGAGCACCTGGGACCATTACGCGAAGAGTTGGGGATCTCGCACGACACGCTGATGAGCTTTGGGCGCGAGAATCCCGGAGATCATGGCGAGCAATTCTGCATGACGGTGCTGGGGCTAAAGCTCGCACGGCGGGTGAATGCCGTTTCATCGCTGCATGGCGAGGTATCGCGCGCGATGTGGAAGGGTTTGTATCCAGGGAAGTCAGAGGATGCAGTACCCATCGGCCACATCACCAACGGCGTTCATGTGCCGTCCTGGCTGGCGCCACAAATGTGTCGACTTTACGATCGACACCTCGGGGTTGGTTGGCAGAGTAATAGCGGTGATGTGAAGACGTGGGAAGAGATTGAGAATGTGGACGACGGAGAGCTCTGGGAGACGCATCTCAGCCTTAAGGCGCAGCTTCTGGAGTTTGTGAGGAGCAGGGCATGGGAACAGGCCAAGCGGCGCGACGAACCGAAGGAAACGCTCAACAAGCTACTCAAGGTATTATCGCCCGATGCCTTGACGATCGGCTTTGCGCGGCGGTTTGCAACCTATAAGCGCGCCAACCTGCTGCTTGCCGATATGCAAAGGCTGGCAGCAATGGTCAATGACCCCAAGCGGCCGGTGCAATTTGTTTTCGCGGGCAAAGCGCATCCGCATGATGAACCGGGCAAGAGAGTGTTGCAGCAGATTGCGGAGATGATGCGCAATGCGGATTTTGCCAACAAGTTCGTTTTTGTCGAGGACTACGACATCAACGTCGGCAGGTATTTGGTGCAGGGCGTGGATGTGTGGCTGAACAATCCGCGGCGGCCTCTTGAGGCGTCGGGAACCAGCGGGCAAAAGGTGGTGCTTAACGGAGGCTTGAATCTGTCGGTGCTGGATGGATGGTGGGCCGAAGCGTACGACGGCCTGAACGGCTTTGCCATTGGCGGCGGCAGAACCCACTCGAATTTCAACGTGCACGACAGCCGCGACGGCGAAGACTTGTATCGCGTGCTGCGCGATGAGCTCATTCCGCTCTACTATCAGCGCGATCGTGATGGACTGCCACGCGGATGGATCAAGCGCATGAAGCGAACGATTCGCACCCTGGGTTGGCGATTCAATGCCGACCGCATGGTGATGGATTATGTGCTGAAGGGGTACATTCCAGCGGCCGGGGGAACCTCAAGCGAGATTCGTCCGCCTTCCTGATCGGGATCTTGTGCGAAGATGCGGTCGAATGTGGTATACGTTTCGGCATGACTCGCCAGATGATTTTTGTTGTCGCTATTTTTTTCGTTGTACTATCCGCTGCTGCTTCAACAGACTCGCAAACCGTTGCGCCCGCGCCGCCGATGGGTTGGAACAGTTGGGACGCGTACGGGCTGACCATCAATGAAGCAGACTACAAGGCCAATACAAAAGTGCTGGCGGGGGTGGTGGGCTTCGGGTGGAAATATTCGGTCATCGACGAAGGATGGTACATGGAGAATCCCTTCGGCGCACACCTGGCGGACAGGAAGTATCTGTGGGACGCGAATGGGATCTTGATTCCAGTGGAGAGCCGGTTCCCTTCGTCGGCGGGCGGAGCGGGTTTTAAGCCGCTGGCGGACTGGGTTCATGCGCAGGGGCTGAAGTTCGGCATTCATATCGTTCGTGGAATTCCGAAGCAGGTTGTCGAGCAGAATTTGCCGATCGCGGGATCGAAGTTTCATGCGATTGACGCGGCCGATAAATCGGACACCTGCCCGTGGGACGAAGGCAACTATGGGGTGAGCGATACTCCGGCCGGGCAGGCTTATTACGATTCCATGCTGAGGAAGTACTCGGGATGGGGTCTGGACTATATCAAGGTCGACTGCATCAGCGCCCATCCTTACCGGGTCAGTGAGATCAAACAAATCGCCGAGGCGATCAAAAGAACGGGGCGACCAATTGTACTTAGCCTCTCGCCGGGTCCGACGGCCCTGGAACATGGAGCCGAGGTAGCGGATTACGCGCAGATGTGGCGCATCTCCGACGATCACTGGGACGGTTGGACATTCCCTCACAAGGCCGGGGCTGGAGATTTTCCATCGGGAATTCTTCAGGCATTCGATCTATTGGCCAAGTGGTATCCATACGTCAGACCTGGAAACTATCCTGACGCGGACATGCTTCCATGGGGATCGCTGACGCCGCATCCGGGTTGGGGCGAGCCGCGTCAGTCGAGGGAAACGCAGGACGAGCAACGCACCGAATTTTCTTTGTGGGCGGTAGCGCGTTCGCCGCTGATCCTCGGTGCAAATCTCACCAGGCTGGACGACTTTACAAGGTCACTTATTACCAATCAATCGATTCTTTTCATGAATCAAAACACAACGTACAGCCATCCGCTCGATGCCGCCAGCCTGCCGCCGGGATTTGACCATGCACGGGTGTGGCGGGCGACGATCGACGCTCCGGGAGCAAGGGGTTACACCGAGTTTTATGCTTTCTTCAACCTGGACGAAGCGCCAGTCACGCTGCGCGCGACCTGGAAGCAACTGGGCCTCGATGGAGCGAAGCATGTGGCGCACGATCTGTGGACCGACATGAGCAGCAAGGAGTCGAAGGAGATTACGGTGACGCTGCCAGCCCACGGAAGCGCGGTTTACCAGGTGCAGTGATAAGCGCAAGTCGGTTGTGCGAAACTAAACTGTCTGGCAAATGAGTCGGCAAAGCGACTCTGGCCGGCAGGACCGCTGCTATGCCTGTATTGCGCTCCGCTTTTATCGCACTTTCCCGAAACCGAATTCTGAGGAACTTCAGCGAGCGTTCCGTCGTGGGTCGGCGGATGAGTTCGCGGTTCGTGGCCGGGATAGAGATCGACGATGCTCTGCGCGTGGCCGAAGCGGTGAACCAACAAGGCATGGCTGTGACTTTGGACTCGCTTGGCGAGAGCGTTACCTCTGAAACTGAGGCCCACTATGCGGCCGATTCTTATCACCAGCTACTCGACGCAATTGCCGCGCGAAAGTTGAACGCCAACATCAGCGTGAAGCTGACCCAGATGGGCCTGCAGCTGTCACCGTTGCTGGCTGAAACGATCGCATGGAAACTGGCCGAACATGCCGGTCAGTTGGGCAATTTTGTGCGCGTCGACATGGAAGACTCATCGCTGACGCAGATGACGCTGGACATTGTGCGGCGCCTTTACGCACGGCCTGAAGTGCGCGCGGCGATTGGAACTGTGATTCAGACGTACCTCTACCGGTCCGAATCGGATATTGAGCAGCTGCTTGCCGATGGCATCCGGGTGCGGTTATGCAAAGGCGCCTATAAGGAGCCGGCAGCGGTGGCCTTTCCGCACAAGGCGGACGTGGACGCGAATTACATCCGGCTTAGCGAAATGCTGCTGGAGAGCCCGGTCTATCACGCGTTGGCCACACATGATGAAGCGATGATTGATGCTGCAAAGTCGTTTGCCAGGCGTCGTGGAATCGACGCCAGCCACTTCGAGTTTCAGATGCTTTATGGCGTGCGCCGCGACTTGCAGCGCAACCTGGTACGCGAGGGATACAACGTGCGAGTCTATGTTCCGTTTGGGAGTGCCTGGTATCCGTACTTCATGCGGCGCCTGGCGGAGCGTCCGGCAAACGTGATCTTCTTGGCCAGGAATTTCTTCCGGACTTAGACAGGCTTCCCACGGCCTGTTGTTTTCGGTTTCAATCCACAGTTGAATCATGCAACCTGCTCAGCCCTTTGCGAGCCAGGTCCGCGACCGCTTTGGCGAGGGTGGGCGAGGCGTTTAGCGATTCTGGCCGTTCCAGACGAATGCCGAGATTGGCAGCGTAGCCGCGAAAGAGAATGTCGACGTCGTAGAGAATCTCAACGTGGTCGCAGAGAAAGCCGATGGGCTGTAACAAAAGATTCCGAACACCTTCAGCCGCCAACCCATCGAGCGTGGTTTCTACGGCCGGGCCAATCCATGGACCGCCGCTGGCGCCCTGGCTTTGAAAGGCGAAATTCCACTTGGAAATCTCAGGCACGCGGGCGGCCACCAGAGAGGCAGTGTGGCGTGCTTCGTCGGCATATGGGTCTGGAGAAGAATTTGGGCCTTCGCCCGGCCATAGGCGCGGCTGGGCCTGCTGGTCTGAGGCAGCCGGTGCTTCGACGGTGCGACTGGGAACACTGTGAGCGGTAAACAAAACTTGCACGGGCACGCCGGCCTCGGCGCTGAGCTTGGCGAAAGCGGGGCGGAGACGCTCGGCAAAGGCCTCGGCAAGCAGCGGATGCTGCGCCCAGCCTTCAGTGAAGTCGATGCGAAGGCTGCCGGCTTCGGCCTGAACGGCGCGTCGATAGAGGCCCACGCTGGTGCGGGAGTTTTGCGGCGCCATGCAAAGGACCGCTGCCTCCTCGACGCCATCGGCACGCATCTGGCGGACTACGTCTGGGATGTACGGTCGCCAGTTTCTCATGCCGACGTAGACCCGGACGGGTTGGCCGGTGCTTTCAAGTTCCGCTTCTACAAGCCGAGCCTGTTCGAGAGTGATCTCAGTGAGCGGGCTGCGGCCAATGAGCGAGTAGCGGTGCTGGATCTCTTCGATCACGTGCTGCGGGAGCGGACGACCGCTGACGACGTTGCGCAGATATTCGGGAATCTGCTCGACGGTCTCAGGAGTTCCGTGGGCGAGTAACAAGACGGCTTGTTTAGGCATTGATGGACATCCAATAGGGAGAAATCTCTCGAGTCCCACCCATCGCAAAGAGCGCGATGGATGGGGCACCCTTCATCCAATCCAGAGTGACGGCTTGTTTAGGCATTTTCGGACTCCAGACGGAACTCGCGAACCATGCGGACAACGGCCTGGACGTTTTCGACTGGTGTAGACGGAACAATGCCGTGGCCAAGGTTGAAGATGTGACCCGGCCGGCCGTTGGCGGCACGCAGAATTTCTTTCACGCGCAGTTCCAGAACTTCAAGGGGCGCAAAAAGCGTAATGGGATCGAGGTTTCCCTGCACTGCGTGGCCATGGCCAACTGCGCGCCAACCTTCATCGAGCGGCTGACGCCAGTCGAGGCCGATCACGTCCGCGCCGGTCTTGGCCATTTCGGTGAGCAGGCCGGCGGTCTCGACGCCAAAATAAATAACGGGCACGCCCATCTTCTGGACTGATTCAACAAGGCGTTTGGATGCGTCGAATGCGTACTCGCGATAATCGGCCAGGCCGAGCGAACCGACCCAACTGTCGAAGATCTGAATGACGTCAGCGCCGGCCTGGACCTGAAGGCGGCAGTACTCTTCGAGAACCTTGACAATCTTGTCGAGCAGCAGGCGCCAGGACAAAGTATCGCGATACATCATCTGTTTAGTGTGAATGTAATTCTTCGAGCCGCCGCCCTCGATCATGTAGCTGGCCAGCGTGTAGGGAGCGCCGCAAAAGCCGATGATGCCGAGACGGTCGCGGAAGTGAGCTGCGACCTTCTGGATGGCGCGGGCGACATAGGCCAGATCGTCGGCGCGGTCGGTGCGCAGGGCGCGGACGTCTTCAGCAGTGCGCACAGGATGGTGAACCACAGGTCCCTCGCCGGCCTGGAACTCGAAGGGCAGGCCCATCGGCTCGAGCGGCAGCAGCAGGTCGGCAAAGATGATGGCTGCATCCACGCCGAGCTTTTCAGCGGCAGTGATGGTGACCTCGGCGGCCAGGTCGGGCTGCTTGCAGATTTCGACCAGTGTGTGATGCTTGCGGACGTCGCGATACTCCTGCATGTAGCGGCCGGCCTGGCGCAGAAACCAGACGGGCGTGCGGTCGACGGGACGGCGGAGACAGGCGCGGATGAATCGGCTGCCGTCAAGAATCGTGTCGGAGATGGGCTCGACAGCGGCGAGGTCTGGCTTCGCCAATTTATTTTCCGGTTCCATTCTATCGATTTTAATGGTTCGGATCGATCGAGCTGTGGACAGACGCATTGACGCGGCGGTTCCAATCAGCAAAAAAAGGGCCCCCGTATTAGCGGGGGCCAAGTTGCCTTGGTTCTCTCGTGTTGCGAGAGCTTTGTTGGCGGCCTACGGCGGGGCGGCCGTTGGCGCGGAAAAGCCTCGGGGGAGGGCTGCGAACCTATTATGGCCGCTCCGCACCGTCCGAGGAGGCAACACCCTGGGGTGGTGCTGCTCCCTGGGCCGCCAAACTGTTTTCCATCAACCGAATGTGTACGCTGCTGGTCTCTGACGCGAGCCGGGCTTGGCGTCCTCATCGCCGGTAGCGGCGTCCTGGGCGTTGCCGAGGGCAACTGCATGCATACGGTAGACGGGAATCTCGTGTTCTGTGACGAGGTAGCGCTTGACCGCTTCAGCCAGACGCTCTGAGTTCTGGATGCCGACGCTGCCGGCTGCGGGGGAGTGCGCCTCTACCTCGAGGATGTAGCCTTGTTGGCCGGTAACGGTGGCCGCAAGAGTCGTCAAGCTGCTTTTTGGCTGCCACCGACAGAGTCGGCAGGCCGCCGCGGAAGGCGATTTCGGCTTCAGTTACCTGATGATACTGGTCGAGGCCATTGACGGTTGTGTTCAACTGATTGACATGGTCGGTTGCGCCGTCTGGGCAGTGTGTTCCGGCCTGCTGAGCCTGCTGCCCGGCAGCTGTTGCGGTCTGGTTGGCTGCGTCGGCGGCGGACTGAGCCGATGGATACCGGCCTGCGCCCTGCCATCGACATCCTGAATATCGTTGGCGTTCTTGGCGTTAACGTCGTCCAGCTCGCTGAGGCGGTCGTTGATGGCGTCAGTCCGCTTCTTTACCCACTTCTTGCGGGCAAAGGGGTTAACGCGCCCCCAGAAGCCCTCCTTCGGGGGCGTATTCGATGTGGCAGTCACGGAGGGGGACTGCTGTTGTGCCGCGGAAGGAGGAGTGTTCTGGGAGTTCCCGGTTTGCCACGCCTGCGAAGGACTGTCGGCGGGGCTCTGGCTCGTGCGAGCAGCCTGGGCATACGCGGGAATTGCTACGGCGGAAGCTAGTAAAAGCAGGGCTAACTGGCTTGGGATTTGGCTCCGAATTGAAGACTGGCTTTTCATTGAATGTGCGGCCCTCGCCGGTTTGTAGTTCGCAGGGAAATGATCATGTCTGCGTGCCATAGGGATAGCAATGGCCATTCCAAACCAGGTCGTCCTGGGAAGAAATAACGATCTGACTGATAACGCGTCACTTACTGGAGCGAAGGTTTAAGAGATGAGGCTGGAGATTGGCCTTGATAAGCGGCGAGCAAGTGTAATTTTTGCAGGTTCGAGTATTTTGTACCGTGTAACGAGGGCTACCTCGTGTCAACCCGGATGACTCGGACTTCAGGATAGACACCATCCCAGTCTGGGGAGACGGCGTCGAAGATGAGACGGAAGTCGCGAGAGTCGCCAGGCTTGAGTGGCGCGGCGGAGACCGGTTCAAGATCGACGTAGGGCTCGCGGATGCGGATCAGCTTGACCGGCTGGGTCTCGTTCTGGGCTACCTCGTGGGTAAAGGTCCGGAAGAGGACCAGCACGGTAACGCCGGTAACGGTGCTGCTGCCGGTGTTCGAGATTTGTCCGTCGAGGTATGTGACTTTGCCTCCGGCAAAGTTAGCCGCCTGGCTCATGGTGAGGTTGGTGACGGGCAGGTGGGAGGCGTAGGGGTCAGGGGCTGCCGAAATGGGCGTAACTGCGTTCGCGGATTTGCCGTGTTCGAGAAGAAGGATCACGACAGCCGCGCCGATGAGGACGAGTGCGGCCGCCAGCGCCAACGGCAGCCAATTGCGCTCGCGAATCTCGCTGGGAGGGACAAGATCGAGGTTGGAACTTGAACTCACGAGCGGATTTTACACCCGTTACCAAAGGAATGCTCGAACATCTCGCGTTCTAGATATTTGTATGGAAGTTTTGCATGAATTTGCCGACCATTGCGAAGAGTGTTGGGTTTGGCAGGGCTCCAACTTTGTATTCAACCTTGGCGGCCGATCCGCGGTCTAATGGCTCAAAACTGAGAAAGCAGTGCACTCCAAACTCCACAGATTCAGATGAAAGGCAGGTTCACGATGCATTCCCACCCCCAATCCGCATCCAACTCTCTGCCCGCGGCGCAAGGGACATCAAGGGGTTCGCGCAGGGCCGAGGATCTGGTTTACCAGAGCCTGACAGTGGCCGCCGTGCTACTGCTGTTGGGTAGCCTGTGGGTATTTTGAAAGGCGCCTTCTAGCCTCAGCTCCTGCCTCAGCCAAAACTGGCACGTTTGACGGTCTCACGAAAATCTTTGCCTTTCATTTCCACTCGAACACACATTTCCGCCAGACGGGACCGCATGCGGTCGCCGATACGATCGCCAAGGGTCTGCTCGCGTGCAGCCCTCTCAGCATCAGTCTTGGCACCCCCGCCGGCAGGCATATCCGCATAATTGGTAGTGATGATGGTCGTTTGCTTGTCGTTGTAGCGCGTATTCAGAATGAGGGCAACCGTATCCCAGACCCACTCGTTTGGCTTTTGTGCACCCAGATCGTCGAGCACTAGAACTTCTGCGGCAAAAACCGGCTTGAGCAACTCAAGTTCGGTGGTATGCACCTGGGGGTTGTAGCTATTCTGGATGTTCTTGAGCAGCTCGCGATAGTCGCAGAAGAGGCCGCTGACGCCGCGCTCCTGGACCAGGCGGCGAAGAACGCCGACGGCGAGGTGGGTTTTTCCTACGCCGATGGAACCGGTAAAAAGCAGGCCTTTGCCGGCGGTATCGACCGGATAGGCCTCGACAAATTTGCGCGCGGTGAGGTGGGCGCGGCCCAGCGAAGCGTCGGCGCCGCGAAAGGCGGTCTCGTAGCCGTCGAGCGTGTAATGGCGGTAGCGCTCGGGGATGTGGGCGGCGGCCAGACGGCGCTCTTCGCGCACCATCTCCTGGCACTCGCAGGCGCGGGATACCCATAGGCCGCCTGCGGTGACTACGCGAACCAGCCCGACTCCGTTGCAGATTGGGCAGACACTCATCTGCATTCAAGCGTAGCGCAAGAGGCGTGGATGGTGCCGCGGTGCAAGGCCTGGCGCGGATGTGTGGAAAAGCACCTGAGGTAGGACAGACCACCTGACGGGGGGCAGACGCCTTCGGCTCGGGTGCGGAATGTATCGGGACGCCGTAGTATGTTTGCAGACGTTACCTCGAATAAAATGGAGATGTATCGTGAATCGAATCTTTCTTCGCATTGTGCTTGATGACCGCCGTCGGTGTTGGCCGGACTGATTGTCCCGGCGGGTGCAGTTGGACAGGAGCCGGGGAGCCTGCCGGAGACGAAGGCGCCCGCAGCGACGCAGGCTGCGCCTGCCCCGGCCAATCCCGCGACACCCGCGCTGACGCCCAGCGGCCACCCACTGAACGATTATTGGATTGCCCACGACGAGCAGTTGCTGAACGACTTTGGCTGGCTGGCAAGGTTCAAGGAGGCTGATTTGGCGCTCGGTCCGCCTGCGGCGGGCGAGAACCGCGTGGTGTTCATGGGCGACTCGATCACGGAGGGCTGGCAGCTGGACGAGTCGTTTCCCGGCAAGCCGTATATCAATCGCGGCATCAGCGGGCAGACGACGCCGCAGATGCTGGTGCGCTTCCGCCAGGACGTGATCGCGCTGAAGCCGAAGGCGGTGGTGATTCTGGCCGGCACCAACGACATTGCCGGCAACACCGGGCCGGAGACGCTGGAGGAGATCGAAGGCAACCTGGCCTCGATGGCGGAGCTTGGCCGCGGCGAACCATATTCGCGTGGTGCTGTGCTCGGTGCTGCCGGCGTTCGATTTTCCGTGGAGTCCGGGATTGACGCCTGCGCCGAAGATTGTGGCGCTGAATGCGTGGATGAAGGCTTACGCGGCGGAAAAGGGCCACGTCTATGTGGATTACCACTCGGCGATGAAGGACGAGCGGGATGGCCTGCCGGCGACGCTGAGCCGGGATGGCGTGCATCCGCTGCCAGCGGGGTATGCGATTATGGCGCCGCTGGTGGAGGCGGGGATTGAGAAGGCGCTCCAATAGGGAACTGGGCCGGTTCATTGCTAAACCGTCGAATTCCCCCTACAATAGAAGGATTGCAGGAAAGGTTTGTAGCAGATGCCCAAGGAAAAGATTCATCCCAATTACGCCGCGGTGAAGGTTATGTGCGCCTGCGGAAACAACTTTGAGACCCGGTCGACCCACAAGGGCGACATTCACGTGGAAATCTGCTCGGCTTGCCACCCGTTCTTTACCGGCAAGCAGCGCCTGGTGGATACGGCAGGACGCGTGGAGCGGTTCCGCCGCAAGTATGCCAAGGCCGGCGAAGTCAGCGGCGGCCAAGTAACCGACGCCGAGGCAATCGGATAGCACGATTGGGCCTCCGCTGCGGCGGAGGCCCAAGTTCGTTAGGAAGATAAGCTTTATGGCTGGCAAGGGATTTACCGTCAAGAAGGACTGGGACAACCCCAGAGAGCACGCGATGCCGGCGGAAGCGCGGGTGCCGGCGGAGGTGCGCTTGGGATCGGTGCTGGTGGCTCCGGCGACTGTGCTGGCTCCCATGGCGGGGGTTACGGATACGGTTTTTCGGCGGTTTATTCGGCATGCGAGTTTGTTTAGCGCAGAATTTGATCCATCCCAGGTCCCAGAATCGAGACCTGGGGCACCCCCCGCTGACTCGGCGATGTCCGACGAGAATGCCTCAGGGGCTAAAGCCCCCAGTCAGGTGGCTGAGCCGATGTACGGGCTGAAGCCCGTACCCTTCACGCGGCAGCCCGAACCCTTCAATGAGACTCGGATTGAAGAGGCTGTAACGAACGCGCAGTCGGGGTGCGGGCTGCTGATGACGGAGTTCACTTCAGCCGATGGGCTGGCGCGGATGCGGGAGACGAAGCGGCGGCGGTATCTGACCTTCTATGACGACGAGCATCCGATCGGGGCGCAGCTGTTCGGGTCGAATGCGGAGACGCTGGCCGAGGCGGCGCGGATTGTGGAGGAGACGGGCTTCGACACTGATCGACCTGAATCTGGGCTGCCCGGCCAAGCGGGTGGTGGGCTGCAACGGAGGGTCGGGGCTGCTGCGCGACTTGCCCAAGATCGGCGAGATTTTTCGGGCCGTGCGCAAGTCGGTGACGATTCCTTTCACCGTGAAGTTCCGCATGGGCTGGAACGATAAGCAAATTGTTTGCGTGGAGCTGGCGCGGATGGCTGAAGCCGAAGGGCTGAACGCCGTGGCGCTGCATGCACGGACGCGCGAGCAGGGTTACAGCGGGCAGGCGCAGTGGGAGTGGATCGCCGCAGTCAAACAGGCGGTGAGGATTCCGGTGATTGGCAACGGAGACATCACGCACGCCTGAAGACGCGGCGGCCATGGTGGCTGAGACCGGCTGCGATGCGGTGATGATTGGCCGCGCGGCGCCGTCGAATCCGTGGATCTTTCGGCAGATTGCACAATACACGGCTACGGGAAGATATGAGACGGCGACGGTCGAGGATCGTTACCGGATGATTCGCGCTTACTTTCAGATGCTCTTGGATGAAGTGGAAGTCACGAAGGATTTGCCTCGCGACGGACGCATGGGCGAGACGGCAGGCAAGATGAAGCAGTTTGCTACGTGGTTCACGCATGGAGTGCCGGGCGGGGCGAAGCTGCGGGGGGCTATCTACCACGCGAAGACCGGGACCGAAGTGCTGGAGCAGGTAGAGCTTTTTTTTGCGGCGCGCCGACCGGAAGATGATTGCGGGTTGCAGGTGGAAGAGGGCGACGAGCAGGGTCTTCCGGATGGAGCGCTGGTCTGCGATTAGAGCGTCTTATTCGGTTTTGTGATGCGCGCTTCATGCGAACCCACCCATCGCAAAGTACGCGATGGATGGGGCACCACGCATAATTCGCCGGGATAGACAAAGGCGGCAAATGGACGGAGTACCCGACTTCTGACATTGTTGATGCTGCTTTATGGCTGCGCGAGGGGCAGGCGAATGGTGGCGCGGGCGCCGTCGCCGTCGTCGCGATTTTCGAGGCGGATTTCGCCGCCGTGGGCGCGGGCGATCTGTTGCGCCAGAGCCAGGCCAACGCCGCTGCCGGTGGGCTTGGTGGTGTAGAAGGGCACAAAGAGATTGTCCGTGTTGGCGATGCCGAGACCGCGATCTTCAATCGTGACTAGAAGACTTGAGTCGGCCACAGTCCAAGTCGTATGGACCGGCTTTGAATCGTTGGCCAAAGATGCATCGACGGCGTTGGCTAACAGGTTGATGAACATCTGCTCCAACTGATCCGGATCGGCGTAGAGAGTGGCGGGGGGACCGGGCTCGAGCTGGACCGGAATCCGCTGTTCGAGCAGCACGACGCGTTCGAGCAGCGGCCCCACCTGCACTTGCTTGAGTTGAGGCGGCGGAAGCTGGGCAAGTAGTCGATACGACTGGACGAAACGGTGTAGAGCATCGGCGCGGCTCTCCACCACGCCCAGGCCGCGACGAAAATCGTGCAGCGTGGCGTCGTCGCCTTCCATGTTATCGACCCGCGCCAGCAGGCTTCCGGCGATGGACTTGATGGGTGCGAGGGAGTTCGAAAGCTCATGGCCCAGCACGCGGATCAAACGCTTCCACGCGATCTGTTCCTCTTCCTGAAGCGGAAGGCTCACGTCCGCGAGGAGGAGCAGCGTGTGAGGAACTCCGTCCTGGCGAAAGACCGCTTTGCGCAGCAGCCAGCGGGTTGGCTTGGAACCGAAGGTATGAACTGACTGGTCAGGCGCGGCAAGCAAGTCGTTGAGACCGAGCTCGCGCGCGGAATGTCCGAAGCTGCGAGCATGAGTCAGACCAAGCAGTTTGACGCCGGCGTTGTTGACCAGTTGAAGCGTGTCTTCACGATCGAAGGCGAACAGGGGCGCATGCATCACTTCAAGAATGCGGGCGAGCAGCGCTGTGGCCTCAAGCGAACGCACGCGCTGCTTCTGCAAAAGGTCAGCGAGAGCATTCACCTCGGCGGCTAGCTCGGCAATTGCATCCTGCGAGCCTGCGCCGCGCGCGCGAAATGAGTAATCGCCCTCGCGCAGCGACGACACGACGTTAGAAAGAGTCTGCAACGGCCGGACCATGCCTTCAACGAGGGCCGCGGCCAGGAGCACAAGGTAAAGCAGCAAACATATCCCGATAAGAACCGCGGGAGCGAAGTCGATTGGATGCTTGAACAAGAACAGACCGGCGAGCACGAACGCAGGCAGCATGAGCAAGAAGCAATAGAGCCACGCTCGGCGAACTGCCGAGCGCCGACGCCTGCGGGCATATTTATCAGAGCCCATATTTTTCGATGCGGCGGTAGAGCGCGGCGCGGCTCAAGCCGAGAGATTCAGCGGCCTGCGAAATGTTGCCATCGCAGCGGCGAAGTACTTTTTTGATGAGCAGAGCCTCGACCTCGTCGATACTCATATTCTCAAAGGACTGTGAGGCGGACCGCGCGGCGGCGATAGCAAGGTTGGCCGGCTCGACTTCTTCGCCACGGCAGAGCAGCACGGCGCGCTCCACGGTATGCTCGAGTTCGCGCACGTTACCCGGCCAGGGATATTGCATCATCTGCTGCATCGCCGCGGAAGAAAAACCAGCGACCTGTTTGCGATAGCGGGTTCGATTGCGACCGAGAAAGTGCATCGCCAAAAGCGGAATGTCTTCCCGGCGATCGCGAAGAGCGGGCAGATGAATCTCAACTGTGTTAATCCGGAAAAGGAGATCTTCGCGGAAGTTGCCGGCCTTGGCTTCCTCGTGCAGCAAAGCATTTGTGGCGGAGAGAATGCGCACATCGACTCGGCGAGTTTGCGATGAGCCCACGCGCTCCAGTTCACCTGTCTCAAGCACACGAAGCAGTTTTGCCTGCTGGCGCATGGGAACGTTGGCGATCTCATCCAGGAAGAGCGTGCCGCCATTTGCCAACTCGAAGCGGCCGATGCGATCGGTGCGTGCGTCGGTGAAGGCGCCTTTCACGTGGCCGAAGATTTCGCTTTCGAAGGTTCCCTCGGGCAAGCCGCCGGCGTTGACTGCCACCAGCGACCAGGCGGCGCGGGGCGACGCGGCGTGCAGTAGCTTGGCGACGATCTCCTTGCCGGTCCCGTGTTCGCCTGTGATGAGCACGTTGGCGTCAGAAGGCCCGACTTGCGCAATGAGCTCGAGCACCGGCTGCATGGAAGGCGCTCCTGCGACAAACTCCGGCATGCCTTCGGCACGCAGCAGGCGGTTCTCAAGCTCCAGTTGCCGCGCGCGGCGCAGTGCATGATGCAGTTCGGCATGAACGCGGACGAGCGAGAGCAGACGCTCATTCTCCCACGGCTTCTGCACGAAGTCGCGAGCGCCGCGCTTGATGGATTCGACGGCCAGGTCGATGTTTCCCCACGCGGTCATCACAATAACCGGCATGCGGTTATCGAACTCCTGAATGTGCGCGAGCAGATCGAGGCCCTCCTGCCCGGAGGTTGTGTCGCGGGTATAGTTCAGGTCGATGAGCAGGACGTCGTAGTCGCTCTGACCCAGCGCCTCAAGCAGCAGCCGGGGGGAACGCACGCAAGTCACGTTAATTCCCTGCGGGACCAGAAGCAGCTCGACGGCCTCGAGAATATGGGGCTGATCGTCGGCCACCAGAACACGAATTCGTTCTTGCTTACTAGGAATTGTCCGCCTCCACTACATCGCATCTTCCGTGATTCTACGGCTAATGAGTCACGACGCCCAATTTCGCGTCGTCGATGGAGACGCCGGTCCGCTCCAGAGTTTCGCCGATGGCGCGATCGATATCTACCTTTTTCTTCTCGTAGTCTGTTTGCGCAGTGTCCAGGGCGGACTCGGCCAGCGCGAGCGCGCTTTCCGCATTCAGCGTATCGAGGCCGGATTTCGCGCCGAGCTGCTGTTCCTGTTTAGTAGTGTCAAAGGTCTTCTGGGCAAGGTCGCGCGCTTTCTGAGTTGCGTCAACCTGGGCCTGAGCCTGTTCAAGCGCAAACTTTCGAGTTGCGCACGTCGAAGCGAATGCCTTTCTGTTGCTGCTCCGAGGAGATCTGGCTCTGGCGGTATTGCAGCACAGCGCGGAATTGATCTGCCTTGGCCTGGCGGTTGCGCAGATTGATGGAAAGCGTCATCCCGACCTGGTATTCCGGAGACGAGTAGTTGAAGGTGTTCGCGAACATGCTGGGGAAGCCCGTGGGCAGATTGGTGGTGCAATCCTGCGTGCTGGAGTTGCACAAGGGATTCGCAGGACCCGCAGTGCCCGCGCCGGCATAGAGGCCATACATGTTGAGGGTCGGCAAGAGCTCGCTGTTGATGTCTTTCAGGGACTGCTTCTGCACTTCGGCCTGCATCTGGTAGATGGCGACCTCGGGCCGCTTCTTCTCGGCCTCGGCGATGAGATCATCGATGGATCTTGTCGGCGTTCGGGTCGGGGTCTCGCTTGCAGATCGAGCGGAATAACCGGCATCTCGTCGATGATGGGATCGTCGACCTTGGTGAGCGCGTTCTTCATCAGCAGTTCGTTCAGCCGGAGGCTGGCGCGCGCCACTGTGAGGTTGCCTTCGGCGGTTGCCACGGCAGACTGATCCGTCATGACCTGCATGGCGGGGATGGCCTGGAGTTCGAGCTGCTTCTGATCGTCGGAGAGGTTCTTGTTGGCGAAGCCGAGAGAGCGCTCACTGATCTGCTCGCTCTCGTAGGCATTCACGAGGTCCCAGTAGATATTCTCCACCTGAGTCACGGTGGCGATGACCTGCGCCTTGAAAGCAAGGTCGGTGATCTGGGAGTTGCGCTTGGCGATGCGGATAAAGCGCTCGTTGGTGGCCACTCCGAAACCGGCAAGAATGGGCTGGGAGATCATCACCTGAAAATTGGAATAAAGCTCAGGATTGATGAGATTGTAAGGGGTGTTGCTGGCGACACGCTGGCCCAGATAGTTGACCGAAAGGTTGGTGCCGATGGGGAACGACTGGGAAAAGTTCGACAGGACCTCGATCGTGTTGGTTTTCAGAGTCGGCACGCCGGTGGGGATCTGGTTGGCCTCCTGGATGACGGTGTGATCGACGTAGCCCTGGAAGGTGAGGTAGGGATCGAAAGACGAAACGTTGGTGCCAGCGCCCAGGGTCGAGGTGACGATGCCGCCATTGCCGGCGGAAAATCCGGAACCGGACGAGCCGCCTCCGCCGCCGGTTGAAGCAGCAAACCCGCCCTGGGTGCCCTGAACGATGGCGGTGTTGACGCCGTTGGCTGGGCTGCCCGCCTTGGTGCGCAGGATATCGGTTTGAGCAATGGGGAAGTTATAGCGGAAATAGGCCAGATCGAGGTTGTTCTCAATGGCCACTGCGATCGCGTCATGCAATGAAACATAGATCTTTCCATCGCGGATAAGGTTCTGCAGACGCGGCGAGTTGCTCAGGTCCAGTTCAGGCGCGGTGCTTGGCCTGTAGGGAGAAAGCGGGTTGTGCGAATGGGGCATCGGCACGTGAAACGGCTGCGGCGGAGCAAACGACGGCTGCTGCACCTGCTGCATCTCTTGCGCCAAGCGTACGGCGCTGCGGTGGCTGCGGCAGTCCCCTGCGTCGCTGGCGCAGGGGCTGTCCGGCGCCTGTTGCGTCGGCAGTAGATTGGGGCTGGAGCGTGAAGTGCACAGGCCGCGACAGCGGCAAAGCAAGGTTCATCTGCAACAATAGAATTGCGGCCAGGGCTTGCGTGCCTTATCGATCGGCCGATGAGATTGGATTCGGAATGATTCACTGTGCGCCTACCTCCGTTGCCCTGTGCTGCACCTGCTTCGTCGCGCGTGAGCCAGCCATCGCGCAACTCGAGGATGCGTTTGCCGTAGCGCGCGTTTTCTTCGGAATGCGTGACTTGCACTATGGTTGTGCCCGCGCGATTCAGTTCGCAGAAAAGATCCATGATTTCCCGGGCTTGCGTGGAATGCAGATTGCCGGTCGGTTCGTCAGCCAAGCAATAGCGATGGTGCATGAACCACGGCGCGCGCAATGCCAACCAGCTGCTGCTGACCGCCGGAGAGCTGATTGGGATAACAGATCTTTCTTGGCCACAATCTGAAAGCGATCAAGGATATCGGCCACCATCCCCTGCCTCTCTTTGGCCGGCAGATTCTTGTAAGAAAGGGGAAGTCAATATTTTCGGCCACGGTGAGATCGTCGAGCAGGTGGTAACTCTGGAAGACCATGCCGATGCGTTGACGGGCGAGGTCAGCGCGCTGCTTGCGGTTGAGCTTGTGGGCCGGCGTTTCGCCGAACCAGTACTCGCCCAGCCAACCGTCGTCGAGCAGCGCGAGCACGTTCAGCAGCGACGACTTCCCTGCCCCCGATGGCCCCATCACGGTGACGAACTCGCCCTCTTGATGGTCAAGCCGATACCGGCGCAGCACCCAGGTTTCGGTGTGGCCGGTCTTGTAACTGCGTTCTATATTTTTCAGTTCGATCATGATGGCCTCTTGCTCCGATCTCAAAACTACGATTCTGGTTGACTGTTTCTCCGCTCGCGCAGACGCTCTAGTCGCTTCTGAGGGCCCTCATTGGCTCGACGCCGGCAGCGCGGCGGGCGGGAATCCAACTCGCAATCAACGACGCGATCAGCAAGACAAAGGCGACGACCGCGATCGCGGCGTAGTCAATGGAGCCAACGCCATAGAGCGCGCTGTGCAACGCACGGCCGATGAAGAAGGCTCCGACCAGACCGATACCGAGGCCGACGAAGGCGAGGACGAAGGCCTCCTTCAGAACGAGGCTCATCACGTTCCCGCGGCTGGCTCCAAGGGCCATGCGCAGGCCGATCTCGTGTTCGCGCTGGGCAACGGTGAATGCAATCACGCCATAGATGCCCACAGCAGCCAGCAGCAAAGCTATGAATGCGAATGTACCGAGTAGTGTCATGATGAAGCGATCGCTGCCGAGGTTGCGGCTCTTGATTTCTTCGAGCGTGCGCGGTTCGGCAAGGGCGATTTGCGGGTCAACGGAATGAACGGCCGCGGCTATGCTGCGGAAGACGGTGGCTGGGTCTCCCGCGGTGTGGACGCCAATATTGGCGCTGGGCCAGGGAATCTGCGCAAAAGGAATGACGATCACTGGATTGTCGTCGCGGAAGCCGCCTGCGCGCACGTTGTTGAAGACGCCCACGACCTGCCAGGAGATATATGGGCCAAGCTTGGTGACGCCGGGAATCAGCTCTTCGACGTTAATACGCTGCTGGAGCGGGTCTTTGCCCGCAAAGAATTTGTCGGCGAATTTCTTATTGACGATTGCCACTCTCGTCGTCGCGGCAGTGTCCTGATCGGTAAATGCGCGGCCACGAAGAACAGGGATGCTGTAGGTCTTGAAATAGTCAGGAGTGACCATGTCAAAGCCCGCTCCCGGGCGTTGAGATGGATCGGCAAACTCGGGCTGGCCAGCGATGGTAAAGGGCATCCCGAAGTTAGAGCCTTCGAGTGGAAGGCCGGTAGAAACAGCCGCATCCACCACCCCGGGTACGGCCTTGATGCTCGCGATCATCTGCTGGTAGTAAGCGTTAATGAGCGCCGGATCTTTGGGGCGTGAGTCGGGTACGGGCAGCGAAAAAGTTTGGATATTTGTAATGCTGGTGCCGAGATCGACCTGGGTGAGATTCCAGAAACTGTGAATGGCGAGTCCGGCTCCGGTGAGCAGGGCAAGCGCCAAAGCGAACTCTCCGATAACAAGCAGGCGGCGAATTCGGTGACGGCTCGCACCGGTGCCGGAGCGGCCACCCTCTTTCAGAACCTCAGCAGGATCGACGCGCGTGGCAGACCAGGCGGGAGCGCAGCCAAAAAGCAAACCGGAGAGCGTGGACGCAGCCAGGGTGAAGAGCAAAACAGGGAGGTTGAGCCGGAGGTCGGCTTCGGTTGGAAGCGTTCCAGGGGGCATGATCGCCTCAATCCCGTGCAACAGGGCCCAGCCCAGGGCGACTCCAAGCGTGCCTCCAATGAAGGCAAGCGCAAGGTTTTCGGTGAGAAACTGCGCAAAGATGGCTTTGCGCGAGGCGCCCAGCGCTGTGCGAACTGCCAGCTCTTTCTGGCGGGTTGTGCCTCTGGCCAACAGCAGATTGGCAACATTGACACAGGCGATGAGCAACACAAAGCCCACGGCGCCGAGCAGAATCCAGAGCATCTGGATCTCTTCCTTGGGAAGGAAGTCATTGTGCAGCGGCTCTACGAATGCGCCCCAGCCCTTGTTGCTCTTTGGGTTGGCCTGCGCAATGTTGGCAGTTACCTTGTCCATATTGGCCTGCGCCTGTTGGATGGTGACGCCCGGCTTCAGCCGGCCCATGGCCAGAAGCCAGTGGAAGTCGTGATTGAGCTGCTCAGGCTTGAATGCAAGCGGGACAATAAGCCAGGTATCGAGGCGGTCGGGCTGGCCCGGGCCGAGCACACCGACAACGGTGTAAGCGGTACCATCAAGCTGAATACTCTTGCCGACGATGTTGGGATCTGAGCCCAGGCGCCTCCAGAGCTTGTTGAGCAGAATCACCTCATGTTCCTTGCCGAGCGTGCCCTCCTCGGGAAGAAAGTCGCGGCCATAGACGAATTGGTTCCCCATCATCCGATACATTCCGGGGGTTGTGAACTGCCCCTGCAAATACTCCGGCTGCTCCTTTGTGGCCAGGTTGAAGCTCCCGCCGCTGAAGGCATTGACATCCTGGAAGACTGCGTTCTGGCTTTTCCAGTCGACAAAGTCCTGCGCAGCGATGGAGTTGTGGAAGCCCTGAATCTTCGACCAGACCATAACCAGCTGATCCGGCTGCGGGTAAGGCATTGGGGCAAGCAGCGTGGCATAGACCACCGTAAAGATGGCCGTAGTGGCGCCTATGCCCAGGGCAAGCGTGAACACCGCAGTGAGGGCGAACACCGGTGACTTGCTCAATTGGCGCAGTGCGTAATGAAGGTTCCTTAAAATCGTTCGCATCGGCTTTATCCCCTTTCCTAATCCTCTCGTATTACTCAGTTCCAGATTACTCAGTTCTTAGAGCCTGCATCGGCTCGACAGTTGCTGCGCGGCGCGCTGGAATGGCCGCGGCCAGCACGACCATTACCGTCGTCAACAGTACTGCGACGGTGAGCGCGAGTGGATCGAAAGTTGTAACGCCATAGAGCAGGCTGCTGAAGAGCCGAGCTAGCGCAACCACAGATGGGAGCGCAATGGCGACGGCGATGGCGGCGATGAGGGCCATTTCGCGGACGACCAGAGCAACCACACCGGAGCGCGGCGAACCGAGGGCAAGGCGGACGCCGATTTCGCGAGTGCGCTGTTCGGTGGAGTAAGCGAGGACGCCGTAGAGGCCGACGCCAGCGAGAATCATGGCGAGCGCGGAGAAGCCAATTGACAGAAATGCAAGTGCGATTACATCGGCGGCGCGTTGACTTACTTCTTCTTCCATGGTGCGCAGGCCATCGACGACCAACGTTGGATCGAGCTGATGAATGGTCTGGCGGATAGCGGCTTCGACCGTCTCCGGAGGTTGCGCGGTGCGCGCGTAGATTTGCAGACCGCCAGGGTGCTCGTCCTGCAAATAGGGCCGATAGACGGCGGGCCCGATCACAGTGCGCAGGTTCTGATGGCGAATATCGCCAACGACGCCAACGATGGTGGTGTCGTTCTTATCTCCGGAGCCGAGTTGGCGGCCAAGCGCTGCCTGCGGGGAGCCGTAGAATCGCTTCACGAATGAGGCATTGACGACAGCTACCTTCGGCTGCCCCTTGGCGTCGGCGGGCGTGAACTCCCGCCCGGCCATGAGAGGCTGATGAAGAGTGGCAAAGTAGTCAGGCGTGATCCAGGGCTCTTCAAAGCTCATCTTTTCGTCTTCGGCCGGCTTGTATCCCTGTACGGAAAAACTCGAACCGCTGGAGTTTCCGGCCAGCTCAGCATCCTCGGTGCCTGCGACCTCAAGGACACCGGGAATTCGGTGCAGCGCGTCGAGAGCGCTCGCTTCAATCTGCGGAGTTCGGTCTTCGCCGTAGCCGGAGTTAGTGGGATCGAGTGAGAACGTGACGAGATGAGTAGTGTCGAATCCGACCGGCTGATGGCGAAGATTGTCGACGGTGCGGACGAAAAGGCCCGCGCCTCCGAGGAGCATGACGCTGAGGGCAATCTGCGCACCCACGGCCAACTTCCTGAAACGCTGCGAAGTCTTCGAGGCGGTGCCTGCATTCTGACGCAGGGCCTGGGCCAGGTCGGGGCGCAGGAAGTGAAACACCGGCGCGATGCTGAACAGTAAACTGACGACCAGGGAGATTGCAATCGTGAAGAGCAGCACGCGCGCGTCGATTGCGGATGAGTAGGGTTCCTGGCCGGGATCGGAACTGGTCATCAGGCGCACCAGCGTCGTGGCCACTATAGGCGCAAGCGCAAGACCGACGGCAGCCCCGGCCAGGCCGAGCAACCCGCCCTCAACGAGCAACTGAGAGACGATTCGGATGCGTCTTGCGCCGAGAGCGTAGCGCATGGACATTTCACGCGCGCGGCCAGCTGCCCGCAATAGCAGCAGTGTAGCCACATTGATGGCGCACATGGCAACCAGCAGGCCGGCCATGCTCATAAGGACGATAAGCGGCGTCTTCAGCTCGCTGCGATCAGGTGAGAAGCCGGTGGAATCGTCGACCACGTTGAGTCGCGATTCGTCGAGAAAATGTTTCTTGAAGCGCTCCGAATGGGATTTGTAGAGGGTCAACTCATTTGCGCGCAGCGAATGCCAAAGCGGTCCCAGGCTAGCCTCGGCCTGGGATGCAGTTACGCCGGGCTTGAGACGCGCTATCAACGTGAGCCAGATGGATTGGTGGTTGGTGAGATTGTCGCGAGAATTCATCCATGGCATGGCGATATCGACCATGCTGACGGGAATGAATACGCAGGGTTTGTAGCCTCCGATGGCGGTGTTGAAATTCTCGCGGAGCGACGCCGAGAATGGAGAAGGGATGGCCGTTGATGAGCACTGTCTGGCCAACGACGTCGCGCGACGCGGCGAAGCGAGTCTTCCAATAGTCGTAACTGAGCACCACTACTGGATTGGCGTTCTTCGCGGTATCGTCCTGCGGGGTCAGCAGACGGCCAGCGGCAGGCTGGAGCCCGAGCAGCTGAAAATAATTGCCGGTGACCACCTCGGCGTCTTTGTTCTCGGCCTGGTTATGCCAGGACACTCCCACTCCGGTCTTGTCGGCGGCCAGTATCCCTTGAAAGACCTGATTCTGGTCGCGCAGATCTTTGTACATGGGATAAGAGAAGTAGTTGGCTGTGTCGCCGCCAAAACTGCTGGCCGAGCCGGAGAAGCCGCCGGTCCATTCGAAGCGCACCAATTCTTTGGGCCGGTCGACGGGCAACATGCGCAAGAGTACCTGGTCGAAAAGCGTAAAGACAGCGGCGTTAGCGCCGATGCCGAGAGCCAGCGTAACGATCACCGTGATCGTGAACGCTGGCGACCTGCGCAACTGGCGGAATGCATACCGGATGTCTTGAAGAATTGTATTCATCATCTCTCCCTTAAAACCTGAAGCCCGGAGAATTCGCCAAGTTTCATGCACGGGCTAAAGTCCGTACCCTTCATGTCAGTGCACTTCACAAAAATCGACTCCAGCGAGGCTTCTCAGTCCGTGCGTAGCGCCTGCATGGGCTCAATAGAAGCGGCGCGGCGGGCGGGAATGAAGCCGGCCGCAATAGCGCAGATAACAAGCATCAAGGGCGCCCCGGCAATCGCTATCGGGTCGTAGCTTTCAACTCCGTAGAGCAGGGTCTTCATCAGATATCCGGCATAAAGCGAAGCGGGAATGCCCAGAACCAGGCCGACGCAAATCTGCCAGAGTGCGCCGCGCAACACCATAGAGACGACGCTCGATCGCGTTGCGCCGAGGGCCATGCGAATGCCGATCTCACTGGTGCGGCGGGCGACGAAGTAAGACATCACACCGTAGAGGCCGACTGACGCGAGGATCAAGGCAAGAATGCCGAAGAGACTAGTGAGGCGCGCCAGCAGTCGGTCCTCATCGAAGTTTCCAGCCACTTGAGCATCGAGCGAGCGAAGATCCATTACGGTGAGATTGGGATCGATGCCGGCAAGGGTACGGCGAATGAGCACGTCAGCATTCTGCTGCGGTTGATTGAAGCTGAGGACAATGGAGTTGATGAACATGGATTGCGCTTCGCCGGAGTTCATTTCCGGCTCCGTGTATCCTGCGAACGGTTGCGAAAGCGGACGCAAATAGACGGGGCGCACCTCGTCTCGCGGGTTGTTCATCTTGAAGTCGGTGAATACGCCGATGATCTCCCAGCTTCCGGAGTACTTCACCTCGTCGATGCCGAAGTGCTGGCCGATCGGGTTCTGTTTGGGAAAGAAACGTTTTACAAAAGCCTGATTCACGATGGCGACCTGTGGCGATGAGGCAGTATCTTGCTCAGAGAATCCGCGGCCTTGAACCATCGACACGCCAATGGAATCGAGGAAATGGGTGCTGACGCGATCCCACGTGGAACCGCATTTGTCGCCGGGGTGGGGAGCTGAATGCCCCTGTTGAATGACGCACTCGCCCCAGTTGTCGCCCTCAAGCGGGCTATAGAGCGCCATGCCGACATGAGCTACACCGGGCAGAGAGGCAAAGCGATCTTCAATCTGGCGATAGAGCCCTGGCAGGCGATCGACGGTATAACCGGCGCCGGCAGGGTCAAAGTGCAGCACGTAGCGGTTCGATGTGGCGATGCCGAATTTCTGGTGCTCCAGATTGTTCAGCGACTTGGTGGTAAGAATGGCGCCGGATAGGAGAACGAGAGACAGTGCAGCCTGAAACACGACGAGAGATTTTTGTGGGAGCGAAGAGCGGTCACGGGTGGAACGGTTTACCCCGCGGAGGACTTCTGCGGGCTGCGCATGGGACGATAGCCATGCCGGGCCTGCTCCGAAGAGAATGCCGGTGACGAGCGAGACAAGAAATGCGAAGCCGAGAACCAGCAAAGACGGATTGGAATCGATCGGCAGGTTGGGTGAATCGGGAAATGCGAGAGCGAGAATGGTGCGCGACCCCGCGTAGGCAACGGCCAGTCCCGCAAGGCCGCCGATGCAACTGAGTAGCGCGCTCTCGGTAAGAATCTGGCGAATGACACGTCGGCGCCCAGCACCAAGAGCCATGCGCACGGCCACTTCGGCGCGGCGAGTGGTGGCGCGCGCCAGCATCAGGTTGGCAATATTTGCGCACGCGATGAGCAGGACGACCGAAGAAAGGATCATCAACATCTTGAGACCCTTGCCTGTCTGCTGCTGCAGGTTCTGAATGCCTCCGCCACCGGGTGAAAGAACGACATGCATCTTGGGAATGATGGCCGCCCCGCCGTTGGCGGTAAGCTGCGGACGCGTGTAAAGCCATTGGCGAAGCAATGCGGTGAGCTTTGTTTGCAATGCTCCTATATCGGTTCCGGGGCGGACTCTTCCCAGCGGGTAGAGCCAGTGGGACTCCTGATGATGCAGGAGCGACGTTGCCCCAGCCAGGTAGGGCTCGCTATTCAGCGTAATCCACAAATCCGGAGGAGAGTCTCTCAGGCGGTCTCCGAAGAAACCCGGTGGCGCTATGCCAATTACATTAAACGGTTTGGCCTGAATGAAAATTGTCGAACCAACGATCGCGGGATCGGCGGCATATTGGCCCTGCCACGCTTTATAGCTGAGCACTACGGCAGGCGCAGCGGACGGCGAGTCGTCGCTGTCAGAAAACACGCGTCCCGCGTAGGCTCCGAGGCCCAGCGTGGAGAAGTAGTTTCCGGAGACGTATTCGCCGTGCAGCGAAGAAGGCAAAGCGTTGCCGCGGCGAACGCTCCACATCCAGTCACCGGCTTCCATGGCTGCGAGTTGCTCGAACTCCGGCGCGGAGCTCTTCAGATATTGATAGAGATCGTAGGAGAAGATGGAGAAGTCACCGGTGTCCCCTGCATTGCCAGGAAAGCCGCCCTCGACGCAGCAATCATCGACGTCGCCGATGCGGTAGAGTTGCGCTGGATTTTTAACGGGCAGAGAGCGCAACAGGATGCCCTGAACGAGCGTGAAGATGGCCGTGTTGGCGCCAATGCCGAGAGCAAGCGTGATGACAGCGGTGAGCGTGAATCCCGGCGATTTGCGCAACTGGCGCAATGCGTAGCGGATGTCCTGAAGCAATTGACTCATCGTGAATATTCTCCGTTGGTCCATTCCGGTTGCCTTCTGCCAATCAGTTGACTCGACCTCTGGTACTACTCGTTTCTGAGTGCTTGCATGGGTTCAACAGAAGCGGCGCGCGCCGCCGGAATCAACGCGGCGAGAAGCCCCGCAAAAACGAGCAGAAGAGCCAGGAGCAGAAAACTTCCCGCCTCTTTTTGGGCTTCGAAGTAGATGACCATGCCGATAAGTTTGCGCGCGAAGACGGTGAGCGCCAGGCCGGCAACCGTGCCAGCTGCCAGCATCCACGCCACGCGCCGAAGGACCATGGCGAGGATGTTGTTGCGCGTTGCTCCGAGGGCCATGCGCACACCGATATCGCGAGTGGCTTGTTCCACCTCGTGACTGATGAGTCCGTAAAGGCCGACCAGCGCCAAGGCAAGCGCAAGGCCTGCGAAGATGCCGAAGAGCCAGCTCTCCATGCGCTCGAAGACCAGCGTCTCTGCAACCACTTCGGTCATGGCGCGGGGCTCATCGAAGGGCACGGTCGGATCAAGATCGTGAACAATCGAGCGCACAGCGGATGTAACTTGCGTTGGATCGCCCGCCGTGCGCACGACCAGAAACATTTCGGACATTAGATCGGGTTTGTATTGGGTGGGAATTTCGTCCATCAGCAAGTCTATCTCTGGCATAGACGGCTCATAGATGCTCTGCCGCACGTTGCCAGTGACGCCGACAATCCTGCTCCACTCTTCTTCCTTGACATTGTCATCCAATCGCTGCGTGGTTGGGTCGAGTTCGCGTGGAATGAATTTGCTAACGAAGGCGTCGTTGACCAGCACCGTCGAGCCTTTGTTCTCTGGGCGGTCCAAACTCGGCGAGAGGTTTCGGCCCTGGCGCAAAGGGACGCCCATCACATCGAAGTAGCCGGCACTGACAAAGCGGCTCTCCGCGAGCATCACTTGATTCGGCGGATTCGGCGGCTGGCCAGCGATGTGAACATACCGGTTATCGCCGTAATTATCTATCGGCAAAACGTCGATCAGCCCTGCAGCCTGCACTCCGGGCAGCCGCTTTACTCGCTCTTCCAGAGGCGAGTAAAAGGCTGTGAGCATATCGCGCCCGTCATAGCGGGTTCTCGACAGGCTCAGCTTTACCGAAAGAATTTTTGTGGGATTGAACCCCAGATCGGCGTCCCGATAGCGCGTGACCATGCGCATCAGCAGTCCCGCCACCACCAGCAGCACCAGCGTGAGGGCGACCTGAGTCACAACAAAGCCGGAGCGCAAGCGTATCTGCGAGCGCTGTGTCCCAGCGCTTCCTCCAGTCTTCAACGCGCGATTGGGATCGATGCCCGATAGGCGCCATGCGGGATAAAACGATGCCGACAAGCTGGTGAACACCGCAACCGCGATGGCAGCCGACAGCACTGCCCAATTCATGTGGATGTCTGCACCGCGATCAAGCGCCTTGACTAGAAATGCGCTCATCCCTTGAATCAGCAGGGTGGCCAGCAGCACGCCGCCGAGGGCGCCAAACGATGCGAGCATGAGGCCTTCCGTGAGCACCTGACCAAACAGCCGTCTGCGCCCGGCGCCGATTGCGACGCGCATCGCCATCTCGCGCTCGCGTTTCACGCCGCGCGCCAGCAGAAGTCCAGCGATATTGACGCAGCCAATCGCCATCACGGCCAGCACGGCAAATAACAGCGATTCCAACGGCCCGCGGGTCTTGCCTGCCACCCGGTCCGTCAACGGCATCAACGCCGGGGTATCGCCGCTATTTGTTTCCGGATGAGCCTTCGCGAGATCGGCGAAAACATGCGTGAAATCAGCCTGCGCCTGTTGGATGGTGGCTCCACTTTTGAGCAGCCCAACCGTCCGCAGCCAGTTTGCACCACGGTTCTGCATCCATTCATCGGTAATCAGCCGCGGAGTGTAAACGGCGTTGTGCAGGTTAAGCGGATAACGGAAACCTGCTGGCATAATGCCGATAACCGTAGACGCACGGCCATCCAGTTTCACCGTTCGGTTGAGAACATCGCGGTCGCCGTTAAAATACTTCTGCCACGCGTCATAACTCAGGACAACGATGTCGTTCTTGCCATCTTCTTGCTCGCCGGGCAGAAACGTGCGCCCCAGCAGCGGCTGAACGCCGAAGACCTGAAAAAAGTTGTCTGTAGAGTGAACGCTGTCCAGCGAGACGGGGCCGCTCGACGGCGGTCTCGATGGTGGCTTTTCTGAAGTCCATGTAGCCGGCCAGCGCTTGAAAAGTCTGTAGCTCCGCGCGCTCATCTTTGAAGTTGGGCCATGAAGCAGGATGCTGAAAGCCGCTGCGGCCGGCGGCTTGAATGAAGAAGATCCTGTCCGGGTTTTTGTAAGGGAGAGGGCGCAGGATCACGTTGTCGATAACGCAGAAGACAGCAGTGGCTACGCCCACGCTGAGGGCGAGCGTGAGGACGACGGTGAAGGCAAAACCAGGAGCGCGGCGCAATTGGCGCAACGCATAATGCAGGTCCTGAAAGGAGTTGCGCAGCGAATTGCGAAACTGCATGGTTATGCCTCCACTTCTTCAGTGAGCTTTTTGAGCTCGTCTTCCGAGACCACCTTTCCGTCGAACAGATGCACCTCGCGCTGAGCATGCTTGGCGAAACGGGGATCGTGGGTGACCATGCAGATGGTTGAGCCTTCGCGATGCAGATCGGCCAGCAGATGCATGACCGCCTCGCCGTTCTTTGAGTCCAGGTTGCCGGTGGGCTCATCGGCGAGCAGGATGGAGGGCGAACCGGCAAGCGCACGGGCAACGGCTACGCGCTGCTGCTGACCGCCGGAGAGCTGCGCCGGATAGTGCCTCATGCGGTGAGCCATGTTGACGCGCTCCAGAGCTTCCTTAACGCGGCCTTTGCGCTCGGATGAAGGCATGCCGGCGCGATAGGTAAGAGGCAGCTCGACATTCTCTTCAACGGTGAGATCGCCGATGAGATTGAAGCTCTGGAAAATGAAGCCGATCTCCTGATTGCGGATTCGCGAACGATCGCCGAAGCTCAGGTTTTCGACCGGGTTGTTATTGAGCAGGTAGCGGCCGCCTGTGGGCGTATCCAGCAGGCCGAGGATGGAGAGCAGCGTGGACTTGCCGCACCCGGACGGACCGGACATGGCCACATACTCGCCGCGCGAGATGGTGAGGTGGATGCCGGAGAGCGCATGCGTCTCCACTTCGTCTGTGTAGAAGACCTTGGTGAGATCTTCGATTTCAATCAGCTTGTCATTCGATGCCATCCTGTCCCCCTCTTTTTCAGTTGTCAGTGATCAGTTGTCAGTTGTCAGTGACCGGGTGCCAATGATCGCCATTCTTTGACCACTGGCCACTGTTCACTGTCCACCGTTCCTATTCCAGCCGGATGCGATCTACGCTGTCTTCGCGCGACATGTCGGAGAGAATCACTTCGTCGCCTTCTTTCAAGCCTTCAAGCACCTGGATTGCATTGACCGAAGCCTCGGCCCACTTTCACCGGCACACGCACCGCGCCTTTGCCATCCGAATCTATCTTTGAACAGGCTCAATGTCGAGTTCTCATTACCCAGCGCCGGCCTGCCCACATAAAGCACATCATGCAAGCCGAGCCAGATCGATGACCCCGTCCACGCTCAGGTCAGGACGCGCGCCCAACAGGCAAAGGCCCATCAAGTGCTACGTCAACAGTGACCGTTCCGTTCAACACTGACGGATCAATTCTGGAGACGTGGCCGGGAATAATGCCGTTGTGGGTATCGATCGAGGCCGGTTGGCCGATCTGAATGTCGCGCGCCTGGGTCTCGGCGATCTGAAGGGCGGCCTTGAGTTTGTCGAGCTGAATGACCTTGGCCACTGACGTTCCCGCTGTGACGTGCTGGCCGACCTGCAACGGAACCGGAAGCTGTGCCAGCACACCGGAGATTCCCGCCCTGACGTGAAGCGCTTCCGATTGTTTCTGATAGAGATCGAGTTGGGCCTTGGCCTGTTCGACCTTGGTCTGCGCGGAAGCCAGTTGGACCTCGATGGCCTTCGCATTCACGTCGAGTTGCTCTTCAGACAGCTTTTTCTGAGCAGTCAATTGGTCAGCCGTATTCTTCGACGCGCTTGAAACCAAACCGGAGACGACCCCGAGCTTGTAGAGGGCTTCGTCGGTCTGCGCCTGCCGCTGGTCCTGGGTATAGGAAGCGTCCACCTGCGCGGCAGCGATCTTCTTGTCCATAAGCGTGCTATTCAGCGTTGCCTGCAGGCTCTTGTAATCCGCTTGCGCTCCTTTGAGCGCAGACTGGGCGCTCAACAATTCCTGTTCGAGTTGCGGGTCGGTCAGGTCCATCACCACCGTGTCCGGCGTGACCTTGGCTCCTGGCAGCGCCAGAATCCGCACGACTGTGGCATCCGTTTGGGCAGGAATCAGTTCGATCGAGTCTTCGCGGGGCACAAGGCTGCCGGTTGACCCGCGCACCTGAATGGTCAGATCGCCGCGCTTGACCGTATCCGGCCAAATCGTTGAGCGGTCCACCGTTGGAGCGGCGGGTTTGAGCCGCGAAACGGCCAGCAGCGCGACTGCTACAACCACCACTGCTACGCCTGAAATGACCCACAGGCGGCGCTTCCTCTTTTGCAATAAATCTGGGCGGGCGATATCCATCACGACTTGATATAGCACTTGCTATGCCAAAGATTTGAGGGCAGCGGGCGCTGAAAATAAGCTACTTACGACAGCCTCCGCAGACGTCGCACGAGTCCCAGTGACCGCTTCCGGAGTGGGAGTGTTCGATTCCGGACAGTCGATTCTAGATGCGTTCGACGGCGAGAGCGACGGCATTGCCGCCGCCGAGGCATAAGGACGCGATGCCTTTGGTCTTGCCATGCTGCTGGAGGACGTAAAGCAAGGTGACAAGCACGCGGGCTCCGCTGGCGCCAATGGGATGGCCGATGGCTACCGCGCCTCCATGCACATTTACTTTGGCTGGATCGAGGCCCAACTCGCGGCTCACCGCCAAGGACTGTACGCTGAAGGCTTCATTCAGTTCAAAAAGATCGACGGAGTCGAGCGGCCAGCCCGCTCTTTCGGCCACCTTGCGCACAGCTTCGATGGGCGCAAGACCGAACCACTCCGGCGCGAGACCGCTGGTGGATTGAGCGCGGATAACGGCCAGCGGTTTGAGGCCCAATGCTTGCGCGCGCTCTTCGCTTGTGACCAGAAGGCCCGCAGCACCGTCACTGATGCCGGGTGCGTTGCCGGCTGTAACCGTGCCACCCTGCTGAAAGGCAGGCTTGAGGCGCGAGAGAATTTCCACCGTAGTATCGGGTCGAATGGTTTCGTCGGTATCGAAAACGGTCGGCGCCGCGTCTTTGCGGGATGCCGGAATTTCAACCGGCAGGATTTCATCGCGGAAGAATCCGGCCGCGGTAGCCGCGGCAGCGCGACGATGCGATTCAGTCGCAAAAACGTCCTGCTCCTCGCGGCTGATGCCATATTTCGCGGCAATCTTCTCTGCGCCCACGCCCATGTGAAAAGCATTGTATGCATCCCGCAGACCGTCGAAGATCATGGAATCGATGAGTTCACCATCGCCCATGCGATAGCCTGAGCGAGCCTTTGGGAGAAGATAAGGCGCGTTGGACATCGACTCCATGCCGCCGGCTACAACCATTTCGGCATTCCGCGTTTGAATAGCCTGCGCGGCAAGTGCGACGGCCTTGAGCCCCGAGCCGCAAACTTGATTGATGGTGAACGCGCTTGTTGAATTGCCGAGCCCGCCATGGATCGCCGCTTGACGCGCGGGATTTTGGCCGAGGCCTGCCTGCAAGACGCAGCCCATAATGCAATCGTCAATTTCTTGAGCTTCTACGCCGGCGCGGCGAGCCGTTTCACGCACCACTATCGCGCCTAACTGCGGCGCGGAGAAGGAGTGAAGCGATCCCTGAAACTTGCCGACCGCGGTGCGCACGGCGGAAACAATCACTGCATCCTTCATAGAAATCCCAATGTCAGATATTTCCACAAATCGAGACGGACGTCCTTAACTCTACAGCGATTTCTGACTTCTTGCATTTTCGTAGTTGCCGGGTGTGGACATCAAGGATCCAGAGAACTGCTGTCAGTCAATTTAGATCTTCAATGACGACTCGCATATTGAATTCATAAAGAGGCAATAACTAATTCTTTTTGCAATCCTCATTTCTTCCTTATGTCACATTTGAGTAACTTGGGTTAACCCGTTACGACCGGATCAAATAACGCAACACAAATCTTTAAGTTAAAGTACGACGCGGCCTGCGAAGCCGTGCCGCGCTGGAGGTTTGTCTGAAAACAAATGAGCCGGTCGTTGGATTTGCGGCCCTAACTGCATTGTTCGCTGTATTCACGCTAAGTCATTCAACACACATCATTTTGGGGGAGGAATAAGTGACGATGAATCTGCACCCGAATCGCATTCTTCAAATAGTGGCTGGAACCGCAATGGCATTTGCTTTAATTGCCGGCGCACAATCGCCAGATCAGGCTGCGCCTGCTCCGGCAGCAACCCCGGCAGCTGCTCCTGCGGCAGCACCCGCAGCGGCGCCGGCTGCCGATCAGGCTCCGGCTGCGGCTGCTCCCGCCGCGCCCACATGGAGCGTTGGACCAATGGACCTCAGCGGATTTATCGACGGCTATTACAGCTTCAATTTCAATCGTCCGAACACAACGGACGGCTTTGACCAGATCAACCAGCTCTACAATTTCAACGACAAGACGGACCAGTTTGAATTGAGCGCTGCTAAGCTAACTCTGAACCACGATCCTGATCCGGTTGGCGCGCATGTTGACTTCATTTACGGCCGCACCAACAGTCTGATCAATGCTGCACCGTCAAACAGCACGAGCGGCGATCAGCTTCCCTACCTGGAACAGGCGTTTCTTAGCCTGAAGCCGCCGAAGGCCAAAGGATTTGAATTGGACTTTGGCAAATTTGTAACTTCGGCCGGCGCGGAAGTTATCGAAGCGAAGGATAACTGGAACTACTCGCGTTCCCTGCTCTTTGTAAATGCCATTCCGTATTGGCACTTCGGCGCGCGTACCTCGATGCCGGTCTCCAAGACAGATACGGTCGGCTTTCAATTGGTCAATGGCTGGAATAACGTTTCCAAGAGCAACGGCGGAGTAACCGGAGTCTTTACCAATGCCTTGACCAAGCCCAAGTACACCTGGAGTCTTAACTATATTGTCGGCCCAGAGAATGCCAACACCACGAGTGGACTGCGCAACCTGATCGACACCACGCTGCTTCTGACGCCTCCCGGCAAGTTCAACATGTACTTGAACTATGACTTCGGCGAAAATCAGGACGCACTTAAAGCACAGGGCGACACCAAGGTGAACACATGGCAGGGCGGCGCTGTTGCCGCGCACGAACAGGCGACCGCCAAGTCCGCGATTGCAGGCAGGTATGAGTACTTCACCGATGACGATGGCTTTCAAACCGGCGCAGACAGAATTTGCAGGAGTTCACCGCAACCTATGAGTACAAGTGGGTCGAGGGCCTGCTGACCCGGGTTGAATACCGCGGCGACTTTTCCAACGTGGATTACTTCAATAAACTGGCCGACCAGTCGAGTAAACAGCAACAAACTTTGACCATCGCGTTCATTGCTTTCTTCGGCCCCAAGCGCTAAGCTACTTCTTCTCAGATTTGCACGAAAGGAACGAATCATGAAGCCCGCTGCAAACACAGCGGGCTCAACCCAGGCGAGTCTTACCGATCCCCATCGAAAACCATCAGACTTACAACCTCCAGGAGAATGCTCATGGCAGAACAAAAAGCACCTCAGATGCAGGCCACCCTGGGCCTTACCGGGCTGACCAGCAACGCAATGGCCCTCATCGCCCCCGGCGCCTTCCTTTGGCTCACCTTCGCCATCCAGGCCAACACCGGCGTCGCCGGCCAACCCTCCACCGCGCCAGCCATGTGGCTGGGCATCTTCGGCGCGCTGCTGCTCTGCCTGGCCACGGCCGTGCCTACGCTGAGATTTCCAAGCTCTATCCCGGCACCGGCTCCAGCTACTATTACGCCGAGCAGGCGCTGCTCTCAAAGGACAAGGCATTCAAGTATGCGCGCATGGCCAAGTTCATCGTCGGCTGGGGCTCGCACCTTTACTACTGGGTCTATCCCGGCGTGATGGTGGCCACCACCGGCATCTTCTGCGGCTATGTCGTCGGCTTTCTGTATCCCAACGTCATGAGCGGCTCGAATCCCGGGCCCGGTCTTCATGGCGCTGGTGGCGGTGGTCTTCTCCTTCTTTGTCGCGTGGATCGCGTCGAAGGGCGCGGGCGCTTCGACGGCTGTCAACCTGGCCATCAACGTGGTGCAGATCTCGGCGCTGGTGGTCTTCAGCGTGCTGGCGCTCGGCTATCGCGCCAGCCATCCGACCGGCTCGGCGGGCTTCCAGTACGACGCGCAGTCGCTGGCCACCTACACCTATCAGTTCGCCACGGCCAAAGACGGCTCGACGATGCGCGACGCCAGCGGCAACTCCGCTGCCGCTGCTGGACTCGGCCGGCAAGCCGGTTCCCTTCGTCATCACCTATCCCGAGACGGACGCGAGCGGCAACTTCCTGACGCACACCAGCGCCGCCTCGGTCGTCTCGCCGCACAAGATCAGTTACGTGTTCATTCAGGCCACGGTCGCGATTCTGATCCTGGTCGGCTTCGAATCGGTGACCTCGATGGGCGGCGAGGCCAAAAACCCGACCAAGCATATACCCATCGCGGTCATCGCTTCGCTGCTGATTCAGGGACTGGTCTGTTATCTGATCGAGTATTTCGCGGCCAACTACTTCCTCAACTCGGGGTATACGATGGCGAGCGCGGCGAGCTCGGCGGCGCCCATCGGCGACATGATGATCATTGTCGGCGACGGGCTGCTGGGCCAGGGCCACGGCAAGTACTTCATGCTGGCGGAGGCGATCACCGTGTTCCTGGCGCTGATCGGCACCACGCTGAGCTGCATGAACACCGGCGCCCGCGTCACCTACGCGATGGGCAAGGACGACGAGGCTCCGGAGCACTTCGGCATTCTTCATGCCGAGTCGCTCTCGCCGCGCAAGGCCATCTGGACGCTGGCTGTGATCTCCGCGGTCATCGGCGTCATCGCTGTTTCGCTGGTCTTCGGCGACGCCGGCGCGCCCACCGACGCCACCATCGCCGCGCTGCCGCACGGCATCTTCTCCAGCTTCGGCTACCTCTCGCACGACACACTGGCGGCGCTGCCCAACTCGCTGCTGACCATCACGCTCACCTCCAACTTCGGCACCTTCATTCTTTACGCGCTGAGTTGCTTCCTGTGCATCGTGGCCTTCCACAAGCGCCCCGACTACAGCTTCGTGAAGCACCTGCTCATCCCCGGCTTCGGCCTGCTCGCCAACCTGGTCTGCATGGCCTTCTACCTGATCAGCCCCGCCTTCGGGCTCGGCACGTTGAAGGAGCCGCTGTTCGCGCTCGGCATCTCCGCAGTCTGGGGCATTTACGGCGCGATCTATTTCCTTCGCTCATCGAAGGCAAAAGGGAAGTCGGTCCTGCTCACTTCAAAATCAACCGCTTCACGCTAGATAAGAAGGGTCGTCGGCTTCAATAACTCTGATCTGGATCGATGATCCACAAATGGAAAGCGGGGATTCAGCAAAATGCTGAATTCCCGCTTTTTGCTTCTGTGGCTATTGGTAACCGGCTTATCCAGGTCCGGTGCGAAGAACACAACCGCGAACAAGAATGCAGCGCTCTTCCTCGTCAACTTCTGAGGTGTCCCTCACCGTCTAATTCCTGAGCGGCCTGGATCACGCTCTCTGGCCGGCCGAGATCGCGCCAAGCGTATTCATCGGCGCGAAAGGCTATGATTTTTTCTCCCTGCGCCGCGAGGCGCAAGTATGCGTCAATGATCGAGAAGGCGCCTTCTTCCTGCATTTTTGCAAAGATACCGGGCGAGATGACGTGAATGCCGGAGAAGGCCAGTGGCTGCAACCTCTGCGGGTTGCTCCAAGTCAGCAAGCCTCAGTTCAGTGTTCGTTGCGCCTCCTTCGCGACCGGCCCATCCGACGGCCGCAGAGCAGCCCTGCTCGTCGAAGAGCAGATATCGTGAAGTCGCGCGATCTTGAACCGCCAGCGTTGCCAGGGCGTCATGCTCGATGTGAAACCGCATCATGCGCCCAAGATCGATCGTGCTGATCACATCGACGTTGTGCAGGATGAACGGTTCGTCCACGCTCCCGGAGTCGAGAAAAAACCATGCTGCGTTCTTCAGGCCGCCGCCGGTATCGAGCAGAACTCTCTCGCGAGAGACTTCAATGCGCATGCCGAAATTGTCTGTTGGCTTTCAAATAATCGACGATCATGTCGGCGTAATGATGCACGTTGACGATCACCTCGCGTACGCCGAACGCAGCGCAAGCGGTCGAGGCGATCTCCAGCATCGTGCGGCCGGCAACCTCTACCAGCGCCTTCGGACGGTCGTCGGTGAGCGGCCGCAGGCGCGTGCCCAGGCCGGCAGCCAGAATCATCGCCTTCATTGGTTCAACTTCTCCGCCTTGTCCATCTTTTCCAGTTCGATATGCCGAACCACTACTTCGCACCCCGGCTGCCGGCCCGCAGATGCTTCGCCAATTGCTCCGCCAAATACACAGAACGATGCTGGCCGCCAGTGCAGCCGAACGAAACCATGAGGTTCTTGAAACCGCGCCGTCGATAGCTGCTCACGCTGGCATCCACAAGCGACAGAACGCTTGCAAGAAACTGGTGCACGCTCTGCTGGCCATTGAGATAGTCGATCACCGCCGCGTCTCTTGCCGGTCAACTGCGGAATTGCTCTTCACGCCCAGGATTGGGAAGGCTGCGGCGCGTCGAAAACAAATCCGCCGCCGTTGCCGGATTCATCGACCGGCATCTCGTGATGAAACGAGAAGCTGAAAATCCGCACCGTCAGATTCACCGCGGAAGAAGCCAGGCTCTGCAGTTTCTCCGACGCCAACATGCCGTTGAATGCGTCCATGAGCGCAGGCAGCGCGATGGGCAGCTTGACGTGGTCGGCCAGCCAGCGCAGATTCTTCAGCGCGATAGGGCACGCTCTGCAGAAAATGGGCCTTGCGCTCATAAAATCCTCTGAAAACCATAGGCGCCCAGCGCCTGCATGATGCGGACGTAAACGTAACGCGTAGTAGTGCTCCATGAATGCTTCGCGCTTGACGTCGATGAAACCGCCAAGGCAGTCGAGATAGTAGTCGAGCAATTCCTGGCGCAACTCCGGCGGCAGATCGGCCTTGCCATCGTAGAGCAGAGACGCAATGTCGTATTGGAGCGCGCCTTTGCGGCCTCCCTGGTAGTCCAGGAAGAAGGGCTGGCCATCGCGCAGCATGACGTTGCGCGATTGGAAATCCCGATAGAGAAAGTAATACGTGGTTGGCGCCCAGCAGAAACTTCGTCAAGCGGCTGAAATCATGCTCCAACGCCTGCTCGTTGAAGGGAACGCCGGCGAGCCGCAGAAAATAGTACTTGAAATAGTTCAGGTCCCACGCGATCGACTGGCGATCGAAGCTGGAGCGCGGATAGCAAACCTTGTAATTCAGATCGCGGCCTGCCTCGACCTGAAAGCGCGGCAACATCGCCACCACTTTGCGATACGCTTCAACCGCCGGCGGCAGCAACGATCTCCCCTGTCCGATTCGCGCCCAGAAATTCAAAGAGCGTTGTGTCGCCCAAGTCTTCTTCAAGGTATGCTCCCTGGCTCAAGTCCTCAGCATAGATCTCCGGCACCGGCAATCCGTGGCGGCAAAAATGCCTTGAGAACTCAAGGAAAGCAACATTCTCCTCCCGCACGGAATACGAGAATGCCGATGGCGCTGACTCTGGTGCCGTTCAGCCGGACAATGGACGCGCCCTGAGCCGCCGAGTTGGCCCTGAAGCGGCTGCACGTGTTCGGCCGGCATCTTGAAATGCTGCTCAAAAAGCCGCTTTAAAACGTCCATGAATATCTTTCTGGCGGTTGTCGAGCTGTTTCACAAAGATGCCCAGCCCGGGGGAAGCAAGCGCAATAAATCGGTGCGTCAGTACGCAAGAAAGCTGCTCAGCGAAAGTTTTCCCAGCGTATTTGTTAAAGCGTCTAAGACGAACGTATCCGCTGAGCCTCTATTACCGGCGAGCTAAGATTCTGGGGTTGGTAGGCGAGGCGGGGATCGAACCCACAACCCCCGGCTTAGAAGGCCGGTGCTCTATCCAATTGAGCTACTCGCCCCTGTACATTTCATTCTAGCTTCGATTGCGACGAGAGTACACGAGCAAACTCCGCGAGGACGGACTGGAAGGTTCCAGTTGCCTCGCCGTATGAACGTCCGCAGGCAGTGAAGTACGAGGTGATTCCAAGCTTCATTGATCCAGCAGCCGCAGAGGCAGAGTTGAGAATCGCTTGCCGAATGACCAAATCAACGCGGCAGCAACGAAGCGGAATAGCGTGCAGCAGGTCGCACAGCTTCTTGCAATCGGCGGCCGTATCGGCGGCCCGATCCCATTTGCGCTCGTTTCGAGGTAGCAGATCGACGTAACCGCCGATCGCGTGCGCGGCGAATGCGGACGGCGCATCCAATTCATCCGGATCGATCCCGGCGAGGTCAAGTATAGGCCATACGTCGCATTTCGATGTCCATACCGGCGAGGTTGTAGAGTTGAGCGTTTCGAGAACCTCAGCGAGTGGCGGGAATGCTACTGCTTCCGGCAATTGCAAGGCCCACTCAGGATGGAGGCGAAGATCGACGAAGCCCGGCCACCGAGCTTCAATCCGCGGCGACTTGCCGCCGACCTCAATCTCCCAATCAGCTTCCATTGGGTTGCCCGGTTGCGGCCAACAGGAACCGAATCACAACCGCCTCGGCCCAGTGAATCTCATCACCACGATGGTTGCAAAGATAGGCGCAATGGCCGCCGTGACGGGTCTCAATTAAATTGATCTGTGGATTGGCGCGGAGCTGGTGGCGGGTCTCCGCTGTGAGGCGAATAAAGGGATCGTCCTGGGCACACAGAATCAGCGTAGGCACGGCGATGCGGTCTACGACGCGGGCGCCGGCGGCTCGATAGTAGTAGTCGTCGGCATCTTGAAAACCGCAGTAGCGGGCGACTATTTTGTTGTCGAAATCGCGCAGGGAACGGACAGGCCCGATCTCCGCGGGAGTCGCATAAATGGCTGGAAACAGACTCGCCTTGCGAGCATAGCGCGCCATCAATCCTCGCAGAAAACGCCACTCGTAGGCGCGGTTGGCAGGCTCGTGCAGGGCATCGGAGCCGGCTGCAAGATCAATGGCCGGGCAGACTGCGGCTACGGCGCAAAGCGGCAGCTGACGGCCCCACTCCCCGGCCAGCTTGAGCACCAGGTTACCGCCCATTGAGTAGCCGACCAGAGCTACCTTCTGCAAGCCGAAACGCTCCGTATAGTGGCGCACGACGGAGCCCACATCGCCTGAAAGCCCGGAATGATAGAGCGTGGGTGTCAAGGAATCCGTGCCACCGCAATTGCGCATGTTCATGCGGATTACATTGCAGCCGGCAGCCCAGGCGCGCGCTGCAATGCCTTTGATGTATCGGGAGTCCGAGGAGCCCTCAAGCCCGTGAAGCAGCACCAGGGTCAGGCGGCCGGCAATTGACGTCTCGGCAGAATGCGCGGTCGGGTCAGGCTCGCTCTGCCAGTGACAATGGCAAAGTACACGGCTGCCATCTGTGGCATCCACCTCCACGGTTTCCGCGATTTCCTCAAGCCGAAAGGGAGGCCGGGGAAGAAAATTCCCCACGATCGTCTGCAAATGGCCGTTTCGGAGACCGCGCCGCGGCTCAAACCGGCCAAGCCACTCCGGTTCTCCGGTTGAACCCTCGTCACATCCTGAATTCTTTTTGATTTTCTGGGTCACGCAGGCTCGGCAACTCCGGGGCGGGCAAGCAAGATAACTTGAGGTGGCTCGGTCGGGATCAATCCCATTAAGCCTCCTCTGAATCAGCAACTTGCAGATTCCACAATGCCCTTGAAGTCTGAAAAATCCAGACCGCTAGCACAATTTAGCACAATCCGGAGTGCCGCGCCACGAATGAGCGGTAGATCTCGTCCCCGCTCATTGCTTCGATTGCGCAGCGCGGCGAAAACAACCTGGACTACTGTGACAATTCGTGTCTATTGCACAGTCACGTTGACGTAGAACGGTATGGATACCTGGTTTTGTGAGCCATAAACCAGGATACCGTTATTCGATGTCGATCCGCTTCCTGCAACGATGCAGTTGTCGCCCGAGCTGCCAGGCTCGGAAACGCACAGTGTGCCTACTTCGTCCGCAGTGATCGTCACCGCGTAAGTTCCACCCGGCGTATTCAGAGAAGCTCCGGGTGTCAAGACTGTAGTGTTGCAGGCTGTAATGCTGATCGCCAGCGCCCCTCCTACAACCATCAGCAACACCATAACCAGCAGTCGGCCTTTTTCAAAGGTTCTGCGTCGGAAGAAGAGCCCGACCATCCCGAATCCAAAGATTGCCGCCAGCGTGACAGAGGTGGTGCGAGCATTCTGGCTGGTCGTGGTGCCCGCGGAGACATCGGTGTAGAAGGTTACGATTGCCTGTCCGGGCGTGCATTGAACTGAACCGTCGGCAATCTGAGTCGTTGTCGCGCCAGAGGGGCACGGAATATCCACTGCGTTCGGTATGGTTGGATCCGGATTTGGGTAACTGAACGAACACTGTGTGTGCGGCGGCAGGTTGTCGCAGGTCAGCGAAACCGGGAAGTTAGTTGCATTCAGCTGGGAGTTCAGTCCGGAAATCCCGTAACCGAGGATCGAGGTAAGTGTCAGATTCATGCTTGCCGATGATCCGGCCTGCACTGTCAGCGATGGAGCAGCAGTTTGTGATGCTGCATTGCCGGTTTGGGTAATTTGCACCATCGGTCCGCGGACAGACTGCAACACGGTTGATACAGTCCCGTTAAAGCCCGTGAAGTTTGCATCTCCGCTATACACCGGATAGATGTAGTGAGTGAAGATTACCGGTGAATAGCTGACTCCCTGCGGCACGTACCACAGGCAACTGGTTGGGAACGATGCCTGTGCGCCGGTCAGTGTGCCGGCGTTCTCAATGGTCAGCACTCCCGAGCCGGACGAGTTCGGGCATGCAACGCCCGTATATCCGCCCGGAGCCGTATATCCGGCCAGTATGCAGGTTGCCGCGCCGATTCCCGCCGCGGAAGTTCCCGGCGGACAGGTGCTGGCGTTGTCCATCACCGTAATTGACCCGGTGGGGACGCCCGCAGCGGTGTTCACCGCCATTATGAAGTTGTATTGGAATGGCGTTTCCGATCCGTCGTACGGAACGGTGCCACCGCCGGTTCCCGCCGGAACAAACGGCAAATTGATATCTGTCTTGTCAGGGAAGATAGGCAGCTTTATCCCCGCGATCGCAGACTTCGCAACGTTAACGGACATCGTTCCCGTCGAACGGCCATAGACTCGATCGCCGCTGTAAGACACGGTCATGGTCTGCGTCCCGGCCAATACCGGCGACAAAGTGAAATTGGCGCCGCCATTGGTCAAAGTTGACGTTGCCGTCGCTGTTTGCGGTGTAATGGTGGGAATACCCGCATTCGGCCCCGAACTGGGAATGACAACGGTCCAGGTGGTGTAGCTCACCGTCACCGACCCTGTGGGAGCAACGCCTGTGCCGCTATTCGGAGCTACCGAGATTGTGAGTGGTGTGCTGATGACCTGGGCCGCACTGGCTCCGCCAATCACTTTCGTTGCGGAGTTGGTCAGCGTCAGTCCTACGCCGGTAGCGTCAATCACGATAGGAGAGTTCACCGCAGTGCTCGTGATTCCAATTTGGCTGGTTAGGGTCCCTTGCTCTCCAGCACCCGGGTCGAAGGTGACGTTCACCGTGCAGGTGGCGCCCGCCGCCACTGGGCTACCCGCTTCGCAGCCTCCGGTCGACGAATCGGCGGCCGTGTAATCCACCGAATTTGAGCTGGTATAGCCGGTAACGGTCAGCGGCGAGTTTCCAGTGTTGGTGATGGTGGCGATGGCATTTGAGGAGGAAGTGAGCGTACCGGGCGTGGACAAGGTCAACGTGCCATTGGTGCTCACCAGAGTGACGGAACCGCCCGTGGCCTGGACCAGATAGACATTGTTCGCGTGATCAAGTGCGATCGATGAGGTATTGCTCACCGTCGAGGCAACCGTGGTCTCACCAGCAGGACTCAAGGCGCCGCTCACGTAAGGGATGCGCGTGGTCCCACTGGCTGAGGAAATATAGACTGCTCCGGAGGGATCGATAGCCAAACCGGTAGCGCCGCTCAGATTGTTCAGCAATGTGACTGGAGTCCCCGCGCCACCGACGAGTTTGAAAAGATTCACGCCGTCGATCACGTAGACGTTGTTAGCGGAATCAACGGCCACTGCGGAAGGAGAAGTAAAGCCGGTGCTCAGCGTGGTTTCCGCCTGCCCAAGATTGGCTGTGGTCGAGGCGCCGATATCGCTCAACTCTACGATCCGTCCGTTGCCCGGATCGGCGACATACAGATGGTCCAACCCATCCGTTGCCAGTTGCAGTCCGGAAACACCCAAGCCGCTTGCCAGGGTCACCTGGCCCGTCGGGTTCAGGCCGCTTGGGCCAAAGGGCACTTCGTACACGCTGCCGCTATCTGCGATGAAGACATCCCCCGTGCCATCGACTGCCACGCCGCTTGGCGCAGTCAACCCGTTGCCGATGGAGACGGCGGTGGAGGAACCGGCGGTATATTTGAGAACTTTGCCCAGGCCTGGATCAGCAATGTAGACATTCCCCAGCGCGTCAGTCGCGACTTGTGTCGGCGTCTTCAAGCCGGAACCCAAAGTGGACTGGAGCGCAGGACTCGATTGGATGTTAGCGCCCATCCCTACGCCATGCAGGACCATGGACGCCAGAATGTTGTTCTTCGCGTCAAGCATCAGCAGTTTGGCGGATATGGTTCCTACGGAATTCGGAGTAAACGAAATGTTTTCGAGACAACTCTTGCCAGACGCGTAAGCTACTCCGGTGGTGCAGGTCCCGCCAGTAATGGCGAAATCGGGATTCTGCACGCCATCCTCAATGATGGTGAAATTCGCCGGAGTCACTGCGCCGTTAAAACCGAAGACAACATTTGATCCTGCCGCTGCGGTTTTGCCGATGGCGGAAGAGCCGAACTCCGCATAACCAAAGCCGACCTTGGCCACATCGGCCTGGCCGTTCGGCTGCGTCTGCGAGGTTGGAACATATAAGAAATTGTGCGCCGAATCGACTGCGACAGCGCCTCCGGCAGGCACGCCGGTGATCAGGACTGCAGAAGAGGTTTGCGGGGTTCCCGACGGATTGGGAACCTCTACGACGCCGACCTGCGAATCGCTGATGTAGAGGTTGCCCGCGGCATCGGTAATGACGCCTTTCACGGCAGGCAGATTCGGGTCTACGCGAGGAAGACCGGTGTCTGTCGTATATTGTCCGTTGGTTGTGGCCGCCGGAATTTCAAGAACTCCGGAGAGGCCGCCGGAATCCTCAACGAAGTAGACATTACCTTCCGGATCCTGCGCAACAGCAATCGGGCGCGCGGAAAGGCCGGTAATCGGCGCCCAGTTCCAACCTGCTGCCGTTGGATTCGACCAGGCGCCAGTAACGGACATGCCCTGAATGTCTGCGCCGTTGTTGCCGCCCTGGAGGCCGATAATCAAGTTACTGTTGTTCCCGATTGCGACAGCCCAAGGCTGAAAGTATCCGTAGTTGCCAATAATGCCGGAGCCCGTTAGATCGGGGACACTGTACTGCGCCCAGGCTTCGGACTCATTGTTATTGCCTGAGTTAGTGCACATCGTCGTCGTCGGATTACTGGGCGACAGATCGTTTGCAGCTCCATCGTTGAGGCCAGTCCAGGTGGCTGTCCCCGCGTTCCACTGAAACTTCACGATGCAGTTGTTCCAGTTGGCCCCCAGGTAGAGATTGTTGCCGGGGTCGACGGCTACGACCGGGTTTTGATAGCCGCCCCCAAGGCTCGCCGTCGGGGTCGCAGAGCCAAGCGTTATCGCCGCCCCTCCGCCTGCGGGAAACTCGTACAGCGCGCCGTTGGCATAATCCACAACCAGCCAGTCGCCAGCCTGGTCGATAGCGGTCTCCTGGATGGTTCCCCACCCAGTGGGGTGATTCAAACCGGCGGCAGAACTGGCGGTCACCAGCGGCGATCCTTGGCCTGAGGCAAGTCCGGTCAGGCACAAGCTAAACAGCATCAGCGTAAAGGCAAAGCCAACAAACCTGCGCAGTACGGTGAACGACGTGGTGGCCATTGAATTCCTCCCGAAACAATCTCGTATCAAACTCCCGCGAGTGGCTCCCGCCCACTCCCGGGTCGAGGCTCTTAGCTTTGTTGCTCGCTTGCCGGGAGTCGCCTCCAACTCCCGGAAAGCACCGGTTAGTCCGCCTGCATCCACAGCCCTTATTGAACGTTGACGGGCAAGGTGAACATCGGCGTCGTCAGCGAGTTCTGAATCAGAGCCTCAGGATCGTAGGTGATGATTTGCACGTTATAGGTTCCGGCAGGCGTCAAGACGTTTGGCGCTGGCGGCGGGGTTGAGTATCCGGCGTTCGTGCAGGCGCTAATGCCCATCAACAAGCCGGAAAGCATGATCGCGACACAGATTACAGCCATCGAACGATAGAATCTCCTGCGCCCTGCAATTAAACCGGCCAGACCCAGCCCGAACAGTCCCGCCAACGCCCAGGGCGGCTGCCTTACGATCGAAGCCGTGGTGCCACCGTTGACCGCTACGTTGGTACTGAGAGTGATTACGATGGTGGATGGAACCGCGCCGCTCTTGCCCACGGGTTCAGTACCGGTGCTGGGATTGGCGTAATTGAATGTGCACTCTGAGAACTGGGGCAAAGTGGTTGCCGGATTGGTCGCAGCCAGCGCAATAGGCGCATTGGCCGAGTTGCATTCCAAGCTCACGTTTTCACTAAAGCCGACCAGCGGCATCAGCGTCAGAGTCACCGTTGCGGGCGCACCGGGCGTTACGCTAACGGTCCCTGCCGTCTCGGTGATTTGAACGCTTGGAACGATTACATAGAAGGTTTGCACCACAATGTTTTGGGGAGCGTAGTTCACGTCTCCGCTGTACCCTGCCGTCAGGTTGTAAACACCCAGGCCGAGATTCTGCAACGAGAAAGTCGCAACGCCATTACCGTTCGGCGCAATTGAACCGTTGACGCCCTGGCTTGGATCGGCAGGTTTTCCATTCTGCGAGAAGGTTATGGTTCCGGTCGGCGTCCCCACAGACGAACTGACGATAGCGGAAACGTAAACCGGGTTTGTCCAGTTCACATAAGTGTTTCCGGCCCACACGGTCACGAATTTAGCGTTGGCGGCGCAGTTTGAGGACGATGCTCCCGTAGTCAGGGTTGTGTAATTCAGGCAATTGCTGTTCGTCACCGGCACCCCGAGCGTGATGGTCGGGATTGCCCTGGCGATTGTGAACGTGGACTTGATGGCGCTTCCAGCGAAGCAAGTAGTCGTCGAGCAGGTGTTCTGGTTGGCGCCCGCTTTGCCGCTGCCGCTGTAGTCCGCATTCACTGTGTAAGTCCCGCCGAGCAGCCCATTGTATGAGAATGTCGCGACGCCGGAGCTATTCAGTGTCTGGACCTGTTGGGGCTGATTGCCATTTGCGCTACCCACTGAAAGCGTCACCGTACCCGACGGCGTACCGTAGCCTGCCCCGGCGCTGACGGTCACCTGGATGGTATTGCACCCTGGATAAGTCGCGCCTGAGCACCCCGTGGTAGACACGGGAGTGACTGCAATCACGGCCGTAGTTGCTGGCCGCAGATCCTGGATTACATTGCCGGTCACAGCGATGTTGAGTCCCGAGGTCGCATTCACAGCATTGCTTACCACAGAGATCGACGCCGCCGCTGAGCCTGCAGACGGAGCTTGAAGAACCATCCCGAGGAAGCATGAACCGCCTGCTGGAGTGCTCGAGGCAGAGCTGCAGGCCGGCGAGTTTTGTGTCGCCGCCGTAACTGTGTAGTCGCTGGCGCCGGCACCGGAGATCAGATCGACCGCTGGGCTGTCTGAAACCGTCAGGGGCGTGTTGCCCAGATTGAGAATCTGCGCATCCACTTCAAACGGAACGTTGGGGTTGATCTCACCATAGTTGCTGAAGTTGAAGGTGCCCCCGATGCCGAGTTGCGCCAAACCGGCGGTTGAGCCGGATCCGTAGGTCGCGTAAGCATTCTGAGTGCCGTCAAGCGCTACCCCCCAGGGTAAAGCGGGGCCGCTGCCCAGGCCGCTTGTCAACAGTATCTGACTGTTGACGTTCAGGGCGCCTGTCGTGGTGCTATAGGGAATCCACACCAGGCCACTGGCTTCTGCAACAAAGACGGAACCCGATGGATCTACGGCTAAACCAGTCACCGGGGCCTGAAGGTTGCCTGCAACCTTCGACAGACCTCCCCAAGGAATCGTGATCTTCCACAGATTCGTTCCGTCGGCAACCCAGACATTCCCGGAGCTGTCGGCGGCAATCGCAGATGGACCCGTGAAGCCCGACCCAAGCGTGATCTGCGGATAGCTTTGCAGCAAGAGCTCTGTCTGCGGATTGGGTATCTCGACGACCTGCTTCTTGGCCTCATCTGCCACGAAAAGATCTCCCTCGCCATCGATGGCGAGGTTCAAGTTGCCGGTGCCCAAACCGGAGGCAATCTGCGTCTGCTGCGACGTTGCCAATTGGCCGTCAACATACGGAATCTCGTAGATGTTGCCGGAATCGCCAATGTAGACATTGCCGACGCCGTCAACGGCCACGCCACTGGGCGCCGACAGGCTGCTGCCGAAAACTTTACCCGATGTCGCGGTGGTGGTGCCGGCAGGATATTTCTCAATCGCTTTCAAGGCCGCATCGGCGACATAAGTGTTGCCCCACAGATCAGCCGCTACTTGCTTTGGATCGTTCAGTCCGGAAGCAATGGTCTGAACAGTAGCCGAAGAAACCACCGAAGCTGCCGCGCCTTGACCGACCCCGCTGATGTAGGCGTTGCTACCTTCGATGACGCTGCCCGATGCGTTGAGCAACTGTATCTCCCCCTCCACAGGACCGGCCTTGGTGGTATTCAACTGCACGTAATATGGGCACCAGCTATAGGAGCTGGTTGTCGTCATGTTGGCGCTGAAAGCCGGATAGGATGTGCCCGCGGTGCAAGGCAACACCGGGTTCGTCGGCGGAGGGTTATCTAGCATTGGATTGTTGGCGACAGGCAGGAAACTTGCATTGCTAGGCTGCGCCAGAGCAATAGTGGCTGGCGTGGTGGGCTGGTTGAACATGAAGTACAGGGCTTGCACCTGGCTGACTGTGGCTGTGGCGGAAGTCGAGCCGCTCGCACCCGCGCTGATGGCGCTCGTCGAAATATTGAATGCCTTACTGCTCAGGCCAGTCCCCGACACGTAGAAGCTCATTCCGTTCAGCGCAAACAGAGGATCGCCCGAACTTGCCGAGATCGTGACCACCTCGTTTTCAGTGAAGGAGTTGCTCGCGGTCAGCGTCAACACTCCGCCGCCCGCCGCTACCGAGTAGGACGCGACCGGAACAGCGCTCGGGCCACCAACGGGGGAAGTACCTAGTCCGAGAGCGCCCGGCTTCCACTCAACAATGGTCGATGTCAGGCATGTCGCCGTCTGAGTTTGCAAGTCCGTGGTGTCGCACTGCGGGCCATTCACCCCGGCAGGTGACCAATTGTTGTTGTAACTGGTCGCGATCCAAAGGAAGCCCCGTTTGTCGACCATCGGCGGGTATCCGCCATCTACCGGCGAAACCATCACCGTATCTGCCCAGACAAGCTTCGGAGCCGCCGGTGTGCCTTCATTGGGAATCATGAAGACGCCATCCGCCTGGCCGCCATATGAGATGTTGTTCGTGCTGCCGAAGTACATGTTCCCTTGCGGGTCAACGTACATGCCGGTAATGCCGTTCCAGCCGCCCTGGTCGATCCGTGGCAATGCCGTCTCGGCCGTTCCAGTTCCATCGCCGACGACTGGTGGAGAGCCAGCCGCAATCTCACGAATGCCGTGTACATTGTTGGGATAGTCGCCCTGGTTCTCAACGAAATAGAGGTTGCCCGCATGGTCGACAGCGAGTTGGGTAGCGCCAGCCTCCAAGCCCGTGGCCAGAGCGGTAACCGAGGTAACAGTGCCGCTCTCATTTACCACGTACTTGAAGATCGAGGAAGTACTCGAAGTGCTCACATAAAACGTGACGCCGTCATCGGCAACCTGGAGATCCTGAGGCGGAATCGCGGCCTGCTGGCCGCTTGCGTTAGTGTAAGTGGGGCCCGTCCAGATATCCGCATTGCTGAAAAGCCACGTTCCCGAGCTAGCGTCGTAGGGAACCCGGCAGAACTGGACCGAAGAACCATAGCGATCCGTGACATAAAGGTTGTCCCATTTATCGAACGCAATGGCGGCGTTCCAGTACGAACCCTTGTACTCGAGCAGCGAACAATCGGAGCTGTCTTTGTTGGATGGCTCAGGCCCAACGATCTCGGTGGGCGCGGATGCGCCCGGCGCCATGTCGTAGATCACGCTGGCGGCGGAATCCAGAAAGAGGATGTGGCCGTATATAGGGTCTTGCTTCATCGAATAGATCTGAACCCACAGACCCGTGCTGCCATGACTGAAGGGAACGACCGAGCCCACCGTGACCTGGGCCGGCGCCTTAATGGGCAACTGCGCCTTGGCGGCAACGCCCGGCAACAGGCCGGCAAGAAGAACCAGGCACGCGATCCGCGCAACCCTACGAAACATGACTGTAGATTCGATGGCCATACACTCCCTCCAACAAGCTCAACCAGAGATCCCGTTACGAGCGGCTTAACTTTCCGCCCGCTTATGCAGCTTCAGCAGCAGGCCGATGCCGCCCTTCTCAATTTGCCCGGCTAGCCGTTCCACTCTTGCCAGCCATTTACCAACTCTTCGACCGAGCCGCCGAATCACGCTCTCGCGGCGGTCACCCGGACAAGGACCAATCAGAACGTAAACTTTGCTTCCAGCTCCGCCAGCCTGTTTCCGACCTTGATATTCGCAATGCCGAAATCCTGGTACTGGAGCATGTTTTGCGTCAGCGGCTTACCAACGACCCCGTCCTGAATACCGAGCTGCAGGTTCGTGGTGTTGTTGTTGTTGAAGGAAACCAGCGGATGGTTAAACACGTTGAAAGCACCCATCCGCAACTGCAGTGTCTTTCCTTCTCCCAGAGAGAAGTCCTTCAGCACCGTCAGGTCGTGGTCCATGTACGCCGGACCCCGCAGGTAAGGCAGCCGGTAAACTCCGTTGCTCCCAGGCTGCGGGATTACGAATGCCAGAGGATTGATGAACTGGTGCACATGCGGGCCACCCCTGACGCTGACACCCGAGGCGAGCCCAGGCATCATTTGCACATCCGGAGTACCCAGCCACACCACAGGATTCATGTACGTCACACAATACGTGTTTCCGTTCTTATCGGGCGTTATGCCATAAAGAGATTCGCACTGGGACGCACCTTGCTGATTTGCCTGGTTTGCATTCGGAACCTGAACAGCATTCGCGAACCCGGCGTATCCGAATCCGAAGTTCTCGCCGTTTTCAGAGGCCAGCGGGAATCCACTTGAGACCGTTGAAATTCCCGAGATTCTCCAGCCATTGGCAAGGTCGGAGAAGAACCAGTGACCGCCCTTATAGCGCTTGCCGAGGTCCACCAGGTAGTGAATATTGAAAGTCTGAGTTCTGTCATACGGCACCGGGTTGTAGTCGTTGCGCAGATTGACCGGATCAACAAGTTGGTTGTTGTATGAAGAGGCGGTGGCAAGGTTCTTGGCGAACGTGTAGTTGGCGCCCCACGAAACCATGCCCGTGTTCTTATTCCACTCAATCTGTGCACTGTTATAGTTCGAGTAAAAATTGTGCTTGAGCTGGTAGATGTGCTGGTAAAAGGGGTACGGACGGTAGAAATCGTACTCCGGCGTGCCCAGTCCGCCAATGCTGTCGATGACGGGATTGCCGTAAAGCGAAGTCAGATTGGTCGGAATATTCTGATAACTGACGTTGAAAAGGTTATCGTTCGCGCCCGCCATGTTCGGGTTGTTATTTGTAGGGCAACCCGTCTCAATACCGCAGATGATGTTGATATCCGACGCGCTGTTGTAGCTGTTGCTTCCGCTATACGATCCCAGATTTACGCTTTCGTTACCGACATACGCAACCGACAGATGCGAAGGCCCCATTCTGAGGAACCCGACCCTGGGGATGGCCTGATCGATTCCGCCGTTGAATTCGTAGTAGATGGGACGAGACTTGTCATTCGGCGAAAGCACGTAGGCGCTGAAATCGGGAGGCAGGATGGGTGACTGGCTGTCAATCTGATTGAAAGTCAGCGCTCCAACCAACTGAGTGGTCTTGTATCCCTGGGCTGTGGCCGCCGCCAGCGCATAAGGATTGAACTGCTCCTGGTTGCGGTACATGCCCCAGCCGCCACGAATTACGGTCTTGCCCGATCCGAAGATGTCCCACGACGCCCCCACGCGAGGAGTCACGTAGATCGTTGTCGGGGAGTTGACTGAGTTCGAAACGCCGCTACTTTGGGAGGCCCATGTGATGCCCGGGAAACCGCTGCTGGTGCAATTGCGCGTGTAGCCGCTGCATTGCGTGCTGTAGAGGCTGTCTGAGAATGTCGCCAGGCCATTGTTATGACGGTCCGTCCAGGGGCCGAGATGCTCGAAGCGCGCGCCGAGGATCAAGCTGAGTTTGTGAAGCTTCAGCGTATCCATCGCAAAGCCGGCGATCGTGGTGTAACGCAAGTCAACGAGAGGCGTGAAATTGGTTTGCGTGAACGAATCGGCATACCCTTCGTACATGAGAGCGGTCGGGTTGTAACAGCTTCCTAAATACGCAGCGCCGGAATTGCGCAGATTGCCGGCCGGGTTCGGATTCACGCAGCCACTATAGGGCGCCTGATTGGTCGACGAATATTCGAAGTACGCGTTTCCAGGATTGAAAGTGTATTCGCCCTGAGGATAAGCGCCGGGATCCGCGATGCCGTTGTACGTACCCTGCTCCCCATAGAAGCCAAACTGGAAGAAGTGGTTTCTCAACTGCCAGCTCACGTTGTCCTGCACGATCGGATCGACCTTCTTGGTGTGAATCCGGTTGTTGTAGAAGCCGCCGGGCATTACCACGTTCGGATAGCCGTTTCCGCCACCACTATTAATGGCAGGCACGGCATAATCATCGTTGTTCTTGTAAACGCCAAGGTAATTGAAACCGAAGCCACCGTTCCCAGCAATATCAAAGCGGTCCACGGCCTTCGGGTCGCCCATCTTCCCGGGCAGGCTGACGAAGGACATCGCAACGGATAACTCGTTGGTCACACTCGAACCGAAGAGGCGTGCGTAGCGCGCGGCAAGAATATTCGAAACGTCGCCGGTAGTGATGTCGCCGGGATAAGGAACTCCGCCCGTTGGGAAGTAGCCGAGAGCGACAGGATCCTCGTCGACTTCCCTTTGTAGTCCGTAGACCAGGAACAGGTTGTTGTTGGGATTGATGTTGTATTGCAGCGTGGACCGGAACACGCCTCCGTTCTGGTTCTGCTGGAGCTGCTTAATATAGTTGTAGCCAAAGGGGTTGGTGAAAGGATCGGCGTTTGGCGCCGGGAACCAATTCACCAGCGCTGCGCCGGCGCCGTTGATGTAGGGATTGGCATTGTTGTTGGCAACCGCGGTTCCATTCGGCAAGAAGCTGTCGACGTAACACATCGGGAGGATGGCATTGGGGTTAGGCAGGCCGTCTGGACGCCCGCCGCAAAGTTCCGCATCTAGCGAGGCGGCGCTGAAATCGCCTTGGCGCTCGGCCGCTGTGGGTACCCAGGCAGAGATCGCCTGTTGATCCGCCTCAAAAATCTGGTGATAATACTCGAACCCCGCGAAAAAGAAGAGCTTATCTCTGTTGTGATTGTAACTTGTAAACGGAATCGGGAGCGGGCCGCCGAAATTGCCACCGGGATAGAAGTATTGCTCGTCCGGACGCGACTGGCGGAGGTAATTGTCGTACCAGTCGTTGGAGTTCAAAATCGCGTTTCGAGCCACCAGATAGGCCGCGCCGTGGTACTTGGAGCCGCCAGTTTTCGTCGACGAGCTGATGAGCGCCGGCCCCTTGGCATACTCTGGACCATAGGAAGAATTGGAGGCCTTGACCTCAGAGACCATCTCGATGTTCATCTGCTGCACCGACCCCGAATTGGTGGCGATATCGGTGAGCGAGACGCCGTCGCTGACGATGGCGATGCCAGCCGGACCAGAGCCGTTGGCGACATAAGCTGATGTAGGACCGCTCAGGCCCACCACCGCGTTGTTGTATCCGGGACGGTTGAAGAGGCCCTGGTCGCCCGTTGACATCGCATATCCTGGCAACATCTTGACCAGCTCACCGGCGTCGCGACCGACGATGGTGAGGTTGTTCAGGTCCTCGGCTGTGATGATGCTGCTGCGCTCGCCCGTGTCAAGGGCGGCTAGATTGGAATCGATTTGCGCTTCCACGGTAACCGAGGCGGTCGCGGCGCCTACTTTCAAGCGGATATTGTCGTTAAAGCCCAGCTTGTCGCCCGCGCGCAGCGGGAACGGCTGTGACTGCCAGGGCGTGAAACCCTCGGCCGTCACGTTCAGCTGGAAACTCAGTCCCGGCGTAACGCTGGCGAACGCAAAAGCGCCATCCCCGTTACTGGTCGTGGTGCGCTTGATTCCCGTTTGCAGGTCGGTCAATTCCACTGCGGCCCTTGGAATGACAGCGCCTGTCGTGTCCGCGACAATGCCAGTCACGTTTCCCGTCGCTTGCCCATAGACCGCCGTTTGCGCCAGCAGGAGCACCGCAGTTAGCATCACGAGCAACGAGGCAGTCGGCCTGTTCCCTAAAAAGAACTTCATAGTAGTCCCCCCGTCGGCTACATTCCGTTGTGTCTTTGACAACTGGTTCTCAGCCCTCACACCGAGCCCAAGTTGTTCCACAGCTTAGCTGAGTCTTTGAGCGTTCGGACGCAGATTTTTGACCCGAATTGATGACGGGAAATTCTTAAGCTTGGGATTAGAGTCTGTCAAGTCAATTCTTTCGATAGTTCCAATGAATCCGAAAATGGGATCGATACCGCAGGTTTGCTCGCCGTTAAGGCACCTGATGCTTTGCGGAGTGCGCATTGCGCGGCTGCGGATAAGAAATTGCTCTCAAAAGCGCCATCTCAAGCGCTCTGATATGGAGGGAATTCGCTTCCTGCAATGTCCAGTGCCGCGGCCTTCCCGCCCGGCGACGCGAGGACGAGTAGTTCGATAGCCATCGAGTCTAAAAGGCAATTCACCCGGCAAGCGAAAAAACGCCTTCAATCTTTATCACCAGCATTTTCTGCATCATCCGCATTCTATGTGCGAACCTGTCATTCCTCTCAGTTTGGCACCACGAAAAGAGTGATGGATTGCGCAGGAAAGGTGTAGTTGCTGATCGTGCTCGAGGTCCCGCTCACTGGCGGCGTTACGCTCACGGCCGCCTGCTGGACGATTGCATTCAGATTCGCATTGCTGTATTGGTACACCTGCGCCGTAGTTCCGTTTTTCGCCGTGAAATTCTTCAGACTGATTGTTGAAGTCAGAGTCCCGTAGGTCTTGTTGATCACTGTCACGGTAATGGCGTTGTCAGAGGTTCTTTGGCCGCCGTAGACCGCCAGCTGTCCCTCGCCGTCACCAGTGGCTCCAGTGCTCGTCGCGTAAAGATATGTGTTGCCAAAGGTGGAGTCGTTTCCATCGTAGTTGCGGTAAATGGCGAAGGCGAAGTTCCCCGGCCCCTGCTGGCTGTAGTTGGTCGTTGGCCAGAACGCGCCCATACCCAGATTCTCGCGACCGAATATACCCAGAATGTCGGCCTGAACCAGTGCGCCGTTAATCGACTCCAGGCCGCCGAAGTTGTACTCATCAATCGCAGTCTTGGTGCCGGGGTAACCGCTCGCGACCCAACTTTGCATCATGGGAATCAATTGCGGTGCCTGCACCGGCGTCGAGCAACTCGGCGTGTAATTCGAGTCGGCGGTGTAATTCGGCTGCGGGTAGTTTGGGTCGGTATAGGTCGGATCCCAGAAAACGCGCGTCGAATTCATTCGCGCCTCTTGCTCCTGAGTATCTCCAGCGGTGGTAAAAGCGACCGAATTACTACTGCCTGCTGGATAGTCTGCCGCGAAATACCCGTGGATATCCACGTAATCGAGTAGCCGAATGCCATACTGCTGCGAATAATTGTTGAATTGCTGCAAGTAGTACTGGATCAGGGGTACGCCGCCGTGCGTTTTCCGGTCAATCGGGTTGCTCCACGGTTGATAGCATGGCGAACCCGAGCCCCATCCGCTCTCAATGTCCTTCTTTGAGTAGAAGTAAGCCCACCAATAATCGATGACTGGTCCGCTCACCTGGGCGGTCGGATCGGCCGCCTTAATAGCCAGTGCAGATCCAATGCCGTTATCAGTCACCTCGTCGTATGTAAACGGAACCGGATGCACATCGCGATGCACAGCATCCCACCAGGTAGGCTCGTTGTCCAGATCCCAGATGGCCACGCCTTTCCCGCTGGCGCCGTTGCCATAGGTCGAATTGGTCACGAGCGAGTTCACCCAGCCGCCCGGCCAGGTTGCATTTGCCCAGGCTGTCAACGTCGAGCCGGAGGAGCCTGGCGCCGGGGTGGTCGCGCCGGTAATGCTCGGCGGCGGCTCGGAGATGCTCGTGATATCCGGAATTTGGTTGGCAGAGGTGCCACTGCTCCCATTCAGGTCAGTGCCGCTGGTCAGAACACCATTACCGCAGCCACTCTCAAACGACTGCTGGCTGGGGAACTGCGATTGAGTAAAGCTGCAGGCGTATTGCGTATTGTTAGCCACCCAGCCATTTACCGGTACCGTGCCCAATGCCGCTGAACCGGCGGCATTAACGGATTGAACAAATTGCGTGAAGTTCGTGCTCCCCGTGGCGTTGGGAAACTGACCCCCTCCGCCTAAAAAGTTCTCGAAGTAGTAGTCACTGGCGGCGTTGATCATGTTGTTTTGGTAGTTGTAACGCGAAGTACCGTCGCCACCCCAGCGCACGATTCCAGGGTTGGCGATTTTCTCCGAGTCTGGATCCAGAACATACCCGTTCATTCCATACACGTAAGGGCTGATCGTGTGTGGATTCTCGTTGACGTTCGTTGGTGTGCCCACATCCACCATGAGCGCCGGGCCGGTTGCCGTCGCGGGAGGGTTCAACGCGACGGTCGCGCTGCCACTCACGTTTGTGAACCCATTCATGGTGCTTGTTGCGGTAACTGTGACGCTCGGCGGTGCAGGAAAAGGCGTGTTATAGAGGCCGGTCGAAGAGATGGTGCCGGAGCTCAGCGCGCTCCCCGATGGGGCGGCCACGGACCATGTTACGCCGCTGCTGTAGCTCCCCGTGCCGTTGACAGTCGCGGTGAACTGCTGCTGCCCGCCAATGGTTGCGGTGCTGGGTGTTACATTGATCGACGTAATTCCCGGCTGGTTATAGTTCGCCGTCACCGTCGTGCTGGCATTCACTGTCACAAGGCAGTTGAAGCCGCCCGCTCCTGATGTCGAGGTGCATCCGCTCCACGAAACGAAAGAGTAGCTGTTATCAGAAAGCGAAGCGCTCAGCGTCACCTGCATGCCGGAATTGTAGGATCGCGTGAAGGGCGTTGTCCCCGAGGTTGCTCCGCTGTTATCGGCGGGAGAGACGAGAATCGAAATGCCGCTCGATGGCCCGGCAGAGTCGACTGTGAGCGTATAGGAGTTGCTGGAGTTTACGGTCACCGATCCCGTTCCCATTGCGCTCGAATACGTTGATGAGCTCGCTGCATCGGGCGTGTAGGTTGCCGTGAGGGTTTGAGCCCCTGTGGCCAAAGAGTTGGCGGGGATAATGATTGTGGCGTCGCCACCAGCCAGCACGGTCGCGGAGGGAGTGGTATATCCGCCTCCGCTGAGGGTTACCGAGCCGGTCGGCGTTGAATCGCCACTGCCCCCGCTTACGGCCACGGTCATTGAAAGGGTCTGATTAACGGAAATACTCGAAGATCCCGGAGTCACCGTCACAGTTGGCTTCGCCGGACTCACTGTTAAGCTAACCGAACCTGCGACCGTGTTGTAGTCAGTCGCGTCTGCAGGCGTGAAAGTCACGCCTTCGCTTGGTGTCCCGCCACTGGGAACGATTGTCGGGATGGTCCAGGCGAACGTGCCGCTCACCGAAGCCGCGCCGCCACTCAACGTGGACGATGACAGCGTCTGGCCGTAAGAGAGTGCGCTCGCCGTCGGCCATGAGGAAACTGTCGGCGTCGCCTTGTTCACCGTCACGCTGATGGAGCCTGTAACCGTGATGTAGTCGGTCATGTCAGTAGGAGTAAAGGTCACGCTCTGGCTGGATGTCCCCGTAGCGGGAGCCGTCGAAGATGTCGTCCAGGAGAAGGCTCCTGGCGCCGATGCCGAACCCCCACTCAGTGTCGAAGACGTCAGCGTCTGACCGAATGTGATGGCGCTAGCCGTGGGCCATGACGACACTGTGGGCGTCGCCTTGTTGACTGTCAGGCTAACTGAGCCCATCACTGTGTTGTAGTCAGTTGTGTCCGTGGGGGTAAAAGTCACGCTCTCATTCGCAGTCCCCGTAGCGGGCGCCGACGAAGACGTCGTCCAGGAGAAAGTGCCCCCAACCGACGCCGCGCCCCCACTCAGCGTCGAGGACGCCAGGGTCTGACCGAAAGTAATCGCGCTTGCTGTGGGCCATGATGTCACTGACGGCGTGGTCTTGGAGGTTGTAGTCGTGGTGTTCCCTCCTCCGCCACCGCAGCCGGCAATCCACAAACTTGCCAGAACACACAGCCCAATCCCTGACCGCCAGCCTGTCATCTTCATCACTGAACCTCTCTCGATGTTGCTCCCACGCGCCTTCTCAATTGGCACTTAATCTTAAATCTTCGGCCCCTGGTGAATCTCCTGGCTGACGTGCAGTCGTGCGCACCTGGAACGGGCGAAACGCGGCCAAGGATCAAGTACTGTTCCCCGCCCGGAGCTGACGTGTTCCCCTCAAAACCCGGAGGCAAAGATAACGTTATCATGAATTTGCCTTGCGAGGCGATTCCGGCGCGCATCGTCAATGGCGGCGGGCAAATTCCCCGCATTCAGGTGAACTGACGTCAACCTTCGCGTTGCAATTTTTTTGCGCATCGCTAATTCGCTGTACTAAAGCGCTTTTCACTTGACAACGACAAATTTTGTCGAGTAGGGTGTACCGTTGCCGAAGCTGTAGGATAATCCGCTCGCAGTTGCAGATAACTGGATGTGCTGTCATTCTGCGGGTGGAGAAATGCTGGAGTTTACGGTGAGCTTTTCTGGACCTTTTTTCCTTCGTAATATTTGGCCAGCTTTTCGCGGGTCGATTCGGGATTAAATGATTCGGCGATGCCGCTGAATCGTGCGATAGATGATCGGAGCTTTCTCAGTTAGCACAAGCAAGGTTTGGATTCAAATCGTAACGACAGACATGAGAGCTCAAGACGTGAGGAATTCAAGTGGCAATCGATGTTGAACCGTTGAACAAGAGATGTGACCAGGATTGAAAACCTGGGTAGATGCTGGATGCGAAGCTCGACGCAGCTTTGATGTTGGCAAAGGACGATACGGGACAAACCGGACCGTCAACGATTCCCGGGTTCGGGGACGGAAACAGATCGGAGAAGAAGGAATGCATATCACTTTGAACACATTGACGAGTCCAGTACGGTCCTTGACGGCGGGAGCATGGGTGGCACTGTTCGCGCTGCTGGCCCTTTGCCTTAGTGCGAATCCAGCGATGGCTGGTGCGAGTTCCTCACCCATCGTTGTCTCCGGAACCCCCGTTCAGCTCGGCGCGCTCACCGGCGGCGGTTGGGATGGCTCGCAGGAGCCCGTAGGGGGAACATTTGTTGTAGGCCCTAACGGCGACGTCCTGGTCGGCGACGGATATTCATCCAATTTTCTACAGATCACCCCTTCCGGGACCGATACCAAGTTGGCGACTGGAGTGGGCGCCTCGAACGCTGCGCTCGACAGCTACGGCAATGTGTATTTTGGCGGCAACTACAACGCCAACGTTTACAAGCTTCCCTATATCGCCTCGACTGGCCAATATGTTGGCTTCACAACGGCGCCGACTACCAATTGCCTGGGCGGCAACCAGGATACTTCGCCTTGTATCTTCGCGCCCGCGATTTCGGCCTACCTGAACACGCTTGGCGGCCAAGGCTTCGCCGGACTCGCCTTCGATGGACAAGGCAATTTCTTTTTCGAAACCAACACCCTTCCTACCACCAACCCCAACGCGATCTTCGAATGTAACGTTGCCTGCATCGCTAATTCCTCAGCTACCCCGAAACTGATCTATGCCGACCCGAATCCGGTTGGAGCATTCGAACTCGATCCGTGGGGCAACATCTTCTTTGTCGATGGCAACAACAGCAAAGGCAAAGCGACCAACCTGAACGAACTCCAGCTCACCTCAGGAACGTATGCCTCCACTCCAACCGTCGTGGAGAGCTACACCAACGCGGCCGGCTATGGTAACGGCATCAGCGGACTCGCAATCGCGGGCAACGGGACGCTTTACTTCTCTGTCAATGGCGACGGCATTTTTGCTGTTCCCAACACGCAATCGGGTGGACCCAATGCCGCTGGCATTTACATTGTTTCCACGCAGGGTGGTAAGGGCGTTGCACTCGATTCCCAAGGCAACCTCTATGGAATTCCCTATAACGGCGGCGACGTAGTGTCCTTCATTCCAGTGGGCAGCTTGTCGCTTGGCGCTTCTCCCACAGGCACTGCCGCGACTACCGTCAGCGGCACAATTTTCGACAGCGCAGCCTCTTGCACCACGCCTCCGACACTTGCCCTTTCCGTCACTGAGTTTGGCGCATCTACAACTGAATTCACCGCGGCTGCCGGCACTACTTGCTCCACTACTTTCGGCGGCGGCAACGGCGTGTTCAGTTCGGGACCGCTGACCGCCGCCGGGGGAGCGTCGTTTGCCGTCACCGCCAACTTCACGCCGACAGCGGTCGGCAAGCGCAATGCGGTGGTGACCATCACGGACTCCGCCAATAGCGCCAGCGGAATTGCGGGGCTGGCCGGCGTGGGTCAAGGTGCTGCAACCAATGTGGATCCCGGCGTGTGGACAGCGTATGGAAGCGGCTTTACCAAGCCGTATTCAGTCTCTGTGGACGCTGCAGGTGATCTAGCAGTAGCCGATGAAGGTGCTGGCAAGGTTTTCTGGATTCCCGCGGGATCGCCTGCGGGGACCACACCCACGTCGATCGGCTCAGGCTTTGTTGAGCCAGCCGCGACGGCATTCGACGCCAACGGGAACCTTTATATTGCCGACTTCTCAACTAACGAAGTCGTCGAGATTCCCGACGTAAGCGGCGCTTTGGTTCCCGCTTCACAATCCACGCTGATATCAGCGACGGCGGTCTTCGACGGAACTGCGCTGAATGAGCCAAGTGGATTGGCAGTCGGGCCGGACGGCAGGCTGTATGTCGCCGACCTCGGCAATGGCCGAGTCGTGAGCTATGACCTCCTCACCGGACAGACCGCGGTTCCGATTGTGGGGCTCAAGGATCCATGGGGAGTCGCAGTCGATGCGTCGAACAATATCTACGTTGCCAACACTGGCGACGGGAATGTCTTTGTCGACATCGCGGGCGCTGAATCCACATTCGCTGCACCGGGTATTGCCGCACCCTGGGGGGTTGCAGTCGATCCATCCGGCAGCCTGGTGGTCTCAGATCATGCAAGCGGAGATATCGTATGGATCCCAAATGTCAGCGGAACACTTACCCCCGCTAGCGCAGTAGCGATCGAGAAAAATCCAAGTTCTGCGCTCGGAATTTCTCTTGATACTCGAGGCGACCTCTACACAACCGATGCAACGGGCAAGGCGGTGTATGCCATCGAGCGCACCGCAGCCGCTATCAACCTCGGCACCGTCCAGGATGGCGTAACAAACTCCGGAACGGTCTACCTGGTGAGCTCCGGTAATTCGGCGGCGACATTAGCGACTCCTGATGTTACTGCGGCCTCGAACACTCTGTTTACTTTGGTCCCGGCGGCAAGCGACGGATGCGCCAGCGGAAGTGCTGGACCTCCGGGTTCATCTTGCCAATTCACGGCTACGTTTGCTCCCACCGTCGGCCTTGCCAACGGAGCGCAGATGGGCACAGCAACTATCAATGTCGCAACTCCGGCTGGCACCATCAATGTGAACATGAGCGGCTCGGCCACGCAGTCTGCGATCATGGCGCAGACCATCACCGGCTTTAATCCGCCCACTTCGCTGCAAGTTGGCCAGCAGATCCTGCTGTCGGCTACGGGCGGCGCATCCGGTAATCCGGTGGTCTTCTCCATCGACCCGACCTCGGCGTGCCCCAGCTGCGCAACCATCACGGGCAACGTGCTCGCGGCGGTCTCCACTGGCGCGGTCAAGGTGGATGCCAACCAGGCGGCCGGCACCGCCAACGGCAATCAATACGCCGCTGCGACGCAAGTTCAAGTGGGGGTCACCATCATCAACACAGTGGCTCCAGCCGACGTGCCGGCACTGCTGGCAAACCAGATTAATTGGAGTTACCAGAGCGGTGCGTTCACAGACGGGCAGAATCCGGCAGGCGGAAGCTTCGCGATCACACAAGACGGACAAATCGTCGTTGGCACCTCATATAACAATGAAGTGGACTTCGTGAGCGCGACTACCGGCGCTTTGCTGAGCCAGGTAAAAATCAGCGGACCGGGCGGCTTGACGATCGACAGTAACAACAACCTCTACATGTCGCATCTTTACGGGAATTCGGTGTTGAAGATTCCCTATGTGAAGGGCGCATATGCGGCCTTGTCCGATACGTCTCCGCCGAACTGCACTGGCGCCGATACAACCTTGTGCACCGTCGCCACAGCAGGGAGCGGAGGGGTGAAAGCGATTGCCTTCGATCCTTCAGGCAACCTCTATATGGTCACGGTTCCAGCATCGCCGGGGACGAGCGCCATCTACGAGTGCACCGCCAGCTGCCAGACCGGCGGCACGGCAACGCTGGTCTACTCCGATGTGAATTCGATCAGCCAGATTGCCTTCGACCCCTGGGGCAATCTGTTCTTCACTGAAGGTGTCTACACCAGCGGGACAAACTTCAGCAACCTCGAATCCGCGAGCTCGAACCTCGACGAACTGCCTTACACCGCGGGCACGGGCTTTGCCGCTACGCCGACCGTGCTGCAGACACTCACAATCGCCTCTCCTGGCGGTTATGACAATCAATTGGACGGCGTAGCCGTAACTTCCACTGGCACCATCTACTACGCAGACCAGAACGACGGTACCTTTGCCATTCCGAACACCATGGCAGGCGGACCCGACACCACGCACCAGTACGTCGTGTCGACTCTTGGAGCGAAGGGAATGGAGCTTGATGCGAACGGCAATGAGTGGGTGGTGGTCTACCACTCCGGCGGCGATAACATTGGCGAAGCGCTGATCAATGACTTGACGACACCCAACGCTCAGTACGATGGCGCCGCCGTCACCGCTCCTGCCACCATCGTCGACAACGCCTTTGGTTGCGGAACCGCTGCGACCCTGGCAATCGCATCTACCAACCCGGAGTTCTCTGCTACGGCCGGCACCACGTGCTCGACGATTTCAGTAAATTTCGCGAAGCCCGTCTCCGCTTCCAGCTATCCGGCCACCATCAGCTTCCAGGCGACAAAACCCAACACTCAAACCGCAACGTTGACAATCACCGATACCACAAATGGTGGCGCCGGAACCGCAACCGTTACCGGTTTCGCCATGACGACTCCGCAGACTCTTACCTTTACCGCGCCCACAACGACCACTTATACCTACGCTGCCGGTGCACATATCTTGCTGAGCGTAACGAATGGAGGGTCGAACAATCCCGCGGTCTTCACGGTTGACTCGAGCAGCACGGGCGCCGGAACCATCTCCAGTTCGACGGTGACCGGTACCACTTCGTCAGCCACGCTGACATTAACCCAGGCAGGCAGCATTGTGATCGACGCCAATGAAGCCGGCGGCCTGGCAAATGGCACGTATTATGACTCGGCGACGCAGGCCCAGTTGACGCTGACCGTCAACAAGGCTTCGGAGGCGATCACCTTTACGCCGCCGACTTCGCCGATCGTGTTTTCAGCTGGGTTGACGGTTAACTTGAGCGCGATCGGCGGCGGTGCTTCAAGTCCGGTGGTCTTCACGGTCGACCCGGTCAGCACCGGGGCTGGAACCGTCTCTTCAACAACGGTATCCGGCGACACTTCATCGGCGGCACTCACCGTCACGCAGGCAGGCACCATTGTGCTTGACGCCAACCAGGCGTCCGACGTGAACTACCTGGCTGCTCCGCAGGTTCAGCAAGTCCTTGTGGTCAATCAGGCTACCCAGACCATAACCTTCACTCCGGTCACTACGCCGCTCCACTACATTGCGTCGTGCGCCGTCATCACTCAATGCGCGACAATCCAAATCCAGTCCACGGGTGGCGCTACGAATAATCTGATTGCCATCAGTCCCGATCCGAAAAACGGCGTGGCCTTCACTATCCTAAGTAGTTCTGTGAGCAACGGAGTTACAACCACGACGCTTGCACTGGTGCCGAATCAAACTCTGCCTTCCCCGGCCAATCTCGTTCTGGATGGGAACCAGCAGGGCAACACCAATTACTCGGCAGCCACACAAGCAACGATCACCATTCCAGTTCTGTCGGCGCTTCCGCTGCAGACCATCGCATGGCCTAACCCGGGAACGCAGGTCGGCGGTGCAACCTTGACGCTCAGCGGGACGGCGAGTTCCGGATTCGCGGTAACGTATGTTTCGAGCACTACGTCGGTCTGCACGGTCAATGGTTCGGCGGTCACGTTCGCGACTGTGACCTCCGTCAGCGCATGCACCATCACGGCTTCACAGTCCGGCGACAACCTCACCTATGCAGCTGCCGTACCTTTGACGCAGACATTCGCAATCAACACTGCCGGGCAGAACCCCAACCTGAACATGAGCATCTCGGAATCCTCGCTGACCATTCAGCCCGGAACCGTCGGCTTGACACAGATCACTCTCACTTCTGTGAACAACTTCGCGGTTAGTTCGATCGCCTTTTCCTGCAGCGGATTGCCAAGCGGCTATACCTGCACTTTCAACCCGAACCCCGTAACAGTCTTTGCCCAAAACGCGACAACCGGTTTGCCTCTGGGCACCACTGTAACCACAACGCTCACCATTACGGCGCCCGCGACGGCGGCGGTTGTCCGCCATGACTTCAGGCCATTCTTCCCGGCGACCTTGGCGGTAGCGCTCTGCTTCCTTGGCTTCAAGAAGCGCAACCGACTCTACATGCTCGTATTGCTGGTTGGACTCTTTGTCAGCCTGGGCTTTATGTCCGGCTGCGGTGGCACGTCCTCCGGTTCAACGCCGGCGCCAGTCTCTTCGACAGCCACCATCACAGCTACTCCGGCTGCAGGGCTCGCTGGTGCATCCGGATCGGTGAAATCGAGCGCGACTGTGTCGGTCACTCTCGAGTAGGCTGATCTGTCGATTGGACTGCGCAATCATGGGGGCCTCTTCACCAGATCAGAAGGTGGAGAGGCCCAGATTATTTTTAGCCAGCGTCAGGAATTGGTTTTCCCGGAAGGGCAACTGAAATTGCTGGAGAGCTCCCGTGACTAATGAATCACGACGGATGTTCGGTTTTTGCACCCGCAGGAGCGGCGCAGCACAATCTCTACCGGTAATACAATTCTGTTTCCGGTACGCGGTGACTCGCCACGCGCAATGCGATCAAACAGAAGGTTTGTTGCGACCCTTCCCATCTCGAGAGCAGGTTGGCGAACGACGGTAAGAGGCGGCGAAGTCAGATCCGCCAGATCGAAATCGTCAAAACCAACCAAGGCGAGATCGTTCGGCATTTTCACTCGAAGGTGCAGAAGCGCGGCAAGTACGTTGCGCGTTGCCAGGGTATTCGACGTAATGAAGGCGGTGCAGGCGTCGGCTCCCTGAAGCTTATCTTCGACAGCGCGCAGGGTGTCTTCCTGAGAGGCGCAGCCAAAGAATGAATACTCTTTGAGACCGGCATCCTTCACAGCTCGGCGATAGCCGAGAAATCGGGTGTTGATGGTGTACAGGCTTCGGCTAAGGCCCATAAAGCCAATGCGCTGGTGCCCATGCCCGATGAGATGCTCGACTATGCGGCGCGAACCGGCTGTGTTCTGCACGAGCACGCAATCCAATGCCGGGTCGGAGACCGGACGGTCGAAGAACACAACCGGAGTCTTGCCAAACAGAGCCTTGTTAAGGCGCGACTGATGGAATCTGGCGGGGATCACAACCAAGCCGTCCACGTGCCGTTGCAACATCTGCTCGGCCTCGAGATATTCTGTTTCCGGATCTTCATTCGAGGTAGTAATAACGACCGAATAGCCATGCTCCTTGGCAACAGTTGTGACGGAGTGCGCGCAATTGGCAAAAAATGGATCATACAAGTAAGGAATAATCAGGCCGATGGTCCGGCTTCGGTGGCCGCGAAACGCGCGCGCAAGCTCATTGGGGCGATACTGCAATTTTGCCACCGCGGTTCGAACGCGGCGGGCTGTTCCCGGCGAGACGGGAACCGTCCCGCTGAGAACGCGTGAAACGGTCATAGTGCCGACGCCAGCCAACCGGGCTACGTCTTTCATGGTTGGTTTCTGATGCATCGGACTTACTCCATCTCTTTGATTTGTTGAGCAAGTCAAGCCGTTCCGTAAAAGATTTGGTATAGGACCCAGATCTGGAGCGCTCAACTGCGCGTTCATATCAAAATGCGGCTTAGGATGTAGGTTGAATCTTCGATGTATCCTACTACTACGCAACAGATCAAGATACCGTATTTTTCAAGCTGGGACGCCGTTTATCTGAGTCTGTGCAGTATCCGTGCGCAGCCGTTACCCGCTGTTAAGACACAAGAGAAGAAGTAAATCGATTCCGCTGAGGAAGCGAGCCATCCTGCTGGCAAGAGGGCTCGCGAATCCAGTTGATAACGTTCATCACGGCGTAAGAGGAGCATCGCGCAGCGTTGACCTGGAACAGGCCCCGGTTAACGCCTGCCGAGGCCTCAGGCGCTCCATGCGGCCACCCATCCGGCATTGTCCTGCCACACAAGCTGCCCTATTGCACAAACGTAGTGATGCTCTGCGCCGGCAAAGTGTAGGTAAACGCGTTGCTCGTGACAGTGATTGCGCTCTGTGGCACCAGTCCGGTTCCCGACGACGCGGTGGAGGTGGTCTGGTAGGGCGTCATCGAAGTAACTGCCCCGTTCTGCAACGTGAAGGACTGGTTCACGGCAGTTGTGTCCATATTGATCGCCACGATGACAAAGTGCTGAGTACCGCTCTCGGTTCCGGTGTAGGCAGAGATAAGTACATTCGGGTCCTCGTTTGTGGAGGTCGAAACGCCCTCGTTCGTATAACCGGGCTGAATGAATTTGGAGTACTGGCCCATCACGTAGCCAACCACCGATGGATTGCCGCTGTTGTCGACTAAGCCACAGGTGCCGGCTGCGGTTGCGCAACTGCCGGCGGACTCCCCGAAAAGCCCCCACCAGACATACGCATTGTATTGGGCGTTGACCATCGATTGGTGGATACTTTGGGCATATGTCAAGGCCTGGGTCCAGGTGAGCTGCGCCGAACTCAAGGGGCCGAACTCGGTCATCCAAACTTCTTTTGGCGTGTCTCCGGCGGGAACGCTGTAGGGAGCAGGCGTGACTCCATAGATGTGCCCGCCGATGATGCTGATAAGGCCCTCCGCAGTCGAGTCCTGAAGGGCCGTCAAGGCTTGAGCAGGTTGGAAGCTATCTGCTTCCGGCATGATGAGCTTGGCGGTCAGCGGGTTCGGACCCGATGTAACCAGGGAGTCTATCCAGGCATCCATCTGTTGAGGAGTCCAGAGGCAGGATTCATAGTCGACATTCTCCTCCGGCTCGTTCTGCATTGAGAGGGCGTAGAGGTCGAAATTGTTTCGAGAATTGAAGAAAGTGACAAAATCCTCCAGATACGAGGCGTAGGCTGCGTAGTTCGACGGATTCAGGTAGCCGCCGCAGTAGTCGGCCGCGGGGCTGCAGGAGCCCGAATAATAGGGCTGGGCCGTGGAGCTGGTCTTCATCGAAGCCGGTGGAGTCCAGGGGGTCGCGAAGACAACGGCGTTCGGGTTGGCGGCGACGGCTAACCCGCCGTTGGCAGCCTCATAATCCCATTCGCCGGTTTCGTAAGGATACCCAAAGGTGCCGCCGCCCGTCGGCGATCCCTCGGGATCGATGCGCACTCTCAGAATGCTGAGGCCGAGTCCATTCGTCGGACTGAACAGGGCTGTGGCAACGGCCTGGGGCATCTTTCCCAGCCAGGCCGTAGATCCGCCGAAACCGCGAATTGTCTGAAGTGTGTCGGCAAAATTGACGGTCGCCAAATTCGGATTCGCGATTGTCGTGAAACTCCACAGGTAGTTGGCTGCAAGCGCGGCGCCTGCCGAATTCTGAACTCCTGTGGTGATCGTCGCCGTGTAGGTCGTATCGTATGCAAGCGCCGACGCAGGCGTGAATGTAGCAATTGAATTGACGGCGGAATAGGTGACGGTTCCGGAGACGGCAGTACTTCCCGGACCGGCCAGAGTAAATGTTGAAGAGTCGATGGTCGACGAATTCATTGCCTGACTGAACGTTGCAGTCAGAGCCTGACCCAGCGAGACATTTGAGGCCCCGGTTGCAGGCGCGGTGGCGGCGACGGTCGGGAGAGTGGCTGCCGCAGTTGTGAAGGTCCAGGAGTAGTTGGCGGTGAGCGGAGTGCCCGAGGAATTAGTGGCTCCGGTCGTGATTGTAGCCGTGTAAAGCGTGTTGTAGGCCAGGTTGGCGGCCGGCGTAAAGGTCGCAACCGAACCAGATGCGGTATATGCGACGGATCCGGCTACAGAAGTTGTGCCAGGCCCGGTCAGCGTAAAGGTCGCGGAAGTGATCGTCGATGCCGTCATCGCTTGATTAAAGGTTGCGGTGACGGCAGAGGTAATGGGGACAGCCTTGGCTGCATTGGCCGGCTGAGAGGAAGCAACTGTTGGCGGCAAAGGAGCTGCTGCCGTGGCAAAAGCCCACGCGTAATTTGCGGTCAGCGCGGTTCCGGCGGAGTCCGCAGCACCTGTTGTAATCGTAGCCGTGTACAGCGTGTTGTAGGCCAGATTGGCGGATGGCGTAAACGTTGCAACTGAGCCAGTGGCCGTGTACGTAACGGAGCCGGAGACGGTGGCGCCGCCCGGAGCAGTCAGCGTAAAGGTTAATGGAGTAATCGTCGCCGAATTCATTGCCTGGCTAAAGGTTGCTGTGAGAGCCGTGTTCACGGCCACGTCTGCGGCCAAATTTAAAGGCGTCACAGAAAGAACTGTCGGTGGTGCAGGAGCTGTGGCCGTCGTAAATGTCCACGTGTAATTTGCCGACAGCGCAGTACCCGATGAATCCGCGGCTCCGGTTGTAATGGTGGCCGTGTATGCAGTGCCAAACGCCAGGTTGGCGGACGGCGTAAACGTCGCAACCGAGCCGCCGGCGGCATAGGTGACGGTTCCGGAGACAGTGGCGCTGCCTGGGCCGGTCAGTGTAAAAGTCGACGAGGTGATCGTCGCCGAATTCATCGACATGCTAAAGGTTGCCGTGAGAGCTGAGTTCACGGCCACGCCTGTGGCTCCGCTTGCGGGCGCAATAGAAGTTACCGTTGGCGCGGTTGGCGGAGGTGGCGGCGTTGACGTCCCTGAACTCGATCCCCCGCACCCCGAAACTAAAAGCGCCGCCGATACCAGCAAACAGGCCATTCCGAAACGCATGATTAATTTCTCCTTGATTTACCATTGGTATTTGCCATTGGCGGAGAGAATGGCGAGTTCAACTTGCAGCCGCGAGAAGGTACATGAATCGTTCTTGTGCGCCAACTTTGTGCGCCAGCGTACTGGCGTTCCAGCATCTCCCTGTTTCACGAAGCACAATTAGCTTCGATGGAATTGGGAAGAGAGAAGATGTCTATCGAATTCCGAATTCATGCAGCGAGCGAATAGTAAATCAATTTACTTGCGATACGCAACCTTACACCGGCTCACGCACCGGCAATCAAAAGAACGTGAACAGACCCTATTTAGAAGTCACTATGCCGTAACTCAGATCTGGTATGGAGTTTCCGATTTTAAGATACAGTGACTCCAATTTCATACGCCGCTCAGCTTCCAGATGCGCCGCGGCCCAACGCGACGGCCTCGGTCGAATTGGACTTTTCAATTCGCATTGGTAGCGATATCATGAACCGCGGGGGCGCCGAGGTACCCGAGTGGCGCTCCGGGTCGAAATGCCACTCCGTTCTTCCATCGCACAGCCCGACGCCGATCAAGCCGCGACTTCTGCCGCGACGGTCGCGGTGAATCCGCAAAAGCACTTTCTGGCAAATCCATCACGAGTGTTAAACAGTCTGACGGGGGCTCGGCTCATGTGTGGACGTCTTTGGCTTCTCTTTGCGGCCTCAATTTTTCCTTTGCAGCTTCATGCGAAGGTGGTTGTACTATGGCAGCCCGGCTTTCCGACGGTTGCCAGCCAGCCGATCGAACGAACGAGCCTTGATAAGGCGCTCGATGGCCTAGAGCCGGCATTTGAGGATGAGACGACTCTAGCCGCGCCTGACTCGCTGGCCGCCGCCGATCTGCTTGTATTGCCCTATGGTTCGGCTGTTCCTGTTGCGGCATGGAAGAGCATTGAGCGCTACCTGGACGCCGGGGGAAACCTGTTGGTGATCGGCGGCCAGCCGTTGCGCGTGCCTGTGAACCTGGTGAGCGGTCAATTTTTGGCGGCAACGCCCCAGGACACTTACTCCCGCGCTGTTGGATTTCGACACACCTACGAAGTGCCGGTCAGCAAGGACGCTGCATTTCAGTGGCGGCAGGGTTATACCTGGCTGCCCGCTGTTCAAGTCCGGGCACTACGATTTTTTGCCGTCGAAGGGCGCCTCAACGGGCTGGGTTACATGGCCAATTCCGCGGGCGAGTTGGTCGCGGCTCCTGTGATTGTTGCAGACCATATGGGGGGCGGCCCGGAAAGCCGGATGCTCGGCAGCCGCATCGTAGCGCTCGATTTCGATCCGCAGCCTGGTTACTTGGACAGCGCCGACGGCATCGCGCTTATCAAGCAGGCGGCCGAATATGCGCGGCATGGCGCGACCAATTTCGCGGTTGAGGCGCTTTTCTCTGCCATCCGGCCCGGCGAGCCACCCCAAATGACCGTGCATCTGCGCATCCCTCGTCAGCAGAAATCCGGCCTCGCATTAATCGGCGAGATCAAAGTGCAGCTCCTGTCGGAGAAGGATGTGGTCGCGACGGCCACGCTTCCGGTAGCAGGTGATGGCCGCACGGACGTGGATGTGCCCTTCCATCAACCGTTGCCTGCTGGATTTTACAAAGTGTCCGCAGTCTACAGCGAAGGTGGGCAGGCCCGCGAATTCTATCAAAACGGATTCCTGGTGACGGATCGAAGTGCGCTCGCGTCCGGGCCCGACCTCGGTGTTCATGGCGACTTTCTTGCACTCGACGGCAAGCCCTTCTTCCCGGTCGGAACAAATTACTTCACCACGGAGGAGAACGGCTGGGATTTTTCCGGCCCGCGGAACGCGTGGATATGGGATAAGGACTTCGCGGAGATGGCTGCGCACGGCGTGACCTTTGTGCGCACCGGCGTCTGGATGCCGAACAATAAATTCATTGAGAGCACCACCGGCGGGGTCAATGAGCGGTTCCTTCGCAACCTTGAAGCATTTCTCGACTGTGCTCAGCGACACAGCATTGCGATCAACTTCACCTTCTTTGCATTCTCTCCGCAATCCGGATCCCGTTTCCGCGAAATCCGGACCCGGCAGTAATTCTGCCCAATCCTTACACCGATCCTGTTGCCGTCGATGCGGAGCAAGCCTATGTTCGCTCAGTCGTCGAGCGATTCAGAGATGTACCCTGGCTGTCGTGGGACCTGATCAACGAACCCAGCTTCTCCAATCCCCGGCAAGTCTTTCATGGAAACTATCCCAATGGCGATCCAACTGAAATAGCCGCATGGCATAAGTGGCTAAGTCAAAAGTACGTCAATCTTTCAGCGCTGGGCGGCGCATGGCGTGTACCCGCTGAAGATTTGATCAGCTTCGATTCGATTCCTTTGCCTTCAATTGGCGATGTTCGCTACGGACGTTACGGGAATCCGAACCAGGTTCGCGCCACCGACTACAATTTGTTCGCCCAGGACATGTTCAGCGCTTGGGTCCGGTCGATGGTCTCGCTCATCCGGTCGTCGGGAAGCAACCAGTTAGTTGACGTGGGACAGGACGAAGGCGGAGTTACAGATCGCTTACTGAACCAGTTCTATGGCGGCGCGGGCGTGTCGTTTACCACCGACCACACCTACTGGCAAGACGATGCACTGCTCTGGGACTCGGTAGTGGCCAAGCGGCCCGGAGTGCCCAATATCACAGGCGAAACCGGATACCAGCCGGCCTGGGCTCCCGACGGGAGTTGGCGCTACGATGAGTTTACGGGCCTGGGCCTGGTTGAGCGAAAGTGGGCTCTGGGCTTTGCCGCCGGCTCCAGCGGAGCAATGCAATGGGACTGGGCGCGTGAGGTGGATTTCGGCATCAAGCGCAGCGATGGCTCCGCGAAGGCGTGGGAAGACATGATGCGCGACCTTGGCAAATTTGCACACGATGCGGCACCATTCGCAGATTCGCTTATCGAGCCGGATGTTGCCATTCTCCTTCCGCAGTCGCTCCAGTTGTCCGTCGCGAATTTGTCCGCGGTGGAAGCGCAGCAAACAGCCGTTCGGGCTCTCTATAACTACGCGCGTGGTGAGGCGTATGCCGTCGGCGAATATCAGCCTGAATTGCTTGGTTCTCCAAAACTCATCATTCTTCCTTCGCCGTTCGGACTTACTGATGAGGCTTGGCAAGCGATTGAGCAGAGAGTAGAGGCCGGCGCAGTTCTGCTGGTAACTGGACCCTTCGGTGAGGACGCGCATTTTCATGTTACGGGCAGGCAAGACTCTGTGGGGCTCCCGTACATAAGTGCGCCGCTAACTCTGCGCGATAACTTGTTTCATTTTCCGGGAGGGGATGAGGCACTCGTATATTCCGGCTTGAAAACCACGGTCCTGAGCAGGGCCATCCTGCCCAACGGAAAAGATTGGGTCGAAAAGCCCGTTGGCGAAGGCAAGATTCTCTTCGCTGCGCTTCCGCTGGAATTGAATGACAATTTGAAGGCAGTGGCCGATGTTTACAGCTACGCGCTGAAGGTTGCCAATATCGCTCCGGCCTACTCGACGACGCTGAAAGATCCTGGGATTCTTATTTGCCCGACGAAGTTTCCCAAAGCAACACTCTATGTTCTGACATCGGAGTCGAATCGAAGCGACATCTCATTTCAAGACTTGCGTAGCGGCAGAAGATTTTCCGGAATGTTACCCAACGGACGGGCCGCACTGCTGCTGGTTGGGACAGATGGGAAGCTGCTCGCGAGCTATCATTGGGACTACCGATGAATCAGACTGGGAAGCAGACTGAATCGACCTGTTTTTCGTACAACTCTCTGGCCAGATATTGGCCGCACAGATCATCAACCGGGGGCTCGCGCCGCGAAGGTTTCGCCGCCCAAACTTTGTTTATGGGGCGGCTAGTGGGGATCGAACCCACGACATCCTGAGCCACAGTCAGGCGTTCTGCCGCTGAACTATAGCCGCCGTATATCCTATTGATTGTAGCATCGTTTCGGGGTGCAGACCTGTATCGGCCCCTGCCCTGACCCGAGGACCGCGCCCGTGCAAAAACCCACTTCAACGTCTGCAAATGCTCAATCCCAAGAGGGTTTAATGGTTGCCGACTCCTCATCGAATCAGGACCGCTGGAACCGGGGTGCATGGCTTTTTCGAGACCGGACTTTGCAAAGGCTGGAGATTCTTCTGGACGAGGCCTTCGTCATTCCGGGCACAGGTATCCGCTTTGGGCTGGATGGGATCATCGGGCTGGTTCCAGGCCTTGGCGACGTGTTGGCTGGGCTTCTTTCACTTATCATTCCTCTGGCGGCCTGGATTCGCGGCGTACCGTATGTGACGCTGGCGCGAATGGCCGCAAATCTCGGCATCGGCGTGCTAGTTGGCTCGATTCCCTTTTTCGGCGACATCTTCGACATAGCCTGGAAAGCCAATCGTCGCAACTACCTGCTTCTAACTCGCCATCTCGGCGAACCGCGCCGCCACACAGGCCGCGACTGGGCATTTCTGCTCATATTAGCCGCCGCCCTCGGGCTCGTCTTCGCCATCCCCATTGCGCTGGCGGTGTGGCTGCTCATCTGGCTGAGTCACCTACAGGTTCCCGCAGTTGGGATGCAATTTTGAGGACCATCCGCGATACAATCAATCTGGTACGTCGGGGCGTAGCGCAGCCTGGTAGCGCATCTGCTTTGGGAGCAGAGGGCCGGGGGTTCGAATCCCTCCGCCCCGACCATCGTAAATCATTGATAATAAAAGCGATATTGACCATTTCAGCCACGCATCTGCTTTTTGCCGCCACTGCACTGTAGTCGAAATTGTAGCGGTGTTAGCTCGCTGAATTTCCAACTGGCATTCCATGTGGCAATTCCTTCGGAATCCAGCATGAACCGATGGTCTGATCAACTAGCTTCAGATCGATCGCGTTCAAGACATTTTCCAGCGTTGAATACTGGGCTGCATTACGCGCAGATTTCCTTTCCAACTCGGTCCGAAAGAACATACTCTGCATATTCAGATCAAAACCGATGGGGCCACGCATCCTTGATGCGGCGTCGGTTCACAGAAGGTTGCGGTAGTAACAAATAGAACGTTCGCTGCCATCCTCAACATGAAATTCCGCAGGTCAAGAGAGAATCACCGCACGGTTACCAAGGCTCCATTTTCAAATCAACACCTACCGCGTGGGATGAGCGCTTCAACTGCTCGATTCAGTGGTGGTTCTGTATTTCGACGAGACATACGAGCCAATACTCAGAGGAGCGACTCTTCAATACGGTCAAAGTCTTCCTGCCCCTAGGGAACGCTGGGATACAGTCTCCATAGCGTGCCGTCCGGATTCTCCCCGAAAAGATAGAGTTGGATCGCGAACCGTAGCCCCTCAATCACACACATTGGCTTCCTTGAGATCGGAACCAACTGAGTCGAACCGGAACTGGAGCACACTGCGGGCGATTGTTGCAACCTGAATTGTCTCGTAAATTACCTCATAATGCACACGAACTGCGACACGGGTACACCACAACGTACTAAATCGAGCACGCTCGGTGAAGACCATGATGCAAAGACGCAATCCTAAAACCCACATCATAGAAGAGGTTATACGAGCGGTCGACTGCGCGGGCGCTACAAGCCGCGACGATTGAGCTGTTGTACCAAGAACTGCCTCTCACAACTCTTTCATCAAGGCTATCGTTTGACATACGCTTTGAATCGTATTCCGGCGAATAGGGCAGATGCAAACTTGCAGTCCACTCCCAAACATTGCCCGCCATGTCGCATGGCCCATCAGGCCATGGCGCGAGGTAAATCCCGACCGGCGACGGTTGCCGCATATTAAGGATGTTGGTTGAAACATGCGCCCTATCTTCAGCCCACACGTCACCCCAAGGATAGATCCTGTCGTGATCCGCCGGTCGCGACGCGTGCTCCCATTCAAACTCCGTCGGTAAAACAATCACTTGATCTGTAGCAAGCTTTCCCGTCTCGTGACCCACCTTTGTAGCCCAAGCGCAAAAGGCATTTGCCTCCCACCAATTAATTCCCACGACCGGTTGGTTGGGCCGGTTAAAGCGACGGTCTGCCCAATAGTAAGGTTGCTGTCGAGGAGCGGTGCGCAGCCTGGATTCTTCTTCGATGGCAGATATGTCAATCTCGCCGTCACGAATCTCTTTAGCATGATGCTCATAAAGAGTCGATCGCCAATGACCGCGAATCAGTTCCAATACGCCCGAATCGCCGGAGACCCAACCACGCGATAGCTCACCCCGCCAGTACTCTTTGTTTGAGTAACCGTCACTTTCGACGAATGCCCGGAACTCCGCGTTCGTGACTGGATAGCGGCCGATCCTCATGGTTTCGAAGTCTACGCGTCTAACGCCCCCGAGGAATCCCCCAGAAGTCGCCAACAACCTATCGCTTAATCGAATGCTACCGACATTTGTACTTCCCGCTGGGACATCGACAAAGTTCGACCAAAGTCCCGTTAGATCGCCGTCTAGAACAAATCTGGGATCACCCAAAAGTCCAAGTACGGACGCGCTTCTCTCTCTTTCTGCTAAAGAGAGGTGTGGGACCTCGACTTGTTGAGCGATCAGGGAACGCGCACGGTCCCACAGCCCGTCCTTCTCCAGAACACTGCCAAACCGCCGAAGGGCGAGCCGTCGTCGCCCAATTTCTGTCAACATCTCGGCACTCATCTGACTTGGTGGTGCGGGAGATCCATCGCTTCCCGCAAGTAATGATTCGACCAATGTCAAAATGTAATAAAGGTTCTCGCCTCCGTGACCGGCAAAACTCGCCATGAGCCGAAATGGTTCCCTCCAGTGAAGCGACGAACTTCTTAATATCGCCTCTGCCTGATGGGCCCCGGCTGCGTAGTATTGTCCCGCTAGGAACTCTTGAAAAGATCGGTGAGAGAACTCGTACCTGCCACTGCCGATATCGAGCAACAGCCCATGGCTTTTCAGAAGTCTTCCGGCCAAGTTGTCGCAAGATGGAGGGGCCTTTGTCCTGTCCGCTTGCGCCATCAATTCACAAATCTGCGATGCGCACTGATTAACCACTTCAACGCCAACACCTGGAAGTGTATTCCCGGCGGCACTTTCTTCCGCGACATAGATTCGATAGGCCAATTCGATAGCCAAAGACAGAACAGGCGGTGAAGCTAGGGTTCACGAACCGGCTTCACGAATGCGCCACTTCGCTGAGTCCGCTAGCATATATGTGATAGCTCGGTCGCAGACGACGGCTCTCGTGTCCGGGAATTTGGCTTCCTCCAATGTATTAGTGTTAGAAGCGCGAGAAGTAAAGGGGGCTGCCCAAGCTTACCGATCTCCTCCACGCCCAATTCCTGAATAAGTGCATTTGCCAAGTCGTCGGCCTCAGCAACGCTAAACCGCCCTATTCAAACGGCCCCGGTCCACCGAACGCTCAACATACACTTTCTGCTCTGTCGGGCTAAAAGGCAACAACTCGAGCTCCCGCTCGATTCCCGAATTTGCGATTAGGATTTGGTTGCCGATAATCGAACGTCCGGCAGGTTCCACAATCACCCGTGTGCCATTTTTCAAATTGC
>CAVVXR010000020.1:0-131700 GCA_963752215.1 uncultured Acidobacteriaceae bacterium | reverse complement strand
CTGCTCGACGGCTCCCCCAGACGGCACCGGGACCGGGGCCGTGTCGCAGTCCGGCGTGTAGAAGTAGCCTGCCACTGGTTGCATCCGCAGCTTCTGTGTCCCAGCGGGCACGTCCACGGCCACGATGCTGAAGTCGATTTGCATGTGGCCCGTGCCCCAGCCCCCCGGTCCGCTCTTGCCGACCATCCACTGCGTGATGGCGCTCGAGTCTGCCGCCACCGCGGCGCCGGTCACGTCGGTGTACCAGGGAGCACCGTCGGGGAAGTAGCGCTGGCCGGCCTGGGTCGCTGCCAGCGTCTTGCCGGCACCACCATCCCCAGGGCCCGGCATGTCCCCGCCGGCCAGCATGTCTCCGCCCTCCCCCTGCATATCCCCACCCGCACGGGCCGCGCTTCGGCGCACGGGGTTGCTTCGACCTTTGCCGGTCCCGCAGAGCGCGGCGACTTGCGCAAGATCGAGCGCACGCTGTCGATCTCGATGAAGCGCTTCCGGGTCCGGTCGGCTGATTTGAACGCAGCGTAACCACCTGCGGTGGGGCAGACGCCGCTCACGCGGGGGCAATGCGGTTGCGGGTTCGTTGCTTCCAGCTGCTTCCCAGGTCTCGAAGACGAGACCTGGGGGTGCCCGGCAATCACCGACAGTGGCCAGACGGCCACCATGCGGCATCCCTTCTTTTCGTTGACTCTGAATCGGGATTCGGGTATTCTGGAGACCTTGCGCGGTGTTGCGCCTGGGGTCTGTGTGTAGGGGTCTCCAACGACGGTTTTCGTCGATGGGGCGTTCATCCGGACCGGCTGGTTGATTCCCCTGATGGGGTTCGGCTGGAGCAGGCCACCGGCTGCTGGATGCGCGGTAAGATTGGCGCGAGTTCAGCTAAGCCAAAGCCCTTTGAGGGCCAGCCCCCGCAGTTCTCACCCGAACAGATTTGTTTGGAAGTGGGTAGAAATCGGGCCCGTGCGCGTTTTGCGTGGGCAAAGGCGCTTTGCGCGTGGTTTTATTTGGACGGTTGGCCGGTCTTTGAAGTCTGGCCGGGCAGGTTCTTTTAGAGGGCAGGAGAGAGATGGGTACCTTTGTTCCGAGCGGGAAAGATATTCGCCCGCAAATGGTTTGTAGTGGATGCCAGCGGGCAGACGCTGGGGCGGCTGGCCACCAAGGCCGCCAGATGTGCTGAGCGGCAAGCTGAATCCGCAGTATGTGCCGTATATCGACATGGGCGACCACGTGATCGTCATCAACGCGGAGAAGGTCCGGCTCACCGGCCTGAAGGCCAGAGCAAGCTCTATCGCCGCTATACGGGTTTCCCTGGCGGGCTGCGCGAGGAGTCGTTTATCCGCCTGCTTGAACCGCAAGCCGGAAGCGATTCTGGAGCAGGCCATCAAGGGCATGCTGCCCAAGAGCAAGCTGGGCCGCGCAGATGGGTTCCAAGCTGAAGGTTTATCGCGGCGACAAGCATCCCCACCAGGCGCAGGCGCCGGTGGCGATGGAAATCAAGTAAGAGCAGGCTAGCTGCTAGCTTCTAGCTGCTAGCTGGCATTAGAGAATCGGAGTTCTGAGAGCTTTTAGCCAGAGGCTAGAAGCTAGAGGCTAGGAGCTAAAAGAGAATGGCAGATCTGGTTCAGTATTACGGGACGGGGCGGCGCAAGTCGGCGATCGCCCGCGTGTTTCTTCGTCCCGGCACGGGCGAGTGGAAAGTCAACGGCAAGGCATTCGAGACTTATTTTGTCACCGAGCAGCAGCGCGTGGCCGCCAAGCGGACGCTGGTCGTGGCCGAGCTGGCAGGCAGCTTCGACGTTGTCACCACCGTGAAGAGCGGCGGCGTGGCAGCGCAGGCCGATGCCGTGAAGCTGGGCATTGCCCGCGCACTGGTCGAGTTCAACCCGGAGTTGCGCAAGATGCTGAAGGCCGAAGGCCTGATGACCCGCGACGCGCGCCAGAAGGAACGCAAGAAGTACGGGCAGAAGGGCGCTCGCAAGCGGTTCCAGTTCAGCAAGCGCTAAGCGCTTGCAGGGACCAGGGAATAGGGACTAGGGACTAGATTTCCGGCATCGAGCTGTTTCTAGTCCCTAGTCCTGACCCTGAGTCCCTCGGTTTCACCAATTCCCCGCGCAAGCGGGCTCAATCCGGGCACAGGCGAAGGTCAGCCCGGATGCAAATCACGAAGGAGGCCCATTGGCCACGATCACAATGAAGGAGCTGCTCGAAGCGGGTGTTCACTTCGGGCATCAGACGAAGCGCTGGAATCCAAAGATGAAGGAATACATCTTTGGCGAGCGCAACGGGATTTACATCATCGACCTGCAGAAGACGCTCAAGCTGTTCAAGGACGCGTCGAAGTTTGTCACCGACCTGTGCGCCAGCGGCAAGACGATTCTGTTTCGTCGGCACCAAGCGCCAGGCGCAGGATGCCGTGGCTGAAGAGGCCACCCGCGCGGGGATGCCGTACATCAACCAGCGCTGGCTGGGCGGACTGCTGACCAACTGGGTGACGGTGCAGAAGAGTGTAAAGCGCCTTCAGGAACTGGACGAGATGGCCACCGATGGCCGCTATGAGCTGCTGACCAAGAAGGAAGTCATCAAGCTGGAGCGGGAGCGCAAGCACCTGCAGGCCAACCTGGCCGGCATCAAGACCATGAAGCGGCTGCCCGACGCGCTGTTTATCGTCGACTCGAACAATGAGGCGATTGCCGTGAAGGAAGCCCGCAAGCTGGGCATTCCCGGTGGTTGCGGTGGTTGATACCAATTGCGACCCGACGGTAGTGGATTACGTGATTCCAGGCAACGACGATGCGCTGCGCGCCATTCGCCTGTTCACCTCGAAGATTGCCGACTCGGCCGCCGAGGGCGTGAACCTGGTGGGCGACAAGGCGTTTGCCGAAGAGCTTCCGATTGCCGCGGCGCGAAGAGGCTGCAGCCGAGGAAGCTGCGCCGGTTGAGGAAGTCGATCTGGAAGCAGCGCTGGGCGGCGGCATTCGCAAGGCTCCGGCCGCGGTTGCGGCCCTGGACGAGGCCGAAGTGGCCGAGGGCGAGCCTTTAATCATTCGCGCGCAAGATGCGCAGATCATGAGACAAGCGTGGCCGCGCAGGTTGACAGCCACGCTTTTCTTATGCCGGAAAGCTGCGCGGGCTCAAGGTTAACAGATCGTATGCAGGGGCTGGAACGGGCAGCGTTCGGGTACACGTGCGGAATGCTAAGGAACACAGGAAATCAGGAAAAGAGAGATGACGACAGTGAGCGAAAAAATTGATGCCAAGTTGGTAAAAGAGCTCCGCGAGAAATCCGGAGCGCCGATGGGCGACTGCCTCAAGGCATTGCAGGAGACCAAGGGACACATCGAGGACGCATTTGTGGTGCTGCGCAAGCGCGGCATGGCCTCGGCGCAAAAGAAGGCGGCGCGCTCGACCAACGAGGGCGCGGTGGGCACTTATATCCACGCCGGCGGCAAGATCGGCGTGCTGATCGAGCTGAATTGCGAGAGCGACTTTGTGGCCCGCACCGACGACTTCCAGGAACTGCTGAAGGACATCGCGATGCACATCGCGGCCAGCGATCCGCGCTACGTGAAGCCCGAGGACGTGACCATCGAGGATCTGGAGCGCGAGAAGGAGATCTTTCGCGCCCAGGCCGCTGCCACGGGCAAGCCTGCCGCGGTGATCGAGCGCATCGTCGACGGCAAGATGGCCAAGTTCTACGAGGAAGTTTGCCTGCTTGAGCAGCCCTTCATCAAGGATCAGGCCGTCAGCATCAAGGAACTGATCGCGCAGAAGGTAGGCAAGCTGGGCGAGAACATCACGGTACGGCGGTTCGCGCGCTTTAAGGTAGGCGCGCCCGATTGGACCGTGGCGAAGACCAAGCAGGTTGAAGCCGCCGCTGAGTAAGGCAGTTGTGAAACAGAAAAGGCCCGAAGCTTTGCTTCGGGCCTTTTTCTTTGCCCCAGAAGCCACCTTGCCAGTCCCACCGGCGTAGTCAACTAATCGGGATGAGTCTGTGCCCCATCCATCGGACATTTTTGTCCGATGGATGGGAGCCCATTGAACTTCGTAACGACTTCTTATTTCTTGTTAGAACGTAAGCTTCAATCCGACCGATGGTCCTGAATGCTTCTGACCAGTCGACGCAGAGTTGCCTGCGGGGGACCCTGCAGCTGCTCGGCTTCCGAACGAGCTGCCGGCGGAAAGAAACACCCCGTTCCCCAAGTTCGAGGCGCCGAATATTGCCGATCCAGAGCCTGAGCCCGAATCTCCGCTGCCTGCATTTCTTCCATCCCTGAATATGTCGCGGCCTGAAAGCCGCAAGGCATCGGCAGAGGAGTTTAATGGCACGGTGAAGGCGCTCGAAATCCGCGCATCAAACCTGGGCAGCGTACCTGCAGATGTTCCGCCAACTTGATTGCGAGGTAGAGCGCCGATCGCCGGGAACAGAGTCGGAAAACCCGCATGAGATCGGCCCTGGTCTCTTTCAGCAAATGGATCGAATCCTCCGCCCTGCTGGCGCCCGATTCCAGTTAGGCCGAAGCTGCCCGTCGAAAAATCTCCAAACTGGTAGTTACTAATCCAAGGTTGTGATGGTCCCGACCAGCGGTTCCAGGCAACCGGGTTGAAAATCAGGTCTTTGGTTACAACGGTGGACGGAGTTTGAGCCCGGCCAAAGGCACGGATTCCCAGTCCTGTACCTGAAATACCCGGAAATGCGCCGGTGCTGAAAAGCCCGGCCCTATTGGCATTCGTAAAGAAATCTGCCTGACCGGTCGAGGGTGTTATCCGGCCGCTCGCCTCGAATGAACTCTGAGCAATCATCAACTCTGGACGATTCAAAATCCCGGCAACCAGGAGGACCGCCAAGGTCAACGCTCGCCTCAAAGCTGAGGTAAGCATCGAGTTGTCCGAGCAACAAACGCGTTTCATCGGATTCGACCCCTGTGCGAGCATAGCCCGGAATCACATTCAATGCCAGTGTCAATCGCCGCCATTTGTTGACAGAATTAAGCACGTGAGTTGCCGCCATAGGCTCGCCGACTCGCTTCGCGCCCGAGTCCCGGTGTCGCGCGCCTGCTCATAGAAGCGCTGTGTCGAGTGGAAAACAGCTGTAAGAAAGGTATGCGATACTCGAAAAAGCATGTACAAGCGTATTGTTCTGAAGCTTTCGGGTGAAGTGCTGGCTGGCCCGCGTGGCTTTGGTCTGGACGCCGATAAGGTGTCCGAGATTACCTGCGAAATTGTCGGAGGTTCACGCGCTGGGCGTGGAAATTGGCGTGGTGGTGGGCGGCGGCAATATCTTCCGCGGCGTGGCCGAGCAGGCCAAGGAAATGGATCGCGTCAGCGCCGACAACATGGGCATGCTTTCCACGGTCATCAATGCCATTGCCATGCAGGACGCACTCGAACAGCGCGGCGTGCAATGCCGGGTGATGAGCGCCGTTTTCATGAACCAGGTGGCGGAGCCCTACATCCGCCGCCGAGCCGTGCGCCATCTGGAAAAAGGCCGAGTGGTGATCTTTGCCGCTGGTATCGGCAATCCATTCTTCTCCTCTGACACGGCGGCCAGCCTGCGCGCCATGGAGATCAAGGCCGACGTGCTGCTGAAGGCCACCAAGGTCGATGGCGTTTATAACGCCGACCCGGTGCTGAAGAAGGATGCGGTCAAGTACGACGAGATTACCTATATGGAGATCCTGCGTCAGGGGCTGAAGGTGATGGACCTGACCGCGGTGAGCCTGTGCAAGGACAACAACCTGCCTATGATCATCTTCAACTTGAACCAGCCGGGAAATATCCGAAGAGTAGTGATGGGAGAAAAAGTTGGATCGCTGGTGACGGCGTAAAGACAGCTCTTAGCTTCCAGCTTTTAGCTACCAGCAGTGCGTGGCCCATTCGCTGTTCGGACCCGGCTTGGAAGTTGAGTACGATCGTAAATAGCTAAGAGCTAGAAGCTAGAGGCTAAAAGCTACCGAGTGGAGACGCACAAGCCAGAGCGGCTGAATGCACTAACGGGTTTGCGATGTTTCGCGGCCATCAACATCGTCTTATTTCATTTTTCCAATCCACAATGGTTTGGCTGGTTCGCGCCGGTAGTCAATGCCGGCTACGCGTCAGTGAGCTTTTTCATTCTGCTTTCTGGGTTTGTGCTGGGGTATAACTACGCGGGTCGGGCTCGCGAGGGTAAGTTAGACCGTGTGCGGTTCTGGAAGGCGCGGTTCACGCGGCTTTATCCCATCTATCTTTTGAGCCTGCTAATGAGCTGGAAGATGGTTGGGCCCGAGTACGCGGCACATTCACATGCAATGTTCTGGACAGGAATGGTGCTTACCCCGCTGCTGTTGCAGGGGTGGGTTCCAGAGCTCGCGACATTTCTAAATACGCCGGCGTGGACTATGTCCGCCGAGAGCTTTTACTACGTGCTCTTTCCCTGGCTTGCGAGTTGGAAGCGGCCCGCGAAGGCATGGCATTACGCGATTCAAATGGCTTTGGTGTGGGGGCTCGGCCTGATTCCCGGCGCTCTTTATGTGATTTTCAAGCCAGACGGCATTGCGCATCCCGACCGCTGGAGTTACGGTCCCTGGCTGCAGGCGCTTAAATACACGCCGTTGCCGCATCTGGCCAGCTTTGTTTTTGGCGTTCTGCTTGCGAATGTAGATGAGCTTATTGACCGAGCAAGCCATTGGCGCCTGGTAATGGGACTGGCGGGCTTTGCTGGGATATGCGGCCTGCTGAGCCTGGGGACTGCGGTGCCTTACGCAATGCTTCACGATGGGTTGATGATGCCATTGTTCGGCGGCATCGTTCTAGGGTTGGCCGGGGAGAATCTGCTGTCGAGACTTTTCGGGCTTCGTCCGCTGGTATTCGTGGGCGAGGCCAGCTACTGCCTGTATCTGCTGCATTACAACTTTTGGAATCTGATTCACGATTCACATTTCCTGGAATGGGCGGGCTTGAGCAGGTTCGACCCATGGATCAGCTACGCGATGTTGATTGGCATGGCGCTGTTGGCGCTCCACCTGGTGGAGAAGCCGGCGCAGCGAAAGCTGCGGCAGTGGATGGGGGCGTGAAAGAAACAGGGAATAGGGAACAGGAACAGGGAACAGGGAACAGGGAACAGGGAACAGGGAACAGGGAACAGGGAACAGGGAACAGGGAACAGGGAACAGGGAACAGGGAACAGGGAACAGGGAACAGGGAACAGGGAACAGGGAACAGTAAAACCCTTCCCAGACGGGCCTTGTGTAAGGGCACGACCTCACGGCTTGGCGAGAAGCTCGTTCGGGCGGTAGGCCAGGGATTTATCCTTGGTATAAGATCAATAGAAAAGTCGCGGGCTTTAGCCCCTGAGGTGCTCTAGCGCGCGTCTGCAAAGCATCGGTTGAAACACGCTCCATTCTGTTTTCCTAAATACGTAAAAGCGTTCGCAGTTACTACTCTTCCGCAAATGCCGCGAAGCTGTGCGGAAGTAACTCGATTTTGAATTCAGCGTGTGGCGGCGGGTTGCGTCGCCATGGATTCGGTGGAAGAACAGGAACCGTGCCTTCGACTAACTCACCAGTTGCCAAATTGCGCAGATGAGAAGACGTTCCAGCAGCAGAAAATGTTACCTGCGCCGGCGTGTCGAGATACGATTCCACAACGAAAGTGCGGTTGTCATAGGCAAAAAGACTTACCTTACTCGGAGCGACTATCTGCACCGGAAATCCATCGAGCAGGTAATGCTTGATCTGGGTCAGCACAGCCTCGGGTAGCGAGTAAAGGTCATTGGGATTCTCCGGAATGGTGAGCACGTAAAGAATTCCCTTCGAGTACCGGTCCATGATCAGCAGCGGAGCGCCGCGGCCATTGGCTGTGCCGCGGACAATGGGCCAAGCGTCGTTGGTTTGGAACGCAATCTCAGGCACCAGCACGTCGGAGGTCGCTCCCAGGTCTGCGCCGCTGCCCGCGCCATAACCGCCCCAATATTCGTTCACATTCAGGATGTTGCCGGTGGCATGAATATCTGCGATCTGAGCCAAACCCTCGTCTTGAATTGCGTTCAAGAGGCCGGACGTGATCACGATGTTGCCGCCCTGTTCGAGATGCGTCTTGATCTTGCCGACGATCTCCGGATCGAACTTGGCGGACTCGGTGAGCAGTATCGTCTTTGCATCGGAGGGAAACTCCGGATGCAGGTCAATGGGGATGCCTATCATGCCAAGATAGTTATGGAGAAAATCCTCACCCGTGGATTGATACGGCTTGTAACTAGCCAGCGCAACGGGATTGCCTAACTTGCCCAATACTTCATTAACCTTGGCCAGCGAGTAACCAGCCACGCTCGCGTAGTTAGTGGGCGCCGCTGAGCCGGTACCTGCGTGCCACTTATCTAGACCCGGGAGATTGAAGCTGGTGTCGAGAGCGCTCCAGGCCTTGCGATCGCCTAACTCCGGCGCGCGGAGTAAGTCGCTGTATTGGAAAAGAACGATCTGCGGAGTCTTCGCCAGCATCGTGTCCCACAACTGCTCGGCGTAGCGATCGAGATAGCGGGTGCCATAAACATCGACCCAACCGCCGCCGTTTCCACGGGGCGAGATGTTATCGAAGTAACGGACAATCTGATAACTCTCGTATTGCTGCAGGTGCTGGTCGTTGTTGACCGGGTCGCGAGTTTCGGTTCCGGTGTAGATGCCGTCGAAGAGTTTCGGTTCCTGGTCAAGGTCGTAGCCATTGGCCTGAAAGTGCTCGTACCAGTTGGGAAATTTGATGATGATTTTCACCTTGGGGTTGACGGCGCGCGCCGGCCCAAGGATCAGGTCACGAGAAACCTCATCCATCAGGCGCACGCGAAAATCGCTCCAACTGGCGTTGCCCTTGGCCGCGATATCTGAATCGCGCTTGGTGTTGTTAAAGAAGAAGTCGTCGAGCATCACCTCATCGAAGTGGCGCGCCGTCACCTCGGAAACGTGCTTCACATAGTCGCGCTGTTTTGGGTCGGTATAGCAAAACGAAATAAACTGGCCTGATTCCACTTCGTTCGCTGTAAATCCGGCCGTATCGCCTCCAGCTGCGTAGGCAATACCGCCAGCCACTGCGACCCCATGGGCGATGAAAAAGGCCTTCACGGTTTCAAGGGACGCATCGTCGGCGATCACGCCGCTCCGGTAACTTTCTATGTAAACCTTGTCCACCTTGACCTGGCTGCTCAATTCGTCCCAGGACTTCTCAAGAAATGCCGGGTCTTTCATTTGCTCGACCACGCCGACTGGGATGTAAACGGCAACGCGAAACTGATCGTGCGCGGGAGGCGGAGCGGCGGCCGACGAAGCGAAAGCCGGAGCGAGAAGAAGCAGCATCAACAATCGAGCGTGTGCAAGCACGTTTGGATCTCCTTGAACTTTGTTTTCGATGCTGCGAAGCAAGTATATGCAGTCGCGGCTGCCTCGCGAAATATTTCGACAGCGCCGAAAATCACGCGACTCAGCCCTGCGTTCGGCAAAAAGCCCAGCCTGTGCAGGCTGGGCTTTTTGATCAAAAAATGCGCGTCAACGAATCAGTCTACGGCGTCGTCTGTTCAACGGCATGGTTGTTGTGAGGGATTGAGGCCAGCGCAGTGGGACCTGCCCCGGTGGGATAGGGCGAAGCGGCAGCGGGCGAGAGCGCTCCCGTGTCGGCGTTGAGTTCAAAGCCGGAGAGGGAGCTACCAAGATGATTGGCGGTATAGACGAATCTGCCCACAGAAGCATCCACGAGGATAGCCAATGGCTGTGTATCTGTGGAGTTGATTTGGCTGCCGGTAACATTCACGATTGCCGAAGGAGTCCCGGTGGCGAGTGCGATCGTGTAGGCCGAAATCGAGGAGTCCAACGCATTCGCGGTGTAAATGTAAAGCCCGCGAGGGTCGATCGTGATCGCGGCGGGCTCGTTTCCGGTTTTGAAGGGACCGTTGATAAGGAAGTTGAGAGTGCTGCCGGTTTGCACGGTGTAACCGATCAGCTCGTTTGAAGCAAAGTCTGTGGCATATACATAACGGCTTGTCGGGTCGGAAGTGATAGCGGAAGGCTTCACGCCAGCTTTGTAGGGGCTGCCTGCCGAGGGAGTCAACGCGCCGCCCGAGCCTACGCTGAAGCCAAATATCCAACCCGGGTTGGCGGTACTGCTGGCGCAACTCGGTGTGGGAGTGCAGCCGGGGTTATAAGCGGACTCGTCATAAACGGTAACGAAAACGGCATTGCTGTTGGCCAGGACGTTGATGCCGGTAGGAACGATTGTGTCGCTTGCGTAGCCAGGGATGGTGAGATTTATCTGGGCAACGACTGAACCGATGGTGCCGCCCGAAAGCCCGTATTCAGTGAGCGTCGCGGACGTCGTTCCCGAGATCACATAGAGGTAAGTGCTGGCGGCATTCGCCGCAACGGCCACAGGGGTGGAGACCGGAGTGACGTTATCCTTTGCAGTGAGGACTCCGCTTCCAGAGACTAGGAAATGAGTAATATTCGGAGCAGATGCACTGCTTCCCGCATTGGCGGCGTAGAGGTTCGCGTAGTCAGAGGTGACGGACAAAGAGACCGGATTGACACCGCCGCTGGATACGGTTGGTTGGCCAGTGCGCAGGGCGCCGGTCCCGTTGTCGGAGTCGAAAGTCTGGATTTGTCCAGCGCTGCCGGGGCTCGTGCCCGCCGAATCGGCCACGAAGATATAGTCGATGGTGACAATATCGCAGGACGTCAAGAATGTGGCCGCTGCGAGACCAAGGGTAGAGACCAGAAACAGCCGGCTCAATTTGTTGAACTTCATGCGCTTCCTTCGTCGAGGGCCGTCAAGGTCAAGCCCCAGGAAAACTGGTTAAGTTGCCCCGTATTGATTGTAAAAGCAAGCAACGGGGTGTAGCTACTGATTCCGGGCCTGTACCGCTGCTCTTATTTGGTCACGCCGGCCCCCGTGCCATTGTGGGGAATTGCCGCAACTGCCGTGGGTAGAGCCTGAGAATTGTAGGGAGAATTCTGCGAATTCAGCAGGGTGCCCGCGGTCGTACTCAATTCAAACCCGGAGACGGTGCCCACGATTCCGCTGCCCAGATAATTTGTCGTGTACAGGAAGTGGTTGGTAGACGGGTCAATGCCGATCGCGACGGGTTGCTGACCGGTCGCGTAAGTGCCGATCCGTGTAAGCTCCCCGTTGCTCGCGGAGTAGGCCGTAACTGATGAATCAAGCGTGTTGGTGACATAGAGGTAGGGGTAACTGGGATCGACGGCAATGGCAGAAGGCTGATTGCCTGCCGGGAACGGGCTTCCGCTGAGCGGCGTCAACAAGCCTGTATTCGAGGCAACCGAATAGCCGTGGACTTCCCCGTTGATTTCGTCCGTGACATACACATAGCTGTTTGTCGGATCGCTGGCGATCGCGGCGGGGCAGGTTCCCACGACATAGGGGGCGTTGAGAAAAGCGCCCGGGCAGGTCCCGGTTGCAAAGGCGCCGCCGCCCAATGGCGCACCGCCGTTCAGCGGAGTCAACGCGCCGCTGGAGCCGACCGAAAATCCGAGGACATAGTTGGCGCCCACCGTCGAGTCGTAAGTGGCCACATAAAGGTAGGCGCCTGACTTGAGTACGTCGAGCCCGGTAGGCTCGATAACGTCGGACTTCCCGGGCAGGTTCAGAGGCCAATAGGTCAGATTCCCGTTGGCTACCGGGTTGCCGAGGGTGTCGCTGGGCGGCGAGCCCTTGCCGACAGTGATTGGAAGCACACCGACCGAACCGGAGCAGGGGGCAGCTGTGGAGCAAATCGGAAGCTGCGTGTAAGTATCGAGGACAAACAAGTTGGTCCCATTGACGGCGACGGCCAAAGGATAGATCCCCGGCGTATTGACGGTGTTCTGCGGATATACCTTGCCGTCGTTGCCGATGACGAACTGAACGATGTTGTTGTCGTCCTGATTGACCACATAGAGGTTGTAGTTATCGGTGGAAACGGCTTCGGCCACCGGATTGCGGCCGCCGGAAGGAAAGGGCGAAGTGGGAATCTGGCGCATAAAGCCGGACTCCGAGTTCACCTCGAACACGTCGATTTCGCCGTAGTTATTGGGTCCCGCGGCCTTCGAACTGGTCACGAAAACAAAATCCACGGTCAGCGTTTCGCAGGCGGTGATCAATGCTGGCGAGCAGCAGGCTGGCCGCGGAGACCAGCAACAACTGGCCGGATTTGTTGAACTTCATGCGCATCTTTCGTCAAGGGGCCGAAACTGCTGGTCCCAAAAAATCAAGTTTGGAATCGAACCCCCTCCCGCGCAAAATAAGGAGCCGCGTTTGGGGTTCGGCTACGTTTGAAAAAGAACCCGATGCTTCGTGAATCCGGGGCCTTGACGCGGGATCAGCCAAAGGCCGGTTCCCGGATCCATGCAGGCTTGCTTCAACACCGCTTTAGTTGGTGCGCCCGTCGACCAGGCACCAGGCGGCCGGACCCGTGAGCGCAAAGGTGTTTCCGACACGCAAATTGTTCAGTACGCCCGAGTTGGGATCGACCACCCGTCCGTAAATGCTGTAGTCGTAGGAGTCGGCCTGTAGATAAACTGGTCTGAGGGATCTTCGATCATGCATTGCGGGCCTGCGCCAGAGCCGAACGGCTCTCCGGCAATGAAGCTGAGAGTGTATGGGCTGTCGATCACGTAGCCCGAAATACCGCTCTGTGGCGTTCGTGGTGTTGGTATTGTTCCCTGGTTCGCCACGTAAAGGAACTTGCCCTTTGCTTCTACCAGCAGCTAAATCGGGTTCGACGAGCGTCGGGTCATCGGGAACGATTCCGCCCGTCTCGCCTGTAGCGCGCCACCGGTACCGATTGAGAAGGGCAGAATCTGGCTGGAGTAGGTGCCGGCGGTAAAGGTTCCGCCTGCCGGGAGAGTGATTGGCTCATTATCCAGAACATAGACATTTGAGCCACCTAGAACGATCGCCGTGGCCTGCTTGATGTTCAACGGCTGTGAGCTGTTCTGGCTGATCGTCAACTGCCCGGTACCGAAGTTGTAGGAGTAAGGAAATACCGAGTCGCCTGTCGCCGGGAGTTCCGCTCAGGACAAGGACATAATTGGAGGAAAGACAAAGTCGATTGGATTAGCCGGCACCGGAAAATAGGGTAGAGCAGCGCCGCTGGCAGACGTTACCTGAGCATTCACTACCAATTGCAACCGGCCAGTGGTCCGATTCATCTGGAAGGCTGTGATGTCGCCGCAGGAAGTGGCCGCACCGCCCAGCGCCAGAGTGCGCAAGCAGCGCTTGATGGGCGCGTCATGGTCAAGCACATACAGGTAGTTCCCCGATGTGTCGGCGAGAATCCGGAAGGGATTTATGCCCTGCGTGAAGAAGGTCTCCTGCGGAGTGAGAATGCCGTTGCCGCCTACTGCAAACTCTGTGATGTTCGAGTTCTGGCAAGGATCGGCCGTGGTGCAGGTCGTACCGCCCGGCGCGTTCACTCCCCGATTAAGCACATAAAGGAACCGGCTGCCGGTAAGCAGAACAGCGCGTACCGGGTTCGAGCCGCCAGAAGAGATGGGCAGTCCATCGATTGCCGTCAGCTTGCCCGTGTTGTGATCGATCTTGAAGCCGCTGATAATGCCGTTTCCGCCGGACTGGGCCGTTACCGTACCCGTGACATACAAATAGCCGACTGTGTAACTCTCGACGCAAGACGTAACGCTGAGGATGACGCCAGCAGAAAGGGCGCTCATCAGAAGTGCCTTGCCGAATTTCGTAAACTTCATGCGATTCCTTCATCCTGGTCAGGCGTGCGCCGCCAAGTTTGCTAGTTCCACAGCAGAGCTGGGTTGGGACGGGTCCCTGTTGCATTGTAAAAGCCGAGGGTAGGTTGTGCCTAGTTTTGCCAGGGCAACAGCCAAAACAAGGTGTTTTTCAAGGCCGCTCCCACCTTGGGAACTCCCCAATCCAGCGCCTGGCAGATCTGTGTGCTGATTTCGAACGCTGATGCACTTTTGACGCTGGGTATGCCGGAAATGTCAACGCGCAGAATCAGGTCCTGCGCCTTCCGGTCCACTCGACTTCACTTTGGTTGCGCTTCTCGTGAGGTTATCACGGCGGGCGGATGCCTTACCTGTAGCCAATCACCATGGAGTCCGGACCCACGAGGTGCTCCACGCGCGTTTCACGGAACCCTGCTTCCTTCATCCAGGCAACGCAATCCGCGCCGGTGTAATCGAATCCGCCTGGTGTTTCGATGAGCATGTTCAGGCTCATGAGCAGGCCGAATGCGTTTTGTCTGCGGTCATCGTCGATGAGGCATTCGTAGACCACGAATGCGCCTCCCGGATTGATGGCTTCAAATGCCTTCGCGATCAGCATCTTCTTCTCTTCCAGATTCCAATCGTGCAGGATGTGACCCATCATGATGACATCGGCCTCGGGCAGAGCAGTGTCAAAGAAGCTGCCTGGGTTGAACTCGACTCGAGAAGAAAGTCCGTTGGCGGCGGCATAGTCCTCGAAAATGGGGCCGACTTCAGGCAGATCGAAGCCGATGCCTGAAATATGCGGATTGGCCAGCGCGACCTGGACGATGAGGTCGCCTTGCGCGGTTCCTACATCGACGGCCGATTTGTAATTCGACCACGGAAATTTCTTTGCGATGGCCATGTTCGCGCCGTGGCTGATGCCGGTCATTGCTTTGAGAAAGCCGCGTAGCCGTTCCGGGTCGGCGTAAAGCATCTTGAATGGATTTGGACCACCATGGAAGGCTTCATTCTGTGGTTCGCCGGTCCGGAGCGCGCTCGTCAGGCTACCCCAGAATGGATAGAGGCGGTGATTGGCCATCTCCAGTATTCCACCTATATAAGAGGGCTTGCGCCTGTCGAGGAACAAGTCGGCAGAAGGGGTGTTGTAATACATTCCGTCGCGGCGATCGAGAAGCTTCAAGGCGACCAGCGCGTCAAGGAAGTCGCGTGCCGAGCGAGGATGCAGCCCCAGCCGCGCAGAAAGTGCGGGCAGCTCTTCAGGGTGCTTTGCAAGTTCCGTAAAAAGTTCTAGTTCGACGGCGCTGAGCAACGTTTTTGAAGCCATGAAACCCATGCCGATCTGCATGATCTGGTCGATGCGAGGCTCTTCCATTCGGGTAAGATCCTTCCGATTTGCAGCATTGAATTCTTCAGATGTGGGAGAGCTTGCATTTTAAGCGCCGTCGCCGGTACTCACAAGGGAATATTTGCCGGTGAAACGCGGGCAGCGTCTTCGCAGACCGGCCAGATTAACTTGATCGGCGGCAATTGACAGTCGATTGAGCCGATGCAATATTTCTCATTGGTGTTGATCGAAAGGAAAAGAAGACTCTCATGCAAATTCGATTGCCGCCCATTTCGTTGATGGTCTCCACCTTGCTGCCGGCTACCTTGTTTCTATCGAGCTTGACTTATGCGCAGGATGTGCATGTGCGTGTTTCGCCCGATGTAAAAACAGGTATCGAGGGCACCACTGAGTTCCCCACCATTCAGATGGCGATGGATCATCATCCCTTCGCAGGCGTTGGGTCTGACGGCAAGCCAGATCGCGTGTTCATTGAGATTGCTCCCGGAACCTATCATGAGCGCGTCATCGTCACCAGAACCACACCAATATCACCTTTCTCGGAATGGGCAAATCGCCTGCCGAAGTTGTGATTACCAACAGCCTGAACGCCAAGCAGGCTGTTGGCACCTTCTTTACGGAGACTGTCGAGATAAACGGACAGGGCTTTGAAGCCGACAACATCACCTTTGAAAATACCGCCGGCAACACCGGGCAGGCTGTCGCAGCGGCTGTCCGTTCCGATCGATCCATCTTCAAGCACTGCCGTTTTCTGGGCCACCAGGACACGCTTTTCGCCGACTACGGACGCCAATATTATGTTGACTCCTACATTGAGGGTGGCGTTGACTTTATCTTCGGCAATGCCACAGCCGTATTCGACCATTCGGAGATCCATGCCAATGCTCCGGGCTACCTTACCGCTCAGTCGCGCACCTCGCCTGACCAAACCACCGGCTACGTGATCCTCAACAGCAAAGTGACCAGTGGGATCGAGCATGTTGCAGGGGCGGATCCAGCAGAATTGGCAAAAGAGGTAACCAGCCTTGGCCGTCCATGGCGGCCTTATTCCCGCGTCGTCTACATCAATACCGAAATCTCCGCCGACGTGACCCCGGAAGGATGGAATGCCTGGGGCAAAACCCCCGGCACCCCGCAAGCCTTCTACGGCGAGTTCAAAAGCACCGGGCCAGGCGCTAACCCCTCGGCCCGAGTCTTCTGGTCGCATCAGCTTACCGCGCACCAAGTCAGGCAGTTTCAGCCACAAAGTCTTTCTCGCCGGCAAAGATCACTGGAACCCGGAAGCAGAGGCGGCGAAGTTGCCGTAATTGGTGCTCGTTGCATTAGGTACAGGAAAGCTGTACAGTTCTATTGAGAGGCATCCGCATGGCTATTGAAACTACCTACACCGCGTTGCGTGAGAAGCTGGCTTCCTATTTGGATCGAGTGACCGACGACCGTGAAGTGGTGATTGTTCGCCGGCGCGGCGCGCGGGACGTGGCGATAGTTTCCGCTGATGAACTTTCGAGTCTGACAGAGACTGCGTATCTGCTGCGTTCGCCGAAGAATGCAGAGCGGCTGCTGGGGGCGCTGCTGCGCGCGAAAAATGGGGAAGGCAAGCTTGAGACCGTGGAGGAGTTACGGAAGTCAGTAGGTTTGTAAATAGACAGGCATCGATCCGTCAAATGACCGGGCGAGGAACGAAATGGCAAACCGGGAAGTACTCAAAAAGCCCTCCCAACGTGACGCGGTATTCGACCCCCTATTTCGGGAAGACTTGATCTGGTTCGTCAAGAACAATCGCAAGGCAGCGATTCGCACTTTGGAACTCGTGGAAGCCATACTTGCCGATCCATTCGTAGGTATCGGCAAGCCTGAAGCGCTCAGATTCGCACTGGCCGGATGCTGGAGCCGCCGAATTACTCAAGAACATCGGCTCGTCTATCGAGTCACCGCGGGACGGATCGATTTTTTGCAGGCGCGGTATCACTACGAATAGTGAATATCGGCTGTTCGCCGATCTTTACATCCAACCCCGCGCCCTGCCACACTAGGGAGTGGACACCCAGACAATCGTAATTCTCGATTTTGGTTCGCAGTATACGCAGCTTATTGCGCGGCGTATTCGCGAGCTGAACGTCTTCTCCGTCGTGCTGCCTTGCACCGCGCCTCTCTCGGAAATTCAGGCCCATAAGCCGCTCGGCATCGTCCTCTCCGGCGGGCCGTCGTCTGTCTACGATGCGGACGCGCCTGCCGCAGACGCCAAGGTGCTGGAGTTGGGCGTTCCTGTGCTGGGCATCTGCTACGGGTTGCATTTCATCGTTCACCATCTGGGCGGCAAGGTGCTCTCTGCGCCAAGGCGCGAGTATGGCCACGCTGAAGTGACGATTGAGGACGGCGCCAATGCCCTGTTTGCGGAGTTGCCGGAGACGCTACAGGTCTGGATGAGCCACGGAGACGAGGCGCTTGAGCTTCCATCCGGTTTTCGCAGAACCGCCGCGAGCGCCAATGCGCTGGCAGGAATCGCAAATGAACAACGCCGCATCTGGGCCGTGCAGTTCCATCCCGAAGTTCACCACACACCGCTCGGTCCGCAACTCCTTAAAAACTTTGTCTTTTCCATCTGCGGAGCGGCAGGCGACTGGACACCGGCGCACTTTATCGAATCCACTGTGTCGGCAATTCGCGAAAAAGTCGGCAAGGATCACGTCATCTGCGGCCTCTCCGGCGGCGTCGATTCCTCGGTAGCAGCGGTGCTGGTGCACAAGGCCATCGGCAGCCAGTTGACCTGTGTCTTCGTCAACAACGGAGTCCTGCGCAAGAACGAGTTCGTGAGCGTGCAGAAGAACCTGCGCGACAAGCTGGGGCTCAATATTGTCGCCGTCGATGCGAGCGAGCGGTTCCTTGCGCAGTTGGCCGGCGTCACCGATCCGGAGACCAAGCGCAAGCGCATTGGCGCGGAGTTCATTGCCGTCTTCGACGATGAGGCGACGCGCATCGCGAAAGAAACCGGGGGAGTTGATTGGCTGGTGCAGGGAACGCTCTATCCCGATGTCATCGAGTCCAGCAGCGTCAAAGGGCCAAGTCAGACCATCAAAAGCCATCACAACGTTGGCGGGCTGCCCTTGGGAATGAAGCTGAAGCTCATCGAGCCGCTGCGCGATTTGTTCAAGGATGAAGTCCGCCGCATAGGCCGCGACCTCGGAATGCCGGATGACGTTCTCGGCCGCCAGCCGTTTCCAGGCCCCGGTCTGGCCGTTCGAATTCTCGGCGAGGTTACGCCGGAGCGAGTCGCACTGCTCCAGGACGCGGACGAGATTGTGGTGGCGGAGATCAAGGCGGCTGGACTGTACTCGCAGATTTGGCAAAGCTTCGCCGTGCTGCTGCCGGTAATGAGCGTGGGCGTAATGGGAGACCAGCGGACCTATGCCTACACCGCCGCGGTGCGTGCCGTGCATTCAGAAGACGGCATGACCGCCGACTGGACGCCGCTGCCGTACGAAGTGCTGAAGCGCATCTCCAGCCGCATCGTAAATGAGGTGCGCGGAATCAACCGCGTCGTCTACGACATTACCTCGAAGCCCCCCGGCACAATCGAGTGGGAGTGAGCGCTGGCCGCACGGGCGAGAGTGCCTGCTGCGCCATTGTCTGGAGAAGCGTCAGACCGTCTAATAGTCCCCTACGCGGCCTTCGGTCGGGTATACCAGCCGAAAACCAGGGTTCCAACCAAGATGACCCCGAGCATTCCGATCCATGTCAAAGCAGCCAATTGGCCGACGAGCGCTATCCGGGATTCGACCTCGCGCATGTTGCGGCCGCCAAGGACGAACCCGGGTTGAGTGCCAGTCACGCGCACAACAACGGCGGCAATGCGGACATCGTGGGATCCGGCAATCGGCTCCCAGCTCAAACTCTCCTCACCATGTGTTCGCGTGTATTCGAACACGCCTTTGGGTGGAGTCGGCGTTTGGCCGTTGAGTTGGGCGGTCGAGCCAAGCGGATGGCCCTGGTCGTTGTACACAATCAGGAATGGCGACAGGCTGCGTGACATGTTGACCACGGCCCCACTGTTGAACAGCGCCCCTTGGCGGAGGCCTTCGGTCACACCGTACCGGTCCAGCATCGCTGCCAGATCGCCGGCTAACTGGATCTGCGGGTCATTTGCACCCAGTCGCAGCAGCTGTTGCGGAATGGTGTAAAGCGCCAGGGCAAGCCCCGTCGCCAGCGCAGCTAGAATCACGGCATTGAAAACTAGGGCAGGACGACCGAAGGTATCGCGAAGCATGGCAATATGCTCCTTTGCTAGGGAAACAACGAGATCCTTGAGTATCACAAGAACGAGAGTGCGACGGGAGAGCGTCCGATCGTTAAGCGCATCGTTAATCGCCTGTCGCATGGCAGGCGCAAAAGCCTCGCGAAAGCGGGGGGGATAAAGGTGCATGGCCACCGCATAGAACCGCTCAAGCCTGGTCTCCTGAACCTGCCGCTCCCTCATGACCGGCCTCCATGCGGCAGCAGACCGTGCGCCCGTGCGAAGGCGACCGCCGCATCGAGCCTCTCAAGTTCGCCGGCTAGGGCCCGCTGCCCAAGTCTCGTCAGGCGGTAGTAGCGGCGCCTTTCGTCATCGGAGAAACCGGACTCCTCAATCATTCCATCGCGCATCATCCGCTCCAGCGAACCATACAGAGTTCCCGGGCCAAGCTTGACTCCTCCGCCTTCCGGGGCGCGGGCGTCTTTCATTATTTGATAGCCATGCTTTTCTCCTCCAGCTAGGGAGAGCAGTATGGCGAATACAGCCGACGATAGCGGAGGACCAGGTGCGGTTCCGGTAGACATGATGGAATTATATATCCGTTGCGGATGTATCCGCAAGAAAAGTATTCGCAGATTTAATGAAAAACTTTGGACTCCCCGGTTGTTAGCCTTCCGGGTTGAGAGTGGTCCGCGTGTGCAAAGCGGCCACTTCGCGCGCCATGGCGTCGAGCCGGGATAGCAGCTCGTCATGGCGCTTGTCGGCGGCAGAAGGGTCGAAGGCCTCAACGTAAAAGGTTCCGTTGGGCTCAAGTATGCATCGGCGTACATTGTCGAAGTCCTCGAAGCCCTGCTTGTGAATGACCGATAGCAGTTCTTCGCGGGTGAGCGACTCGCGCTCCATGGCACGCTGATCAAGCTGGCCGTTGAGGATGAGGACGCAAGCGCGGCCCTCTAACGCGCGCGTAAGCCGGGGAGAGTTGAAGAGCACGCGAGCGAGGAGCCAGTTAATCGCCAGCAACCCAAAAGCGCCGATCACGCCACCAGTGACCGAATTGTCGTCTCCGATGATGGCGTTTTGCACGGTATTCGAGAGCGAGAGCAGGACCACCAGATCGAAGGGATTGAGTTGCGCCAGCTCCCGCTTACCGAAGATACGCAGAAGCACGACCAGTACAAGGTAGACGATCACCGGGCGGGCCAGCTTCTCAAGGATGGGAAGCGGCAGATGAAACATGCTGTCGAAGATATGTGAATGGAGCATGGAAAAAGGATACTGTCAGGGCTATTGTTTTTCTAGCCTGATAACGAGAATGACTTCATGGCTCCCGGGGTCGACGCGGACATCGCAGGTTGCCTTGAGCCCGGCGAGCGCTTGCTTCAATGCTGAAAGGATGTCAGCCTTTACGTTTCCAAGACACGACCATCCGGTGAAGCGCGGCATCCAGAGAGAGTAACCGCCGCGCGAATGAGGTTGCCGCGAATTCCAAGTTACCAAGCTCCGCTATTTGTAATCCTTATATTCGGAGGTAAAGAGCGTGTGGCGGATTCCGGACTTGCCGCCGCTCGCGTCGCCGTTGGGAAACACTTCGGTGCTGACGATGGACTTCCAGGGCAACACAAGCGTCTTGCCCCCCACGGTCACCGGAAGGTAATCGATGCGTTCGTCCTCACGGCTGACCACATCGGAGCTCTTGAATTCGCCCTCGGTAATCAGCCGGACAACGACGCCGGTATTCGGTTCAACAAAAATCTCGCCGTGGTAAGGAATGGTGGCCTTGTAGTTTTCCCATTCGTGAATGTTGCCATCCCGATCCGCCACCGGAAAGCAGCAGTAGTTGACGGCGTAGTGTGACGTCTTTTTATCCACGGCAAAGCTGAATACGGCAGCCGTCTTGCCGTTCACGTTTTCCCACCGCAGCCACGCAAACTTTTGGGCGGCATTCGCTTCCTGAAGTACGGTGCTCAACACGGGACTTTGACCCAGCAGCGCGATATTGCCGTTCGCTCCCCAGTTGGTCTTGTCCTTGGCCAGGGGATTGTCCTCAATCCCATTGTGAATGGTGACCGGCGTTGGAGCCGTGCTGATGTAATGGATGACTTGAGCGACGCTGGCATTGACGGGAGGAAGAGAGTGGTTGCCCGGAACCGCCATTGCCGAAACCGTATCCTGAAAGCGGACGGTAGTCTTGGACGCGGTCACCGTCGGCAATTGAGCATACGTCTTGCCGGCGTAATCCACGGCCTTGTCGAGCAGCGCTTTCTGAGCCGCCGCATCGGGCGCCGGCGCAGTTGGAACGTCTGACGCCGGCGGGGTCAGAGCCGCGCTCTTGGCCTCAAGCACATAAACCTGCTCCAGCGTTGCCGGACCGGGAACCAGCGGAGCCATGCTGTTCATGGCCGAAATCGTCAGTTCCTCGGTGAGGACAACCTGCTTAAGCTCGTTGGCCACATCGGCATCTGCTTTCTTGGCCTGCTGATCCGCTGTCAGCAGTTCTTTCAGTTGTTCTACCGTGATGTTCCTGGCGGCCCAGGCAGGCGTCGCAAGTATGAGCATAAAAACAAGCCAAATTACATGTTTCATGGGTGCATTTCCTCTTGATAATTTCTGGCTACGGATGAAGTCGGCCCGCGTTTCAGATGTGAAGCCGCGGACTTATCGGAAGCAGCGCGCGGCGCGCTTCAGAAACACAAATCTGCTCAGTGGTGTACGGTCCAGAAGTATACAAGCAAGGCCGGTCATCGACAATGCCCGCGCTGTGGGCAGCGGAACGGGGCGGATTGCTCACATTTCTATTGCACCAAGCTATCGCTGCCGGCGAGATGGGGTGCGTTCAGGTCGCGGTAGATACCACCTCGAGCATGGATTTCCGTTCCTCGATTACTGGGCTGCTGGGGCGGCGTCTGCCTGGATGTCTTTAAAGTCCTTGGTGATCATCTGCAGGCGAACGGCGTAGCGGCTCGCGAAGGAATCGCCGTTGGGGACGATTTCAGCGATGGTAAAAGAACGCACGGGGACATAGAAATTCTTGCCGTCGATTGGCATGGGCGCATAGTCGATCCGGATGTTCTCGTAGTGGACGAAGTCCGACTGCTTGAACTCGGCCGCGACGATGGTGCGGAGGACGCCGCCGGAATCAGGATCGAGGAACAGCTCGCCGTGGTAGCCCGACTTGGCGCTGAAGGGCTTCCACTCGGACACGGTGGAAAGGTTGCCGTTGTTGACTGGCTGGCTGCCGCTGCCGTTGTAGAGTACGTTGCCGACGCTTGACGTGGCGGGGAAGCAGCAATAGTTGATGGCGTAGTGGGATTTCTTCTTATCGATCGCGAAGGCGAAGACCGCGGTCCGGTGGCCGTTGATGATTTCCCAGCGAAGGAACTTTGGATTGCCGTAGGAGACAGCTTCACTTGTCAGCAGATTGAGCGGAAGGGATGGGAGCATGGAGTTGACGAAACCGTTACGTCCCCAGGAAGTTGTGTCCTTGCCACCCGGTTTTTCAATGCCGTTGTCGATCTCCACCGTGTCAGTGTGGGTGTTCATGAGGCGTATTGACTGGCGAACCTGCTGCCAGAGAGGGTCGCTGTCACTGACGGTCTGGGCGTTGGCGCCATAGAAGGACTGGATGGTCTCGACGCCATCCTGGAAGCGGGCTACAAGACGAGTCGCAGTGAGCTGAGGTAGCTGAGCGTACGCCTTCGCCGCATAGTCCTGGGCCTTCGCAAGCAGGGTCTGCTGGGTAGCGGCATCGGGAGGAGCAGTCTTTGGCAGGTCGGTGTCAGGTGGAGCGAGCATGGAGCTGCGCGCCTCAAGCACGTAAATTTGTTCGGTGGAGAGCGGCCCATTGACGAGGTTGACCATGCTGCTCTTGGCGGCGGGGGTCAGCTCTTCAGTCAACTGGATCTGTTTCAGCTCGTTGGCGATCTGTTCGTCGCCCTTTTTAGAGTCGCGCAAGCTTGTAAGCGTATCCCGCAGCTGCGCCACTGTTAATTTCCTTGAATCGGCCATCAACAGGTTGGGGGCCGCTACTGCCAGTAGAAGGATCCATCCAAACCGTTTCATTTGCCGACTCCTTTGAAGTGACCACCTGCGTGGGTTTGACATAGAAAACTTGCCGTTGGTTACCAGTCCTCGCATTTTGCGAGGTGAAAACAGTTGCACATGCTCGGCGCCGATGCTGGCCGTGACAAGGTGCAAAGATAGCCTCGGCGCTGATTATGACCCTCCAAAAGCGGATGCGGGGAGGGTGACCGAGCCCATGCGCGAGGAGTTTTCATCCACAACCAGCACCCGCACCGACGCAGTGCCCTTTTTCAACTGGACATCGTGCTCGAACGGAACGCCTGAGGCCAGCAGACTCTGGTAGGTGGCGGGCTTGAGGCGCAGTCCCAGGGTTTGGCCCTCGGCCTGGGCATGAAGCCCGGCGTCATCGCGTTGGATGAAGAAGATGTCCAGCTTGTCCATCCACAGGCCGGCCCTCTGCTCAAGACCCAGGTCAGCGGCCGCAATGCCGATCTTGAGCTTTGCGTTGGAATTCTGAGGGTCGGTTTGCGGGTCCAGGCTGGCGGTAACGGCAATCTCACTCACGTCAAGAGGCCGCCAGATAGCCTGCTGAAAACGATCTTTGAGTGTCGAGGGCTCTTTCCCGTAGAGATAGCCAGTGCGATAGCGCAGGCTCACGCCTTTGTGCTGCCCGATAAGCTTGACGGTGATGGTGTGGTATTGGTCGTCGGCCGGACCTTGCGGAGAAAAGCTCACCATGTAAGTGGCGTGGCCGTCTGCCACCACGCCGGTCATCGCGGCTGCCAGGTCGCCGGTGCGCCGGATGATGCGCCCACCGGTGGCGTCTGCCACCATCCGGATTGGTCCCTGGATGGGGTGTACATCCTGCTGCATCTCGGCTGTGGTGCGGCCGTCGGCCTTGTTGCCAATGGTTGCTACAGCACCCTGGCCACCTGCCGCGGGACCGAGGGTGGCGGTATCCGCTGCCGCCTGGGTGAGCTCCACGTTGCGGTGCTGCAGATCGGCGCCGATCGCCGAGGTCTCAAGCTGCGACACATCCATGGGATAGACGGCAACATGAGCGTCGTTCATGGCTTCCTCGGCGTGCAGGGCAAATACGTCAACCTGCAGCGGGCTCTTGTCAATGCCCACCTGGTTGCTACCCCAATCGGCAAACACGTTGTCCGACGAGACCCAGACCAGATCCTTGTGCCCGGTTATGGCGGAAAGATGGCGCGCTACCTGGCGCAGGATGACGAGCGAGGCCCGCGCCGGGTTGCTGCCCATGGTGCGCAACTGCGGGTCGACTGTAGTGCCCCCATCCACGGCATCGATTTGGTTGCCGTTGACCGAGTTCAGATCGGCAACGCTACGCACTTCGTCGAATGACTGGCGATTGCGCGTCTCTTCTTCTTGCGCCTGAGAAACAGATTGTGCGCTCGGCATCCACTTCTGCAGTTTGGCGGTCAGGGCTGCGTGGTCGGTAGTGATCTCCTGAATCACGCGGAAACCGAGACCGGTCATGGTGTATAAGCCGACGCGCTCGCCGGGAGCCAGAGTCGAGATAAATCGAAGCATCTCCCGCCGGGCATTGGACAGGTCTGCCCAGGCAACGTGGCTTTCGTCGACGAGCAGGATGGTGGCGCCGGATTCAGCGGGAGCGGCGGTAACTGCCGCGGCATCCGGCGCGCGGTTGGAGAAGGTGCGCTGAGGCCTCGCGTCCGGAGCTGGGGCAGAACTATCTGCGGAGAACTCAGTGAAGAATCGCAGATCCTGCTTGCGGCCGTTGTCGTAGATTTCGAAGTCCTCAGCCTTGAGGTCTTTTACCGGATGGCCCTTTTTATCCCACGCCACGATACCCACATCTACCAGGCGGGAAGCCAGCTTGAGTTGAAAACTGCTTTGCTGCGTCTCTGCCGCGCCGGCCGGCTCATCCGGCACTCCGTCAGCTGCGCTAACGCTGATCTCCGCGACAGCGGGCTGCGCTGGCGCGGTAGCGGGCGCAGCTAAAGGCTCCGCCGCGGGCGGCGGTGTTGCTGCTGCTTCTGTCTCACTCTGCGTCGGAATAGCACTTGCCATCGCCGGCGCTTGCGGATTCGCTGATGCTGCGGATGAAGCGGCCGCGCCTGAAGTCGGCGGCGAGCCTGCCGGACCAGCGTCGGCAAACATCCGGATGGTCGCGCCCAGGCGATGATAGCCCGTGAAGATTGCCTGGTTCACCAGCAATGTTGATGGGTCCTCGGGGCGGCTGTTCAGGCCCGGTTTCTCCACCGAGAGGGCCATGCTGTGCACGGGAAAGATGAAGGTGTGATCGCCGATCGTCACCGGCCCATATTGAACCATGGTCGCGGCCTTTGAAATCGGATCGTCGCTCTTCAACTCCGCCTCAATCGTAATGCGGAGAATGGCGCCCGTATTGGGGTCGACGGCCAGCGTGCCGTGATACCCCGGCGTGTCCCGGAAGAGCTTCGAATCGGCCTGCCCTGTGTCTGTAATAGAGGCGGGAGAGCCGCCGCGGCGTCCGCTCCCGTAATGAAGCTCCTGCTGGACTTCCTGTCTTATGCAGCAGTAGCTCACCTCGAAGTGCGAGACCGCCTTGGGAACGGAGTAGTTGTAAACCGCCGCCACCCCCGTCGAAGTCTGCTCCCAATGGCTCCAGGCGACTTTTCCCTTGGCGGAGTCGGTCAGTACGATCGTGAGTTCAGGCCCGAACTCACCTCTCGAGGTCATCCCCTTATCCTGCTGAGCCGCGGCGCCCGGAAGGCTGGAGCTGGCGACGGCAACCTGCGTCGCCGTATCCAGAACCTCCTGGCCATCGCGATAGGTAAGGTTGTGCTTGCTGGTGCCCACCAGATGCAATCCCAGGCGAACCGGCCAGTCGCCCTGACTCAGGATCTGCGGGGTGTCATCGAAGTGGGCCGTGATGCGGGTGACAAAGAAGTCGGGCAGGCGGGGCCAGATCCTGACCACGTATCCCCGGGCCAGATCCATCATGCGCTGCTGCGTGGCAGGGTCGGGGGTTTGGGTGGCGGGCAACTCGCTGGCCGGAGGATCAAGAAAGGCCGACTGATCGGCGAGCAGTTGCAGGGCCACTGCGGTTCGGGGACCCAGGGGAAGTTTCGCGGCGATTCGATCGAGTGCGGCGTCGGTCAACCGTTCAGTTAGCTCCAGATCGCCTGCGCGGCGCGCCACGTCGGCATCGGCCATATGAGAGGAGACGTCTGCGTACAGAGACTTCTCCAGTTGCGCAACCGTGACGCGCTTTGCCGCGCCGGCCGGAAGAGCCATGACCATCAGCAATCCTGCCAGAATCAGGCTTCGCATTGAAAGCTACCCCGTTTTCACATCTGCGTTTGTTTGATAGACGAAGGAACACGAACAGAAGCTTCCCAAGCCCCGAGGAAAAGCGATTTTTCACTTTATCGGCTACTACGGCGCCTTCAAAGTGCCGGCAGCCTCGAATAAAACTCTACACAGATTGATACACGAGGCACAAATGAGCTCGGCGGTGGAAAATGGCAAAAGGAGATGGCTTCAATCGGCAAATGCGTTGGGCCGGCTCGCGCTGCTTCTATCGAGGGCATCTGTGAGCCGGCATCAAACGCCCGCGGCGGCCTTGCTGGCGAAAAAATCAAGCGATTTTTGCAGACCCTCATGGAGAGAAATACGCGGCTCCCAACCCAGCAGGGCACGCGCCTTCGTAATGTCGGGGCGACGGCGGGCCGGGTCATCCTCAGGCAGTGGTTCGAGGCGCATTTCGCTCCTTGAGCCGGTGACTTCGAGAACAGCCCGAGCGCATTCAAGGATGGTGAATTCGGTAGGATTGCCGATGTTAACCGGCATGTGTTCGCTCGACCGCGAAAGGCGCAGAATACCTTCAATCAGGTCGTCGACATAGCAGAAGCTGCGGGTCTGGTTGCCGTCTCCGTAGATGGTCAGCGGCTCGCCGCGCAGGGCCTGCATCATGAAGTTCGAAATGACGCGGCCGTCGCTGGGGTGAAGCCGCGGACCGTAGGTATTGAAAATGCGAACAAGGTGAGTATTGACGCCGCGATAACGGTGATAGGCCATCACCAGTGCTTCGGCAAATCGCTTGGATTCGTCGTAAACCGAGCGAGGCCCGACAGGGTTTACATTGCCCCAGTATTCCTCCGTCTGCGGATGCTGGAGCGGGTCGCCGTAGCACTCTGATGTGGAGGCATGGAGAAATCCGGCGTCATTTCGGGCAGCGATCTCAAGAGTGTTTTCCGTACCGATGGAGCCGACGCGCAGAGTTTCAATGCCCAGGCGCAGATACTCGGGAGGGCTGGCCGGTGAGGCCAAGTTGAAAACGTAATCGAGCGGCCCGTGATTGAAATCCGGCGCAAATGGCTGGCAAATGTCATGCTCAACAAAGCGGAAGCGCGGCTCGCCGGCAAGGTGAGCAATGTTTCCTCGGTCGCCGGTGGAGAGGTTGTCGACGCCCACGACTATATGACCTTCGCCAAGCAGGCGATCGGTGAGGTGAGAGCCAAGAAATCCGGCGGCGCCGGTTACGAGTACGCGCATGATTCAACTCTGACTTCTGGAGATGCGCCGTGCTTTGAAGGCTTCAGCGCGCAAGGATTCGCAGGAAAGCTGGACACTACAGTACCATGCTGCGCGGCTTGCCTTGCGCCGCCTGATAAGCGGCCGGCCTGCCCACGCTGACATAAGTAAATCCGCGCTCAACCATTTGCTGCGGCTTATAAAGGTTGCGGCCGTCAATGACGATGGGAAAGCGAACGGCCTCGTTCAGGCGTGCAAGGTCGATGTTGGCAAACTCCTTCCAATCGGTCAGAATCAGCACCGCATCGGCATCCTTGGCCGCTTCGTAGAGGTCGCTCGCATAGCTGAGATTCTTCGAGGGCGGCAATACTTGCTTGGCACGATCCATGGCAGCCGGATCGTATGCAGAAATCGTAGAGCCGGCCTCAAGAAGTCTCTTGATAATCTCGATGGCTGGAGAATCGCGAATGTCATCCGTATCTCGCTTGAAGGCCAGGCCCAGTGCCGCCAGCCGCTTGCCGCGCAGGGTCCACAGCGCCGAAAGCACTTTGTTGAAGAAGACGTCCTTTTGCGTTTCGTTGATCTTGCGGATCTCCTGCAGCAGTTCAAAATCCACGCCGCGCTGCTGTGCAACCCAGTGGAATGCGGCTACGTCTTTCGGGAAGCAGGAGCCGCCATAGCCGAGGCCCGCTTGAAGGAATCTTGGGCCGATTCGGCTGTCAAGCCCCATGCCGGCGGCAATGTCCTCGATGTCCGCGTCCACCGCTTCCGCCAGATTGGCAACCGCATTGATGAATGAGATTTTCAGCGCCAGGAAGGCGTTGGATGCATGTTTGATGATCTCGGAGCTCTGCGTCGAAGTAACCAGCAATTTGGCCGGATTAGAAGCGTTGCAAGGTCCGGCAAGTGCGCCGGGCTGACTGTAGTAACTGCCTCCGACCAGAGGCTCGTAAATGCGCTTGAGCAGATTTGCGGAGCGCTCGTTCGCGGCTCCGACCACAATGCGGTCCGGATGCAGGAAGTCAATCACCGCCGTACCTTCGCGAAGAAACTCGGGATTCGAAACCACGTCGAATTTCTCCGCGTCGACGCCATGCCGGTGCAGCACCCGGCGGATCCAGTCGTTGGTGTAGACCGGAACCGTGCTCTTTTCCACGATGACTTTGTAACTCTTAACGTGGCGGGCAATCTCTGAGACTACGGCCTCAACGTAAGACAGATCGGCTGCGCCGGTGTCGCCTTGAGGAGTGCCCACCGCGATGAAGATGGCCTCGCATTGCTCCACGGAGCTGCCAAGGTCAGTGGTGAACTCAACCGATTTGCTCCGATGCCTGGCGAGCAGCTCGGGCAGGTGCTCTTCGAAGATAGGCACGCCGCCTTCACGGAGCGTCTTGACCCTGGCCTCATCATTGTCCACGCAGAGAACGCGGTGGCCCATCTCAGCAAAACAGGCGGCTGCAACGAGTCCCACATACCCTGATCCAATGACACATATTGAAACTGAATCTTGCATAGGCTTGCGCTTTCTCCTGCTGAATCAAGTTCATTTTATCCCAGGGCTACTAAGTGTGGAGTTCGCGTCCGGGCGAAGATTCAAAGCCGGCAGTTGGGCAAATGTGACCGGAACATGAGCATGACCGTCTGGTAAAGTGAGACTGCGTCCGGATGCGGGCTGCGTCAACACGGCGCTGGCTTGTAAGAAGGTCGCTTTTATCGAGGATCGAGGCAGCTCCCATGGTTTCTCCTGGATCAACTACCCATCCGGTGCTTTCACCCTTTCGCATTGAGCCAAGGTTCGTGGGCCGGGTGTGGGGTCTTCAGGATCTGCATCCCTGGTACGACCGCAAGGCCCAGCCTGGCAGTGACCCGATAGGGGAAGTCTGGCTCACTGGAGACGAATGCCTGGTGGCGACCGGTGTGAACGCAGGGCAGAAACTTGGCGATTTATTCGAAAAGATGCCAGCGGTTCTGCTGGGCGCCGATGCTTCGGTTCTATCGTCGCCGCTTCTGATCAAGGTGATCTTCGCCAAAGAGAAGCTCAGTGTGCAGGTTCACCCCGATGACACGATGGCGCAGAAGTATGGCCAGCCGCGCGGCAAGACAGAATGCTGGTACGCGCTGGCAGCCGAGCCGGGTGCATTGGTTGCGGTAGGACTCAAGCAGGGTGTGAGCCTTCAGAAGGTGAGAGAAGGAATTGACGAAGGTACGCTCGAGGGAAGCTTGAATATGCTGCCGGTGGCTACAGGCGACTTGATTCTCGTCGAAGCTGGAACAGTTCACGCCATCTGGCCAGGGTCGATTCTGCTTGAGACCCAGCAATACTCCGACACTACATACCGCATGTATGACTACGGACGGGGGCGCGAGCTGCACATCGAGAAGTCGCTCGAAGCCATACATCTCGAAACCGGGGCGGGAAGAGTTCAGCCTAAAGTTCTCAGCGACAGAACGATTCTGGTCGACGCGGAATATTTTCGCCTGGAGCGTTTGCCCGTGGACCGCAGCCTGGGAAGCAGCAGTCTGGCCGGCGATTCGGATCACGCAGGGTCGGGTCACGGCCTGGCGTATCTTTTTGCCGCAGCCGGAACTGGTCGCATCACCGGGGCGGGAATTGAGCCGGTTGACTTGCCGGCGCGAGGAATTGTGGCAGTTCCAGCTTCGTCGCCGGAGTTTGCAGTCGAGAATCTAGGCGGCCTGGATCTGATCAGAATCATTCCCAACTGGCCAAAAACGGCAACTCGCGCTTAGCCGTTGATCTACGCCTGGCCGGTCTTGTGCGCCGTGGGCTGATACGTCCCGGGTTCGGCGCGAAAACCGACGGCGATCCTGTTCCAGGCGTTGATGTATGTGATTGCAAGGGTCAGCCTGGTCAGTTCAGCCTCATCAAAGGCGGGGCGCACCTCTTCAAACGCTTCGTCCGATGCGCGCCCATGCTGGATGTCGGTGAGCGCTTCAGTCCAGGCCAGGGCTGCGCGTTCGCGCGGGGTGAAAAAAGACGTCTCACGCCACGCGGAAAGAGCATAAAGCCGCTGTTCGGTCTCGCCCAGGGCGCGCGCGTCTTTGGTGTGCATATCAATACAGTAGGCACACCCGTTAATCTGCGAAGCTCTGGTCTTGACGAGTTCCAACAGGGAAGGCTCCAACCCGCTGGCGCTGATCACTTTGCCCAGGTTCAAAAGGGCATGGATTCCTTCGGGAAATGCCTTTGCATAGTTCAACCTCTGCGCCATATCCTGCCTCCGCGGGTTGGATGCCCGAAACCTTTATGCAGATGCAAATGGCTGGCGGGGGTGACAAAAGTCCAGTTCCGAACCTGAATTCCTGAATTCCTGAATTCTTGCCTTCGCATCTGAATTTTGGTGTTTTGTTCTTCGGTCAGAGTTGCCGTTGCGGAGCGGAACTTTTTCCCGTCAGCCGGGTTATCACTCGTGACGGCTTTCGCAGTTTTCCGTCTAAGCGGATGCACGCCGGGAGCTTTACTGATATGCGACTTTCCAGCGAATTCGCGCATCAGAGCAACAAAACGGATCGGAAGACGCTATGGCAGAGGAGAAGCATGAATATGAATTGGACCTTGCAAAATAGATCGATCGCGCTGGTTCTGGCGTTGGGTGGGTTGATTGGGATGACTGGCACGGTTTCTGTCGCTCAGATAGCGGATTCGGGCGCAGTGTCTGCCCAGCGGACCGACGGCCAGATCGAGATGGATGTGGTGCACGCTCTCGATGCCTCAAAGGCCCTGAAAAGCGACCTGATCACCGCCGCTACCATTCAGGGCGAGGTCACGCTTTCTGGAACGGTGTCGAGCGCAGCATCAAGCGAGCTCGCAGAGTCGATTGCCGGGCGCGTATACGGTGTGACCGCCGTGCACAACAATCTGAAGGTTGGCGATCCGCAGGATGCCGCACAGGTTCCGAATCCGGATCCTGGCGCGCAGCAGATGGCTGACAGCCAGGGCGACGAATCGATGGCGCCCATTCCGCCTCCTCCGGCCGTGAATGAAGGGCCGATGCCTGCGCCCGGATCGCCACAGGCCCAGGCGCCTTATCCGCCAGCTCAACCACAGGATGCGCAGGGCGGACCGCAGTATGGGCCTCCGCAGGGCCAGTATCCTCAGCAAGGCCAGTACCCTGCGCAGGGCCAGTACCCTCCGCAGTATTCCCAACAGTATCCGCCGGCGAACCCTCAGATTTACCGGAATCGACCGAATGCGCCCGCCTACGCCGCGCCTTCCGGGCCCGTCACCATTCTGCCAGGAACATTGCTGCAGTTGCGCACCAGCGAAGGGTTGACCAGCAAGCGAGCCAGGGACGGCGAGCCGGTGCAGTTCACCGTGATTCGCGACGTGGCCGTCGACGGCGTGCTGGCGCTTCCGAAAGGCGCAACCGTTCACGGAGTCGTGACCGAAGTGAAGAACGTCGGATCCGGAGATTTGGGTGGCAGCTCAGAGCTGGCGTTGAGACTTACATCGCTGGATCTGGGTGGAACCAGTTACCCGCTGAATTCCGACCTGTTCAAAGTGAAGGGACCGAATAAGACCGGCCAAACCGTGGGCAGCGCGGTTAGCGGAGGAATCCTCGGCACCATTATCGGTTGCGCAGTGGGCCGCGGCGTCGGATGCGCCATTGGCGCCGGAGCAGGCGTTGCGGCAGGCACAGCGGCTTCAGCGGCTTCTTCCGGACCGGGAGTCTGGATCCCAGCCGAGGCGCTCGTTACCTTCCACTTGAATGCGCCCCTAACTGTCAATCCCGTTGATGCGCAGGAAGCGGCCCGGTTGGCGCAAGGGCTTTATGCTGGCGGCCCAAGCCTCTACCGTCGCGGTTATTACCCCTACGGATCGCCGTATATGGCTTCCGGATATGGATATCCCTATGCGTATCCTCCGGTTTATTACCGTCCGTACTACCTGAGCGGCGGGTATTATTACTGGCGGTAAGCGGGTGACAATTTAAGCGTGACTGGCGGGCGTTCCGAAATCTGGAGCGCCCGCTTTGTTTTGCTCCCCGCCGTTCCGGAAAACAAAGGTAATTCTCCATGAAAATGAAGGGCTTATGCTCCGCGGATATCGAAGCGCTTCACGAAGCCATTCTCGATCCGGAAAATGTGGCCAATCATTTGGTCCACCAGCAATTCGCCCTGAAGATTGCGCACCGTCTGGTGAACTTCAACCACCGTATTACCGTCGCCACTCTCTGAAAATGACACCGGCTCAACGTGCGGATCGTAGATGGCCCATTGGCGAGTCCAATAGCTGCGTACGCCCTCCCGTCCGAAAACGTGGCCGCCATCCATGCCATTGGCCCACACCACTTCCTCATGCAGCGCTGCGAGCACGGCCTCCATGTCGCGAGCATTGAACCGGTCATAAACGTGAATCAGAAATTCGACCTCATCGGACATGTGAATCTCCCACGCGCCGTGAACCATCTGGCGCACCGGATAGCTGCGGCATCAAGCGCCTTCTGTCGTCTATAATTGCAGAGAATCGCGTCAAGCGAGAATTGCGCCGAGAATTGCGCAAGGCTGGATGCTGTCTAGCCGAGGCCGTTTCGGGCTCGATCAGCTTCAAGGCAGGCAAACGCGCGTAGAGAGTAGAAGGTTCAAGTCCATCCATGATTCGTTTCCTCCAGCAAAAAGATAGCCGCATCATTAAAGCGGTCTTCGTCGTCATCATTTGCGTAGTCGCGGTAACTATGGTGATTTATCTCATTCCAGGCCTTACCGGCCAGGGTGTTGCATCCGCAGATACCTATGCTGTTGTTTACCCTCACTGGTACAGCCGTCTTTTTTCTTCAGGGATGACAGTGAGCCAGCAGGAAGTGGACAAACTTGCCCGGGACCAGATGCAGCGGCAGCATCTTCCCGACGACCCGAGGCTGCTCAGCATGGTTGAGCAGCGGGTAGGTCCGCAACTGGTGCAGAAGCAGATTCTGTTGGCCGAGGCTGAGAAGCTTGGCATCCAGGCCACGGACGACGACGTCAGAGCTTTCCTGCACAAGGGCCCAGTTTGGAGAGTTTCTTTATCCTTAACGGCCAGTTCATCGGCGAAGACCGGTACTCCGCGTTTGTTGCCAATCAATTCAATCTCTCTGTTCCGGAGTTTGAAGACGAGATCAGGCAGGAGATCGTCATCCAGCGGTTGCAGTCGCTGATCACGGCCGGAGTTACGGTCGGCGATCAGGAAGCACGCGATGACTATCGCAAGGGCAACATCAAGATCAAGTTCGACTACGCCGTGATCTCCGCGGACGACCTCTCCAAGCAAATCAATCCTGCCGACAACGAGCTTGAAAAGTTTTTCAAGGACAACTCCGCCCGCTACGCTTCGGCGGTGCCTGAAGAACGCACCATTACCTACTTTGCCTTCACTCCCGAGCAATTGCCGGGCGGCGTTCCGCAACCTACCCAGCAGGAGATTCAGCAGTACTTCAGCGCGCACCAGAGCGAATATGAGGTACCCGACCAGGCACGGTCGCGGCACATTCTGATCAAGGTGCCCGCCGGTGCCGACGCCAAGACCGATGCCGCCGCCAAGGCAAAGGCCGAAGGGATTTTGAAACAGCTTCAGGGCGGCGCGAACTTTGCCGACCTCGCTACGAAGAACTCCGACGACACAGGCAGTAAAGTGCAAGGCGGCGAACTGGGCTTTTACCGTCGCGGAGCCACGGTTCCGGAGTTCGAGAAGGCTCTCTTCAGTCAGAAGATCGGCGATATCGCCATCGTGAAGAGCCAGTTCGGTTACCACATCCTTCAAGTGGAAGAGCGCCAGGCCGCGCATGCGCAATCGCTCGCGGAGGTCTTGCCAACCATCCAGGCCACGCTGATACGCCAGAAAGTATCTCAGGCCGAGGCGAACTATGCCCAGGCTCTCACCTCTGAAGCGCTGAAAGACGGATTGCAAAAGACGGCGGCGGCGCACAACCTGCAAGTAGTGACCACGCCTCCAGTCGGCAAGCAAGACGTTATCGCCGGGTTGCCGGATGGGTCGCAGGTCATCGGCAAGGCCTTCGACACGAAACAGGGAGACCCGCCACAGGCCGCCTCGACCGGCGAAGGCTATGCGATCTTCCAGGTTACTGGCATCGCCCCGGCCCATGCGCCGACTTTTGACGCTTGGAAGAGTCACATTCTGGATGACTACCGTCAGGAGACGCTGCCCGCGCTGCTCAGCCTGAAGACGCACCAGCTTGCCGACAAGGCCAAGTCGGAGAACGATCTGGCCAAGGCCGCAAAAGAAGCAGGCGCGACATTCAAGACCAGCGACCTGGTCGGTCCCACTGCGCAGGTGCCCGATCTGGGGCAGGTGCAGCAGGCAGCTCCGCAACTGTTTGATCTCGCCGTGGGCAGCATCAGCGGACCCATCGATACGCCACGGACGGGACTGGTGGCAAAGCTGGTGGACAAGCAGGAGCCAACTGCGGATGAAATCACCAAGAATCTCGATCAGTTCAAAGACCAGCTTTTGCAAGAGCGGCGTCAGCAAGCTTTCGGTGTCTTCATGAGCGGAATCTTCGACGAGTACAAGAAGAACAAGCGCATCACGACGAACGCGAAATCGCAACAGGCGCCTCAGATTCCGGGCGCTTGATCCGCCAGAATTCCAACTGACGCGCAAAAAGCCTGCATCCGCAACCGGGATGCGGGCTTTTTGCGGCTCAGCGTCGATAATGGAACCATGGAGTTTCAACGTTCATCCGGAGTCTTGCTGCATGTAAGCTCGCTCCCTTCATACGGCGGCATCGGCGATCTGGGCCCTGCGGCCCACGAATTCGTCGCCTTTCTGGCGCAGGCCGAACAGCACATCTGGCAGGTACTGCCCCTCTGTCCTACGGGTTACGGCAACTCGCCCTATGCGGGCACGTCGGCGTTTGCCGGAAATCCCTACCTGATCAGCCTCGAGTTTCTTTCTGACTGGGGCTGGATTGCGGGTGAGCGCATCGCCGGATTAGCCGGCCGCAGCGACAATGTGAACTTCGAAGAAGTAGAAGCGCGAAAAGTCCCGCTCCTTTATGAGGCGGCAGCAAATTTTCTCGACCATGCAGCGCCAGGTCCGAATGCCGATCCAAAGTTTGCCGACCAATGGACGCAATTCGAGCAGTTCTGCCAGGCCGAGGCTGTATGGCTTGCCGACTATGCGCTCTATGCCGTGCTGCGGCTTCGATTCAACACCGGCGCTTGGACGGCCTGGCCCGAGCCTGTGCGCCGCCGTGAGCCGGAAGTGCTCAAGCAAATCGCCGCGCAACACGGCCGCGCGCTGGCCCTCGAACAGGTGCTGCAATTTGCGTTTTCGCTGCAATGGAACCAACTCCGCGAGGCAGCGGCCAAGAGTGCGATCCGTATTTTGGGTGACGTGGCGATCTTCGTCAACATGGATTCCGCGGATGTGTGGGTGCATCCGGAGCTTTTTGAATTGGACGAGGAGTTGCAGCCGCTGCGCATCGCCGGCGTGCCGCCCGACTATTTCTCTCCCACCGGCCAGCGCTGGGGCAATCCGCTCTATCGCTGGGACGTGCTGGCCGAGCGAGGCCCCGGGAAGTATCCGTTTGCCTGGTGGATCGAGCGCATTCGCCGCGCCTGCGAGCTCTTCGACATTATCCGCCTCGATCACTTCCGCGGCTTCGAGGCTTACTGGGCCATTCCCGCCAATGAGGAAACAGCGATCCATGGCGAATGGGTGAAAGCGCCGGGCCTCGAGTTGTTCCGCGCCCTCGAAGCAGCGCTTGGTCCGCTGCCGCTGGTAGCCGAAGACCTCGGCATGATCACCCCTGAAGTGGAGGCGCTGCGCGCGCAACTGGGACTGCCCGGCATGAAGGTGCTGCAGTTCGGATTCGGCTCCGAAGGCGCACATCTGCACCTGCCTCACCGTTTCGCGCCCAGCAGCGTAGCCTACACCGGCACGCACGACAACGACACCACGCAAGGCTGGTGGAACGCGGCCGGTAGGATTGAGCGCAGCGCCGTCCAGGCGTATGTAGGGCCAGTTGGCAAGAGGCCTGTTTGGCATTTGATTCGAGCCACGGAAGCAAGCGTAGCCGAACTGGCCGTGGTTCCCGCGCAGGATCTTCTCGAGCTTGGCTCAGAGGCCCGTATGAACACGCCTGCAGTGGCCGCAGGCAACTGGAGCTGGCGCGCCGCGGAAGGAAGCTGGAAGCCGGAGCTAGCCGCGCGTCTGGCCGCTTTGGTTGAGGTGACGGACCGAAACAACGATCCGCTTGAAAAAAAAGCGGAAAAGCAGAGCAAAGAATAAATTCCAGAGCCCGGTTTTGTTCCGCGCACTGAACCTTGCTATGCTTGCCGCAGATGGAAACCGCGGCGATTCAAACCCACGGGCTCACACGACGCTTCGGCGCGCTGACGGCCGTTGAGGATGTCACGCTGAGCGTTGCTCCGGGACAGTTCTTCGGCTTTCTGGGGCCGAACGGAGCAGGCAAGTCCACCACTATCAAGATGCTCACCGGGCTGCTGGAGCCGAGCGCCGGGACGATGGAGATTCTGGGCCAGCCGTTCTCAGCTGCCGCGCTCGAATTGAAGCGGCAGATCGGCGTTGTGCCGGAAGGCATGGCGCTGATGGGCCGGCTGACTGCGCCCGAGTATCTGCACTTTGTGGGCCGCATGTATGGCCTGGACGCGGCAGACCACCAAGCAGCGCACGCGAAGAACTGCTGGAGTTTATGCAGCTGGCCAATGAGAGCAAGAAAGCTGGTGACGGACTTTTCGCATGGCATGCAGAAGAAGCTGGCGCTGGCAGCGGCGGTGATTCACGGGCCGAAGGTGCTGTTTCTCGACGAGCCGTTCGAGGGCGTGGACGCGATTGCGGCCGGAATGCTGAAGACCATGCTGCAGGGCATGATCAATCGCGGGGCAACGATCTTTCTGACGACGCATGTGCTGGAGATTGTGGAGCGGCTTTGCAGCCATGTGGCCATCATTCACCAGGGGCGGCTGGTGGCCAACGGATCGCTTGAAGAGCTGCGGGCGGGCGTGGCGTCCACGCTGCCCGGAGCGAGCGAGGAGCAGAGGCTGACGCTGGAAGAGATTTTCCTGTCCATTGTGGGCGCGGGCGGGCAGCAGGAACCGGCACAGGAGCTGTCGTGGCTGGCATAAACGGGCAGGCATAATCGGATCTGGCATAAGCGAGGCTGGCACAGTGCGGTCTGGCGGCGGAATCTTTGGTCCGCTGGCGCGAGCGCAGTATGCGGCGCTGGCCCGGCTGCGCTGGCAGATGTTCATGCAACGGGCTGCGCATCAAGAAAGGGCGCGCTGGAGTTGGGCGCGCGCACCGTCTCGTTTGTTGTCTATGGCATCGGCGGGCTCGCGATGGGCGGGGGCGCGGCCTTGCCGCATATTTATTGGCCGCCGGCAATCAGTGGAGGTTCCTGCCGCTCCTGTTCTGGGCAGTGCTTCTTCATCTGGCAGCTTGTTCCCGATCATGCTGGCGTCGTTTCAGGAGCAGTTCGATCTCGGCATTCTGTTGCGCTTTCCGGTGCGCTTTGGATCTTACTTTCTTGCTCTATCTGGTCTTCGGGCTGGTCGATGTTTCGACGATCTCGGCGGCTTGTGCTGCACCGGAGTGCTGGTCGGGATTGCGCTGGCGCGGCCGACGCTGTTTGCTTGGACGACTCTGGCGCTGATGATTTTTGCGGCGTTCAACATCCTGCTGGTGCGAGCAATCTTTGCCTGGATCGACCGCTGGCTGGCGCAGCGCAAGACGCGGGAGATTCTGGGCGCGATATTCATGGTGGCTGATTCTGAGCCTGCAACTGCTGAATCCCGCGCTGCACCGGCATCGGCAAGAGGGGAACGGCGCTCCTTTGGGGCGCAATGCACCCAGGGAGCAGGCCCAGCAGAAGATTCAGCAATACCAGCAGTCGAGGGCCGAATTTCAAGCTCGGTATGGACCGTGGGTGGCAACCGCCAATGAAGTTCAGCAGTGGCTGCCGCCGGGGCTGGCGGCGAAAGCGCTGCAACAACGTGTCCGCAGACAGAGCGAGCCTGAATTGGAGCCTGTTCCCCGATCAGGATCTTTGTTGTCACTTGGCGTGCTGTGTCTGTACGTCCTTGGCGCCGGTGGCGGGTTGGCGGCGCGGCTCAGGGCCGAGTATTCCGGCGAGAGTCTTGGCGTGGCGCCGAGCCGGAAGAAGACTTCCGCGATCCGGAGCAAGTCAACGCGTCGCGAGAGCCGAGGTTTGCTTGATGGCCCCGGCCCGACCTCCGCGGTGATTGAAAAGGAGCTGCGTACGCTTCTGCGCACGATGCCGCTGCTTTACGCCATCGGCGCGCCGCTGCTGTTGCTCCTGGTCTTCTCTGGCGCATTTATCAGAAACGGTCCTCAGGCGCATATTTTTCCATTGGCGCTGCCGCTCTGCATCGTCTACGCTCAACTCGGATTCACGCGACTGTTCTATAACAACATGGGCGCAGAGGGAATGGGGATTCAGTTGTATTTTCTTTCACCAACGCCCATGCGCACTGTGATGCTTGCCAAGAATCTTTTTCATTCAGTCTTATTCGGCCTCACCATTCTGGTTGCCGGCACTCTGACGATCCTGCGGCTGGGCGTTCCTGAAGGAGTAGTTGTAGCGGCAACAGTGGCGTGGCTCCTGTTTTCGCTGCCCACAAATCTAGCCGCGGGAAATATTTTTTCGCTCACCATGCCCTACCGCGTGAATCCGGGCCGCATCACACGTCAAGGCGGCTCGCAAGCCAACGCCCTGGGTGCCCTGCTGGCGCAACTTGTGACCATGGGTGTGGGCGCGGCGGTCTTTGGGCTGTGCTGGTATTTGAATAAGATGTGGCTGGCTGTGCCGATCTTCTTAGTGCTGGCTGTCGGCGCGACGATTTTGTGGATGCGCATATTGCGCAACGCGGATGCCATGGCCATTAATCACAGAGATAAAATGATTGCGGCGCTGATGAAGCAGTAGCGAACAAAACGGTCCTTAACTGTCGCGGATCATGTCTATGGCGAAAGTTATCGAAGTTGAATATCTACCCGGCTCCGTCAGTCCCGTGATCGGTCCTCCGGCTCCTCAACGCTCGCTGTCTGCTCCCAGAGAGAAAACCGAAACGTTCTCACGCGGCGTACGACGAGCACGGCTCGTCTCATTGAAAAACGGGGTGTGAAACATGGCGAGGATCGGCGTATTCTGTTTTCCGGGGACTGGCCACCTCAACCCAATGTGCGCGCTGGCGCGCCGTTTACAGCAGCGGGGGCACTCGGTAGTGATCTTCGGTATCGCCGATGTAGAGTCTCGCGTGAGGTCGGCGGGAATTGATTTTAGTCTGATTGGCCAGAGCGACTACCCTCCGGGAACGTTAAAAGAACTCGAAAGGCGATCGGGTGAACTAAAGGGTCTTAAGGCCCTTCGGTTCACTCTGGAGAAAGTCAAGAACACCGCGCGTATGGTGTTCCGCGAAGGTCCGGAGGCAGTACGCCGCGCCAATGTGGAAGCCCTGTTGGTTGACGAAGCGGACATGGGAAGTAACGTGGCGGAGTATTTCGGCTTGCCTTTCCTGTCACTTGCGCTCATTCCGCCCATGGTTTGGGACAATCGCTTTCCGCCCTTTTGCTTTGGCTGGCGCGGTGGCCAGGGATGGTCGAGCCGATTGCGGAATGAGATTGCCAGGCGAATGCTGGCTCGCGTGGCGGCGCCGATTTTAGATCTGGTAAATCAGCAGCGCGCGGCCTGGGGATTGAAGCCGATGAAGCGTCTGAGCGAGACTCTTTCGACACTGGCACAGATCACGCAGTTACCCGAGGTGCTCGAATTTGAAATGGATCCCCGGCCTCCGCTGCTTTACTACACAGGCCCGTTCGTGGATGCCGGGCAGCGGTACACAGTGGCCTTTGATTGGAGCCGGCTCGATGGCCGTCCGTTGGTCTACGCATCTCTCGGCACACTGCAGAATCGATCACATGAAATTTTTCGGATCATAGCCGAAGCATGCGCGGGTCTTCACGTCCAGTTGGTGATATCGCTTGGCGGCGGCCTCGAGCCGGAGCGGCTTGGCGTGCTCAGCGGCGATCCGCTGGTGGTGAGCTACGCTCCACAATTGGAAATCGTCAAGCGCGCGGCAGTGGTCATCACGCATGCCGGTTTGAACACGGTGCTCGAGTCGCTGGCGGAAGGCGTGCCACTTGTGTGCATTCCTTTAGCCAACGACCAGCCAGGGGTCGCGTCTCGGGTCGCAGCGCGGGGAGCGGGTGTGGTGGTGCCTCCGCGCCGATTGAATGCAGTGCGCCTGCGTTCAGCGGTGAACGCAGTCCTTGAAGATGAATCGTATCGACGTGCGGCGCGCAAGGTGCAGACTTCCATATCGCAAATCGACGCGCTCAACCTGGCGGCAGACATCGTCGAAGATGCGCTCAAGATCGCTTCGCCCCAAAACCGCCTGTCACTCCAAAACCAAATCGATTTCTAAAACGGTATATCGTCGTCGGAGATTTCAGCTTGTTGGCTGTAATCGTCAGGTCCGCTCGCGGCCGGCCGTTGGTCGAAGCCTCCCGCTGAACCCGCCGAACTTGCCCCGCGGCTATATCCGCCGGGCGAACCTTCTTCGCGGCCCGAAAGCAGCGAGAGATCGTTAACGATGATCTCCGTCTTGTAGCGCTTTGGCCTTGGTTTCCTTGTCTTCCCAATTGCTTGTTCTAAGGCTGCCCTCGATGTAAAGCTTCGAGCCCTTCTTTACGTAATCGCGAATAATTTCGGCGGTGCGCTTGAAGGCGACAAGGTTGTGCCACTCGGTGCGATCCTGCCAGTTGCCTTGAGGATCCTGAAACCGGTCGCTTGTAGCCAATCCAAAGGTTGCTACCAGCGTGCCACTGGGCGTTGAACGGATTTCCGGGTCCTTGCCCACGTTGCCTAAAAGGATGACTTTGTTAACGCTCTTGGCCATGTTCTTGCACTCCTGTGCCGGTAACCAACCTCAATTTCGATGGACAAAATCTGTCGCTCGACACGCCGACTCTCGATAAGTTACGTTACCAGCTTGAACTTCGGGTCGGCAAACAGGGCGTCAGTTCGTGCGCGGAAACGCCTTGAGTTGAAAGAGGTGCGGTTCGGAAGGGGAGCGACTTGAAAAAGAGTATCGAGTTTATGGGGGAATGCCAATCGGCCCGATTGGTCAAGTGCTGGACCGCGCAAACGCTAAACGGAATCATTGAACAATTCTCAGCGCGGCCGAAGCGGGATAGCGGATCACCCTGCGATGTACCTTGTAGCTCATCGAAGAATGATCCGCTATATCTCCCGCTTCGTCCGGCGCTGGGCCCAAATTACTGGCCGGAACTTGTTGCGCCCACTAACACAAGGCTCACCTTGCTCAACTGAATCGATTTCAGAACGGAAACTCCGCCTTGGTCATTTGTGGTCACACCCTTTTGGTCATTCTTCTGTTCGACCGCATTTGCCTCCACTGTGGCAAAGGTCTTCTTATCCTGCGCAAAGGTCACCTGAACGTTCGGCCCGGAACCTGTCCAGGTTACTTTGTAATCGCCCGCGGGAAGCTGCGTCGATCCGACGTTTACTGTCTCCGGAATGGTGACGGTTTGGCTGTTGGCTGCAAAAGCAGGTGCTGCAATAAGCGCGGCTAACATTGCAATCCCCAAAAAACGCTTCATATGATTCTCCTCCATGACCTCGCGTATTGTTTCGTCGCATGAGGCATTGAGAGGATTAAACTACAAGCCGCTTTTTTTGAAGCTTAAGAATCCTTAAGTGCTGCTGACAGGTTGCGATTGAAAGAGAGCAGTTCCATTCGCGTCTGCATCTGCATAAAGCGGAATTGAAATTCGCACGCGCAGCCCAGGCGATGCGTTCTCCGCGACAATCGTGCCATGATGCACTTGCACGGCTTGTTTCGCAATCGATAACCCCAACCCCGATCCACCGCTGGTTGCGTCGCGCGCCTCATCGACCCGGAAAAACGGATCGAATATTTTGGTCAATGCTTCCTCGGGAACTCCCGGACCATAATCGCGAATCGAAACGACAGCAAGGTAAAAATCTTCAGCAATGGATACATCGATGGTGGAATGCTCGGGTGAATAGCGAATTCCATTGCGCAGCACATTCTCCGTGGCTCGTCGCAATAGTTCGCGGTTCCCTTGCACCTGGCCATCGAAACGGCTGCTTACGGTAATCCGGCAGTCGCGAGCCTCAGCCTCCAATGCACAGTCATGCACGACTTCATCCACAATGTCTTCCATGCGCACGATCTCGGTAGCCTGAACAGCCGGCTCAGATTCAATGTAAGTAATCTCAAGAATGCCGGCCACAAGCGAAGAGATCCGGTCAACGTCCCGCTCGATGCGATCGAGCGCTGCCTTGCTGTCCGCCGAGGTTCGGGCCAGCTTCACCGCAAACTTCAAGCGCGCGAGCGGCGATCTAAGCTCGTGCGATATATCCCCCAGCAGCCTGCGCTCACTCACAATCAATCGTTGCAGGCGCTCGGCCATCTGATTGAACGAGCGGCCCAACTGGCCAATTTCATCCTGCCGCTTCGTATGCACGCGAACCGACAAGTTGCCCTGGCCAAAGAGCGCAATCGTTGCGGCGATTCCGCGGATCGGCGATACCACACCGGCTGAGGCCAGCCAGCACAGCATTAACGTCGCCCCCAGAACAAGGAAGTAGTAAGGAAGATACGTCCATATATCCGGCCTACCCAGCACGCCCGTTGCGACAATCCAATTCCCCCCATCCTGAGAACGGTAAGCTCGCACAAAATGTCCATTATCTTTGGCGCGCCAGCGGGTAAGCTGAGACGCCGGCAAAGCCGGCGGCAACAATCGGCTCTTATTCTCGCCCGACAAAACGTCGACGCCCTGCGCATCAAGCAGAAAGTGAGACGATCCCCAGAAGGCATGGTCGAGCCTGCTGAGATACTGCTTAAGCGCATCTTTGCCGCCGCTGGCCAATGCGGCGCGGGCGCTGTCAATCTCCAGTTGATCGAAGCGGTCGAATATGGGATCGATGCCCTTCTTCGTCATGCGGTCGGAAATCTCATGGAAGACGAGAAAGGAAAGCGACAGCGTTGTCACCATGGCCAGAAGCACGCTGAAATAGAGAGACTTGATGGGCAATCGCTTAAGCCACTCCGGTAAATACATACCCAACTCCCCTGACTGCGCGAATCACATTTCCACTACCTTCGAGCTTCTTGCGCAAATGGCTGACATGGACATCGAGAAATCGATCATAAGGTGTCGCTTCGCGTTCGAACAAAGCCACCGTGATCTCGTCGCGCGAAACAATGCGTCCCGCGGAGCGCATCAGCATCTCCAACAGGTCGAATTCCACTGTGGTTAACTCTATTTGTGCACCGGCGACCTGCACTTCGCGCGTGGTCGGGTTCACCTGCATGTCTCCGATGTTGATAACCGTGCTCCCCTTCCAGCTCGCCGCATCGGCGCGGCGAAGGACCGCGCGAATCCGCGCCAGCAGCTCGTCGGGATCGAATGGCTTGGGAAGATAGTCGTCGGCTCCTGTATTCAAGCCCAGAATTCGGTCATGCTGCTGCACTCGAGCGGTCAACATGATTACCGGGATGTCCTTTCGACGGCGCAATTGCTGCAGCATGGTGAGCCCGTCAAACACCGGCATCATTACATCGAGAATGACCAGGTCGTAATTGCCGTTCAGCGCGCAATCAAGACCACTGCGGCCGTCGTGTGCGCATTCCAGGCGATGGCCTGCCTGGGCGAAGAACTCCTTCATCATCCCGCACAACTCTACGTCGTCGTCGACGAGCAAGAGCGATAATTCTTTCTGCTTTTCAGCAGTCTCCATCTACACGGCCTCAACACCGGCGCTCTTCGCGCAATCTTATCTACTCCTCAAGTCTTTCATAACTCAAAGCAGCTGAAACATGCTTTACAAATCTTAAGATTTGCCGTGTGAGCGCAGCCAGGGCGCTAAAGCCCCCATTGAAGGGGTACGGATTTAAAAATTGCGGAAAAATCGTGCGGGAGGTAGGCCAGGGATTTATCCCGGGTACTGAATGAACAGAATCACGCGGGCTTCAGCCCCGAGGTAGGCTCATCGTCGCTTCTGCAAGAAACAGACTCTTGCCCGGCCAAACTTATCGCGTTCTCGCCAGCCTGCGGTTTCGAAACCACTTTGCCACGCCGAGCGAGAGCAGCAGCCCACCGAATGGAATGCAACTCAACGCGAGAATCAATGCGAACCAGCCTGTATTGGTTTTAGCTCCCGTGGGTGAGTAGCCCCCCAACAGCGTAACCAGCAGAACCCAGGCCACAATCCCCGAGCCCAGGATCGCTGCGCCCGATTTCAAAAGCTGCCGGGTTCCGTCGTCGGGTTGGATTGGCGTAAGCATTGAAGTCAGTTTCAAGCTTGCCGCGGCCAGCATGGCGTAGACGACGACCCCTGTGATCGAAACATACAGCCAGATCGGGAAGGTCCAGCGCGCAACCTTGCGATGCGCTGGAATGCGGCCGGTTAACGAGAAAAAGAAAGTAACAAGCACCAGCGGCAACGCTACACAGATAGCAAAATGTGACTTGTAAGAATTACCAGGTACACCGAGCGCACCACGCTGTGGCGGGTAGCGGACTTCACCATGCAAAGCATGGTGCACGATATAGCTGACCAGAAACAGCGTGGAAAAGAGGAAAGCGGTGAGCATTGCTTCGCGGTGCTGCTTGATGCGCCGCGACCGGATGAATGTGTACCCGATCAGCAGGGCCGTGGCGCTCAGGCCGTTGAGCAGGGCATTGAGAGCGGGCAAAAAGGTGATATGCATGCTGGCCGCATCAGCCGCCGGATGAACATAAATCAGCCAGAATAGAAATGCGTAGCCGCCGCGCTGATGGCAGAATGGCGGCGATAGCGGGCCGCGTGCCGACGGAGCTAGTGCCTTTGTCGGAGCCATGGTGGCAGTCATTGCGGCTTCCTTATTGCCTTGCTTGGCGCAGAGCATCAGCGCGGTGAACAGCAGCGGCAAATAAAGCACGCTCACCTTGAGCAAGTCGCGCGCCAGCATGCGGCTCTCCGCCTCGTCCTTCGTCCCGCAGAATGCCGCGCGAATCGGACAGTGTAGGCAAGGTAAAGCAGCCCGAGAAGCACAGCCAGAATTGCGTAGACTCCGTTGGTCATGCCCAGAAACCACGGCGTCAGGCTCACCGGAATCATGGTCAAAGCAAAGAAAAGCGCCTCGGCCACCGTCGACCACCCGTCCGGCTGAACCACGGGCAACATGCGGATGCCGGCGCGCGCATAATCGTCGCGATAGAGCCATGAGATGGCCATGAAGTGAGGGAACTGCCAGACAAACAAAATGGCAAACAACGCCACCGCCGGCCATTCGATGTGGCCGCGCGCAGCCGTCCAGCCAAGCAACGGGCCCATGGCTCCGGGGAACGCCCCGATGAACGTGGCCAGCGTTGTGAAGCGCTTCAGCGGGGTATAAATGGCAACGTAGGAAAACGCCGTAAGCAGCGCCAGCGATACGGTCAGCAGGTTCGTGCGCAGCAGCAGCCACACCGCGCCCAGTGCCAGCGCTCCCAGCCCGGCGATGATGCCCTTGCCAGCGAAAACCGTCCCCGCGCCAGCGGCCGCTGCGCAGTGCGCATCATGCGCGCGTCGCTCTTCCGCTCCAGCGCCTCATTCAGCGCGCCGGCCCCGGCTGACACCAGGCCAATGCCGAAAAGCGTGTCCAGCAGGCCCGGCTGCACGCTTGAGATTCCTGACTGCATCGAGCCCAGGTAAAGCCGCCCCAGCCCGTCACCAGCACCATGCCCACAACTTTGACTTTGAAAAGTTCGCGCAGGTCGTGGATCAGCGTCGCCGTGGCCCCGGGGCTGGGAGCATGCAGGTGTCCCGCGCTTGATGCAGGCTCTCGCCCGAAGCAATGCGATCTCCACCGAAACTGCGGCCTGGGGAGCGGGAGTCATGGTAAGCAAATCCTCAACGGGAGAGCCGGGAACGCGTGGCTTCCTGTCTCTTATTGATGATAGCAAGCCGGGTACTTCCAACGTGGGACGCGCTCATCAACTCAGCCGGCAACGCGCAAAACCGCTTCCACAACCTCTTCAGGCGTCAGCGCATCGACAGCAATGGAGACATGAGCGCTTCGATAAAGCGGCAGCCGCCGCTGATAACGGCTAGCCAGGTTGGCCTCATCGGCGAGGATGGGCCGAATGTGCTCGGTGCCGCGCATCGCGCCAGAGTTGTGGCAAACTCGACCTCAAGGTGAACAAGCATCGTGCCGGGAGTGTTGAGCAGCAACTCCCGTGTAGCCGGGCGCTCAATCGCGCCGCCGCCCAGAGCCAAAACCCGCCCATCGCCTTCCGCGTGCAGGCGGGCAATTGTCGCCTGCTCGCGGTCGCGGAATGCAGCTTCGCCGTGGCGGGCGAATAGCTCGGCGATGGGAACCCTGGCATCAGCCTCAATCACCTCGTCCACATCGATAAAGCTCCAACCCAGGCGTCGGGCCAGCATCGGCCCGACGGTACTCTTGCCAGACCCCATGAATCCCGTAAGAACGATTCGGCGCGGTGGACCCCCGGGCACGGTCGGGGATTCGGGTTTGATTGGATCAGTCATCAAAACTGGCAGGGTCCCCTCGCTCGTTCAAGTATAGGGAAGGCAGCCCAGCAAAGGGTACGGGGGGAGGCGAGGGTTTCAACCTCCGCTTTAAGCCAACAAAATAACGTGGGCTTTAGCCCCTCATCGGAGTCTCACTACACTCAATCCCAGCACCCGAGCCCTCCGGAAGTCCGCTCAGCCCAAAGCAATCATCACTGCCCCCGCCGTGATCAGCAGTCCCCCAACGATGCTCGCAGCGGTCAGCTTTTCCCCCAGCAGTAGCCACGCAAACACCATCACCAGCGGCACGCTCAGCTTGTCCAGCGGCGCCACGCGCGAGGCAGGCCCCAGCTGCAAAGCGCGAAAGTAGCACAGCCACGACAAACCGGTGGCCAGCCCGAAGCGTCAGAAACAGCAATGTCCGCCGGTCCAGACGCGCGAATCTCGCCCATCAGGCTCATGCCCGGTTTGCCAGCACCAGCGCGATGCCCCACGCAAACACCACCACCACGCTGGTGCGCAGGGCCAGTGGCCAGGTTTGAGTCCACATGCGCCACGCCCACCTTTGGCCAGCAGCGCTGTAGCTGCGGCAAAGACGGCGGAAAGCAGTGCCCATCCAATCCAGTTCATGGAAAACATGGTACGCGGCTCAACCGGTTGAGGAAATACTTGTCCGGGCGGCAGGCCAGGGATTTGTCCCTGGTAACAGAGCGACAGAATGAATGGGGCTTTAGCCCCCGGAGGTACGCTACTCGCCGATTTCGCTCAGGAATCGAGATTCTTCCCTGGCCTATCCACACTTCTGTCGTTACTCTAAACTCAAACTCATGCAGACTGGCCGCGCCAGCAAGACCGCTCTCGGTGTCGCCATTCGCCGCGCCGCGCACCAGTTGATGGACCATCCTCCAGTCCTCGACGATCCCATCGCCGTTCCCCTGGTGGGATCAGGCCATCCCCGCCACATGGAGCGCGCGATGCACCCGGTGGGCCGCGACTTTCGCGCTTTCATGGCCGTGCGCAGCCGCTATGTTGAAGACCAGCTTGCTAACGCAGTCGCCCACAGCGTCACGCAATATGTCGTCCTCGGCGCCGGTCTCGATACTTTCGCCTATCGCAATCCATTTCCCTCGCTGCATGTCTTCGAGGTAGATTTTCCCGCCACGCAGCAATGGAAGCGGTCTATGCTCGACGAAGCCGGGATCGCCCTGCCCGCCAATCTCACCTTTGTACCCATGGATTTTGAGCATCACACCCTGGCAGAAGAACTCGCCAGGGCCGGCTTCAATCTGCAAGCCCCCGCATTCTTCGGCTGGCTTGGAGTCGTACCGTACCTGACGCTCGCAGCCTTCCGCGCCACTCTAGGCATGATTGCGCAAACTGCCGGAAGGCAGCGCCGTTGGCTTCGATTACGCGCTCTCGCCGCAGACGCTCAGCCCGCTCGGCCGCGTCGCCTTCGATGCGCTGGCCGCCCGTGTCGCCGCAGCCGGCGAGCCATTCAAACTTTTCTCCACGCCGGAATCGATGGAATCCGAACTCCGCACAGCGGGCTTTCACTCGATCGAGCAGTTGGACTACGGACCAGCTCAACCAGCGCTACTTCAACAATCGCGCCGACGGCCTCAAGCTCTCCCCTGTGAAGCTGGCTATGCTCGCAACTGCCTGGGTGTGAAGCTCGTCGAATCTCTCTTCAGATCCCCGCATACCACGAATAACCGTAATCGGGATCGACGGAACCTTTTCCGCTGCCGAACTTCTTAATGTCATCCGTCACCGTGATATGCGTCAGGAATTTCAAGCTCTTGTAACCAAGCTGGCGCGGAACGCGCAGCCGCAGCGGCCCGCCGAACGCAACGGGAAGATCCCCATCATTCATTCCCATCGTCAAAAATGTGTGAGGATGCATCGCGTCGGCCATGTCGATACTCTCCCACAGCCCCTTTTCAATGGCGTAATAGACCACATAGCGCGACTGCGGCAGCACGCCCGCTTCGCGCAAAACCCCGGATAGCGGCGTGCCAATCCACTCCGCGATATACGACCACCCCTCCTCGCATGCCACCTCGGTGATCTGGCTTTGGATTGGCAGAGTCTTCAGATCCGCAAGCGAAAGCGTCATCGGCCGCGCCACCGTGCCGTCCACAACCAGCCGCCAATCCTTGAACCCTCCGGCCTGTAACCGCTTAAACTCTTCCGTGGGCGGCGCAATTTCATTCGCAAAGGGATTCTTCGAAATCATGCTGCGCTGAAATTCGCGCGCCGGCGTGCGTGCCGTCAACACTCGCTGGCAGGCATACGTCAATGTCTCGCCAGGTCCATAAATTCCGCTGCCGTCCGGCGGAATCAGTCCGTAGCGCGTTGCCAGGCGATCTGCCACGGCCAGGCCTCCAATTCCCGCGGCGGCGGCAGCGCCTCCATAAATCAGCTTGCGTCGTGAGATCGCATTCATTGACCCTCCTCGAAATCGCGCGTCCGGGAACTCCGCGTCAGGGAACTGCTCGCCTGCAAACTGCTCGTCCCGCCCGTAGTCATAGCCCGCACCCGGCTCCAGAACCCCGAAAGCGCAACCATCCCGACGTGAACAACCAGGAAGAGCAGTAGCAGCCACGTCACAAAAAAGTGAATCGTCCGCGCCGATTGTCTGCCGCCCAGCAGTGCCGCCGTCGCCGGAAACGCAGACGTGAACGAAGGCGACATGGCCAGCCCCGTCCAGATGATCAGCGGAAACAGCACTACGATTACGATCAGATATGCAGTGCGCTGCAGCACGTTATACGAGTCTTCTTCCTCGCCATCGGCTCGCGCGCGATGAATATATTTCGAAATGCGATCCCTGTAGGCGCGCCACGTCCAATCCTTTCGCGCCGGAATCAGATTCTTGCGGAAATGTCCGCTCCACAGGCCGTAGGTTCCATACACAAGTCCGGTCAGCAGCACAACCCATGCGGCTTCAAAGTGCATATACCGGCCCCAGCCGTTCTCATCGCGCAACTCATAGGTGTAACCCGTGGGCACCGTGTCGCGTGAAGCCGGAATGGGGATCACGAACAGCGGGCGAGTATTCACATTTCCCACTTCGCCCCAGTAGAACCGCGGGTGCGAAATGACGATCCCAAACCCGCTGACAACCAGCGCAATAAAGGCAATAAATGTGAGCCAATGCGTCACCCGCACCACTGGCGAGTGACGGCGAACGCTCCTCGCGTTTTCAAGCTGTGAAATCGCTGGCACGGGGCCAGACTACCACATCCGCGCATTGAATCGAGTCCCCTCGATCAAGCCCGGCGGGAGTCTCGTCAGGCAGCGCAAATGAGTTGATCACGATCGAGTTACCAAAAAATCATATCCCCGAAACCCTTGCATTCGCCGCACCTGCCAGTCTGGTTTCGAGCAGCCCAACCACCGCTGCTTCAGCAACCGCGCAAACGGCCTCAAGCCCTTCCTGGTGGGCCAGCCACGCCGTTAACCGCCTGGGTGCAATCCAATATTCCTCTTAAGCAACCCGTTTAAAGCGATTGGCATCTGATTAAAACGAGTTCCTCCCTCCCGGGCTGATAAATACAACGCCACCGCGCTCTAGATTTGGAGAACGATGTACTCGTCCCTTACTCAAGGAAGCCTATCGGCAGCGTGGTCCCAGCGGTCCCTCTCAGTCCGCTCAGCCTCTTCCACAGTTCCCGATCCAGCGCTTTTCAGGGCGGCGAGCCCGCGCTCGCGTCAAGAGCGCACCCGCCGCCGGGGAATACTCCCATCCATCGCTCTGGCCGCATTCATCGCACTGATCGGCCCAGGTCTTTTTGGCGAAGAACCTTCCGATAGTGCCCAGCAGGATTCCTTAAAGACCATGAGTCTTGAGCAACTCGGGAATGTCGAAGTGACCACGTTCAACAAGGCGCCCAGCCCGCTACACGATACGCCGGCAGCTCTCACCGTGATCACCCGCGAAGAGATCCTCCGTTCCGGGGTGACCACGATCCCCGATGCACTGCGACTAGCCCCCGGTGTTGAGGTGGGGCGCCTCAGCTCGACCACCTGGGCAGTCAGTATCCGAGGACTCCAGAACAACTTTTCAAAGTCAGTTCTGGTCCTGATCGATGGAAGGAATGTCTACACCCCCCTATTCGCCGGGGTCTATTGGGATGTTCAGGATCTTCTGCTCGAGGATATCGATCGCATCGAGGTGATTCGCGGTCCCGCAGGGACCATCTGGGGGCCCAACTCCGCAAACGGCGTCATCAACATCATCACCCGAAACGCTGCCGATTCCAGGGGCGTGCAGGGGTCGGCACTGGTCGGCAACATCGACCATACAGTCGACGATCTGCAGTTTGGCGCCGGGTCCGGTGATACAAGCTTCCGGCTGTTTGGCAGGGGCTTCGAGCGCGCCCATGAATACCATACCGACCGCATCGACGATGACACATGGCACGAGGAACGACTCGGGTTCAGGGTAGATCGAGATAAAGATGCGGCGGAGATGATGCTGGAGGGCGACCTCTACAAAGGAAATTCACCTCACATTGTCGGGACCGCTGTCAGTAGCGACCAGACATCCGGCGGGGACGTCAACTTTCGCTATCAAGCCATCAACGCCAACGGCACTGGGCCAGTTGTCCAGGCATATTTTGACCGCACGCTCCGTACCCACGGTTTCCTCGGCGAAACTCGTAACACCATCGATTTTGATTTTGTTGATCGCTTCAAGCCGGTAGGATCGAATCTTGTCTCGGTCGGCGCTGGTCTTCGCTGGAGTCCGTACAACGTCATCTCTACGGTTACCGGCGAAGGTGTAGTGCCCGCCATCGGAGTGGATCATATCTACACCGGTTTTCTTCAGGACGAGATTCACTTCGGGCAAGCAGTCAACCTTACCCTCGGCGCTAAGTTACAGCAGAACAATTACAGCGGATTCGATGTACTACCCTCTGGACACCTGCTCTGGTCCCCCAACGATCGGCACTCGCTCTGGGCCGGCTTCACGCGTTCCGTTACTACCCCATCTGACCTTGAAGAGAACTTTCTGCTTCAGGGCATATCGCCAACTTTGGTGGTCCAGGTCCTTGGCAATCACCAATTCAAGTCTGAAGATGTTCTGGGATATGAATTGGGCTACAGAGGGACCGCGAATGCGCATCTTTACATCGATGTGTCCGGCTTCTGGAATCAATACAGTCGCCTGCAAAGCTTTGGGCCTGAGGTGATTTCACAATCGGGAAGCACGACCTATGTAACTATTCAATATACAAATCAGATCAGCGGCTCGGCTTCAGGATTTGAAGTCGCCCCCCAGGTTGCGATTGGGTCGGCCTGGCGGCTGAACCTTGCGTACTCTTTCCTCAATTCCGACTTCCAGGCGAACGGCCCAACCTCAAACATCAGCTCGACCGGATCGGTGAGTACCTATGACAAATCATCCCCAAAACACCAGGTCGTCCTGCAGTCCATGGTTGACCTTCCCTGGAAGCTTCAGTTCGATCAGACATATCGGTTCGTCAGCGCCTTGCCGGCGCAAAAAGTCCCGTCCTATCAGACCGCGGATCTTCATCTCTCACGCCCACTGGGGGCCAATTTCCTCATTGAGGCGGTCGGACAGAATCTCTTCCAGCCTCATCATTACGAATGGGGAACGGGCGATCCGAGTCAGCCACCTGTCGGCATCTATCGCGCCGGCTATATCCGCCTTTCCTTCCACGCTGCCAAGCTGAGATAAGCGCGCTGGCGCTCACTCGACATGGGTCACTACCCGAGGAACAAGTTTTAACCGGGATGCGCCGATTGTGAAAAAGAACTCGCTCGAAACGTTGATCTGGAATATTGAGCGGAAAATGCTTTATGTGAGTCGACTCACCTGAGGCGCCGCTCCCGTCCGGGACTCACGGCACAGCTACAATAACTTCAGCATGATTCATCGATTCCTACTATTAGCGATGGCTGTACCGCTATGTCTTGCAGGTGGATGCGGCTACCACACGCTGGGAGCGGCAACCCACTTGCCGCCCGATGTGCACACGCTCTCGATCCCGGTGTTCGCCACGCGCACTGAAGCCTACCACTCAGAAACAGTCATGACTGATGCTGTAATCCGCGAGTTTGCCACGCGCACACGGTTCCGCGTTACCCCCGACGAGAACCCCAACGCCGACGCCGTCCTTAAGGGCACCATTCTCAAGGAGTACACCGCGCCGCTGACTTACAACTCATCCACGCAGCAGTCATCCAGCTTTCTCCTCACCATGGTGGTTTCGGTCACGCTCACCGCGCGGGACGGCAAGGTCCTCTACGAAAACCCAAACTACGTCTTCCGCCAGCAATACCAGGCCACCACCGACCTGGCGGATTTCATCCAGGAGAATCCGGCAGCCGTGCAGCGGCTTAGCCGCGATTTTGCCCGGGCGCTGGTCGGGGACGTGCTGGAAGGGTTCTGAAGCCGCCGCAAATCACGTGAAAACACGCCCAAATTCGTGACAGTTTTGCTCTCGCTAAACATACAGGAATTTTTGCGCGCGCCGGGCCATTTCTTTGCCCCGCTTTACCAGGCACAAAATCTGAATTCCGCAGCGTCGGAGCCGATTGAATGCGATAGTTCCAGTCCGGTTTTGCACCTGCTCAGGCTGTTTTGGGCTGGCTTCGACTTCCACGGAACGATATTCTGGAGGCGCATGGTCAATGCACTCATTTCCCGGAGTTTGCCCCTTTGACGGCCGGGCGCTGGGGCGCGGGGTTTGCAGCCGTCGGCCGCTTTGTCGCGGAGATTGAGGCTGCCGCGGCGGGCAAAGGACCGCTTCGCCCCGGCTATGTGCTGGCCGGCGATGAGACATTTCTCCTCGACCGCTGCCGCGGCGCAGTACTGAAAGCCTTTGTTCCCCCGATCTACGGGACTTTTGCCTCTCCGATTTCGACCTCGCTCGCACTTCCATCTTCGAAGTGCTTGACCGCGCGCAGACGCCTTCGCTGATGTCTCCTTTCCAAGTGATTCTTGTGCGCAACGTGCGCCAGCTTTATACGCGCGGCGCAAAAAAAGACGAATTTGCAGCGCTCGATCGCTATTTTCGCTCGCCAAACCCACAGGCGCTGCTGCTGTTTATCGCCGACTTTGTTCGCATTCCATCCGACGCGCGACGCATGGAACTCGATGACAAGAATCGCTATGAGCGCCTGACCGAAACGTTGGGCGAGCACTGCGGCATGGTCGAGCTGGCGCGGGTAAATGAAGAAGACGCGATGCGCTGGACGGTAAGCACCGCGCAGCAGGGCGGAGTCCGCGTGGAGCCCGACGCCGCGCGCGAACTGGTGGACGCGCTGGGCGCGGACATGATGCTCATCTCTTCAGAACTGGAAAAGCTTCTGCTCTACACCCTGGGCCGCGGACGCATCACTCTGGGCGATGTGGAGACCATGGTGCTTGCCGCTAAGCAGCGCTCGCTCTACGAGCTGACTGACGCCATCAGCGCGCGCGACCGGGTGCGGGCGCTGGCGCTGCTGCAAGGGCTGCTGAACAGCTCCGATGCCGGCGAAGACGCGGCCATCGGCCATCTCTACATGCTGGCCCGGACCTTCCGCCAGATGCTGGTGATTCTGGAAAAGAATGTGCGCGACTCGCGCGCCATCTGGCAGGCCTTGTGGCAGGGCTTTCGCATGCCGCCGTTTGCCGCCGACGATCTGATTCGCCAGGCGCGCCGCTACAAGAGCCGTCGCGAACTGACGCGAGCGCTCAAGCTGATTGCCCGCGCCGATCTAGAGCTGCGCTCCTCTCCGCCCGACAAGCGCCTGGTGCTGGAGCGGCTGGTCTACGAACTGGCTTCCGAGCCCAAGCCGCCGCCGCCATTATGGGCGTCCACTCAGCTTTCGTTCGAAGCCTAGCCTGAAGCGCTTGAACACAATGCCCGGGGTTTGGCGTTATGGAAGGCGCACAACCAAGAAGGAGTCTATTCCGGCATTTCTATTCCAGAATGACCTCAGGGTCAGATGCGGAGCCGGATTGATGGCCGCGCGTGGTGAGGGTGATGGCCGCGGCCAGGATCAACGCGCCGCCGGCCCACGCGTAAGGGCCGAGATGCTCGCCGAGCAGCTGCACGCCGAGCATTGAACCGAGCGCCGGCTCAATGTTCAGGAAGACCCCGGCGCGCGAGGCCGGCACATGGTGGATGCCCCAGTTCCACAGCAGGGTCGTGGTGGCCGTGCAGAGCAAGCCGCTGATGGCCAGGGCCATCCAGGCGGTGGCGCTGATGTGGGCAAAGGGCGGCGGCGGCTTGTGCGCGAGGCGAGCAACGGGTTGAGCAGCCAGGGCCCGAGAATCAAGACAGCAGCATCACCGTGCCGGAGAGGATGGTATAGGCGGTCACCACCGGCGGGCTGTGCGTCTGCATCAGCTTTCTTCAAGAGAGAATCCACGCCAGGGCGGTGATCAGCGAGGCACCACCAGCAGGTCGCCTTCGAGCGATGGCTCGCCGCGGCGGCTGTGCCCGCGGTTGCCGCCGAGCACGATCAGCGCGGCGCCGATGGTGGAGCCAAGAGCGCCAGCCAGCCGATGCGGTCCAGGCGCTCCCGCCCGGCAAACAGCGCCGCGGCCACCGCCAGCAGCACCGGCATGGCGCCCACCATCAGCGATGCGTGGCTCACCGTGGTCAGCGCCAGGCCGTGAAACTGGAGCAGAAACTGCACGGGAATCCCGAAGAAGGCCGAGAGCAGCAGCATGCGGATCTCGCCGGCGGTGAGCCGCACCGGTTCCGATGCACGAGCACCACCGGCAGCATGCCCAGGCAGGCAAAGAGAAAGCGATAGAGCACCATGTGCTCCACGTTCATCTCGTTCAGCGCCAGCCGCCCCAGTAGAAGCCCGTACCCCACAGGCAGCCGGCCAGCGCGCACGCGCCGTAACCGAGAAATGCCTGCGCCGGCCGATCCACAAGTGCTTTGCCATGCCTCTTTTAATCTCGCACATGCATGAGCTAAGCTGCGGAGACAAGTGATCCGGTGAAGTTGATTTAGCACGCTGGTCAAATTATTTAACTGCGAGAACCGAACTTTCATCCATCCTGGCCCCTCTCTCAAGCATGCACACCAAGGAGCCTCAGACGCCCGACCAAACTCTTCTCGTCCTTCTCGCCCAGGCTGGCGACCGGGCGCCCTGGAACAGCTCCTCCGTGATACCTCATGCGCCGTTGCGCCGCTACATCACTCGTCTCGTCGGCGCCGACCTCGCCGACGACATCCTCCAGGAGACCTCGCTTCAGATCTTCCGCAAGCTCCCGTTCCTGCGCGAGCCCGCCGTCTTTCGTCCCTGGACCTTCCGGATCGCCTCACGCATTGCCTTCTCCCATCTCAAACGCGCCCGCCGCTGGCAGCCCCTCGACGACGCTCCGCCTGAACCCCTCGCCACACCCAATCCCAATTTCGGCGAGCCGCCCGACGACGCCTTTCTCACGCTCCTCGACCATGTCTCGCCCGCCAGCCGGGCCGTCCTCCTTCTCCACTACCAGCACGATCTGTCACTCGAAGAAACCGCCGCCATCCTGGAGATTCCGATCGGCACCGCCAAGTCGCGCCTCCATTATGGAGTCACCACGCCTCCGCAAACACCTCAACCTCCGAAAGGAAACCAGCATGAGCCCCGAACACCAGCAACCCAACTCCGAAAACACCAACGCGGAAATCGCCTTCGTCCAACAAGCCCTTGCGGCCGCCGACCGGTCCGAACGCTCCTCCCGCATCATCGTTGGCGTGCTCGCCCTTCTCGCCGTCGTCGTCTTTATCTGGATGCACCTTCACATGTTTCCGCCAGAAACCCTGGGCGGACTCCTGCATTCACTGCTTCGCGTCGACCTTTTTTTCCTGGTCCTCCTGTTCGCCATCACCATGTACCTTCGTCAGGTCATGAACAAGAACACCCGCACCATCCTCCGGGCGCTTGCCAACACTCGCTCGCGTTAGCTCTGCGTTCGATGAAGCGCCGGCAGTAATCGCCAGCCAGTCATTTCGTGCATAGACCGTCAGGACTTATTACTCCCCAAAAAACCGCGAGTATCGGCGAGAATACAGTTCGATGGTGAAATGGCTGGGGCGGGCTGGGATGATAGTCGGCGCGGGGCTGGGTCTGACGATTGCCGGAGTGTTGCTCTGCGCGTTGCCGGCCATGGGCGCGCAGACAAACGCTTACTTCGGGCCCGCTTCATCCCGCTCCGAAACGTCAAAGGGGACGAAGCAGCGGCCGCTTCCCGACAGGCCTCCAGAGAAGCCGTCGTTGCCGCCCGAATTCTCAATTCCCGTGGGGCCGCTTGGATTCTCCGCCCCCGCGACCAGCTATCTGGGCCTGCGGTGGTGCTTTGTTTCGCTTGACTTTCTGGATGAAAACCGGCTGCTATTCACTTTTCGCGTACCCGGCCTCATACACCGCGACCCTGGCGAAAGTGAAGGTAGCGAAGAGCGACAAGACCCGCGCCGCGGTGGAGGACACTGCCTGATGGCAAGGTCGAGTCCGAGGCATTGTGGACCGTCCACGACCGGGCGCGCTACTTGTGGACGCTCAGGGATGGTCACTTTCTACTGCGCGATCGGGATGGACTCGCAGAAGGCGATCGGAAGCTGGAACTGAAGCCGCTGCTGCAATTCCCTGGGCGCTGCTATGGCTGGAGCTCGATCCATCCCAGCAGATTATGGTGACCAATTCGCTGGAGCCCGCCATTGAAAGAACAAACGACGGTGTGGACGGAGAGAAGACAAATCGCCCAACTTTGAGCCCAGGCGACCAGGGCAAGACCAACACAGCGCGGGACGATGCTGGCAATGCGGAAACCGGCAAGACTGACATGGTGAGACGCATACTGCGTCGCGAGTCTGGCCGGGTGCTTCTGGTGAGCCGCGTCCACGCAAGCATCCATTTGCCCATCAATTCGGATGGATACATAGACAGTTTGCGCGGTAACGGCCAGCAGTGGCTGCTGACGATGAACTACTTCGATGGCGGAAGCAAGGTTCTTGGCGAATGGATTCGGCCTGCCCGCCGTCGTTTGACTTTCTGTCGGAGGGAGAGGTGCTCGCGACCGGATGCACGGGATTGGGCGACCGCAAATTGGCGGCTATGGATTTGAGCGGGCGACGACTTTGGGAAGACTCGATATCGGCATCGGCAATCTGGCCGTTGGTGGTGAAGGCGCCGGATGGATCGCGCGTGGCGCAGGAGACCCTCGCTGTAACTCACTCAGTCAACCCGTTTGAGCCGCTCGATAGCCAGGATGTGAAGGGGCAGCTGGTCAGGGTTTTCAACGCTGCGGATGGAAAGGTGGCGCTCGAGGCGCTCGCAAGCCCGGCTCTTGATTCGGGCGGCAACGTGGCCATTTCACCCTCCGGGAGGCGTGTCGCAGTTCTCAACGCGGGCGCGATTCAGGTTTTCGATTTGCCGGCTCCGCCGCAACTGCCCGACGCCGCGAATCAGACGGCGCGCTGAGAATTTATCCCGTTCAGTGGAGTTCGCGCGCCCGTGTAAACTGATTGATGGGAGACTTTGCTTGTCCTCGGCTGTCGTCAATTACACAGCTGCCGCAGTGAGCGATCGCGGCCGCAAACGTCCGTCCAACGAAGATGCTTTCGGCTTCTCTGTTGAGCACGGAGTATATGTTGTTTGCGACGGCATGGGTGGCGCGGCGGCTGGGGAGATTGCCAGTTCTCTCGCGGTTGATGAAATGATGCGCCTTCTCATCGACCGGAGTGATACCGTTCCGCTTCCGCTGGTAGCGGAGCAGGCAATATGTGCGGCCAATGAGGCGATTTTTTCCCGGTCTCAACGCAACAACAAGCTAAGCGGCATGGGCACCACACTGGTGGGCCTATTGGTGAAAGACCGCCATGTGTTTGTGCTCAATGTCGGTGACAGCCGATGTTACCGGCTGCGTGATCGCCGGCTTGAGCAACTCACTATGGACCACTCTCTGGTCGAGGAGCAGGTGAGAATGGGCCGCATGACTCACTCCGAAGCGCTGCGCTCGCCGCTTCGCAACGTCATCACCCGCGCTCTAGGGACCCAAAGCCAGGTGACTCCGGATATTTTTGAGATTGAGGCCGAGCCCGGCGACCTGTTTATGCTCTCCTCAGACGGCCTGACCCGCGAGCTCTCCGATGGCGAGATTGAATACATGCTCGCTGCCGACGGAGCGGCCCAACCTGCACTGCGCTCACTTAGCTCTCGCCTTGTAGAGGCGGCAAAGAAGGCCGGCGGCCACGACAACATTACATGTCTGCTGGTGCGGGTAGCGTAAGGCGCTTTCCGTTGAGCACAAAGTGTTGCTGGCCAATGATCTTCGCCTCGGATCAAAATAATCTCTTCCAGGTTCATTGATGGAGACGCGGCTTTCTGTTTCAGTTTCGATTCTTTTCGTCCAAAGTGCGTTCCATCGACCGTGAAATGGGTCCCTATGAGAAAGTAGACATACCCCGCGATTCCCGCCCCAACTCAGCGGCAGGCATGGGGGCCATTAGAATGGAAGAACTATCTCCAAAATATGAGAAACTCGGCGGCTTACTTTGCCGTTGTTGACATGGTCCGAGCGGACTCATATTCTTCGTGAGTTGTCATAACGATGAACGATTCGTCGGCAAGGAGCCGTCATGGGCAACGGAAATAAGATAATACCGGCTCCCATCGATCCGGCTGCGATTCCACAAAGAACGCTCTATACCGGAGCCGCGATGCCGGCTGTCGGACTGGGAACATTCGGGTCCGATCAGGTGACTGCAAACCAGGTGGCCGTCGCGGTCGAGGGTGCGGCCGCAATCGGTTACCGGCACTTTGATTGCGCGTCGGTTTATGGAAACGAACCGAAATCGGCGCTTCGCTCGACGCAATCCAACGCATCCGGATCAAGCGCGAGGAGCTCTGGATCACCTCGAAGTTATGGAATGACAAGCATGACGAAGACGATGTGATTGCCTCCTGCCGTAAGTCGCTGGGCGACCTTCGTCTTGAGTATCTCGACCTATATCTCGTGCACTGGCCATTTCCTAACTTCCATCCGCCGGGATGCGATGTTAGTTCTCGCAGCGCGGACGCCAAGCCATACATCCATGAGAGCTACATGAAGACCTGGCGCAAGATGGAAGAGCTTGTGGATCTGGGTTTGGTGCGGCATATCGGCACCTCGAACATGACCATTCCAAAATTCAAATTGCTCCTGCGCGACGCGCGCATCAAGCCGGCGGTAAACGAGATGGAGTTGCACCCGCATTTTCAGCAGTCGGAATTATTCAAGTTTGTTGTGGAAAATGGCATCGAGCCCGTCGGCTATTGTCCCATCGGCTCGCCGGGACGTCCGGATCGCGACCGCACACCGGAAGACACCGCGCCCACCGAAGACCCGGTGATTATGGAGATTGCGCAGCCGCCACGGAATTCATCCCGCGGTGGTGTGCATCAAGTGGGCGGTGCAGCGCGGACAAACGCCGATTCCCTTCTCGGTGCATCACTATCGGGCCAATCTCGCAGCCGCGGCGATCAGCGATCCTCTTACCGGCGAAGAGATGCGGGCGATCGCCGGCGATCGACCGCAAATGCCGCTTGATCAAGGGCCAGGTCTTTCTGTGGAAGGACGGCCAGACCTGGGAAGATCTGTGGGACATCGACGGAACAATCACTCCGCCGTAAGATTTATGCGAGCGAGGACTCGAATCGCGTCGAAATGAAGTCGGTAGAAAGGAATTTTTCCGATATGGCAATCAACAGGCGTCAGCTACTGCAATGGATGGGCGGTGCATATTCCGCGCTTGCTCTCTCAAAGTTGGCAAAGGGTCAGGCTGCGCAGGGCGCAAACTTTTTGCCCACCAGACAATCTCTTCAGGGCTATCGGGTTCCTGACTGGTTCCGCGACGCGAAATTTGGCATCTGGTCACACTGGGGGCCGCAATCGGCCATTGAAGACGGCGATTGGTATGCGCGCAACATGTACATGGAGGGTTCGGATCAGTATCTCTATCATGTGGAGACTTACGGACATCCAACGAAGGTTGGTTATAAGGACCTGGTGAATAACTGGAAGGCGGCGAAGTGGGACCCTGATCACTTGATGGGCTTTACAAAAAGGCAGGCGCGAAGTACTTCGTCAGCATGGGCGTTCATCACGATAACTTCGACTTATGGGACTCGAAGTACACGCGATGGAATTCGGTGAACATGGGTCCGAAGCGGGATGTCGTGGGAATGTGGCAGAAAGCGGCGCGGAACGCAGGGATTGCGCTTCGGAGTCAGCGAACACCTATGGATCAGTTACAAGTGGTTCGCCGTGAGTCACGGCGCAGACAAGACGGGGCCGCTGGCTGGTGTGGCCTATGATGGCGTCGATCCTCAGTATGCGGATCTCTACCATGATGCCGATTGTGCCAGGTTCGTCGATAAGCTCGATTGGAACGACGATGGCATTCCCGATATCGTGGAAGCGGCATTATCTTGACCGCATGACGGACCTGATCGACAAGTATCAGCCTGACCTGCTTTACACCGATGGTCACCTTCCCGTTCGAGGATTATGGGTTGAAAATGGTTTCGCATCTTTACAACGTCGAGCGCTCAATTGCACGGCGGACGACTGAGGCGGTCTATACCAGCAAAGAGGCTTCAGATTGTGCCATTGGCACTTGCCTGCTGGACCATGAGCGTGGCGTTTCCGACGAGATTGCGGCGAATCCATGGCAAACAGACACCTGCATCGGCCAGTGGCATTACAAGCGCGGACAGAAATACAAGTCGGCGAAGAAGGTGATCGATTTGCTGACCGACATTGTCAGCAAGAACGGTAACTTGTTGCTGAATTTCCCTCTGCCCAACTCCGGCGAACTGGATTACGAGGAGATGGTTACGCTGGATGGAATCACGAAGTGGATGGCAATCAACAGCGAAGGAATTTACGGTTCGCGCCCGTGGAAAGTTTACGGCGAAGGCCCGTCCACAAGGGTCAAAATCGAATCAGGCAACTTCAACGAAGACAAGCAGAACGATCTTACGTCGGCCGACGTAAGATTCACGGCCAAGAACGGACGGTCTATGCTTTCGTGATGGGGTGGCCGGAAAGGGCCGCGGTTGTTGAATCGTTTGGTCTCGCAAGCCCGCAAAGCCCAGGCCGAATTCGCAGCGTGGAGCTGCTTGGCCATAAGGGTGAGGTCAAGTGGAAGCAGGATGAAGCTTCTTTGAAGGTAGAAATGCCTGAGGAGAGGATCTCCAATGTTGGCATTACGCTGAAGGTCGAGTTCGCGTAACAGAAATTAATTCGCGAACTGTCCGACGTCAAGCCGATACCGCTTGTTTCGTCTTCCGTTCGCGCTTTGCTTTGTGAATGCTTGCAGACTGCTCAGCTGCAAGTTCGCTCTCTGCGAAATGCAGGTGGCGTTCCATCGCATTGCGCGCTTCGGTTGGGTGACGTCCGCGAATAGCCCGGTAAATCTCACGATGCGCTTCGAGAGAGTTTTTGCGGTCGCGGGCTTGTTCGGCAGTCTTGCGCCGTTCGTCGTAGAGAGCCGTTGAGACTGTCTCCATCAGCGCAGCAAGAATTGGATTGCCGGACGCTTCGGCGATGGTCCGATGAAAGCGCACATCGTGAATCAAGTATTGCGCCGGATCGTCAATCGTGGCATGAAGCTCCGCCAACTCTTCGGCGAGCGCCGTAAGATGTTCCTCTTTTCCGCGCTCGGCCGCCAAAGCCGCCAGGCTGGTTTCGATCAGCTTGCGGACTTCAAACATCTGCCAGGGCTTGAAGCCATGCAGCACACCCAGCAAACCAAGCGACGACTTTCCGATCTCCGGCGGCCCATCGGCCACGAAAGTTCCCACACCGTGGCGCACCTTCATCACGCCCATTGCAGCCAGATAGCCGATGCCCGTTCGCAGGCTCGCACGGCTGATCTTGAGCATCTTCGCAAACTCACGTTCCGGTGGAATCCTGTCGCCGGGTTGGAGCGTGCCGTCCTCTATTTTTGCTCGAATGTGGTTGACGACCTGGGCGGTCAACTGCGTTTCTAGATTCCCTGCCTTTTCAGCTTTCATGGCGTATGAATCCTGAGTCAAAAGTTGTGCGGCGACTGTGCCCGCTTGGTTAGCGATCGAATCTGAAAGTGATCTCACACAATCATCTGCGCTTAACACCGTTGATTGTCAAGAAGCTATTAACGGGAGAGGTTCGATCGCCAAGCAGCGATTGTATACCTGAATAGCTGGGTGGTCCATCCACGCAAAGATGGAGTTCCGATTCAGCTCTGCTCTCCAGATGCGCTTCCGGGCGAAAGTTGCCATCGCTTAAGTTGTCCCCTGAACCACGTCATTCTCCAGCGTGCCGATCGGGTCGATGGAAATGCGAATCCGATCTCGAATTGACAGCGTGAAGGAATCCGGCGGGACAACCCCGGTTCCAGTCAGCAGAAAGGCGCCAAATGGAAAGTTGTTGTCTCGAAAAAGATACTCGACCAAAGTAGATGGGGCGCGCTTTAGCTCGGCAAGCGTCGTTGCGCCGGAGAATGCAACGTTGCCGTTGCGGAGGATCTCCACGCGAATGGGAGTTGTGGCAGGCAGCGGTTGACTGCCGATGAGGATGCAGGGACCCAATGCGCAACTGCGATCGTAGACCTTGGCCTGGGGCAGGTAAAGCGGATTTTCTCCCTCGATGTCTCTCGAGCTCATGTCATTGCCCACCGTGTATCCGACGATCTGGCCGCGAGGATTGATCAGCAGCGTAAGCTCCGGCTCCGGAACCGACCAGGCGGCATCGCTGCGAATGCGGACGTAATCTCCCGGGCCGGATACGCGGCTTGCGGTTGCCTTGAAGAACAGCTCCGGACGCTCTGCCGAATAAACGCGATCGTAGAAATCGCCTCCGCCCGCGCTCTTTGATTCCTCCATTCGCGCACTGCGGCTGCGATAATACGTGACGCCCGCAGCCCATACCTCTTGATTGCCGATGGGCGCGAGAATTTTCGCGGAGGCGAAATCCTTCGAGGCCTCGTCCTTTTGGATTATGGAGAAAAGATACTCCTGCAAATCGTCATGCGTAATGAGCGCATCCCACGAAGTCGTGGACACGCTGTAATGGTTCCCGTCCTGTTCTACAAAAGCGCCCTTGTCGGTTCGGTAAAGCTTCACGAGCGGTCCTCCAGTTTCGCAATGATTTTGTCGGCGTCATAAACGCAGCCGCCCCAGACGCCGCCGCTGGCCTGGACCAGCGCGGCCCAAAGACGCGTGTCATCAGGCAGCAGTGGATGAGGACGCAGGTCGTTGCGCGGCCTGCGTTCTGCAAGCAGGCGCGATCCTGCTTCCGCGCCGACGACAGCATCTGCCCCTCCGATGAGATTGACCGAGCCTGTCAGGTTGGCGCGATCGATGACGATTTCGATCTGGTCACCGTCCTGAATCTTACCGATTGGTCCCCCCGCAAGGGCTTCGGGAGAAATATGGCCAATGCAGGCGCCGGTGGAGACGCCGCTAAAACGCGCATCGGTCAAGACTGCAACGTGCTTGCAGTGGGGAAGCTGCTTGAGCGCGGCGGTGATTTGATAAATCTCCTGCATGCCCGCGCCCGCAGGGCCGCTGCAAATGAGAATGATCGCATCGCCGTGCGCCACCTGGCCGCCTTTGATGGCGTGGATTGCGGACTCCTCCGAGATGAACACCTTGGCTGGGCCAACATGGCGATAGACGTTGTTCTCATCTACCAGCGAAGCATCAATTGCAGTGCTCTTGATGACAGAGCCCTCCGGCGCAAGATTGCCCGCTGGAAAGCAAATGGTAGAAGTGAGCCCTCTGGACCGAGCGCCGCGGGGCGACATGATCACGTCATCCGGATCGATGCCGTCCTGGTCTTGAAGCGCACGACGCAATTGATGACGCCGCGCGCTCTGCTGCCACCAATCGAGAGATGTGTCGAGTGTTTCTCCAGACACTGTTTTCACGGTCGTGTCGAGTAGCCCAGCGGCGCGCAGGTGCAGCATTACTTCCGGCACGCCGCCGGCAAGAAAGACCTGCACGGTGGCAAAGTTGCGCGGTCCGTTGGGCAGCGCATCGACGAGACGCGGTACCTGGCGATTAACCTCAGCCCAATCGGAGGCTGCGGGGCGCGGCAGTCCAGCGGCATGCGCAATGGCAGGAATGTGCAGAAGCAGGTTTGTCGATCCACCGAATGCGGCGTGGAGGACCATTGCATTGCGGATTGCCGCCGCCGTCAAGATTTCTTCTGTGCCAATCCGCAATTGGTGTAATCGCAAAATGGCGCGGCCCGACCGGCGCGCAGCATCAAGCCAGATAGGCTGTCCTGAAGGTGCGAGCGCGGTGTGAGGCAGGGCAAGCCCGAGCGCCTCAGCGACCACCTGCGCGGTTGCCGCGGTGCCCATAAACTGACATCCGCCGCCGGGAGAAGCACACGCGCGGCAACCAACTTCCGCGGCATAATCCAATGTGATTTGATTCTGGGCAAAGCGCGCGCCTATCGTTTGAACTTTTCCCGCATCCTCGCCCGATTCCGGCAGTAGCGTTACGCCCCCTGGGACAAGCACGGCAGGATTCCTGCCCGACGATGCCAGCGCCATCATCATTGCCGGCAAGCCCTTGTCGCATGTCGCGACGCCCACGATTCCTTTGCCGGTGGGCAGCGAGCGTATCAGACGGCGCAACACAATTGCCGCATCGTTGCGAAAGGGCAATGAGTCCATCATGCCGGCAGTGCCTTGCGTGCGGCCATCGCAGGGATCGGTGCACGCTCCGGCAAACGGCACCGCGTGCAGCGTCTTCAATTCACGAGCGGCCTCGGCGACCAACAGGCCTACTTCCCAATGGCCGGTATGGAAGCCGAGGGCGATGGGCTCGCCGTTCTCTGCGCGCAGACCGCCATGGGTGCTAAGGATCAAAAATTCAGGGTCGAGGAGGCGATTCGGATCCCAACCCATGCCGGCATTTTGACTCAGGCCGAAAAGATTTCCGGAAGGTTGGGTGAGCAGCATCTCCGCGGTGAACGGTAGCAGACCATCAGGGCCACGCGCGTGAGTGGCGACGCGAAGCAGGCTGGAGTCCGCCGTTTCCAGCACCGAGGTGAGCGAGAGGTTTGCGATGGGAAGGCCCTTTCAACTCAAGTATAGAGTCCCTTGTTCGATTGGTGCGGCTGCTCTCAGAGGTGCTATAAAGCTTGGGTGGATGAGGAAGCGCAAAACTCGGCGCGGCGCTCGCTGGGATTGCGGCGCCGCTGGGTGTATCTTTTGCCCGCGGTCTTCGTCACCTATAGCCTTGCTTACCTTGATCGGGCGAACTATGGGTTTGGTGCGGCGGCAGGGCTGGCAAGAACGCTCCACATAAGCGATTCCCGGTCAGCATTTCTTGGGTCGCTGTTTTTCCTGGGTTATTTTCTATTTCAGATCCCCTGCGCAACGTATGCGCGGCGCAAGAGTGCTACACGGCTCGTGTTTTTTGCGCTGCTGAGTTGGGGTATTCTTGCCGCCCTGACGGGCGTGATCAGGGAATTCTGGCTTCTGGCGCTTGACCGGTTGCTGCTGGGCGTAGCAGAGAGCGTGATTTTTCCGTCGATGCTGATTCTGCTGACTAACTGGTTTACGCGCGAGGAACGGTCTCGAGCAAATGCAGTCTTTATTTTAGGGAATCCAATTACGGTTTTGTGGATGTCCGCAGTAACTGGGTATTTGATCAAGGCCGTCGGCTGGCAGATGACCTTCGTTTTTGAAGGAATTCCTTCGATTGTGTGGGCGTTTGTATGGGCGCTGGTGGTGCGCGACCGTCCGCGCAAAGCTTCATGGATGAGCAATGAATGCTGCGCCCAGCTTGAGAGCGAGCTCGATAGGGAGCAGATGGCGCTGCCACGCATAGCTAACTTAAGAGCAACCCTTCGGATGCCTGGCGTTGTGCTCTTGTGTGTCAATTATTTTTTCTGGAGCGCGGGAGTCTACGGCTTCGTTCTGTGGCTTCCTACAATGATTCGGATGGGATCGGCCCGCGGGATTGAAACCGTCGGGCTATTGAACGCAGCGCCATTTCTGCTGGCGGTCATTCTTATGCTGGGCGTGGCGCACTTCTCCGATCGATCTCTCAGCCGCAAGAGTTACATTTGGCCTTTCCTGGTTCTCTCCGGAGCTGCGCTGTTCGCCTCGTTCTTGACCGCGGGACACAGTTTTTGGGTCGCGTATGCCTTCTTGATTATTGCCGGCGCAGGAATGTATGCGCCTTACGGCCCATTTTTTGCGATTGTGCCGGAGATGCTGCCGAAGAATGTGGTGGGAGAGGTGATCGCTCTCGTTAATAGCTGCGGGGCGCTGGGCGGGTTCGCCGGCACCTGGCTGGTTGGCCTGTTGCAGGCGATCACCGGCAACTCGCGCGCAGGCTATTTCTTCATGTCTATGTCGCTTATGCTGGCTGGAGCGCTCATCATGCGGCTGCGCACTCTTCGGCCACCAGGCAATGAGGTAAGATCGCTAAACCGTAGCCGGTTCAATGGCGGGTGAGATGCTCGTTCGGACTGATGCCTGAAGACCGATGCTTATTTTAGTTTCTGCTCCGTAACTTGGATAGCAGTCGGAGTATCTCCAAATAGAGCCAAACCAGAGTGACAATAATCCCGAATGCGCCGTACCACTCCATATATTTCGGAGCGCCTATTTGGACGCCTTGCTCGATGAAGTCGAAATCGAGTACGAGGTTCAGGGCTGCTACCGCCACTACAATTAAGCTGAAGCCGATGCCGATGATCCCTGAACCGTTGATGGAAGTGAACTGAAAACCGAAAAAACCCAGCACCATCTCGAGCAGGTAGAAGATCATGATTCCGCCTGTGGCAGCGATAACTCCCAGGCGAAACTTCTGCGTGACTTTGATAAGTCCGGAGCTATAGGCCAACAGCAAAACGAATAGCGTGCCAAAGGTGAGGCCAACTGCCTGAATTGCGATTCCCGGATAGCGCTGATCGAAGACAGCCGACAAGCCGCCGAGCACCAGGCCTTCGAGCAGCGCGTAGATTGGCGCGGTCACCGGTGACCATTCCTTCTTGAAAATGGTAACCATGGAGAAGATCAGCCCGCCAAATAATCCGATAAGCATCTGCGGCATTACATCGGCCGGGTTACGCGACTGGATGTATTGGTACCAAGTCCAGGCCGCGGTAGCGATGCAGCAGACCAGCAAGAGGCCCGTCTTGTTGACGGTGCCACTCAGCGTCATGCGGTTGGCCGCGTCGATAGCCCCGCCATATTGCTCGCTTGCCAGTCCGGTAAATGTCTTACCGCTCAGAGCTGGGTTAGATGTCTTCATCAGCGCCATTGTGTTCTCTCCCAATTGCAAATCCGTACAACTGGCTCGATCCTCATTTTACATTCATCGGGAGTTGCAGGTGAAACGCGGCTACTTTGCCTGCAGTTCGATTACTTGCACTGAATACGGAGGCACAGTATGAGTGAAGTTCGCCGCAGTGCTCGCGAGGGTGGATTTGACCGGCACGATGCGCTTTGGAGTTGAGATCGTGTTCGTCTCCGCATCGTTAGAGCCCGTCAACGACACTAGCGTCGCAGTGCCAGAAACGTTGCTTGCGCCTGTCATGTCAATCTGAATCGGCTGCGCGACGGAAGATGCATTTACCAGCTTCAGATATACTTCTCCCTTTGCCGGATCGCTTCGTCACGGAGTAGAAGAAGCGATCGCTCCCGCCTGCAAGCGAAGAGGTGGGTACTTCCGTCCCCAGATATTCCCCGAACATGGCCTGAGCATAATAACTCGGGGAACCGTAGCTGGAAATGGCATCGTATCCTATCAGGTCCGACTCCCATTGCATTCCGCCCGGATTTACGTTGACAAACAGCGGAGCGTACGAAGCCATCACAATCAGGTCGCTGTTTCTCTCCATCCCCGTCATCCACGCCGCATCGCCAAGCGCCGCGCCCATATTGGTTGTGGGCGATCCTTCGCGCGTAGCCCATTCGCCGACAAAGATCTTCGGACCATTGCGATCAACGGTGTCGTAGTGATTGCACATCGTCAAAGAACTCATCTGCGCGCTTGTAGTAGTGATCGTCCACCACGTCCGGCTTCGTCCTATGCACGGGCACGGTGGCAATCAACTGAAGCTGCGGGTACTTTGCCTTGATCGCTTTGTAGAACTGTGCAAAGCGTCCTTCGTAGCTGCCGGAGCGGTCGAACTGGTCCTCATTGCCGATCTCGACGTACTTGATTGAGAACGGCGCCGGATGGCCGAGTCTTGCCCGCACCGCGCCCCACTTAGTGGATGTATCGCCGGTAGCAAACTCGATCTCGTCCAGCGCGTCCTCAACAAATGGAGTTAGCTGCGGTCCGGGATGAATGTGGTCACCCTTCAACGAATAGCCGGCGTACACGGCGAGTACAGTGTCCATATGCAAGTCTTCGGACCATTCGAGGAATTCAAGCAATCCCATGCCGTCGGAGGACTGATAGTTCCAGGGGCTGCGATGGGTTGGGCGGTCGACGAGCGGTCCAATCGTGTTCTTCCAGTCAAATCTCTGATCGACCTCATCGCCTTCAAGATAGTTCCCGCCGGGCAGACGCAAAAACTTCGGATGCATGCGCCGCCAGCATCTCCATCAGGTCGACACGGTTTCCGTTTTCGCGATTCTTGTAGGTTGGCGGAAACAGGGACACAAGGTCGAGCCATAGCTTACCGGCGTGGCCGACAGTAAGCAGAAGATGATTCTCCGCTGAAGGCTGAACGCTCCCGGTCGTCAGCGTGAACTCGTAGCGCTTCCACTCAGTCGAAATCCCTTGTACGGTCGCCGTTGCTACAGGCTGGCCCGTAGTGTCGCTCACGAGCGCAACCGTGAGCGGTCCAATTCGCGCCCGAGTCCGACTTGGCGTAAAGCGAACCCTTGTAAGTGGTGTTGGGCCGAACCGCCATCCCCCAATAGCCCTCATTCCGGACTCCGGCCGGGTTGGATGAATCGGCCTGCTTCACAGTAATCGCCAGGCTATGATCGAGCGCCGCGCTTGGGCCATCCGACGAGATCGACGGCCATCGTCGCAACGGAATTCCCTATGTGCTCGACGTTCCACCGTGCCACACCGGCCCAGTCATGATCCTGGAATGTCCGATTGCGCACCATCTCCGCATATAGGCCGCCGTCGTATGAGTAGTTGATCTCCTCGGTCATTAATCCATAAAGCGTCGGGCTCACGGCATGTGCCGGTTTATCCAACTGGATGTTCAGAGTTGCCGTAGGCGTCTGTGCCATGCAAACGGCGGTCATTATGGCCCCTGCAATCGCAAGAAGCACCGCTCTCGTAGTCCTGGCCGGCGCCGTAAGATTGTCACCGTTCATCATTTCCGAAGTCATCGTCAAACTCTCCAATTGCCCATCATTAATGAAAGCGTTTTCTGGACAATCCATATTGTCATACTGCGCTTGAATTCGTCACGACGATTTCCATTGGTCTGCGAGGAATTTATATTCCTATCCGCGAATCCAGGCGCCGTCGATCTTGCGCCACGTTGCAGGGTTCGGTGACTGGTCTCGTAAGATCGCGGGTAGACGATCTGGACGCACATTGTCGTAACAATGCAAAGCGCCGAAGCGCAGCAGCGACGCTGGAATGCCGACCGCTGTAAACCCGGGATTTCCAGTCGCCGGATAAGGTCCGCCGTGATTCATTGCCGGACTCAGCGCCACTCCAGTGGGCACCTTGTCGTTCAACAAGCGCCCAACCTTGAAGCGAAGATCGCCCGCAATATCCGCATAGACTGCATCATCGCCGCCTGTCTTGCTTGAATAGATACTGCCGGTAAGATTCCCTTCCAGGGCTTGAATGACCTTGCGCAACTCAAGAATGTTTTCTGCCGTGACCACCATCGTTGAATTGCCAAACGCCTCACGCTGAAGCTCCCCAGGTTTGGCAAGAAATCGCTTTGCGGTGGTGCGCAGTAGCGTGTTCTTGTAGCGACAACTGCAGTCCTCCATCGGTTCGGCGCCCGTAACCACCGCGGCGCCTGTATCGATCAGCGCATGAACACTCTTGTCCAGGCCTCTGAGACCACCCTCCGAGAGCAGCGTAGCCGGCGGACGCTGATCGAGAATTCCGGCAAGGTTGGCGGCAAGCCGCTCCGAATCTTCTCCGGCGATCGTGAGAATGAGGTTCGGGCTGGTGCAGAACTGGCCGCTCGCAGCCAGGCAACTGTCGGCCAACTCAGTGGCCAACTGCTCGCCGCGCTCAGCCAATGCGCCGGGCAACAAGATGACGGGATTCAGGCTCGACATTTCAAGATAGATCGGCTTTCCGGCGCGCTCCGCCTCTGCCTTTAAGCGCAGCCCGGCCTCGCGGCTTCCAGTAAAGCTGACCGCGCCGATGCGCGGGTCGCTCACCAGTCTTAGGCCGTCTTCATTGCCGAGGTGGTAGATCATTTGCACCGTTGCCGGCGGCAGGCCGGTTTCAATCAAAGCTGCAATCACGCACTCGGCGAGCAACTTGCTGGTGCCGGGATGCAGAGGATGGGACTTCGCGATTACCGGATTGCCCGTAGCGATGGCCGCAGCCAAATCGCCGCCTGAGATGCCGTTGAACGCGAAAGGAAAGTTGTTGGGTCCGAAGACTATCACCGGCCCGATCGGGGCGAAGTGCGAGCGGATGTTGGCCCTGGTATCGATGACTGCCTGCGTCCACGATCCCTCGCGTGCGGCCGCCGCTCCCTGACGCAACTGTGTGGTCGTTCGCGGCAGTTCAACGTCCTTGAGCCGAGGAACGATCGGCAGGCCGGTCTCCGCGTTTGCTTTGCTTACGAGCGCAGCAGCATTGTCTTCAATCTTCTTCGCATAGAGATCAAGAAACTCCGCAAGCCTTTCTGCGGGTACGCTTCGCAACTCAATAGCCGCCGCCGCAGCAGCATTCAGCGCGTCGTCGCAGTCCTGCCACTCGCTGACCGGAAACTCGCCCTCAACGGTCTCGCCCGTTGCGGGATTAAACGCGTTAAAAGTGGACTTCGCTGTTGCTTTGCGCCATCCGCCCGCAACCAATATTTTTTCGACTGCCATGAAGCTGTTCTCCGTGAAGTATTTCGCGATGTCTACTTGTTACGCAGTGGCTCGATCACGGCGGCCATATCCTTATCGCCGAACCCGTCTTTGATTGCCACTTCGAAGATGCTTAGCGCAACGCTTGCTGTCTTCAAATCGACGTTGCAGCTTGCAGCCTCCGCATGCGCATATTTGAGGTCCTTTGTCATTAGCCTCAGCAGAAAATTCACCGTGTAGTCGTGGTTGGCCATCCGCTCTGAGACGATCCCGACCACTGGACTGCCCGGCGCACCGGCCTTCAATATGGAAAGGGCTTTTTCCGCGTCAAGTCCGCTGCGCTCAATCCACGCAAGTCCTTCCGCCAGGGATGCCACTTGAACCCCGCTTAAGAAATTGTTAATCAACTTCATCTTCGCGCCGCTGCCGATTGGCCCGAGATGGACGATCTCTTTGCTGATCGCCCTCAACACGGGCGTGGCGACTTTGAGTGCTTGCTCGCTTCCACCCGCGAGTACCAGAGCTGGCCAGCGGCAGCCTGCATGCGGCTGCCGGCTACCGGCGCGTCGATCAATTCCGCGCCCCGCTGGGCGGCGAGCGCCGCGAGCTCGGCGATCCATGCGGGGCTCACAGTGCTCGACTCAATCAGGATCGCGCCTTTTTCCACGCCTTCAAGCGCGCCGTTATCATCGGTCCACACGGCGCGCGAGGCCGCATCGTCGGCCAGCATTCCCAGGATGATCGATGCACCCCGCGCGGCATCGGCAGGCGTTGCAGCAAGGCGCGCGCCTTGGCTCACCAAGTCTTGCGCCTTCGATGCGGTTCGGTTGTATACGATGAGCGAAAATCCGGCTTTCATTAGATTTGCAGCGATGCCTGCGCCCATCGTCCCCAATCCAAGAATTGCTACCTCTTGACTCATGAAATGCCCTCCCTGCCTATTATCAGGCAATCGAACCCGCGGCTGCCAAATCGCTTCGGCAGGGCTGTGTGAATCAATCGCGTTTGGGATGGTTACCAGGTCAAACGCATCAGCGAGGTCGCTTGCCGCGGGAGTTTCGTCACTGATCGTCACCTTGCCGTCGCTTACATCAACCACTCCGGCGAATTCAGTAGCTCCAAGTTGCCCAGCCTCCTTCAGCCGCGCATACTGCTCAACCGTCGGTGTCTGCGGAGAGCCCATCGCCTTCCACACGCTGTATCGAATTGCTGTGCGTGTCGTCGATGCGAAAGTGCTCCAGCATCACTTTCTTCACCCCCGCCGGAAAGCCGCGACGGTCACTTGCACCTCGACGCCGGGCGCGGGCAAGTCGTCATCATGGTAATTCCACAGCATTACCGCAGCTTCATGCTCGGCTTTCGTTGCTATCGCGTCCACGTCCGGCGCCTGCCTCACGCCCTCTTCAGAATTTCGTTGAGCGGCACGGCCCGCTACTGATGGCCTTCACTCGCTCCCCAGACATCATCCCGGCCATGCGAAATACATTCAAAACGGGCTTGTCGACGCCGTTTGTTGCCAGCGTGCGAAATCCTTCAAAATAGTCCTTACCCTCAAACTCGAACGACCACGACAGCATCGCGATCAGGTTGACCTTCGTGACCGGTCCTGCAGATCGAACAACGCCTTGATTGCCGCCGCGGTATAGGTTGCATAGAGTGGTCCATTGCGGTATGCGTTTGCTGGGTTCACTTTCATCGAGCAAGCCGCGCATCCCTCCGGATCGGCCTCGCTCAGAATGATTGGCAGATGAATATATTTGCGGATATCCGGCGACAATTTGAAAGCCGCTTTCCGCTCGCCTGCAACTCATTCGCAAGCCCCATTCGCACGTGGCCGTCCTACCGTGGTGGGCGGCCTTTAGGATGAAACGAAATGAAATCGAGCGGAATTGGTTTGCCATCCGCCGCGCTCTTATCGTTCAGGCAATGCTTCAAGAAGTCATCCAGAAAGCGAGCGGCTTTCTCTGACGTTGGCCCAGTTGTTGCCGGTCCGCCAACCATTGCATTCGGCAGCGCCGCTCGAACACCTGCCACCGAATAGTCGTAAAGCTTGAAGTATTCCGCAGGCGTGCCATGCCAGTAAGAGATGTCCGGCTCGTTCCACACCTCGAAGTACCAGGTACTCACCTCGCTCTCTGCCGTATCGCTCCACAAGATGCGTCAGTGTATCGCCGCACCAACTCGCCCCACATCGCATAGTCCCTGGGCGGATTGTTAGAGGCTCCAGCGATGGTGTTACCGGGATAATGAACCTGATACGCGTCGACGCCCTGAACGGTCGCAGCAAGGTCCTTGGGCATAAAGCCGAGCTCTACCATGGGCCGCACGCCGGCCTTCATGTATTCATCGAATGTCTGGTCGGTGATGGTGAAGTCGTAAGCCGGCTTTCCATCCGGACCCAGCGAAAATACGTTCGATGAACTCCACTTGAGCTCTGCCACGCCGTTGCCCGAAGTGAGCAGATGGTGCGCGCGAATGTACACGGGCACAGGACTCAGGTCATGCAGTTCCGCGAGCAGCTGCTTGCCGTATTTCATTGTTGTGAAGTTCGATTCGTCGTAGCCAAACCACGCGTAGATGGGCTTATAAGTCCCCTGCGGCTTGGCGAGGTCAATCTGGATGGACACAGTATTCGATGCAGGAATCTGTGCGCAACAATAAGTCGCAGCTGCAGAGATAAGGATCATTGCAAGCTTGCTCATTGGTCTGGTTCCTTGTCAGTTCAATTTTCCGCTTGTGTCAGGATGCTTAAGTAACTCCGATCACTATCGCTATGAAGGCGGCTTCGGCACCAAGTCCTTGTTTGGGCTCCAATTGATGACATGATAGGTGGCTGGGGTTGTGCCGATGTTACGAAATCCATGCAAGCTGTTAGACGCGTTGAAAACAACTGATCCCGACCCCACCTTCACCCAGTTACCGTTCGAAAGAGTCTCGCATTCACCTTCGCGAATGATGATTAGCTCCTCGTTTACATGCCGGTGCGGCGGATGTGATGTCTGGCCTGGATTCAGCGTGGTGACATGCATTTCCAGCTGATCCAGTGTTGCCGTTGGACTCTTGCAAAGGGATCGCACCTCACCTGTCGCCGTCTTGACGGGCCTCATATCGTTCCAGTTGAAAACGGTTGGTCCTAGAATTGACTGCTCTGCAGGCGACGCGGCAAGCCCACGAAGCGCGCTCGGCACCGCCAGCAATCCAACCATCGCATCGCGTCTGGTAATCATAATTTCCTCTCTCGAGTTAGTAACATGTCCTAGGTCAGCAAGTAGGGTGAGCGATGCGGGCGGGATAACATGCTATTCGCCTCATCGTCATTCTTGAAGCGTTCCAAGGTCGGGTCCCAGTAGAGCTTGCGCTTCAACACCATGGCCATATCGTGAATGAGGCAAGTCGAACATGCGCGATGCCCCATTTCCGCCGGAGAAATCGGAGTCTTGCGGCTGATGATGCAATCGAGCCAGTTACCATGTTGTTCTTTGCTCTCATACAAATGAATCTCATCGGGTCCGATCACTGATTTAATAACAGCCGGATCACTCGATGCCAGCGCGGTTGCGTCGTTCAATTTCGCCACCGGATCGCTCTTTGTCACCTGTTCGTTACCGCGCGACACGAAGATCCATCCCTTGCTTCCATAGAACTTGATGCCGTTCGGATAATCGCCGCTCACGCTCATGTGAACACCATTCGCATATAACGCTTCGGTCTTGAACGGGCCGTGGACATCCCATAGCCCGTGATCTGGAAACTCAGCATGACCCCACACTTCAATAGGGCCGGTGTACTCCGTGTTCATGCCCCAGTGTGCGCTATCGATGTGGTGCGCGCCCCATCCCGTAATCATGCCCGCGCCAAACTGCCTGCAGCGCAGCCAGCCGGGGCGGTCGTAACCCTTTTGGGGATGCACACGGTCCACCGTGTAATACACATACGGAGTCTCACCCAGCCACATCTCGTAATTGAACGAGTCAGGCACTGGCATCGGCGTCTTGTCGCCGCCGGCTGGGTCTCCGGGCAAACCAACTTCAACACGCTGAAGATCGCCGATGCGGCCATTGCGTACTAATTCGGCGGCATAACGAAACTGCACTGTGGAGCGCTGTTGGCTGCCGATCTGCAGGATCTGCCCGGAAGCCTGAACGGCATTACTCAGCGCGCGGCCTTCCGCAATGGTCAGCGACGCGGGCTTTTGCAAATAGACATCCTTGCCTGCTCGCACTGCATCAATGCCGATCAGCGCATGCCAATGATCCGGAGTGCTCACTACTACCGCATCAATATCTTTGTTGGCCAGCAGATCATGATAATTTGCGTACCCAGTAACGCCGTCGTAGGGCTTGCCGGTCTTGGCCGCATAGAAATCATTGACCAGCTTCTTCCCATCCTCGACGCGATGCGCATCCAGGTCGCAGACCGCGATAATTCGGGCGCGGTCGTAGGGCAGGAGAGAAGCCATGTCGTGAGTGCGGGAGATGCGCCCCGCGCCAATGGCGCCAATATTGATGCGCTTGCTCGGCGCATATTGGCCCAGCACAGACGAAGGCACAATCGTTGGAAATCCAGCGGCCGCAGTCGCGCCAAGCCCAATCTTCAAAAAGCTGCGACGCGAAACGTCCCGCTTAATTGCGTGCGTCATTGCATGCTCCTTCTTCTAGTCTTTCAAGGTTACGAGCTTGGCGTTCTTTTGCGCCTTAATAACCAATTCAGCCGCCAGCAGGCATTGTTCCTGATCCTGCGCGACATGTGTGCGATTCACGATATCCGCCACGAACTGCGGCCCAAACGGCAAAGGCATATTGTTGCAATCGATGTAGCGTGCCTGTTTGCTATCCACGATGAACAGATTGTTGCCCTGACGAGCCACGGCCACATTGGTATACTTGCGCACCTCAATGTAGCCATTTGTGCCCAGAATAAAGAGACGCCCATCGCCCCAGGTGCCAAGGCCATCGGGGGTAAACCAATCGAGCCGAACGTAACCCAGCCCGCGGTCTCCCCGCAGCACCATGTCGCCGAAATCCTGAAACCGCGGACGATTCGGGTGCCTCACGTTGGCAATTTGTGACTCCACAATCTCGGCCTGCTTCGATCCCGTGTAATAGAGAAACTGGTCCACCTGGTGCGAACCAATATCGCAGAGAATACCGCCATACTGATCGGGATTCCAGAACCACTCCGGCCGCCCCGTTCCGCCGCCCGCGTCGCCGTGACCCTGAACAACCTGATGAGGCGCGATATTGATTGTCTGAATCACCTTGCCGATCGCGCCTTGCTGGATCAGCACTCCGGCATACACAGCCGCTTTAACCTCCAGCCGCTCGCTGTACATGATGCCGTAAATTCGACTGGTATCGGCGATCGTTTTCCGAACTTCGGCCAGTTGTTCGAGAGTCGTAATCCCCGGCTTATCCGACAGGAAATCTTTGCCGTGAATCATTGCGCGCACGCCCAACGGGGCGCGTTCATTGGCGATTTGCGAGCTGAGCACCAGTTGAACTGAAGGATCGTTCAGAATCTCGTCTTGCGTCTTAACGATCTTCACATCAGGAAAGCGCTTACTGAAGGTGGCGAGTTTGTCTGCTTCGCCGATCCAGGCCGCAACCAATTCGCCGCCACCGCGCTGGACGGCGCCGATCATGCCATAAATGTGGTCGTGGCTCACTCCGCAAACTGCGAACTTAATGTGGTACTTTGGGGCTTCGTCGGGTTGCGCAGGCGCTACAGCATCTTCGATCACCCGGCCTGGTTCTTCGCCCAAAGCCATCATGCCATTCGGCAGTCCCGCCATCATTGCAATTGATCCCATGAATCCAGTCTGCTTCAGAAAGTCTCGCCGGCCCTTCGAATTCATCATCATTTCCCCCCCGTTCGGCGAACTGCAATTCCAATTAGAGAACCTAAATCGTCATCAACGGCATTCTACTGTCCGACGCGAAGTTATTCTCTGGCGGGCGTGAATGTCAAGCGAAGGCCCGTTCTTATAGGCTTGCCGGCACACCCGCTTCAAAAGCAAGTCGCTATGAGCCCGATCACGCATGGCCCAAGCCCCGGAAAGAGTTCTCCGCCATCTGTTATTCTTTGCGAAGTGCGGATGCCAAGAATTGAGACGGTTATGGCGTGCGATTGGTTTCACACTGAGTGATCTTCTACGTGCGGTTTTGCGGAGATTAATGTCCATTTTCCAGAGCCAGTCTGACACTGGAATTCCACTAAGAGAATCGTCTGGATGACTTATACCTTGTTTGATCTGAGCGGACGAGTTGCAGTTGTCACCGGAGGGACGACAGGGCTTGGCCACGCGATTGCCTTGGGCCTGGCGAAAGCCGGAGCGGACGTAGTCGCCAGTGCAAGGCGCCGGGAGCAGGTTGAAGAAGTGACAGCAGAGATCGAGGCGCTCGGCCGGTGCTCACTGCCTGCTGTCAGCGACGTGTCGAACCGGGCATCCGTGCAGGAGCTGCACGATGCGGTTTTCAAGAAGTTTGGCAAGGTGGACATTCTAGTGAACGCGGCGGGAATTTCGCATAAAGTGCCCACTCTTAAGGTGGACGAAGCCGATTGGTCGCGGGTCATCGAGACCAACCTGACGGGGACACTGCGCTGCTGCCAGATTTTTGGCGCAACCATGATCGGCGCGGGATATGGGCGAATTGTCAACATTGCGTCACTTTCTTCATTTGTGAGCTTTTATGAAGTAGCGGCCTATTCGGCCAGCAAAGCCGCAGTTGTTTCGCTTACGAGGTCCTTGGCCATCGAGTGGGCGCGGAAAGGCGTGACCGTGAATGCGATTGCGCCCGGAGTTTTTTCAACCCCTCTGAACGGCAGCTTCATTCAAGGAACTCCGCGCGGAGATGAGCTGATTTTGCGCACGCCCATGGGCCGCTTCGGCAAGTTGCGTGAGGTGGCCGGAGCTGCAATTTATCTGGCTTCGGAAGCGGCATCGTTTGTTACCGGGCAAGTGATTGCTGTCGATGGAGGCTTCCTGGCCAGCGGAGTAAACCAGTAGCTGGAGAGGCGATGAATTGGGGCGGCCACGCCCATTCATTGGGAACAAAGGAGCAAGCGTTGCGATGAAGATAACCAAGGCAACAGTAAATATAACTTCGCCTGGCAGGAACTTTGTCACGTTGAAGATTGAGACCGATGAGGGCATTCATGGCCTGGGAGACGGCACGCTCAACGGTCGCGAGTTAGCGGTAGCGAGTTATCTCACCGAGCACGTAATTCCCAGTATCATTGGTCGCGATCCATTTCAGACAGAAGATATCTGGCAATATCTTTATCGCGGAGCTTACTGGCGGCGTGGGCCGGTCACCATGGCAGCTATCGCCGCGGTGGATGTAGCTCTTTGGGACATAAAGGGCAAAGCGCTGAATACGCCTGTCTATAACCTGCTCGGGGGAAAGAGCCGCGAGAGCGTTCTGGTGTATGCGCACGCCAACGGCAAGGACATTGATCACGCTCTGGAAGACGTGGCACGGCACAAGGCAATGGGCTACAAGGCAATCAGAGTGCAGAGCGGAATTCCGGGGTTATCTACCACCTATGGCATTTCGAAAGGACCTGGACGCTACGAACCGGCCGAGCGAGGCTTACCGTCTGAGTATGAATGGTCGAGTGAGCGTTATATGCGCCACGTTCCCAAGCTGTTTGCGCGCGTGCGTGAGGTCATGGGCGATGAGTTACATCTTTTGCATGACTGCCACCATCGGTTGACGCCGATTGAAGCGGCGCGGCTGGGGAAAGAGTTAGAGCCATTCCATCTTTTCTGGATGGAAGACCCGACGCCGGCCGAGTTACAGGAGGGTTTCAAGATTATTCGCGAACATACGACGACGCCCATTGCTGTGGGCGAGGTTTTCAATTCGATCTGGGATGCACACGACCTGATTCGTAACCAATGGATTGACTATCTGCGCATGACGATTGTGCACGGCGGCGGCTTGACTCATCTAAAGAAGGTGGCGGACTTTGCCGACCTGTATCATGTGCGCACGGGCTTCCATGGCGCAACCGATCTATCTCCGGTAACTATGGCCGCGGCGCTGCATTTCGACATTGCAATTCATAACTTCGGGATACAGGAACTAATGCCGCACACGGATGAAACGGACGCTGTATTCCCGCACCATTACTCCTTCAACGAAGGCGTGATGGTTCCGGGCGATGCGCCTGGCCTGGGAGTGGATTTGGACGAGGCGCTCGCAGCCAAGTTTCCGTATCAACGAGCATATCTTCCAATCAACCGCAAGTTAGACGGGACGCTAACCGACTGGTAAGTTAGATTATTAAGTCCAGACACTTAGAAGTTCGTCGGTGCAATCGCAACTTTACGCCCGTCGATACATGATGCGTAGATACTCTTGACAAGTTGGAGAGCCTTAAATCCGTCTATGCCAGAGCATCCAGACGGCCTGCCAGTCTTGCATGCTTCTCCAAAGTCAAGGAACAGTCTTTCGAATGGCTTGGTGGAGATGTCCATTGGAGCCGATGCCCCCGATGAAACGTGGCTGCCGATTGGCGCAGGATCTCCGAAGTCATCCCGGACGTCCCATGTTGTCAGTTGATCGCCTGTGATGATGGCCGTCCCTTTGGTTCCGTGAATCTCGACTCTCTCCGGATATCCGGGCCAAAGTGACGTTGAAGCCTGAATCACGCCCAGTGCTCCCGACGAGTAATGAAGCAGGGCACTCAATAAATCCTCAGACTCGATCCGATGCAAGCCGCCGAGCTTCCAGTACGCAAAAACCTCATCCACGTCGCCGATCAGGTATAACAACAGATCGACTTGATGGATAGCCTGACTGATCAGCGCTCCTCCGCCTTCAACGGCCCAGGTTCCTTTGATGGGGCGCGAGTAATACTCCGCTGAACGATACCACTTCACGTACGCATCTGCTTGCAGAAGTCTCCCCAGCCGCCCGGCCTTGATTGCCTGCCTGAGAAACAGCACGGAGTTATCAAAGCGATGCTGACTTACAACGCCCAGCTGAATTCCGGCGTTCTTTGCCGCCACGATCATGCGCGCGGCGGTGTCGAGATCGATAGCCATCGGCTTCTGCACCAGAACATGCTTTCCGTACTTTGCAGAAAGTTCAACAGCTGGAAGCCGATAAGCTGGGAACGTGCATACATCGACGATATCTACTTCGGGGTGACGACAGAGTTCTTCGGCAGTCTCCACGAATGCCGTGCCTGTGGCGTCGGCAAACTTTCGCCCGCGTTCCGCAGTTGTATTCGTGCAGACTCTTACCTGGTAGCCAATGTTCTTGTAGGCCGCAGCGTGTTTCCAGGCGACAGCGCCTGTACCAACGATTCCGACTCTCATTTAATTCCTCGCGCCGCCTGCTTGCCTCAGGTTGAAACCGGTTTGCCAGCGCCTGCTCAGAGATTCTTCATCGATTGTAAAGGTAAAGAATATGTTCGCGGTTCAGGAGCGATTCTTGTGGCATCAAGTTGCCCACCGTGCAGTGCCATTGCTCCCTCGACAACCCGCTCCGTCATCTAGAAATCGCTGTTTCGAGACCATCCATCCATGTGCTAGAGTGTTACGAATCCAGTTATGAATATTCCCGAGAAGATTGCGCGATACGAGATTATCGATGAGTTGGGTCGCGGCGCCATGGGAAGTGTTTTTCGTGCGCGCGACCCGGTTATGGATCGCGTCGTCGCAATTAAGACCATTCTTACAGCGGCGTTGGCCAGCGAGCAGGCGAATGAGTTTCGCCAGCGCTTCTATCGCGAGGCGCGTGCAGCGGGAGCACTGGCTCATCCGGGAATTGTGCCCGTCTTCGATGTTGGCGAAGATGACGGCATGCCATTTCTAGTGATGGAATTCGTCGATGGCCAAACTCTTGCTGACTCCATGAAGAAGGGCGAGAGGTCTTCGCTTGACCGAGTCTGCGAGATAGGACAGAAGGTCGCCGAGGCCCTCGGGTTTGCGCACAGCCACGGCGTAGTTCATCGCGATATCAAGCCCGCGAATATTTTGCTGACTTCCCGTCAGGTATATGGGGAGGAGCGGCCGAAGATTACGGATTTTGGCGTTGCCAAGCTTACTGCCGGTGAGGCCACCAGTAGCGGTCAGCTTCTTGGAACCCCAGCTTTTATGCCGCCCGAGCAGTTTACAGGCGCGCCCATCGATGGCCGCACTGATCTTTTTTCGCTGGGCGTCATCCTCTATTGGATGTCCACTGGAGAGCAGCCATTTCCGGGCGAAACTATGACGGCGGTGTCTTATAAGATCGTCCACACAGAGCCGGTTCCACCGGGGAAACTGAATCCGGCGATTCCCGGTGCGCTGCAGGCGGTGATTCTCAAGTGCCTCGCAAAGAGTCCCTACGACCGCTATCAAACCGGCGAGGAACTGGCTCAGGCCCTCGCCGAAGTACGCGCCTATGCGATCGGCGGATCGATGCAAACTGCCACTCCGCAAGCCGCTGCGGCTGGGGGCGGATCGGAAGACACTGTGCTTCCGGTCAGTCTGCGGCCGAAGACTGTCGCGACGCCGGCGGCGACTGTTCAGCCCCCTCCGATAACTCCGTCGCCCATGCCGCAAGCTCCGATGGCAATCCCCGCCGAGCCGGCCAGACCAATCAAGCAAGCCAAGCCTCCCAAACTTCCAAAACCGCCAAGAGTGGCTCAGCCTGGTAAAAAGTCAGGTGTGCTGATCTACACATTGATTGCAGTTCTGCTGGTGGTTGCAGCTACTGCTGCCGCAGTAGGGTATTGGTTCCTGCATCGGAACCATCCGGTAGCGCAGCAACCAGTGCCGCAGCAATCTGCACCAGCGCCTGTGGGGGTTGGGCCGGCAGCGCCTTCGTCGGCGGCGGCCACGCCCCCGCAGCCCGCAACCCCGGCGCCAGAAGCAGCGGCACCCCCACTCGGATCCCAAGCTAAGGCTTCTGCGAATACAAAGCCTTCGCCCTCGAAGACTCAAAAGAAGGCTGCTCCCGCGCCAGAGATCATGCAAACGCCAACGCCTCCTGCACCAGCGCCGGTTGTTACAGCGCCAGTGGTGGCGCCCGCTCCAACATCGACGTCTCCCCCTCCGCAACCTGCAGCCTTGGGATTCGATCCGAAGAAAATCGATCCAAAGAGCAATGCTCGTTTGAGGTTCGATTTGGGACACGTTCCACCTGCAGTCAACGTCGTGGTTGAGATGGATGGAAAGACCTTTTACAAAGGGACAGCTGGCAACCGAGCGGACTATGACAGTCTTTATGTTCCGCCGGGCATGCATCAGTTTCGTGTTGAGATAATCGCAGGCAGCGTGGAGAAGTCTTCGAATACGGTCAGTTTTCAATTCGTCGCGAAGAAGCACTCGACTTTGAGAGTTGAGTTGAAACCGCAGCCGAATGCCAGCCTAGCGGGGGTTCCGGTCCTCGATCCCGCAACGCAGGTTATCGCCACACTTAAGGCAGACTTTTCATTGTTCAATTGAGCGACGCTAACCGCCGGACTCAATGAAAATGTCAGCGCAATTTGCGACGCGAAAGGGTCGGGCATCCAACTCGGCTTTCCAATCGACGCACATGAAGAACAACACGAATTAGCGCGCGAATAGAGCCATGGGAATTGCACTGCCCATAGCCTTGTAGCCAGCGGGCGAAGGATGCAGGTGGTCGCCGCAATCGTAAACAGGCAGCAATTGATCGGGGTGCGCAGGGTCGCGTACGACGTCGTCAAAATCGATCACTGCGTCGAAGTGTCCGGCGATTGCGAATCCATTGATTCACTTCCTGGCGGTCCGCCTCGCTCAGCGGGCCGGGATGATAATAGGAAGAACCAGCATAAGGAGTGATCGTCGCACCGTAAATCTTAAGGCCGCGAGCATGAGCGCGGGCAACAATCTGCTGATAAGCAGCCAGCACCCGGCTCACCATGGCGGCGTGTTCCTCCGCAGAGACTTCGGTCGTTCGCGCCAATTCGCCCAGATCGTTGACGCCCTCGAAGACGATGACCCATCGCACACCCGCAGGCGCCAGCACGTCGCGATCGAAGCGCGCCAAGAGCACTTGGCCCCAGGCCGTCGGTGAGCAGATGATTGCCGCCGATGCCCTGGTTGGAGACGCCGATATTTCGTGTGCTCGGCCGAGCCTCTGCAGACGCTGCGCCAGCACATCGGTCCAGCGATCGTTCCGTTGGTCGTTGCGCCGTGTCCGTCGGTGATGGAGTCGCCTAGCGCAACCACGGCGGCCGATCCAGGCGAGCCAGCACGTCGATCGCCGAGACCTGGTACCAGTGGTCCACATGCTTCGGCTCCGTCAGCGCCGCCGCGCTCACAAAGTCCCCATGGACGTAATAGGAGGTCGCCCGCGATCCTGGATGGCCTGATCTCGCGTCGACGGCGGCGCATCGAGTGAAAGGTCACGGCCAAATCCGACAAAGGCGGCACGGGATAATCCACGGGATCCGAGATGAACTCGGCTCCCTGGCGGAACGGTCACATCGGACTTGCCTGCGAATGTAAGTGGCCGATCGCTCGAGATATCGATCGCTGAAGAGGACGGCGAGAGCGGCCGGGCGATGTGCACCGATTCGAAGTGGAGCGCCTCGGTGCCGAATACATTCGACAGATGCACCCGCAGCGCAGATCCTCCGACGGAAAGATGAAATATCTGGCGCACGGTTGCATCGCGCAGGTCGTCGGCCGGCAACGCGTTCTGTGGTTCGGGAATCTGCTGCGACGCTCCCCAACTGGCTACCCACACTCTCGCGCCGGCAGCCGGACTGAGGCCACCCTGCGCCCACAAACAATTTGCAACGAGCGCGAAGACGGCAATCGTCAAGAATTTCCGTGCTTGTTTCATAAGGCGGGTTTACCATGGGGCGCGAAGTAAATCGCTTTTCAAAGCGAGGCAAGCATACCATCTGGAGCGTTCCCGTGCATCGCTCGTTCAAGTCGACTGTCTTTTCATAGCCATCTCCGGTATTTCAACAGCGCGTCTCCATTCGGCGGCACAGAATACCGCAGAACCGCTACCGGTCACGTTTACTGCAGATCAAGATCATCAGAACATGATGGATCAGTTGGGCATCAAGGCGCTGCGGCCGGGACCGAGCGGCAACGAGAAAGCGCCCAACCACGCCAACTACGATGAGTCGCTGGCTAATCCTTTTCCGAACGTTCCCGATCCGCTCACTTTGAACGACGGACAGAAAGTGACGACGGCCAAGATGTGGTGGGATCAGCGCAGGCCCGAGTTGGTCGAGATGTTTTCGAAATATGTGTATGGGCGCGTGCCGAACAACGTTCCTAAGGTGACATGGACGGTGACTACTGTCGATCACGAGATGATTGGCTTCACGCCGGTGATTGCCAAGGACATTATCGGGCGAGGTGGATAACTCGTCTTATCCGGCGATCAGTGTTCGCATTCACATGACGCTGGTGACGCCTGCGAATGCCAAAGGACCAGTTCCGGTGCTGATGATGTTCGGCCGCGCCGGGTTTCCGGCTCCGAACGAGCCTTCAGGCGACGAGCTCGATCGAGTCAACGCGGCATGGAAAGCCGTGATGGCGCAGCAGGACCCTTCATTGAAGGAAGTGTTCGCGCAGCACCCGGCATGGCAACCGGTAAAGGCTACCCCGTTTCAGTTTCCTCAGCTAAACGAGGACGGTGACTTGCCCAACACCTGGCAGTTGGTTGCGGCAGGCTGGGGCTTTGTGTCGTTCGATCCTGCCAGTGTGCAGGCCGATGACGGTGCGGGTATCACACGCGGCATCGTCGGGCTCGTGAACAAGGGCCAGCCGCGCAGTCCGGAGGATTGGGGCGCGCTGCGTGCATGGGCATGGGGTGCGAGCCGTGGACTCGACTACCTCGAAACGGATGCGGCCGTCGATGCGAAACAGGTTGGTATTGAAGGTGTGTCGCGTTACGGCAAAGCCGCTCTGGTCACCATGGCATTCGATCAACGCTTTGCAATGGCGCTGGTCGGCTCGTCGGGCAAAGGCGGCGCTACGCTGCTACGCCGCAACTTTGGCGAAGCTGTGGAGAGCTTGACGGGAGGTGAATATTACTGGATGGCCGGCAACTTCATGAAGTACGGCGCTTCAGAGGCGACGTTCGGATCCAGGACTCCGGGCGATATTCCGGTGGATTCGAACGAACTCATCGCGCTTTGCGCCCCTCGCCTCACTTTCATCAGCTACGGCATTCCGGAGAAGGGCGATGCAAAATGGCTCGACCACGAAGGAAGTTTTATGGCCACTGTGGATGCGAGTCGCGTGTTCAGCTTGCTTGGCGCCAAGGGACTCGCAGTCGAAGGAGACTACCGAACCGCGAAGATGCCTCCAGTGAATGAGGGCCTTCTTGACGGGCAGCTTGCCTGGCGGCAGCACGATGGTGGTCACACCGACGCTCCAAACATGAAATGGTTCATTCAGTGGGCGAGCAAATCCATCGGTCACACTGCCGCTCAGCGGTAATTCGGCCAGTCAGGCCACGCCAGATGCTGCGACTCGCAGGTCAACTTTGCGAGGGACAGGCTCACCCTTTTTTCGCCTGGAAGGCTTGGCAGGAATGGCCGGAGTTTTATTCGTGAAAGTCGATGATCAACGGCAGCGCTGGCCAGCTACGTTCCATCGCGGCGGACGGCCACGGTCGACCCGGTTGAGGCGCTTCGCTCTGAATAACTATGCGCCTTAGTAAGCTGTCGCGAACAGAAATTGGCGAGTCTTCAAAAAGTCCCATTGCGAGCAGCAGCAGGACCGCCAGCTTTATTCCCATGGTTGAATTCGGTTACGTGCCTTCGATCCATTACCGATGCCTTCCATCAGTTTGCAAAGGTTTCCCAGCGAGCATGGCCACGTTCTGGAGTGCCACTCTCTCTCATCCTGACTGCGAAAACCAGTATGCCTCAGCTTAAGAGTGCATCGAGATGGACCACCCAATAATCGCATTTCCACCGTCGACTGTGCTCGGCCATCGGCAACATCCCGCTCCCAAAGGTAAGTAATCCGGTTTGGCTTGGAGAGCAGGCACGAACCAAGGATCGTGCGCTGCCTTCCGCCGGAACAAATCAGATCGATTCGAAATCTATCAAACGATCTATATTCGGGTTGGCACACGATTCTTTCCATTTCCGGAAATTGCAACCAGGATTCCATGTATTCGGGAATTGCGAGAGCGTACAAAACTCGATTAGGTTCAGCTTCGATTTGCACTGACACTAAAACCTCAAATGATATTGATTCAGCAGCGGATGAAATCCGCTCCGCGAAGGCTTCATAGGCCAATGTGCTGTGAGGCATGACGCTTCTCTCCTGGACAACGCGAGAAGCAACTTTGATTCCGAAGGCATCGTTGGTCTGGTCTTATGTGACGAAGCGGCTCAGCAAGAGATGAATTGATCTCTGCAGGCGAGCAGCATCGAGCGGTGTGATCAGAAATGATTGTCAAGGCAAATTACCGCTCTAATAACCTATAAAATTCTGGATTATTTCGGCCAAGCAGTTCGATGAATTGTATCTTCGCTTTGAGAAGTAGAAAGCCGGGACGAAATGCAGAATGTCAGCGATAGACTGTGAATTTCGCCGTGGTCTCGCACGAATTGCGAGCCGCAAGATCCCGAAAAGAGTAGAGTGGCTCAACCTCGAATCAGCAACTCACTGACGCGCGAGCGGTAACTTCGACTCATCGGCACCTTCTGGCCATTGACTAGCAGAACGCTAAAATCGCCGCTCGATTCTGTTCGGACTTCCTTCACATATTGCAGATTAACGATCGCGGACCGGTGCACGCGAAGGAACATCTGCGGGTCGAGCCTCACCTCAAGGCGGGCCATCGTTTCTCGCAGCAGGTGGGTTTCTTTTTCTGTGCAGATGCGGACGTAGTTTTCCTCCGCAGCGATCCATCGGATCTCGGCGACGGGCAAAAAAAGAATGCGTCCGCGAGATTTGAATACGATCCGTGTCGTGTATGGATTTGAATGCCTCTCTTTATCAATTACAGAGCTGGTAACTTGTTCAGTAAGATTCAAGTGATTCCGAACACGCTGCACTGCGATACGAAGCCGCTCAGACGTGAAAGGTTTTAGCAGATAGTCGACAGCATGAATTTCGAACGCCCGAACAGCATACTGATCGTACGCGGTAGTGAATACAACGCGGGGAAGTGGACGTTCGGTGGAATCCGAGAGCTCGCCAATCACATCAAAGCCGTCCATGCCCGGCATGCGAATATCGAGAAACAGTAAATCGGGCCCGGTAGCGCGGACAAGCTCGATGGTTTCCGCTGCGCTAGCGCTCTCGCCGGCGATCTCAACATCCGATTCGTCTCGAAGCAACTGACGCAGTTTCTGTCTGGCCAGCACTTCATCGTCTGCCACCACGGCTTGAATCATTTTGCGCTGAACCTCGTAATCGATCCTGCTGAATTCTGAGAGAGCCGAAGCGGGAGAGTCAAAGTAACTAGCACCTTGTCGCCATCTGTTTCACGAATTTGAAAACTGTGATCCTCTCCGTAATGCAGTTGCAAACGGCTATTAATATTGGCCAATCCAACTCCCTTGCAGCCGGACCGCCTGCTGGAATATGAGCCGAGTCCAATGCCGCTGTTGAGCACCGACAACCGGACGCGATGATCTTCTCTGTGAGCTTCAATCGAAAGAATGCCGCTACTCTCCAGCTTTGAAAGGCCGTGAGCATATGCATTCTCCACGATCGGTTGCAAAATCATTGCCGGAATAAGCGCATCGTACAGTTCGGGGTCGATCGTTATCGACTGATGAACGCGACCTACATATCTCTTGTCCTGCATCGACAGATACAATTCAATGAACTCCATTTCATCGTGCAGAGAGACGAATTGCGCGTCGCCCCGTTCCAGCGTAATACGCAAAAGGCTTCCAAGCTGTTCCAGCATCGTATCCGCTGCGTCTACGCTGATGCGCATCAGGCTTGAGATGCCGTTCATCGTATTAAATAAAAAGTGTGGGTTCAGTTGCATTTGAAGGGCGGATATCTTCGCGTTTGCGAGCTGCACCTCCAATTGAGCCGCAGTATCTTCTTTTTCGCGAAACTTCCGGTAATAGCCGATCGCGCGAAACAGGCCAAACGCACACCAGAAGATCACAAGGTTGTCCAGCAACTCGCCGCTCAATTCAAATGAGAGACGGTGCCAATAGTCCATGTGCGGACGATTGAGGGGAAGATTGGGGAAGAATGTAACCCAGGCCATCTCTTCCGCTACGCTGGCAACAATGCTGAGCGGGAGTACTCTCGTAATGATGCGGACTACGCTAGCTCGCTGAATTTGCGGCCTGAGCCACCGCCATAACCCCCAGCAGAGAACACCCCAGAGAAAGTACTGGACTCCCCATGCTTCAAGAAGGATTAGGGCGTGAACTCGATAGCCCCAGAGGCGCATGCTCAACCCCTCTTGCAGCGCAAATAAGGCACCGAGCAAGACAAATAACCCGATAAAAATTGCCGGGTGCATGAACACCGGCTGATCTCGCGTGTTGTATCCTCGCGATGAATTCAGTGAAGGACCCTCATCTTTCCTTTGATCGAGTGTTGTCTATTGGCGCCTAAACGCGATTCCTTCGCCTTCAGGCGGTGGGAGGTGAGTTCATTTGCTCTGGCTTGTCATCCGCGGCAAGCGGCGCAGCAGGCAGTTGCAACCCCTTCCTGCCCTCCTTATAGACGAAGGACCGAGCGAAAGGATGTTCTTTATGCCACGTACTTGCGTTGGCTGCCTGTGTCTTCATCTGTTCTGGAGAGAGTATTGCAGAAAGTTCGCGGAGATCGCCTGCGAGCAACTTCTTCGCAGTTTCTCCCCCCTGTAGGACGGCTATCTGGAAATGGTAATAGGCCGCCTCTGGGTCCGCCGCTTTGCTGTCGCCGTCTCGAGCTATCAACGCCAAGTGCAATGGAGGCTCTCCACGAGCCGGCATTTGCTGCCCCTTCAAACAACAAGTGTGATTCCTGCCCAGAACGCGCCAGTTCCGGATGCCGAGCCAGCAATCGTCCAAGAGAGTAAAGCGCGGGCACAAATCCGGCATCGGCGGAACGCCGAAGCAACTGCGCGGCCTTGGGAGGATCGCTGATGTGCTGATTTTGTCCGGTGAAAAGGATGCCCAGGTTAAAGGTTGCCACCGGATCGTGCATCTTCACTCCAGTTGAATACCAGTACTCACCGGCGGCCCTATCCTGCGCCACGCCATGTCCAAAGTAATACATGTTCCCAAGATAAGTTGCCGCCTCCCCGTTTCCTCTGCTGGCTGCTTCACGGAAGAGCTGGGAGGCAAGTTCTACATCCCGTGTTACACCGTCGCCCCAATAATAGAGCGTCCCGAGATTCACTTTAGCCTGCACCAAGCCAGAAGCGGCCGACAGTTGATACCAATGTGCAGCAAGCGCGGGATCGGCAGAAACCCCTGTGCCCGTCATGTAAAAAGTGCCGAGCGCGTATTGCGCGACCGGATCGCCTTGTTCCGCCGCGGTGCGAAACCAATAGGCAGACATCTTCATATCCTGCGCAATGCCGTTCCCGGCCAGATATGCCGCGGCCAATTCAATTTCCTTGGATGTGTTGCCTCGCACTGCGGCCGCGTGTAATCGGTCAACGTCGGCATCGGCTGCCAAGCACGGACGAGCGAGAAGCAAGGCAGCAAGCCACACTGCACCTCCTGTGTTACGTCTGAAAGAGATGAAGCGGAGATTCTGTGAAATGTAACTCATGGTGACCTCCAAGATCGACTGGCTCCCAACTTCTAAGCAGCCCTGTTACTGCTGAAGAAACTCCGCAGATGTTGCATAGACTTGCAGGTATACGCCTGGTAATCAGTTCAGTTCCCCATTTCGGCCATGACTCATCTCGCAAGAAAGCGATTGCATCCGTCATTTGCTCTATCTGTCATGCGAATTACATCGTTCGTCACAAAGTAAAAACATGCCGTTGGTAAGACGGCAAGAGCTTCAATCGCCTCGACAACGCTCAGGAAGTCGAACCCGCTCTCATGTAGGTATTCGAGATCCAAATAAGCTCTTTGAGCGGCATACCCGCCAATAGTAAGTTTCAGAGTCAGTAGAACCGCCAGCGCAACTTACAAATAACCGGAGATCTGCGGCACCGCACGGTGGTTCTCTCTGCGTCAGCTCTTCGCGCGGCGTTCGCTTCATCCCCGCTTTGCCCATGTTCGTCACCCACAGCATTTCGTCGTCACTTTTGGCAAAGGCTCGAATGCCTTGGGCTTTAGGATGCAATCAACATCCTCAATAGAGGCGAGCTCTGAATGCGCACGGCGCTTTTGGAAACTGCAAAGCCGCTAATGAGTTCTTCGCGTCGGCATCATGCGGCGCGTTAGACGTAGCACGTTGTTCCATTGAGGGAGTTCCAAGAGAGATGCGAAATCCGATCGTTACACTTGTTTTGTCGGCGATGACTCTTTCAATGTCTTTTTTGTCATGGTCACAGAACAGCGCGTCCATGACGGGAGTGGTAACTGACTCAACCGGCGCTGTCATACCGGGGACGGCAGTAACGCTTTCGAACTCTTCAACGGGCGTCACATTTGTTCAGACGACGAGCAGGACAGGCTCATACCTGTTCGCGGACATTCCGCCGAATCCCGGTTACGAGGCGACCTTCAGCCATGATGGATTTTCAATTGCGGAGGTTTCCGACATTACGCTTATCGTGGGAGTCGCAAGAACGCAGAACGTCCAGCTCGTTCCTGGAAATGTCGAAACGGTCAAAGTATCGGCGACCAATGCTTCTGTGACACTGGACACGTCCGATGCATCGGTCGGCAACAACATGGCTGTCGGACAGCTGAACAACCTTCCGATTTACGACCGTACAGGCGGTATCTCGACTCTATTTACGGAGCAGCCGGGGGTCGACTCCTTTCAGGGCGCTGTCACAGGCGCGCGAATCGATCAAACCGGTGTTACCGTTGATGGAATGGACGTCAACGATCTAGCATCTAGCCAGACATTTCTGATTGTTGCCAATGCGCCCGTCGACTCGATTGAACAATTCAGCGGCACCGTGGCCGGACTCGTCACTTCGATCGGGACAGGCAGTGGCGGTCAATTTCAACTTGTAACAAAAGGCGGGAGCAACAGCTTCCACGGAAACCTGAACGAATATCATCGCGACACAACAACGGAAGCGAATGACTGGTTTGACAACTTGAACGGAATTCCTCGGACCCCGCTGATCCGCAATCAATTCGGGGGCGACATCGGCGGACCGATCAAACGGGATAAGCTTTTTTTCTTCTTTGATATTGCAGATTCACGCATCGTTCAATCGCTCGCGACAGAGCAGGTCGTTCCTTTGACCGCATTCCGAAACGGTACTTTAAACTACATAAACAATGGCGCTAGCTGCGGTGACGGCAGCCGCCTCAATACTCAGCCGAGCTGTATCAGCACGCTAAGTTCAGCTCAGGTTGCCGCGCTGGATCCCGCCGGCATTGGTATTGATCCCGCAGTGTTGTCATTCATCGACTCACGCTATCCTATGTCCAATGACCCAACCCAGGGAGATGGCGTTAACACTGGCGGATATCGGTTCACAACTCCGACCCCGGACAATCAGACCACCTATGTAGGCCGCGTTGACTTCAATCTCAACGCCACGCAGAAGCTATTTGGGCGTGTGACAGTTGCTCATAGAGATGCTATCTCCGGTTTACCGGAATTTCCATCTGACCCGGTTACACATCCTTTTGCGGATAAGAGTTACAGCTATGTCGTTAGCCACATCTGGACGATTGGCGCAAAGATGGCGAACCAGTTCTATTATGGAGACACAATCAGCAAGTACGACTTCCCGGATAACTACAATCCAACCGGAGCCAACCAGTACAGCTTTACCGGCTTGAGCGGTCCTTATACGGCCTTCAACGGCCAAAAGCGCCGGATACCCATACCCATGTTGCGCGACGACTTCAATTGGCAGCGCGGCGCGCATAGCTGGACGTTCGGCGGCACGTTTAAGTTCATCAAGACCGAGACTAATCTCGTCAGCAATTTCAATTATGTATATGCCGGGTTGACCGGGTATGGACTATCCGGCGGTCTCAATCCATCATTGCGTCCCGTTGACATAGCTCAGGGGGGAGCGAGTAACGCAAATAATGTGGCCGTGAATGATTACGACCAGTTGTTTACGACAGCGCTCGGAGATATTGGTCAAATTGAGACTTACTATTCCTACGACAACAAAGGTGTTGCGCAGCCCGCGGGTAGCGGCGAACCAAGGGGCTATCGCTTTTTTGAGACCGAGGCCTATGTCGGAGATACATGGAGGGCAACCGAAAAGCTGACAATCTCTTATGGCGTTCGCTATCAGTTGTATTCGGTGCCCTATGAAGTTCATGGAGATGAGTCGATTGCCACGCCGATTAGCCTGACGTCTTATATCAATCAGCGCTTGGCGCAGAGCAAAGCGGGGAACACCAGTTTCACCGGCCTCCCCCTCTACAGCGAAATACTTGGCGGAAAAGCAAATTATGGCCCGGACATGTATGGAATGTCGTACAAGGATTTTTCACCCCGAGTGGCAATCGCTTATAGCCCGTTCAACTCCAGAAGGACTGTTATGAACGGAAGTGCGGGGGTCATCTATGACCGGACTGTGATCAACGCAGTCAATTTTCTTCAGGATCAGACTTCGCTGCTGTTTTTTAATCAGCAGATCAACCAGTTTGGCGCAAGCAGTATTAATGCTTCCCTTGCAACGAATCCCCGCCTTGGAGCCAATCTGGCCTACCCTGCATCGTTGAATCCTCCGCCCGCACCCGTTGCAACGCCTTTCACACCTTATGTAGATAACACCGGAGTTCCCTTTGGGTTGGCCGCGGGTGCGTATGCATTTGAAGTTAGCCCGAACCTCAGGGATCCCTATTCAATCGCGATGAATGCTGGCGTACAACAGGAGTTTCCCGGTCATTTGGTCATGAAGCTGAACTACGTAGGCCGTCTCGGACGCCGTCTTCTTGCAGATGCGGACGCATCTCAGGTAATCGATGTTCCGGACTACACAGGCAAGTCAACTCAATCGATGGCCGGTGCGTTTGCCCAGCTCACCACCCAGCTGCGGGCTGGCGGTGCGCTGACTCCTCAGCCCTGGTTTGAGGACGTGCTGACGCCCGGAACGGGAGCCGCGGCCGGAGTCGGCAATAACACGAACCTCGTTGCCGCGATGGCAGGCCAATATGCAACCAGGGGCGACATTTCCGACAGCCTGGCTGCACTAGCCGCTAACACTTACTATTACGGGTACACGGGGTTTCTTCCGGCCAACATTGGAATGGCTTCGCAGTTTGCGATCGATGCGTATCTTACGAATATGGGCTCCTCCAGTTACAACGGGCTCCTGTTGACCCTGGATAAGAACATGTCGAGAGGTTTGCGTGGCGAATTCAACTACACCTTGTCCCACTCGATCGATAACACGTCCTTGAGCGCCAACGCCAACTCCTTGTACAGCGGCACGGAATATATCTGCGACATCCTTCATCCGCGAGCCTGCCGGGCAAGCTCGGACTTCGACGTAAGGCAGGAGATTACATCGAATTTCACATATGAATTGCCGTTTGGAAAAGGAAAAGAGCTTCTTAACTCTGCGCCAAGATGGGTGGACGAGACCATTGGCGGTTGGAGTTTCTCCGGCCTTCCAAGTTATCGCACCGGCCTCGCGGTGACGCCCTATTCCGACGCCAACCTGGCGTCCATTAATAATGCCGCCCCGGCCATCTTTAGCGGCGACAAAACCGATCTGAGGGTGAAAGTAAACACAGACCGCAGCACGAACACTGTGTATTGCTTCGTCGGTGGGGCAGCGGGCGCCGCGAAAGCACTCTCGGAGTTCAGAGGCCCTATCGGAATCGAATACGGCCAGCGTAATCTTGTTCGCGGTCCCGGCGCATTCTTTTTTGACGCGGGACTGGCAAAGGGTTTTTCGATTATCCCGGAGAAATTGAGCCTGCAGTTTCGCGCTGATGTGTTCAATCTGCTCAATCATCCCAACTTTGGGCCGCCGGCGTTGAACATCGTGAACAATGCTTCGAACTTCGGCCAAATCACCGGAACAAACGTCGCGCCTGCGTCATCTGCTGTCGCAGCGGATGATGCACGAGTAGCACAGTTCTCACTTCGCCTTGAGTTCTAGCCGGGTCTGCGGTATCCTCTGCCGGGGCCGAACTCCCGAACGAGGAGCAACATTCGCGTGGGCTCCGCGATTCAGGGGCAGGCTAGCGAGAACGCTCGTTCGCCAATCGGTAGCTCGCTTTTCCTTAGCGAGATAGGCATCGAGTGGTCGCGCCGCGCCAATTCCCCGGTGCTAGAATCGCTCACATCGGGGCAATATGGCTGAAGTTGATTTCCAAGACGGCATTCCCGCGAATTTGACGGCCGAGATGATCCTGGCGCAGCTCGAGTTGCTCACCCGGGATGAGATATTCCGATCGAGCAAGAGGTCTATTGCGTTTCTGCGGTATGTGGTCGAAGAGACTTTGAAGGGAGGTGCGGATCAGATCAAGGAAAGGACAATCGGCGTAGAAGTGTTCGAAAGGTCATCCTCCTACGATACAAATCTGGACCATATTGTTCGAACAGCGGCGACGGAACTTCGCAAACGGCTCGCAATATATTACGGAGACGAAAGGCATCGCTCGGAGTTGCGGATCGGCTTGGTTCCAGGATCCTACATACCCAAATTCATTCATGCCAACCATGCAGCCCAGACGCCGGCGTCAGTCGAAGGCAGGGTACATGTCGTGCCGGTGCACGATCCGGACAAGAAGCAATATCCGACAACACATGAGGCAACCGCTGTTCAACTTCACGACGCGACCGTTGCCCTGAATCTTGATTCCCGCCGCCGAAGCAAGTGGCGCCTCGTATATTCGCTGTGTGCAGTGGTCCTTATGGCATCCCTCACTGCGCTTGTCTGGCTTCGTAAGCAAACGCCGGAGTATCTTTTTTGGAAGCCAGTTCTTGATACTCCGGGGCCGGTGCTTTTGGCGGTTGGTTACGTGCCAAACGGACCACCTACCCCGGTTGCGTCCGACGAGAATCAGAACTCACCTCCCGCAATCCCGCAATCCGGCGCGTCCGGATCAGTGCCCTTCGCCGATGCGGTCACGATCGCCAGGGTTTTTGGCGAGCTACAGGCCAATGGCAAAGTAGCACTGATTCGGAGAGAGAATGCCAGTTCATTTTCGGACTTGCGGGAAGGCCCCGTAGTCCTGATCGGTGCTTTCAACAACCAATGGAGCTTGCGCCTGACGCGTCAGTTGCGCTTCTCCCTCTCGATGGATGCCGAAAACCACCTCATCTATATTAAGGATGCAAGAAACCCTTCTTCACGAGCCTGGAGCTGGAAGACGAATCAGCCGCGAGATCAAGTTGGCGGAGCGGGCGGCCCTGTGCTCCATGACTACGCCCTGATCACACGAATGCGTAACTCTGAAACCGGCCATGTGCTGGTAGTGATCGGCGGGCTCTACACCTACGGGACTCAATCTGCCGGGGAGTTCCTGACCGATCCACAACTGATGCAGTCCATCGACAAGACATCGCTCGTCGTTTCTGGTTACCAAAATCTGCAGATTGTGTTGGAGACTACCGTTACTGACGGAACGCCAGGGCCGCCGAAAGTCGTGGTCGTTTCTCAAGAATGAAATCAGTTGCCTATAGGAAACTAATTCCCACCGCTTCTCAGCCCTTGTAAATTATTCAAAATAAATGTATTAGTCGAATTCCTGACGGTCAGAGACGGTATCTGTCTTTCCTCGCCTGTATTGATCCTCCTACAACCCGCTTGATTAACAAATCAACTCGGCCTGCTGCATTTTTCCTTCGGAAACGAGTGAGTGGGAGCCGAGTTGAGAGAACCGGGAATACACGTTAGGAGGCTAACATGAGAACTTCTCTCAATCTGACCAGGATCTTGATGGTGGTATTGATGGCATTGGCGTGCTTCCCCTGCGCCGCGTTCGGGCAAGGATACGGAAGCATCAGTGGCGTAGTGAGTGATACCACTGGAGCTTTGGTCTCAGGAGCCGGCGTGACAGCCACGCAAGTTGGCACGGGACTGGTGCTTACAACGATTTCGGGCGCGGGAGGCGAGTTTGTCTTTCCTTCGCTGGCGCCGTCGATCTACAACGTATCTGCCAGCCGCCAGGGGTTTGAGGCCTATACCGAGAAGGGAGTGCAAGTCAGAGCGGATGCCGCCGTCACGGTCAACATCTCTCTCAAAGCCGGAGCCGCCACCGAGACCGTAACCGTGACTGCTGAAACAGCGCAGGTCGATGTGACAACCGGGACGCTATCGCAAGTGATCGGCGGGTCCCAGGTGAGCGATTTGCCGTTGGAAGGCCGCAATGCGGCGGCCTTAACTGAGGAGGTTGCGGGGATTACGATTGCACCCACCGCACAAGCCGACCAGGGGAATACTAAGACATTTCCCGTCGTCTATACCATCTCAGCCAACGGCACTTTCGTGGGCCAAACCAACTATATGCTTGACGGTGGCAACAATTTGGATGAGTACACGAACGTTAATCTGCCCTTCCCCATGCCCGACGCCTTACAGGAGTTTAGCGTCGAGACCAGCAACTACAACGCGCAGTACGGCCAAAACGCCGGCGGCGTGGTCAACATCATCACCAAGAGTGGAACGGGCAAATATCATGGGGACCTGTTCGAGTTCGTCCGCAACGGCGATCTGGATGCGGCCCCGTGGTACAGCTACAGCTCGACCACTCACAATAAGACCGTCAACCCGCTCAAGCGCAACCAGTTTGGCGGCACGGTGGGGGGGCCGCTCAGCATTCCGCATCTATACAAGAGCGATAAGTCGTTTTTCTTTTTCGGATACCAAAGGTCGATCATTCATGCGGCCTCAGCGACCGCATCAGACATTCTGCCCACCATTACTCAAGCAGGCGCAAACTCTTCAGGCGGAGCGCCTGGCACAAACAACCTGGTGTTTACCGATTGCGTAAAGGATCCGTTGATGCCATCAGCCATCCTTGCCGCCACGATCACTTGCCCGAGCGGCTCGTCGAATGTGTGGAGTCCGGCCGCACTGAGCTCAGTGACGAAGAACCTGCTGGCGGATGTTCAGCCGTTGACCTCAACAGGAGGCGTTCTCTTTCAGGAGCCGAACAACTACGTCGAGGCAGAGATAACTGCCAGAGGCGATCAGGAGTTATCCCCCAGGGACAAGCTGACGGAGCGGTATTTCTCCGACGCTTACAGCCTCGAAGGCGTGCTCAACCCCAATAATCTGCTTACCTATCAGGATTATGCGCAGAACAACTACTACAACTCGCTGGTATCTGAGACGCATACCTTCGGCAGTCACATCGTGAACAACTTCATTCTCAGCTACCAGCTTGAACGCGATTCTCGCGGCCCAATTTCAAACAGCGTCGACGTTGCCGATTTGGGCGTCAAGATTTCTCAGCCCCCTTTCAAGCAAATCAATCAAATCGCGGTGAGCGGATTCTTCACGATTGGCGGCAATCCGCAGGCGTTCTTCGACCGAGCCAACTACACGCTGACCGACGATGTACATTTCCTTTTGGGCCGGCACAATATCGACGCCGGTTATCACGGTGAGGTATCGAAGATCGATGTGAATAATCTATTTGAGCAGCCGGGCCAATTTACATTCAATGGCAACAACACCGGCGGCGACGCAATTGCCAACCTTCTTTTCGGCTATCTCAATACATTTACCCAGGCGTCGGGTCAGTTCTTCAACCCTCGAGGCAAGTTTCAGGGCGCCTACGTTCAGGACAGTTGGAAGTTCACCCCCAAACTGACGCTGAATTACGGCGTGCGCTATGAGCCTTTCACGCCCTGGCGCGAGCTAGAAGGGCGCATGGGCAGCTTCTTCCCGGCGCTGCAGGCCTCGGGCACGCACTCCGCAAAATATCCAAACGCGCCGGCTGGGATGCTGTTTGCTGGAGACTCCGGTTTCAATCCGAACGGAGTCAACTCCGCCTACAATCACTTCATGCCCAGGCTCGGCTTCGCCTGGGATGTCTTCGGCAACGGCAAAACAAGCCTGCGCGGCGGTGCCGGCCTTTTCTTTGACAGCCGCATCAATAGCACCTTGTTCAATATTTACTCGAACCTCGCGCCGTTTATCACCAGCGTGAGTTTCAACAATAGTGCGGCTGGAACGAACATTTCTTTCGCCGACCCGTACGGCAGTTATGGGATCGCCAACCCTTTCCCGTATCCGACTTTCCCGTCGGCCACGCTGCCTCCAGGCCCGTCCGCTCCCATCTCCAACTCTCAGGCGTGGCTCACCTACGACGAAACACACGGCTTCCAGGATCCGCGCACATACGATTGGAACCTGGCACTGGAACAGCGGTTGACGAGCAGCCTCTCCGGACGCGTTGCCTATGTGGCCGAGCACAGCAATCACGAGTGGACTGACCTTGAGTTGAATCCCATCGTGAACGGAACGCGCGTCTATAACCAGCCGGGTTGCGCGGCGAGCAACGCTTGCTACCCAAATACAATCACGGCAGCTAACACCGGAGGCAACACCAACTACAATTCGCTGCAAGTTTCGGCCGAGCAACGGGTGCGGTATGGCCTGACTCTGCTCTTTAACTACACCTGGTCGAAGGCGCTCAACAACTTGCCGTGGAATCAGGCGGCGACTTCGATCGGCGCCGGCAACTCCTACGTCTACCCGACTACTGTCCCGAACTTCAGGGCGCTGGATTACGGACGAGCAGATTTCGATCACAGGAATGTGAGCGCTATCTCGTATGTTTACACGGTCCCGAAATTCCTGAATGACGCCCCGGCCGCGGCGCGGTACATCGTGAATGACTGGGAAACAACCGGTCTATTCCAATACCGCAGCGGCGATCCTTTGACCATTTGGTCGAGCAGCAGCAACGTCGACGGCTCCGGAGAGAATCGAGATCGCGCCGTGCAAACAGGGTCGGCCTACGGCGGCACGGCGTGCGGTGCAGCTGTTAACTGCAAATCGTTTCTCAACCAGGCAAGCTTTGCGAACCCAACCGCGGGCGCGGGTCTTGCCTCATTCGGAAGTGTCAACAAAGGGGAGTTCACGGGTCCGGGATTTGCCGAGTGGGACGCGAGCCTGGCGCGCAGGTTCCCAATCCGAGAGGCGAGCTATTTGCAGTTCCGCGCCGAGTATTTCAACTTGCTTAACCACGCCAACCTTGGCGATCCCGGCACTACTTTGGGTGGCTCATTCGGCAAAATTACTGGCTCGACTCCCCAGAACACGGCTGCGGCCGCAAACCTGGAGCGCATTGCCCAGCTCTCGCTCAAGCTCGTCTTCTAGGGACTGCGTAATCGAAACAAGAATGAGCAGCAGCAGTTGCCGGCGACAGGCGTCCATCTCCAGGATCGACGCCCGCAGGCTCGTCCGGAAGCGCGGATTTGCGCGGCTTTATGGATCGGAGAAGTGGGAGGCAAACGTTGGAAAGAGTTGCCCGACATCTCGAGGTGTTGCTCACAGATGACGCCCGCCCAATCGCAATCAAACTTCTTAAGTGGAGATCGGATGAGGATGGGGCGGCCCTTATCCACTTATTGCCAAGAGACGCACGTTATCTGGCGAACCTGCTGATCATAAGAGCAGAGGATGCAGAACAAGCTGATGAAAGTCCGAATGCCGGCACAACCAGATAGCGAATCATTTGGCGGAGTTCCATGAACCGCCCTCTTATCTCCAGGCTTACACAAAGGGATCGCACAAAGTGACACTCAAAGAAGCAATTCACGCGCTGAAGAGCAAAGTCGCATGCAAGTCCGGTAGCCTTTTGCGGGTTGTGTCGCGGTACGCTGTCATTCTGACGATTCTGTTTCATATCTGGCCTGCGCAATCACAGAGTCCCACTCCGAATGACAGTTATCTCAATCCGGCGGTTCCGTTGGCGCAGCGAGTGGACGATCTTGTGAACCGTATGACACTGGCAGAAAAAGTGTCGCAAATGCAAAACGACGCTCCGGCTATACCTCGTCTTCAGATTCCGGAATACAACTGGTGGAACGAAGGGTTGCACGGCATTGCCCGCTCGGGTTATGCGACGGTTTTTCCTCAGTCAATCGGATTGGCCGCTACATGGGATACGGTCCTTATCGGCCGCATTGGCGATGCGATATCAACCGAGGCGAGAGCCAAATACAACGAGGCCCAGCGGGAAGGGAACCGATCGATCTATTACGGCCTTACTCTCTGGTCACCGAACATCAACATCGCGCGCGACCCGCGTTGGGGCCGTGCACAGGAGACCTACGGAGAAGACCCGTTCCTCACCGGCAGCATAGGAACAGCCTTCGTCGAGGGCTTGCAGGGTTCAGATTCGACATACCTGAAGGTGGTGGCCACGGCAAAGCACTTTGCCGTCCACAGTGGACCCGAAGCCCAACGTCACAGCTTCAATGTCGCGATCGCTCCGTATGATCTTGAAGACACCTATCTTCCCGCGTTTCGCCAGTTAGTGGTCAATGCCCATGCCGGCAGTGTGATGTGCGCATATAACTCCATTGATGGATCTCCGGCCTGTGCAAATCAAATGCTGCTTGAGCATACATTGAGGCACGACTGGCAATTCAACGGCTACATCGTCTCCGATTGCGCCGCCATCACGGACATCACGGCAGGCCATCATTTTGCTTCGGACACGGCTCATGCAGCGGCGCTCGCAGTCAAAGCTGGGACGGACCTCAGTTGCGGCAAAGAGTTTGGCGCACTCGTTGATGCTGTTCGCGAAGGACTAATAGGCGAAACAGAAATCGACATCGCGGTTAAACGGCTCTTCGCAGCACGGTTTCAGCTGGGAATGTTTGACCCGCCGGATTCGGTTCCGTTTAACAAGCTCTCGTTGTCTGAGAATGATTCCGAAATGCACCGCGATCTTGCGCATGATGCAGCGCGCGCTTCCTTTGTCCTCCTCAAAAATAAAGCCGGCGTTTTGCCACTTCGAAATACGCGGCAGACGATTGCCGTTGTTGGGCCAAATGCCGCGGCTCTGCCCGCGCTCGAAGGCAATTACAACGCAATCGCCTCGCATCCTGTTACTCCACTGGACGCTTTGGAGCAGCGGCTGCCGGGAAGAATTGCTTATGCGCAGGGATCGCCATACGTGAATGGGATACCCGTTCCTGTTCCTGTGTCCGTTTTCGCAACCACCATCCATGGGACTGCTGCGTCGGGCCTGAAGGCAGAGTATTTTTCCGGTAAAGAATTCACAGGAACTCCGGTTCTTGAGCGAGTCGATCGTGCGATCGACTTCGATTGGAATGGTGCGTCACCGGTCGAAGGAGTCTCCGGAGAGAGCTTTTCCGTGCGCTGGACCGGAGTCATCGCAGTTCCGGCGCCCGGCGCTATCCCGTTCGGTTTTTCGATGGCGCATTGCAGTACTTGCGAGGATGGCGAGACTGTCAGGGTGTGGCTTGACGGAAAACGGGTCTATGAATTCATCCACGCGCCCACGCACGGCCGCCGCGCTCCAACTACGCCATTCACGCTGACGTTCAATGACACGCGGCCCCACCCCATCCGTATCGAATATGTCCATGACTCACCGCATTTCGGCGCCGGCCTCACTTTCACATGGAGACCTCCTTTGGATGCGCTACGCGAACAGGCTGTCGTGGCCGCTCATCGAGCCGCGATTGTAGTTGCGTTCCTGGGTCTGAGCCCGGATGTCGAAGGCGAGGAGATGCCGATCCATGTCGACGGCTTCGAAGGCGGTGATCGCAGTGCGATTGAATTGCCTCGGGCTCAGCAGGATCTCGTCGACGCGTTGGCTGCAACTGGCAAGCCTCTGATCATTGTCTTGATGAACGGCAGCGCAATTGCATTAGAGGGTGCTGCATCCAAGGCAGCCGCAATTATTGAGGCTTGGTATCCAGGTGAAGCCGGCGGTACCGCTATTGCTGAAACTCTTTTCGGGGAGAACAATCCATCCGGCCGCTTGCCATTGACCTTCTATGCCAGCACCTGTCAGCTTCCGCCGTTCGACGACTACTCGATGAGGGGACGCACCTACCGCTACTTCGCGGGTCATCCGCTTTATCCCTTTGGCTATGGACTGAGCTACACGACCTTTCGTTACAGCAAGGCCAGTCTCTCTGCTAATAACTTACGAGCTGGAGAACCTCTCGAAGTGAGCATTCAACTCGAGAACGCAGGTAATCGCGACGGAGATGAAACCGTCGAAGCCTACGTGATCCCCAAGGTCAAACCGGGAAGTCCGATTTGCTGGCTCGCCGGCTTTGAAAAGATTCATCTACTCAAGGGCGAGACGAAGTCCATTCAGCTTACAGTAGGCCCGCGCCAATTGAGCATGGTGGATGAAGACGGCGGTCGAAACGTGGAACCGGGCGATTATGAACTTTTTGTAGGCGGAAGCCAACCGTCTACCAAGGCCGGCGTATTCCTACCCTTCCACATTGAGGGCCGTTCGCCCCTTGCGCCATGAAGTTTCCGCGGTGCAGCCGGTTGGCCATGCATGGCCGGCCACTTCACCTCTTCCGGGCGATTGTTTTGAAATTGAAATAAGCCAGGTTCATGTTCCCATTCGTCAATATGTGCACGGTGAGAACATTTCTCCCCTTGCTCAGTTGAACCTTGAAAAGCTGCGAAGCAAGATTCCAGTGATGCCATTGGCGCCAGGCCACCGGATCTGCCGCATCGTATGTGGAGATGATCTGCAGGGGCCCGGTGGTGTCCTTTCCATTCACATCGACTGAAATTGTTCCGCCCCTATTCGATGTGTAAAGAAAATCCGCGTCGTAGGTCCCCGCGCTCGCCGCATCTACGGTTATGTTGAACCACTCACCGGGCTCGGTCCACCCGACATACAACAGATCTCGCGGAGGAACAATCCTGTCGAATGAGTTATCATCGATGCGATCTGGCTTCCGGTCGAACTTTGTGTAGGAAGTATCCACCCCCTCATGGATGCGGAATTCGTTTTGGTAAGTCCCATCGGCCGGATTTAATTCACCACTCCCGTGATTTTCCGGGTCGGCATCGTGATACGCCACCCCCTCACCGCCTTTGTCATAGTAGGCGCACAACACTTGACCCGGTATTTTTTGCGGACCACCTTGATAGCGGCTATCCTGATAGGGCTCGCCCTTATACTGGCTCAAAAATGATTGGGACGATGCGCGTACAGCTAACATTGATGCGGCAGTCAAGCACAGGAACAACACTTTCCGGCTCATCTTCACTTCCCCCGGCTGCCGATTGAATTTGTTGCGGTGATGCGGTTGAACGCCATGTTTCTCATCCGGCACCAAATTGAGCCACGCCCGGCGAGCCTTGCGCAACCTTCTCTCACGTGCTTCTTTGCGCAGAGATCGCCGGGCACAACACAACAATCGGCAGGCAATTCTATCGCCTCAAGGACCACAATCTCCACTTCAAAGCAAGTAGCAAGTTACGTGTCGCATTTACTCCCTCACTATCTGGATGGGTCTGACGTGCTCCCACACCAGGTTCGCCACATCTGGCGAAAGCCATGAGCGAGGCCCTGGGCGAACAGGTCTGGTCGGCCGATCGGTGATTGGAGAAATCGTTCTCTCATGCCGGCCCGAAGCCGAGCCAGGCGCTCGAGGTTCCCCGACCAATACACGCCTTTTTCCACGAATTCCCCAAAATCGTGAGCAACAAAGTCTTCGAGCCCAACATGATGAAGCAGAGCTGCACCGAGCCGCCCCGCGACGGTCTGCCCCAAAAGGGTGAGTGTAGGTACGCCCATCCAGAGGGCGTGACTCGTTGTTGTGGCCCCGGTGAAAGGGAATGGGTCCAGGCAAAGATCGACCTGATTATGGAGTGCGAGGTACTTGCCGCTGTCGCAACGAGGGTGGAACGACAGTCGATCAGGCGCGATGCCTTCGTCTTCGAACCAACCTCCGACTACCTCGTGTCGACCATCGCGCGGCATTCCGCCGATCAGCATTCGCGACTCCGGCAGGGCACGAAGCAACTGCGACCAAAGTGCAATCACACTTGGATTAAGTTTTGAGAGGCGGCTGAAGCTACCGAGGGTCAGGTTCCCGCTTGTCAGCGACGGAAGCGGGCCAACGTCAGGTGCGTTGAAGCTGGGTTGAAACGGTGCAACTGCCGGCAGATATGCGATCTTCTCGGTAAAGTAGCGGTCGAATTCGCCAGGAGGCAGAAAATGCTTGTCGGCAAGATAGTAATCGATGCTCTGCAGCCCGCTGGTTCCGAGATAGCCGATCCAGCCGCACTGAATCGGCGCCGGCTTCCGCATGAAAGTCAGCAGACGACTGTGAGCTGTATGGCCAGTCAAATCGACGAGTATATCGATGCCGTCGGCCTGCACCTTGTTCGCCAACATCTCGTCTGAAAGCCTGAAGGCCTGGTTCCAGTGTGAAAAGTGGCGACGCATTCGAAGGGTAACGGGGTCCTCGACAGGATAGTTCGAGTAAGCGTGGAGAGACAATCCAGAGTTGCTGGCAAGATGAGAAAAGGCGGGCTCGGTGAAGTAAGCCAGAGCATGCTCGCGAAAGTCGCCGGAGACGAAGCCGATCCTTAGCTGTCGTTCCGGCTCGCGCGAATTCTGATGGCGCGGCCACGCCCGGCGCAGCGGCGCCTCGAAGCGGTCGGCAAAGCGAACGTGCTCGTCAAACAGTGCCTCCGGCGCAACTTCCTCGCTCTGGCTGAGGCAAAAGAGCAGATCTTGATAAGCGGTTTGCAGGTCAGGCCGGATTTGGAGGGCACGGCGATACCCTTCGGCCGCTTCTGCAAGCCGTCCTTGATCCATAAGCGCGGTGCCGAGGTTGAGGTAGGCATCTGCGAACCCGGGTTTTAGGTCAAGCGCGCGCAGGCAACTAGCTTCCGCTTCCCCAGGTCGATCCTGCTTCATAAGCACGTTCGCCAGATTGCTATGCCCCTCGGCGAGTTCAGGCTTCAGTTCGATGGCCCTGCGGCAACTTGCTTCCGAATCCTTGAAGCGGCCCTCCAGGTTCAGCATGATCGCCAGGTTGTTATGCGCCTCCGCTAGATCGGGTTGTAGTTCGAGCGCCTTTCGGCAACTGGCTTCTGCTTCCACAACACGGCCCTGTCGATTGAGAACAGTCGCCAGATTGTTGTGCGCGACGGCGAGTTCAGGTCTTAATTCGAGAACCCGTCGGCAGCTTGCTTCCGCCTCAACGATGCGGCCCTGTTGAATGAGAACCAGGGCGAGATTGTTATGCGCCTGAACAAGATCAGGTTGCAGTTTGATTGCCTGGCGATCGCAGACTTCCGCCTCAGTAAAGCGGCCCTGTCGAGTGAGAACCTCCGCAAGACCGCAATGGGCCAGAGGAAAGAGGGGACGAATCCTGATCGCGCTGCGGTAGTGGCCCTCCGCCTTCACAAAATCGCCCTGTGCCTCATGCATTTGTCCAAGCCTGAACAAAGAGTCTACGCGATCTGAATTTCCCTTAGTGTGCCGATTCTTTGAATGCTTGGATTTCCGCCGCATCGTACTCTCGCAGCCAGAGCAGCACCGCTCAGGTTCCGTAGTTGGCTTGTTCGCCAAAGTATTCGCCGACGGCGCGGATGGCAATGGCGATGCGGGGCGCAGCAGGCGGTTCCGAAGCAAATCCACGGCGGACCCTCGGAGGCCACTTTCAACGCCCAGGCCCAAAATCTGGCGGGCGGCTTCCAGGTGCGAGAGCTTGATCAAGGCATCAATACAACTTAGCCAAAACTGCTCCCGGTTTGGGTTCGCCTTAAGCGCAGCTTGAAAGTATGGCAACGCGCCGGCGGCGTGGCCGGTGGCAGCAACCAGGACGCCGAGGTTGTGATTGGCATCCGGATGGTCGGGTTGCCGAGAAAGAATGGAGCGGTAGAGTCCCTCGGCCTCAAACAGATTACCCGCCTGATGCTTGATCACTGCCTGTTGCAGCAGTCCATCATGAGCCTTTTGACCAGAGGCATCGTCCGTGTTCGACACTTTCATCGGGTTCTATATCCTGAGAGAATTGAGTAGGTTCTTCGAAACCTTGAACTGGTCGAAGCCAGCTGTCGATTCACAAGAGCCTGGGTCATCTCTTTTATCGGCGAATTCGCAGAAGCTTCTAGGCCACGCGGGCACTATTCCCGCGAATGGCTGGTGCCGAGCCGAATGCTGCTGATAGAACGAGTGCTAAGTTAGCGGATAAAGTCCTGCTTGACTCGGGGGGAAATTCTCGATGAGCAACAGCGTGACCCATCTTTTCAGCCATCGCCGCACGGATGGGGACGGACGCTTGGCGAGTCCGCAGCATTTGGCGACGGGCACACCCGGATTCAGTTGTGTGTATTGTTGCCCATGCCGTATTATTGCGACCATTGAGAGTAGGTCGATTTAGTTGTCTCGGATTTATGTTTGCTCCCGAACAATATTGGCGAGTTCCGGCGAATCGGGCTGAAATGCATGCCGGATTGTAGAATGATAGATGTTCATGCAGGTGACCAGGAGGTAAAGTATGCGTCCCGAACAATGGGAGACCTTCAAGCGAGCGGCGCGGCGCGAGAAGATGGACAAGATTCCGATGGCGCTGATCATCGACAGCCCCTGGATTCCCGGGTATCTCGGGATCAAGCACCTGGACTATTTTCTTGATCCGGAACTCTGGTTTGAATCCAATTTGAAGATCATGCGCGAGTTCCCGGACATCATCTTTATCCCCTCGTGGTGGATGGAGTACGGGATGGCGGCCGAGCCCTCAGTGCTGGGCGCAAAGATCAAATTCTGGCAGGACAATACGCCCAGCGAGTATCAGACCCTGCGCAGGCTTGAAGATATCGACAGCTTTCCCGACTACGAAGTGGAAGCCGACGGCTTTGCAGGCCTGACCTTGCACCGCATCGGCATGGCTCGACAGCGGATCCTGGATGCCGGCTATATCCTGCCCATGGTCACGTCGCGCGGACCTCTCTGCACCGCGGGATTTGTGCGCGGAACCACGGAATTCATGATCGATCTGGTGGAAGACCCCAAGGGCGCGCACAAACTGATCGACCTGTGTACACGCGTGATCATCGATTGGCTCAAAGCGCAGCAGAAGGTGATGGGCGACGGAGTCGAGAGCATTTTCATTCTTGATGACATCGTCGGCTTCATCAACGAAGAGCATTACCTGGAGTTTGCGCACCCATATCTGAAGCGGATTTGCGATGCATTCCCGAAGGACTGGGTCAAGCTCTATCACAATGACGCGGAAGTCGACGCCTGTCTCGACCACCTGCCTGACACGGGATTCAATGTGCTCAATTGGGGCAAGCAGAGACATATCACCGAGGTGAAGCGCCGAGTTGGTGACCGGATGTGCCTAATGGGTAACGTCAATCCTCTTGAGGTTGCGGTTCGCGGCACGCCCGAAGAAGTGAAAGACGAGACACTGGAAGTTCTGGAGGGCTCCGGAGGCGAGGGAATCATTCTCTCCGTTGGCGGAGGCACCAGCCCAGGCATGCCGCGAGAGAATATTCTGGCCATGCTTGAGGCCCTGCAGGAATTCAATGAAAAGCGCGCCGGCAGCATGGCTGCAATCGGCCGCTAAGGAGCAGATGGATGCCCGATTACGCATTGATGAATCAGCACCTTTACGAGGGAAATGCCGGCGAAGTGGAGAGGCTCACCAAAGAGGCTTTGGCCGAAGGCCGAACCGCGCAGGAAGTTCTGACGGAGGGATTGATCGCGGGCATGAGTGTGGTCGGGGAAGACTTCAAGCACAATGTGCTCTATGTTCCTGAGGTGCTGATCGCAGCGCGGGCAATGAAGGCAGGGATGGGAGTGCTGAAACCGCTTTTGACCGCGAAGGACAGCGTTACCAGGCCAAAGGGCGTTCTGCTCATGGGGACGGTTCGCGGCGACTTGCACGATATCGGCAAGAATCTGGTTGGCATGATGGCTGAAGGAGCGGGTTTCGAGCTGCACGATATCGGCGTAGATCAGAGCGTTGACAAATTCATGGCCGCTGCGGAAAAATGCAAGCCAACCATCATCGGCATGAGCGCTCTGCTGACCACAACCATGATGTATATGAAGACAGTCATTGACGGCTTTGAAGCGGCGGGCTTGACCCACATTAAGATGGCCATTGGCGGGGCTCCGATCAGCCAGATGTTTGCGGACGAAATAGGCGCGGACGGTTATGGCGCGAACGCGTCTGCCGCCGTGGATTTGTTTTTACGCCTTGCGGAGAAGGTTTAAACGGGCATGGCCACTTACAGAATCCTTTACTGGCAGGAAATACCCACTCAAATCAAGACCGAGGATGAATCGGACGACGTGACTGTGATGCTCGATGGTAAATTCATGGCTCAGGTCGATATATTGGCCGCCAAGCGTGGCTTGCAGGACGCCGACGACTACCTGGCCCAATGGAAGTGGAGTGAAGAAGAGGAGCGCGAGGGTTCCGCGCGCGAAGTGGCGGAAGCGTTGAAAGCCGAACTGGAAGCGAAGGGCTGGTAATAAACTAAGGAATGGCCGTTACCCTCACCATCAACGGACAATCCACTCAGGCAACGGCAGGCAGATCGCTGTTCGATCATGCCGAAGCACTGGGAATCGACGTGCCCACTTCCTGCCGCAAGCAGGGCAAGTGCAAAGAGTGCATGGTCGAAGTGGTCGAAGGAATGAATGCACTCTCGGCCTTGGCCGAGCCTGAACTCCATCTCAAAGGCAAATTCCGTCTGTCGTGCCAGGCCGCAATCGCCGCGGAAGTCGGACACGTTCGCTGCCATACCATGCGCCGAGGGCACATGGTCATCGAACGGCACGCGTTCGGATTGCCAATTGCTAGTGAAGCTCCGAAATTCGATCCCGGTGTTACTCGCGATGGAGATCGAATCCTTATCGACGGAGTTGAAGTTGCGCGCTCAACAGGGCCTATTCTCGGCATCGCGATGGATCTAGGCACCACAACGGTTGTGCTGCGGCTTGTCGATCTTGAAAGCGGCGAACTCATCGCTGACACTTCCTTTGAGAATCCACAACGATTCGGCGGCTCGGAGGTTATGTCTCGCATCGCGTACGACACTGAGCATCCCGGCAGGCTGCTGATGCGCACGCTGGCCGGTTATCTCACGCACGCGATCGAGAAATTTCCCGTCGATCCAAAGACCATTTACGAGATGGTCGTGGTTGGCAACTCGACGATGCGCGACCTCTTTTTCAGGAAGAGCGTGTATACGATCGGGCAGACTCCATACCAGTCGATCACTGAAATTGAAATGGCGGACGGCGTGCGCGCAACAACCAGCCTGGTCCAATCCGGCGCGCAAAGTATTTTGCCGATCCATCCGAAGGCCCGCGTATACGGGGCTCCTATCATCAGCGGTCACGTGGGAGCGGATGCCGCGGCTTGCATGCTGGCCGTAAATCTGGCGCATGAAGACCGTCTGGTCGCCATCATGGATATTGGTACAAATACTGAGTTGATCCTCGGCAACAGGCATCGCATCCTGGCCGCGTCCTGTCCTGCCGGACCGGCATTCGAGGGCGGCGCCATAGCTTGCGGCATGCCTGCTTTGGATGGCGCAATTGAGGGAGTTGCAATTGATGAAGACGGTGACCTCAGTCTTCGCGTAATTGGCGACGTGGCACCCGAGGGCATCTGCGGTTCCGGCTTGGTTGACCTGTTGAGTGAGCTGCTTCGGACCGGAAGAATGAATGACAAGGGCCGCTTCGAAGACGACCTTCAACGCGTCATGCTTCATCGAGGAGAAGGCGACGATATCTTTCTGCTGGAGAGCGACGTCAACGAACTTGCTCAGGCAAAGGGAGCGAATGTCGCCGGTTTGCATGCTGTCTTCTCGAGCTACGGTATCGACTTCGACGACATCGACATATTTTATCTGGCCGGAGGCTTTGGCCGGCATCTCAATATTGAAGCTTCCAAGCGAATCGGACTCGTGCCGAGCCTGACATCGAAAAAGATCGTGCAGGCCGGCAACACGGCTATCGAGGGAGCGACGATCGCTTTGCTCAGCATGTCGAAGCGTCAAGAGTTGGAGGAACTGGTAAAGAAAGTTCAGCACTGCCGGCTCGAAACGCATCCCAACTTTTTCGAATATTTCGTGGAAGGCTGCCAGTTCAAGCCTGTGGAGCCCATCCCATGCGCCAGGTAGCCGAAGCCATTGAATTAGCAAACTTTGTTTCCGATCTGCACGTGCTGCCCGAGGAATATGCCCGCTTGCTCGGTTATCCGCGCGGGTGGGTGCTCGAAGGCCGTGCGCATGAGCTCGCGGATTGGGCGAGGGCCTGGTACGCGGAGAACGGCCGGCCATGGATCTATGCGCGTCAAGCTGAGAGCTTTGAAGCGGCCGGCGATACGATTCACATAGACGGAGTGCCGTTCGCATCCAAGCGGCTGCAAAGCACGCTCAAACAGGCGGAGGCCCACAATGTAATTCTGGTTGCCGTTGGCGCGGGCCCGGAAGCCGAAGAGGAATCGCGGAAGCGCTGGGAAGACGAAAAACCCGACGAGTACTTTTTCCTTGAGATTTTCGGCTCCGCCGTCGTCGAGCAACTTGCCACCATGGCGGGCGCGCGCCTTTGTGACTGGGCGGAACAGAACGGCATGGCAGTGTTGCCCCATTACAGCCCCGGCTATCCCGAATGGGATGTCGCGGAGCAGCCGCGCTTGCTTGAGCTCATCAAACATACACGACGGGAAACTTTCCCCTCCACTGTAACGGTGTTCGACTCCGGCATGTTGCGTCCCAAGAAGACTCTGCTGGCAGTTTTCGGGCTGACACATCACACAGACCGATTGGGTAAGCTTACCGATCTCGTCCCCTGTGAAAACTGTTCGTTTGGACCATGTCAATACAGGCGTGCGCCATATCGGCGAGCCCCGCGATCATGGGGCGAGCAAATTCCGGAGCCGGTGCCGGCGCTCGATCGGAATGCGGAGTACTCTGTGAATCGAAGAGCTTTGCAGCGGTGGTCCGATGAGCGCCTTTCAATGCATGCAAATCCGGATGGCTCGCTCGACGTGCTGTTTCGCTATGACGGAACCACCTGCACCAACATGGGCAGGCCGCTGGCCTTCCACTATCATTTGAAGCTGGGTCCGCGTGCCGATGGTTACCCCGTTTTGGAGCAGCGCTGCGTCCCGGCCCCGGGTGATACGGGGCATACGCTCATGTGCCAGTTTCAGGAAGATCATGCTCGCCTGATGTCTGCCATTGACAATGAGAAACCGCTGAGTGGTGAGCGGCTGGACGCTGTTCTTTCGTGGCATCGCAAACCCAGCGCCGCGGGTTGCTATTGCGAATCTGCCAGTCGCGATCACAAATGGGGCTTGGTTCTGGAAACGATCCATTACGCTCTGGTACAAAAAGAATTGGCTTGAGGATACGGAGTTACGAATGAAGAAACTCATGCAGGATGCCAGCCGTGAACGGCCCCTACTCGGCGATGGAGCAATGGGCACGCAACTTATGTTCGCCGGATTGGAACAGGGCAACTGCGGCGAGGCATGGAATCTGAGCCACCCGGAACGCGTGCTCGCTATCCAACGCCGGTATGCGGAGGCGGGTTCGGAATGCATCATTACCAATACTTTCGGCGGATCGCGGATCATGCTCAATCGCCACCATCAAACTGACAATGTGTCTGAGATCAACAAGGCGGGCGTGAAGATTGCACGCCAGGCCTTTGGCGATCGGGAGGGTTACGTGCTCGGCGACATCGGTCCCTTCGGCGGATTGATGCAGCCGTTCGGTGAATTTACTGAAGAGCAAGTGCGCGGTGCATTTGAGGAACAGGCTGCGGCCCTGGTCGAGGCCGGTGCCGACGCCATAATTATTGAGACGCAAACATCGCTCGAAGAGCTCTCGATCGGCATTGAAGCAGCAAAAGCTGCCGGCGCGAAAAGCATTATCGGATCCATGGCCTACGACGTCACTCTCGATGGTTCTACCTTCCGCACCATGATGGGCATTGAGCCTGAGCGGGCAGCCGAATTCATGGAAGAGCACGGCGCGCACATCGTGGCGCTAAACTGCGGCACCGGCATGGATATGGAGCGTGCGCGTGATGCTGTGGAACGCTACAAGAGAGTGACCAGCCTGCCTGTGATGGTGCAGCCGAACGCTGGAAAGCCGAAATTGATCAACATGAAAGTCGTCTATGACGAGACCCCCGAGCAGATGGTTAAAGGCTTGTTGCCGCTGCTCCATGCAGGCGTAAACATTGTCGGCTCCTGCTGTGGGAGCACGCCTGATCATATTCGCGCCTTCAGGAAAGTGATGGACGAATATCTGGAATCGATGGGCATGAAACAGAATGGAGGACAACTTGAGAACCAAACTTTGTGACGTAAATACGTCAGCCGCGGAAAAGCTTCCGCCGCGAGCCGACGACAAATCCGGAATCGGAGTTCACTATGTGGACGCCTACATCAAGCCGATGAATCTCAAGCTTGAAGACGGTACCCCAGTGAAATGCAAGCGTCGCGGATTGAAGATTGCTCTCTCCATCGGCGCCAGGAAGGGGGAAGGCTTGATGCGGCGGATCGACGTGAGTCCGGACCCGGTTGCGATGCTGGAGGCAGCTCTTCAGGAGGCGGCTAAAGCTGCGGGAATCGAACTCGTCGTAGAGGAAGGCGCAATCTATTGCGCATAACACCGATTGAACCTTCCGCATCATGTGCTTCTTGCGGCGAAGTGCAGGCGCCTTTTGAGTCCGGACCTATTCTTGGCTAGGCACTGCCCTTGCGCAGACGTGACCCGTAATCCCGAATTGCCGCCTCACTGCACAGGCGTATCTCCAGCGCTATCGAAGGTTGCCCCTGCCGGGATCAGAGTGATGGAGACTATCCTGCCATCCTGAGAGCCGGTGTACGCGGTGATCCGAGCTGGATCGATACCTTTTTCGCTGACCAAATACGCCTTGGTGTTGACCGCGCGCTGAGCGGCGAGCTTGTTTCCGCCAGTCTCCTGCCCGGCAGTATTGCCTACAATGGCGAGCTGTGCATCCGAGCTGCGCTGAAGATTAAGCGCAATCTCATCCAGGCAGGCCTTGGCCTCGTTGTCCACTCGACCAGGCTGGCGGACGTTCCGATCAAAGTGGATGGCGCAGAGTTCGCTGGTCAACGGCCTGGGTGAGGCTATTGGAGCAGCAACCGAAACCCCAGTCGTGCTCGAAGCAGTCAGACCCTTGTCATCCACCACATTGCAGGTTACCGTGATGGATCCAACTGCGGCACCGGTGGTCGAAAGAGTAGCCGTCGATCCGTTTCCGCTGACCGAACCGGAAGTTGAGTCATAACTGTAAGTCAGCGGACGATTCCCCGGACTGATGCCAGTTGCCGTGATCACGGAGGAATCGCCAGACATCACGCTAATTGGAGTGGCGGTGCAACTGATTGTCGGCGGCTCTATCGACTTCACCACATAGGGCGCAGTGCAATCTGCGTTCTCACCGGGCTTTGTGCCTTCGGAGACATGCCCCTTCACGGTGTAGGAGCCGGCGCCAAGATTTCTCGTATCAATATTCGCGGTACTGGACGCTCCTGTAACTGTCCCGCCATCGACAGACCACGTGTAGATGGCTGTCTTGTCGGTGCCCAGATTTTCTGCTGTGCCTGATACCGCAATTACCTCTCCCGGGAACACGGATGACGGGTTGACCGCGCAGGAATACGCAAGCGGCGGCGGCGGCAAAGACGGAGCAGGGTTTCCACCAAAGCGAAAAACAATTCCTGAAGAAAGACGCATGTCGTTCTGCGTTCCGGTTGTTCCGGTGGCGTAATCCTGGAACCTGGTCATCAGGTATTCGGCTTGAATGACCCGAATTGCGAAATGATGGTGGATCTTGACGTCCACGCCGCCGCCGGCGGTCATGGCAAACGTGCTTTGACTGGGAAGCAGCGTGCAACTTGATGTGCAGGGGGTAAGTATCACCTCATTCGCGTGCGCGCCTCCAAACAGTGCCTGAGCAAAGGGAGTGACCCTGTTGTATTTCCTAAAGGAAAGGCGCGGACCAAAGAGATAGGTGAGAGCATTCACATTTGAGTTGTTCACGTTGACCGTAGTGGTGTACGCGCCTGTGAAACGGACCTGCGAGTTTGTCATTGCGCCAACGTCGGCAACGATGCCCAGGTAGCGGTTGAAGTTGTAAGCGATGGACGCGCTGCCGCCATTGAGCCACACCAGCCGGTTTCCAGCAGCCAGCCCCGGCACTGCATGCAGATACGAATAGCCCAGGAACAGCTCAAATCTTGGAGTTCCAATGTTCAGCCCGTCTGAATACGGCATCGCTGCAGCCATTGTGGCTGATCCCACCGCCGCAGAGGGCTCGGCAACGGGTGCGGCACTGGAATCGACTGCTTTCGCGTCATCAGTGGACGGATTGAGGATTACCTCCGCACCGAGGCTCAATGCAGATACCAGGAAGGCCGCAAATGCCGCTGCGGCAATCTTCTTTGAACTCAATCTCATTGTCGCCTCCCGAACTACGCGTCGCAATCCTCAAGAATCTCAGCGGCGAATTGGTTTAATGCAAGAGAACAAACCGGACAAGGCCTTACGGCGCAGGCACATTGATTACGGTGTTCACAATTGTGGTTGATGCATCCAGGGCAATCACCCTGCCATTGATGGTCGTTATTGCGGCAACTCCCGGACTTGAAACTGTGATTCCGGGTTGAGAGATGATGGTTCCCACCATCGTTCCGCCTCCCCCGTAATTGATGACCGCGCCGGGGAGACCCCCGACTGCCCAAAAGACATTTTTTGCCTGAGCGCCGTTGATCAGGATGACACTTTCAGGTGCCGTTGGTGTTCCTACGGTGAGGGACGATCCGATCTGAAAGACCCAGGACGCGTTGGGATTGCCCTGCGCGTCGAGCGTAAGGTTGCCAAGCGTTATGCCAACTGCACTTGCGTTTGTGTAAACGCCTGGGTAGATCGTTGTATCGCCCAGCTCGGCTGCCAGAACACCGGTTGAAGGAAGTCCTTGAAGAGTGGTGTACGCAGTTTGGGCTTCCCCCGCGGCTTCGGTGGCGATCGCAAAAGTGTTCGCCGTTCCTTCATTGGGGCACGCACCGCTGGGTGGTGGCGGAGCGGTGTCGATCGTTCCGTTCACGAGCCCCATGTTGCTGGGCGTTACCGTATAGGAGCATGGATATACGCCGGCAACAGCCGCAACGCTCTCATCATAGAAACCAGTCATGGTGGTAGAGGCGCCTGTGGTCCCGATATCTCCGTTGATGACTGTGTGGATTCCCTGGCTGGTCATACCGGCTCCACCGCCAAAGCCGCCAAAGGGCAATAGGAACGGCCCGAGGACGACTGGTGGCGGAGTTGCTGCAGCACCTGTCGTGAAGGTCCAAGGGTTGGTATAAGGAGATGGAACGGTGGTTCCCAACGGGTTACCGGCCAGGTCCGTTGCTCCGTTGGTCACAGTCGCGGTATAGGTGGTGTTGGCAGTGAGCATGGCAGTAGGAGTGAGAGTGGCAATGAAGGTGGCATCGTTATACGTTATCGTCGCCGGCAACGGAGTTCCGCTCGCTGTCGTACCCGTGTAGAGCAGGTAGGTTGCCGTGTTTAGGGTCAGTGGATTCATCGCCTCGGTGAATGTTGCGCTCACAGCCTGATTCAGAGGCACGTTGGTGGCCTCCACGCCTACAGCCGTATTTCCGGGGAACGTCCTGACGAGCTCGGGCGCTATGGTGTTCACGATCGTTCCGGTCATGAAGGTCCAGGTGTAGTTGGCAGCCATCGGCTGGCCGCCCGCGCTCAGAACCCCGTTGGCGCCGCCCGTGATCGTGGCGACATACGTGTCGCCAGGGTCCAGATTCGCCGACGGCTGGAACAGCAGTTCATTACCGCTGGCTGCGTAACTTACGGAACCGGGAACAGTTCCGCCGGGTCCGGTAAGCGAAAAGTTTGCCGAGATGATTGTCCCGGCGTCCATCGGCTCGCTGAAGGTTGCGTTGATTGCCTGATTGAGGGGCACGATCACGTCTTCGGGCAGTGGCGGACTTACAGGGATGGTCGCAATGACCGTTGGCGCTGGGGTCACTACAGGCGGCAAGGGAATCGTGGTAAAAGTCCACACGTAGTTGCCGCCAGCCAGTGAACTGCCTTGAAGGTCCGTAGCACCAGTGGTGATTGTAGCCGTGTAGGTCGTGTTATAAAGCGCGAGAGCGCCACCAACCGGCGTAAACGTTGCGACTGATCCAGAGCAAGTGACGGTTCCATTCACGGCCGTGCCGCCTGGACCCGCGACTGTAAAGGTTGTAGCGGGAGATGCGAGGGTGGCACAGTTTATCGCCTGGCTGAAAGTCGCGCTGATTGTCGCGGTTAAGGCAACATTCTGAGCGAAAGGAGCGGGGGTTACCGTCACACCGAGGGCAGTTGGGAAAAGCGTGGTAAAACTCCAAATATAGTTGCCGCCAGCTAAGGGAGCTCCTTGAAGATCCGTAGCACCCGTCGAGATCGTGGCCGTGTAGGTGGTGCCATAGAGTGCAAGGGCGCCGCCAGCCGGCGTAAACGTCGCAATTGATCCAGAGCAAGTGACGGTTCCATTCACGGCAGTGCCGCCTGGGTCCGCGACTGTAAAGGTCGTCGCGGGAGATGCGAGGGTCGCGCAGTTCATCGCCTGGCTGAAAGTGGCGCTGATTGTCGCAGTTAATGCAACATTCTGAGCGAATGGCGCGGGAGTTACCGTCACGCCAAGGGCAGATGGGGAAAGCGTGGTAAAACTCCACACGTAGTTACCCAGCAGAGCAGCGCCGCCTGAGGTCGCAACCCCGTTGGCAACGGTGGCCGTATAGGTGGTCCTGTACGCGAGCGCGGCAGTCGGCGTGAATGTTGCCACATTGCCGGAGTACGAGACCGCTCCTGGAACGGCTATTCCGCCTGGGCCTGTCAGCGTAAAGGTTGAGCTGGAGATCGTAGACGGGCTCATCGCCAGGCTGAAGGTCGCGGTGACCGTCGTGCTGGTGACGACATTGGTAGCGCCTTGGGCGGGTGTGACTGACACTACGCCAGGGAGGGTTACCGTTTCTTGACCGCATCCGGCGACGAAAACGACCAGCAGGGACGCCAGAAAACACGTGATCCCAATTCTGTATTTGCGCATTTGTGCCCTCTCGTCCAACTGCGTCGATACCTTGTCCAAAGCTCATCAAGTCGTCGAATCGGCGCGGAGCATCGACTTTCCTTGACCTCGCAAAACTATCAAGCCGTGCTTTGAGTTACTGAGCAGAAATGCTCAAACACTGAAAACAGAGAGGCACACCTTCGTGTTACTCGGGAGGTTGGATAACCATCCATGGGTTGGATTTAAGGGTGAGAGTTTGATACAGCAGAAGAACACTCGCTCCAGATGAGCGATTGAATCCAAGTGGAATGAGCGCAAGTTGTTGCGGGGCTATGGCAAATCGATATGACTGCTGAAATTCAGCAGATTGGATCATCTGGCGCTCGAGTCATTGTTCCGCCGAAACCTCTTTATCGATATAATCGTTGCCAACTAGCGGCACCCGAAGCGCCGAATAAGCGACTACGTTTCGTAAGTCACATGCCACTCGGGTGTGTCATAAGGCCGCACACCGGGGGAGTCGGGATCGCTTATCGATGTGCCGCAGGCCGCGCCGAATGCACCCTTGCAGCCGCGATGCCGTCGTATACGCTTGGCACCACACCGCTGCCCTCTTTGACCGCATAGTAGCGGTCGATCCCCGGCAGAGCGATTGTATCGAGCTTTCCGTCGGGCCAGCGGATCTCCACCTTATCGACCTTGGTATTCTGGCCGAGCCCGAAGTGCGGGCGAAAGTCATTCGAGGATTCGTAACTTCCACCACTCATCACATCGGCGCGCTGACGGACGCCGCCGGCGGTCAGGAAGACAGTAGCCCCAATCGCGTCGCGGGGACTCTTGGGGCCGCCGATCAGCAGCAGCCCAACCCAGTGATTGTGATCGTCGTTCACATTGCGTAACAGCACCGGCGTGTGATCCATGCAGTTGACCACCACGTCGATCTTGCCATCGTTAAACAGATCTCCAAAAGCTGCGCCGCGCGCCGGTATGACGTCGGCTAGCCCCGTTCCTTCCACGGCCGGAATGACCTCAAATTTCTTGCCGTGATCGACGTTATGAAACAGCAGCGGCCGCTCTGACCAGGACGTTCCCCAGTCGTGCTCGTCGACCTGCGGAAACACGTGGCCACTGACAAACATGAGATCCTTCCAGCCATCGTTGTCGTAGTCGAAGAAGGCTGTTCCCCAACTCAAGAATGGATAAGTCGGCTCGGCGATACCCATCTGCGGCGTGATGTCCACAAAGTTGGCATCGCCGTCATTGCGATAGAGTGGCTTGTAGTCGTCAGAGAAAGTGGTTGTGTAGAGGTCGAGCCTGCCATTGTTGGTGTAGTCGCCCACCGCGAGGCCCATGGAGGCGGTCTCACGGGCATCCTGGTTGAGCGCGAAGCCGGAGTAGAAACTCGCGTCCTGGAACGTGCCGTCGCCCTTGTTGAGGTAGAGGTAGTTTGGCGAAGAGTCGTCGGTCACGATCAGATCTACCTTGCCGTCATCGTTGATGTCCACAAACGTGGAGGAGAAGCCGTAGTACCGGTTCTTGTCGCTTACTCCCGCCTTCACGCTTACGTCGGTAAAGGTTCCATCGCCGTTGTTGTGGAACAGGTGGTCCGGTTCGCCCGGCAATCCACGGGGCCCACACATGGTCAGCGATCCGCGAAACGTGCAATTCGCGAAACTTACCGCCTTCGATCCGCGCGTGGGAAGATTGTTCATATCCCAGTGGATGTAGCCAGGAACAAACAGGTCGAGCTGCCCGTCACCATCGTAGTCGCCAAAACTCGGGCCGGTTGACCAGTTGCCGAGCGTGACGCCCGCCTTTTCAGCCACGTCAGTGAATGTTCCGTCGTGGTTGTTGTGGTACAAGCGATTCTTGCCGTAGTTGCCGACGTAGATATCCGGCCAGCCGTCGTTGTCGAAGTCGCCTACAGCCACCCCGAAACCCCAACGGTCATTGGTGACGCCCGCGCTTACTGCCACGTTGGTGAATGTTCCATCGTGGTTGTTATGGAAGAGCGCGGCGTGCGGCGGTTCGGCTTTGCCGCTCAGCGCATCGAAGGTCGAACCGTTAACTAAGTAAATGTCGAGCCAGCCGTCGTTGTCGTAATCCAGCAAAGCGACGCCGGAGCCGTTGGTTTCAAGGATGAAAGGTTTTTCCGGCACGCCCATGGTGTGTTTCCACACGGTGAGGCCGGCTTTTTCGGAGACGTCCTGAAAGACGATCGGCCCGGTCTTAACGAATCCACCCGCGAGTGATTGGGCGCTTTTCGGCATCTAGAACCGGGGCAAAGATGCCTGCGGTAGAGGAGCCGCTCTGCTCCTGCGCGGCGGGCAAGTTGCCATCGGCGAACACGGGCGGCTGCTGCTGCTGTTGCGCCGACAGACTTCCGGCAAGGAGCGCGAATTTGAAAACCTGGGCCGAGAAGCCCCTAATGAACCGAGTCGGAATCGTACACATTTCAAACCGCCCCGCCGAGCGAGAATATAGCTGATGGCAACAGCCTAGCACCTATTGCAACGCGTGTCTTGCTTTGTTTTGAGGACAGGATGTCGAATTTCATCGCCGACCCGCGCCTGGATGAGAGGAGCGCGAGATGAAGTTTCAAGGGATCTCCTCGGCAGTATGAATTGCTTCGTATAGATAGCAGACGACTTAATTAAGAAGTGGAAAGATTTCCCCTTAATCTGTCACCATTCTCAATTGGTAGAGTTCCTTCGCTATTCCTGCGAAGCCGCCTTTGATACGAAGTTGGCGGCGGTGAAAGGGAACGCGTCTATAGCCGACGCGTACGTCGCCATTCATCATCCGAGGGCGTGTCTCGATGCAGTAACGCCGCCGAGCTAAACAGCCCAGTTGCTCGTGCGCCCACGAGAAGCGGTCAGCAGATAGGAACCCTCTTCGGATTCGCAAAGGTGTCTTCATTGCCGGCGTCATTCCCGTCCAGACAAGCGAAGTCCTTCTCAACCGCCAAATCCAACTTGCCGCGCTCTACGTCGGAGGAGCCATAGACTCCCACTTGCTGCCCCTCAGCCCATTTTTGTGCACTTTCAGTCGAGAGAACCACCGTGACTTCCTGGGGCCGGTAGCGCACGGATATCTCTCGCGAGGATGCAGTCTGTTCCAAAGCATAAGTCAGCTTTGCATCTGGTTCTTGCGTAAAGTTGATGGACTCCTCGACTCGGCCTGCACTTAGCAAGTGCTGAACCTCGGATGGCGACACCCGAAGCCGTAACGAGTTACCCTTGATTCGCAGTTTCATCTGGCTTTCCTGGCAGGTTTGCGGGCGCCGGCTTCATGCTCAGAGCCCTGTTCACAGATGCTATCAAAGTGAGAGAACAACCAGCGACAGCCGTACACCAACAGGAACATACCAAGCTGTCCGCCTTGACAGATTGATTCAGTTAATTCAACGTCAAGTTGAAAAGGCGGGATGGGGTCTGGAAGCGCCCCGCGAACGAAGCGTTGAGCTTACGCAGGTTACGGAGTGGGAAGATGGGCATGTTTGCTGGCTGCAAGATTCCCTTGCTGCCGGCGTCTTGTGATCTGTTCGGGGAAATTTCGCTGCCTCCCAGTGGCCGGCCGGCAATCGTCATCAGCTCGTGGACAAACAAGCTGGAAGTCCGTTCGATTCCTCGTCCGCCTGGAGGATGCCAAACCTCTGGATGGCCGGCCTACAGGCCAGGACAACCTTTCAATTAGGCGGTGCCATCCAAGGCGCGAGAGAATGCCAAAATTAACATACCGACTCAACGAAAAAGCTTTACGAATCTGCCATTTGGGTAATAGCATCCAAGCTCAAGCACGGAGTTGACTTCCCTATGTCAGCCACAATCAATGGCAAACCGCAGACGATCAAGCCTGGTGAACGCCTGATCGACGCGATCAATCGCAGTGGCGTCGAAATCCCGCAGGTTTGTTATCACCCGCAACTGGGTCCGATCCAGACTTGCGATACGTGCATGGTGGAAGTGGATGGCAAGCTGGTGAGAGCTTGCGGCACCCTGGCTGCGGACGGCATGCATGTGGTCACCTCGTCGCCGCGGGCGGATGCCGCGCAGCGCGAGGCCTTCGACCGCATTCTTGGCAACCATCTGCTCTACTGCACGGTCTGCGATAACAACAACGGCAACTGCACGGTGCATAACACTACCAAGCTGCTGGCTGTCGAGCATCAGGAAATTCCTTACAAGGCGAAGCCGTATGAAGTGGACATGTCGAACCCTTTCTATCGCTACGATCCCGATCAATGCATCCTCTGCGGGCGCTGCGTGGAGGCGTGCCAGAATCTACAGGTGAATGAGACGCTGAGTATTCGCTGGGAAGATCCGCATCCACGCGTACTGTGGGATGGCGGCGCGTCCATCAACGAATCGAGTTGCGTTTCCTGCGGTCACTGCGTCACCGTTTGCCCCTGCAATGCTCTGATGGAAAAGTCGATGCTGGGTGAGGCAGGCTTCTTTACCGCGCTGCCCAAGCCCGCGCTGGACGGCATGATCGATGTGGTCAAGGGTATCGAACCCGAGCTTGGCTACGGCGCGATTCTGAAGCTCTCCGAAGTGGAGGCAACGATGCGTGAGTCGCACACCAAGCAGACGAAAACCGTTTGCACATATTGTGGGGTGGGTTGCAGCTTCGACATCTGGACCAAGGACCGTCATATTCTGAAAGTGGAACCGGCGCATGGCGCGGCGAATGGCGTTTCGACGTGCATCAAGGGCAAGTTTGGCTGGGATTATGTGAACAGCCCCGACCGGCTTACCAAGCCGCTTATTCGCGAGGGCGAGGGTTTTCGAGAAGCCACGTGGGACGAGGCTCTAACCTGGTGGCGCACAAGTTTGCCGAAATCAAAGCAGCAAACGGCCCCGATTCGCTGGCTTTCATTTCTTCTTCGAAATGCACGAATGAAGAAAGCTATCTGATGCAGAAGCTGGCCCGCGCAGTTATCGGGACGAATAACATGGATAACTGCTCGCGCTATTGCCAGGCTCCTGCGACAACAGGCCTCTGGCGCACTGTCGGTTATGGTGGTGACTCGGGATCGATCTCCGACATCGAGCAGGCGGGGTTGGTGCTGATCATCGGGAGCAACACGGCCGAGAGCCACCCGGTGCTGGCAACGCGCGTTAAGCGCTCGCATAAGCTGCGCGGGCAAAAACTCATCGTCTCTGACCTGCGCGAAAACGAGATGGCGCGGCGCGCGGATGTTTTTCTGCATCCGCGGCCCAGCACCGACCTGATCTGGCTTTCGGCCGTGACGCGCTACATTCTGGAGAACGGCCTTGCCAAGCAGGCCTTCATAGACAAGTGGGTGAATGGCGCCGCGGATTACATAAAGAGCCTGGACCCTTTCACGATGGAGATGGCGAGCGAGCGATGCGGGCTGCCCGTCGAAACCCTGACGAGAGTTGCGCACATGATTGCGGAGGCCGATAGCGTGTGTGTGCTGTGGGCCATGGGCGTGACGCAGCACATCATGGGCTCCGACACCTCGACGGCCATCTCGAATCTGCTGCTGGCGACCGGCAACTACATGCGTCCGGGAACAGGCGCGTATCCGCTGCGCGGGCACAACAATGTGCAAGGCGCGAGCGATCATGGGGCCATGCCGAATTACTTTCCCGGCTATCAGAAAGTGGACGACCCTGAAATTCGCGCCAAGTTTGAAAAGGCGTGGAATGTAACGCTGCCGCCCGAAGCCGGGGCTCGATAACCACATGATGATCGACGCCATTCACGATGGACGCCTGAAGTCCATGTACGTATTTGGCGAAGAGTTGAGCCTGGTCGACTCGAATGCGAATTATGTCGGGGACGCGTTGTCGAAGCTGGATTTCTTTGTGGTGCAGGAGATCTTCTTCACTGAAACATGCCGCTTTGCGGACGTGATTCTGCCGGGAAGCCCGAGCCTGGAAAAGGAAGGGACGTTCACCAGCACGGAAAGACGCATTCAGAGGCTCTATCGAGCGATGGAGCCGCTAGGCGAAAGCCGTCCCGATTGGGAGATTATTCAGGACATTGCCAATCGCCTGGGCGCCGGCTGGAAGTACGGCATCCTTCGGAGATTTACGAAGAGATCGCTCCGCTCACGCCGCTGATGGCAGGCGTCACGTATGAGCGGCTGGAGGGTTATAAGACGCTGCAATGGCCGGTGGCCGAAGATGGAACCGATCAGCCTCTGCTCTACACGAAGCAGTTCAAGTTCCCCGACGGCAAGGCGAACTTTTATCCGCTCACGTGGACTGAGCCATCGGATCAGCCGGATGCCGAGTACGATTTGCATCTGAACAACGGACGCCTGCTCGAGCATTTTCATGAAGGCAACATGACTTATCGCACCGAAGGGATTCGCGAAAAAACGCCATGCACATTTATTGAGGTCTCACCGGAACTTGCCAGCGATCGCGGCATCAAGACCGGCAGTTGGGTGCAGCTTACTTCGCGCTATGGAAAAGTGCGCGCGCAGGCGGTGATTACGACGCGGGTGACCGGAAAAGAACTGTACATGCCGATGAACTCGGTGGAAGAGCCCGTGAATCGCCTAACGAGTAGCCATACGGACAAAGTGACCCATACGCCCGCTTACAAGGAAACATCCGTGCAGTTGAAAGTGCTTGGCGAAGTCGGCGAGAACCCGTTGCCAAAGACTAACTCCCGCTTCGGCCATCCGACGCCGCAGAATGGCGTTGAAGTCGAGCGGAAGTGGAGGCGAGAGGACTATCGCCAGCCGGGAAATGGACTGGTTCAAATCCAGACGCGTTAACCGCACTTGCCACTGAGGAGAATGAAGAATGGCTCGACCGATCTCCCTTGAGTCGCCGCCGCGCGATCCGCGCGAGGAGTTGCGCAAGCGTCTGGACGAAGCTCCCATCGAGCATGCCGAAGCGCTGCTCGACTCGTGGGAGTTGCTGCAGCAATTGCATGATCACGGCGTCTTTGAATTGCTCCGCGGTGCGTTGGGCGCGAGCGACAAGCTGATTGAAACTGCGGTGGACGCGGCCAAATCGGAGGAGTCTGTGCGCGCCATGCGCAACGCGATTATTCTCGGCAAGATGCTTGGTTCCATCAATCCGGAGGTGTTGCAGTGCTTCGCCGCGGCAACCTCTGAAACGCTCGGTTGTTACCAAGAGCCGATCATTGAGCCGCCGGGACTCTTCTCGCTGCTGAGCCAGTTCCGCCACAAGGAGCTGCGACGAAGCATGGCCCTCATCAACCGCTTTCTTGAGACTCTCGGCAACCAGATCAAATTGCGCGGCAGCTGCAACTAATTCTGGATTGCCGCACAAAGCAGCCCTGGAGGAATTGCATGTCAAAAACGAATCGCTGGGGACTCGCAGCAGCGGGCTTTTTGATGCAGATGGCGCTGGGCGCCGTTTATGCATGGAGTGTCTTTCGCATTCCTCTTGCCAAACAGTTTCACTGGTCGATCTCACAAGTCACACTGACGTTTACCATCTGCGTGTTCGTGTTGGGAGTGTCCGCATTTTTTGGAGGCCTCTGGCTGAACGAGAAAGGGCCACGCGTAGTCGCTCTGACAGCGGGGTTCCTTTACGGTCTGGGAGTGTTTTTAGCGAGTTTCTCCGCGGACAAGCTATGGTGGCTTTATTTGAGTTACGGGCTCATCGGTGGAATCGGCCTAGGGTTCGGTTACATTGTTCCAATTTCTGTGTTAGTGAAGTGGTTTCCGGATCGGCGGGGACTTATTACCGGCATTGCCGTCGCCGGCTTTGGCGGCGGTGCGCTTGTCACTGCTCCAGCAGCAACATATCTGATTCAGTCCGTTGGCGTGCTGAAGACATTTGCCTATCTCGGCATCGCTTATCTTGTGATTACTATGGCCACGGGTTACTTCATGCAGAATCCGCCCGATGGATGGAAGCCTGATGGATGGACTCCCAGTGCAACACAGGTGAAACAACGCGCGGTAAAGGATTACACACTCGGCGGCGCACTCAGGACCTGGCAATGGTGGGCGATGTGGGTGCTGTTGTTTCTCAATACCTCCGCCGGAATCTCCCTCATATCCCAGGAATCGCCCATATTCCAGGAGATCGCCAAAGTCAGCGTGATTGCTGCAGCGGGTATGGTCGGCATTGCCAGCATCGGCAATGCCGTTGGCCGCATCTTTTGGGCCTGGACCTCCGATGCGATTACCCGCCGATGGACTTTCGCCGTAATGTTCCTGGTGCAGGTTGGGCTTTTCTGGGTGCTCCCAGGTCTCACTTCCGCGTCTATTCTTACAGTGGTGTCGTTCATCATTCTTATGTGCTACGGCGGAGGGTTCGGCACCATGCCCGCTTTTGCAGCCGACTATTTCGGGTCAAAAAATGTAGGTCCGATCTATGGACTGATGATTACCGCCTGGGGCACTGCAAGCGCATTCGGACCGCTACTGATAGCCCATCTACGTCAATCCAGTGGGTCGTATGTCAGTGGCCTCCATATCATTGCCGCCATCATGGCCGTATCGGTAATGTTGCCCATTCTCGTCTCGCCGCCCGAAGCGCAGAAGGGTTGAAACTGCTTACTTTGGATCGAAACACCGGCCTTCAAAGAATCGACTTCCCCTTCTCAGCCTTAAGCCTCACAGGACGGGTGTATTCTTCGGCGGTTAGGTAAGCGATAATAGAGGTTCAGTCATAGCTCGGTTTATGCATCCAGTTCTGGCGGTCTGGCTTCAAAGTTCGTTGCGCAAACAAGTCGTCAACGTGAGCGAAGCGCGATTTGGCGGCAAGCCCAGTCAATGCGCCGTGCGTCCGCGCTTGAATTCATTCAAATAAATTGGGAGTAATTACACTAGAGGTTGGTATTTACTGCAGGCCAAAGCAGATTTAGTCATCGAGAGGTTTTCATGTCGACCAGTCTCTTCGGCTTCAGTGAGCCGCCAAAGCGTGCCGTGGAAGAGATGACCGAGCTGGTATGTGGCCGCGACCAGCTCCTGCTGGAGCGCATGACTCCGATTGCGCAAAGGCATTCGCTCACGCTCGATTTCAGCGCCATCCGGCGTATCGATGCGGCTGGCGCCGCAGCCCTGGTTACGCTCTATTGCATCTCAAGCAAGGCCGGCCACCATTTTACGGTGGTAAATGCAACAGAGCGTGTGGTGGAGACACTGACACTGGTCGGACTGGATACGCTGCTATTGGCTCAGAATCCCAATGCCCCACCAGCGGTCGCAGCCGTCATGCGGCCTTTCGCCTGACAGTCAAACGGAACGCCTCTAAGATTCGCCTGTCACAGGCCGACAAGAACGACCGTCGATCGACCTTGCCAGGTCTTGGCGGATTCCGTTCGCTGTTCAAATTCGAACACGTCTTTTCATTTCCGGACAACCATGCGACTTAAACTGCCTGGGGAAAGGCGGTATCTTTATGCATTCAAGCATGTTATTGTGTTGATCCCATGGTTTCCTGCGTGCTTATGAATGAAGCACGCGGTGGTGTGTTCGGAGGGCTGCATGAGGTTTTTGCTCCAGGATCTTACTTACGCATTTCGCCAGTTGCGCAAGACGCCCGGCTTTACTCTCACCGTCATTCTTACCCTGGCTCTCGGCATCGGCGCTAATGCGGCAATCTTTACGCTGGTCAATGCCATCCTGCTGCACAAGCTGCCCGTTACGGATCCCAAGACCCTTGTCCGCATCGGCGATACAGACGACTGCTGCGTGAACGGCGGCTGGCACGACAACGGAGACTACTCGCTCTTCGCCACAGACACCTATTACATGTTCAAGAAGAACCTGCCGGAGTTTGAAGATCTTGCAGCCATGGAATCCGGCTACGCCTGGCGTCCCATTACGGTTCGGCGCGCAGGGCCGCAAACCGCGGCCAAATCCGTCACAGGAACCTTTGTCTCCGGCAACTATTTCCGCGTTTTCGGCCTTACTCAAGCCGCCGGTCGCTTTTTTTCGGACACCGACGACCAGAAGGGCGCAGCCATCACCGCTGTGATGAGCTACGACGCATGGCAGGAGGATTACGCGAGCGACCCGAGCGTCGTCGGCAGCACCTTTTTCATTAACACCAAGCCGGTCACCATCATCGGCATCGCTCCCAAAGGCTTCTACGGCGACCGCATCGACACCAATCCGCCCAAGTATTTCCTGCCCATGAACTCGATGGATGCGGTAATCGGCGCGCCATACTTTAACGACCCCGATACCCAGTGGGCTTACATCATCGGCCGCGTCAAGCCCGGAACCTCCATCCCAGCGCTGCAGGCCAAGGCCAGTGCGCTCCTCAAACAGGAGTTTGCGCCGCTCAAGACATTTACCGACCAGCGCGCCCAGAAGGTCCTTCCCAGCACCCACGTGGTGCTGACGCCCGGCGGCGGCGGCATCCAGAACATGCAGGATGACTACAAGGATCACCTAAAGCTGCTGACACTGGATCGCCGCGCTCGTGCTTCTCGTCGCCTGCGCCAACATCGCCAATCTTCTGCTCGTCCGCGGCATGAGCCGCCGCGCGGAGCTCTCCATCCGCTCCGCGCTCGGCGCACAGCGCAGCCGCATCGTCCGCCAACTGCTTACCGAAAGCGTGCTTCTTTCCGGCATGGGCGGCCTGCTCGGGCTCGCATCTCCTATCTCGGAGCGCACGCGCTGCTGGCGCTCGCCTTCCCTGACCAGCACAACATGCCGGTCAATGCCTCGCCTTCGCCTCTGGTCATCGGCTTTGCCTTTGCGCTTTCGCTTGTTACGGGAGTCCTTTTCGGCCTCGCGCCGGCGCTGATGGCCGCGCGCACCCAACCCGCTGAAGCTCTGCGCTCCAACGCCCGCACCACCGCCCACGGCGCTTCCTTCCTGCAGCGCGCGCTTGTGGTCCTGCAGGCCGCTCTCTCGCTCGTGCTTCTGGTCGCCGCGGGCCTCTTTGCGCAGAGCCTCAACAAGGCCGAGAACGTCGACATGAAGCTGGATGCGACCAATCGCTACATCGCCCACATCAATCCGCAGGCGGCCGGCTACAAGAACACCGAGGTCGAGCCTCTTTACCAGACCATCGAAGACCGCTTCCACGCCATTCCCGGCGTTCTCAAAGTCGGCCTCGCCACCTACACGCCGATGGAAGAGAACAACTGGGGATCCGGCGTAAAAATTCAGGGAGAACACGACCTCAATAAAGGCGCCTCCTGGGTAAAAGGCACACCGGAGTACTTCGACTCCGTCGGTACGCACGTCGTCATGGGCCGCGGATTCACCTCGCAGGACACGCTGAATGCCCCGCCCGTCGCCGTCGTCAATCAGGAGTTCGTCAAGCAGTTCTTCGGCAACCGCAACCCCATCGGCCACCGCTTTGGCTTTTCCGGTCCCGACCAAAACCCCCCAGGATGGAGCGCATGAAATCGTTGGCGTGGTGGAAGACACCACCTACACCAGCGTCTACTGGAAAGACCACGCCATGTACTTTCTACCGCTCACACAGCGAGCGGGCATCGCCAACGACCCCGACAACCCCATCGAAAAAGATCAATCCATGTACGCCGGCGCAATTGTCATCCAGACCGCCCATCCCATCCCCGGCTTTGAAAAAATCGTCGGCGACACCCTGGCAAGCATCAATCCCAACCTCACCATCGTGAAGTTCCAGACCTTCCAGCAGCAGATTGACGACCGGTTCATCGAGGAGCGCCTTATCGCGCGCCTCACTTCGCTCTTCGGCCTGCTTGCGCTTCTGCTTGCCGCCATCGGCCTCTACGGCGTCACCTCCTATACCGTCGTCCGCCGCACGCCGGAGATCGGCATCCGCATGGCCCTTGGCGCGGCAGCGCAGCACGCGTCATCGTCATGGTTATGCGCGGAGCCATGCTCGCAGGCCCTTATCGGGCTTGCCATCGGCGTTCCCGTCGCGATCTTCTGCGTGCGCTATCGTCAAATCGCAGCTGTACGAGATCACCAGCGTCAACACAACCGTGATGGCGGGAGCCATCGTCGTGCTCGCTCTCGCCGCTTGCATTGCTGGCCTGATCCCCGCTCGCCGCGCCGCATCCATCAACCCTGTCCAGGCTCTGCGCGTTGAATAGCGCGCGGAGCTACGTCACTGTCCGCAACACGGCTGACACGTTCACAATCACTTATTTGATGATCACTACGTTCATGCTCCAGGGAGTAAGGGTCAGACTCAGCGGAAGGCTCTGTGCGCCGAGATTCGTAGTAGTGGGTGCGGCCCACGTATTCGTTCCGCTCGGGTCCGGCGAATACCCCTGTTGGCGAGCCCGACAGGTCGTAAATGGCTTTGTCGTAGGTGATTACTGTCACGCTGTTGACGGAATTTTGCGTCGAAAGAGTAACCGAAACCGGCTCGGTCGCGGTTTCGTTCCGGTTGAACAGGACCAGCGCCGTTCCTCCGCTATGGTGGCCGCGTAAGCAACCACATCGGTCGTATCACCGGCCACGTTCGCGGTGAGCACGCTTTCGCCATTGACGGCCACGTTGCTGAAAAGCTGGAATGCGCGCGCCGTGGGAGACATGGTGCCGAGAGGACCCGCGCCCGGACAAGTAGTTTCGGACGGCCCGTCCGAGAAGACATTGTAGGCACCGAAATCCTGCCATCCATAGAGTGAGGCGCTGTCGTTGCCTGCCTGGCCGTTGCAATTGCCAAACCCAATCCACCAGGTCAGACGGGATACTCCATCATTCATCATTTCGCCTAACACCTGGCCTGCATACAAGCCCTGGGTAATCGACCAGCTCTGCTTGCCGGGATTGCTGTATGGTCCGCCGATTTCGCCCACGTAAATGGGCGTGTTCGGAGTTCCCCACTTGGTCAGTTCCGACCTGATGGTATTGATGTTGGTGGTCAGACTCTGCGCCGCCTGCTGCACCAGGATGGTATCGCTTTCATAGCCCGGTGTCTCCGGATAGTAGTGGTATTCCACAAAGTCGTAGGAGCCCTTGGCCTTGGCGAGCACAATGTTGTCCCATCCACCGGTAGTGTTATCAGCATCCACATCGACGCCCACCAGCGTGCTCGAGCTTGCCGCCTTAATACTCGGTAGTAGCCGGTGACCCGTTCGCGTTGGCGTAGGTGGTCGGATCGTGGGGCGCGGTACTGGAGGTCTGTCTCCCAGCTGCCATACTCCTCGTTGCCGACAGTCATGTGGCTGACGTGGATGCCATCGGTCACGGCAGCAGCGACCCACGCCTCGGCTTCGGTGGGATCGCCAGGGCCTGTGCAAGCAGGGTCGGTGCCGTAGTCGGCGGTGAGGGCAAGGTCATAGTCTCCCCCCTGCACGATGCCGGTGACGAATTGCTCGAAAGTGCTATAGCCGCCCCAACTGGTGCTTCCGTCTGGAGCCCCGCTTGAGTTGTTCTCGCACATGTACGGCAGGTTGGGATTGGACGAATTGTTAGGCGTCT
>CAVVXR010000019.1:0-83302 GCA_963752215.1 uncultured Acidobacteriaceae bacterium | reverse complement strand
CTTTTTAACGCTGACGGTTGGTAGCTGCTGTAGCGGTCGTAGTGGTGCCTACAGTAGACGTAGAGGTGATCGTTGAGGGCGTGGGCGTGGTTATCGGCACACAATTGAATTATCTCGACGCCTGTCACTCTCTGCCTGCCATGCTCCATTGACATTACACTGAAAAATACCAGCTTGCGAAGACACATATCCGGCATTGCACGTGCAGACCGCAGTATCACCGATTGCCGTGCCCGAAGGAGCGCACGTTGCAAAAGGCTTGCTTAGAGAAGATGGACATGTAGTCACTGTCGACGTTGTTGTCGTTGTCGTCGTTGTTATTGTTGCTCCACTTGCAGTTGCTGATGTTATTGTCCCTGTTGCTGTCGTTAATGTCGCAGTCGCTGTGTCTGTGGCTGTGGCTGTGGCTGTCACGGAGGTGCTTGAGCCAGAACCTGTCGATCCAGTTGTTGACATTGACGTGATCGATGCGCTCGTTGGGGGAATCGATGAGGCCTTCCAACTCCATACCGTCGTTGCTGATTTGCAGACATCTGGCCACCACGGTCGAGTCCCCAACGGTGACCTGGACCAAGATATTGACAGGATATCTTGGGGCCCGATAAACGAATTTGCGCATTGTCGCTCACTTTATTGGGTGCGCTTCCTGATTGATATTCCATGCAGGACTGCCCCGTCTTGAATCGTTTAGCACTAAGGATCCCGCCAGTGGCAGGTGGCCTGCCCAGCGTTTCCAAGTCGGGATTTAGACATCCCGAAAAACCGAGTGCGAAATTCGACAAACTAGCCGGATGCTAGCATTTTTGTTATTTCATGTCCATAACGCTATGTGTTTCTCAAAGTTGCGCGGGGCTGCATCCAAGCATATTCAAACGACCTCACAAAAATATTAGTTTGACTCTCTAGCTCCATGATGAAGACCACATATTGGGCGCATGGATTTTTTTCGTTTCAATACGCGAGTACTTTACAAGTTTGGTGCGCGATCACGTCAGTTCGTTGATTTTTACGAAAATCACAAGGTACTATTGGCTTGCATTCAGATAACACAAAAGTAACCACAGACGCAGGTACGTCGGGGCGCGATTGCGGTTAATCACTTCGGGGCGAAGTAAGCAAGCTTCATAGGGTCATCAAGTTGCAGAATCTGTAGATTTTGGGCATTGAGGGGGCAAATGATCTCCGCGTCTGCGCAATATCAAGAGCGAACTAATCCTCACGCGACGGTTTTCAACCCATACGCTGGCCGTCATGTGTTGATCGTTGAAGATGATACTTCACTGGCGAAGTTTCTCTGCGATGAACTTCGCGCTGAGTCCTTCAAGGTAGATTTGGCACAAGATGCAGAGGCGTCGATGGCCTTCCTTGAGGAAGGCAGGCGCTGCGATTTGCTGATTCTTGACCTCAACCTCCCCAAGCTCGACGGGATGAGTCTGCTGGAACGCGTGAGGCCTGGCCGACCGCGGATGCCTATTATCGTGCTTTCGGCTCGTAATCGCGTTGAGGACAAAGTAAGAGCCCTGCAGACTGGGGCAAACGATTACCTGGTGAAACCGTTTTCATTTCTGGAACTTCTAGCTCGTGTTCAGGGGCTTTTACGGCATAACCTGGGCGCTATGGAGAACGTTTCCAGAGTAGGAGATCTCGCGTTGTATCGAGAAGAGCGTCTGGTGGAGCGGAACGGAAGGCGCATCGACCTGACCCCGCGAGAATTTTCGGTGCTTGAATATTTGATGCGCAACGCCGGACGTTCAGTGCCGCGCGCACAGCTTTTCGAGGAAGTGTGGAACATGCCTCACGATCCGTCTTCGAACATCGTTGACGTTTACATGAAGTATGTGCGCGACAAAGTGGATCTTCCGGGAGAGCAGAAGCTTACCCATACAGTTCGAGGAATCGGCTATGTGCTCCGTGCGGAATAATGATGTGTTGAAGAGTGAAGGCCCCTCCGATTGGATGGGCGCTGAAGAAGACAGGCTTCATGCCGGTTTGTCATCGTGTTTGCACGCGATGGGCCAGCCGCTCACGGTTCTGCGCGGAACGATTGCAGCCTCAGCAACTGTGGGACTCCCGGCCGACAGGCGGCAAAAGTACCTGGCCACTTCAGCTGAGCAGGTGAGGCTTCTCTGTAGCCTGTTCGATTGTTTGCGGGACCTGGTGGATTCAAGCCGAATTGGCGAGGAGCCTTCACCGATAGAGGTCTCACGGATCTTGTCGCTGGTGATTGAAGATCAGGCGCCATTGCTTGAGGCCTCGGGCTTGGCCGTTGACGTAAGCATGCCGGCAGAGCTTCATTCAATCATGTTGACTGACATGAGCAGGGCGTTGAAGGCGCTGACCTCAGCGCTCAAGATCGCAGCTTCCGTCTCTTCCCATGGCGATGTGATTGAAGTGAAGGTTGCGCTCAGCACAGGTGGAGTCGAAGTGATTGTTCAAAACGAGGGTTCTCAACGTAGAAGTTTCACAGCATTGGAGCGCCTGTACCTGACTGTGGCTGAAATCAATATCCAAGGTCAGGAAGGGGATTGCGTGTGCCACGAGGACCCGATTCGTGTTTCATTGATGTTTCCGGCTGCGAGTCCAGCCCACAATCGAGTTTTTGAAATTGCCGGAATGATGGGTAAGAAGGTCCGCCAGGGTGCGCTGGCTGTCCAGCTTAGCTAGCAATATTTACTGCAAGATCGGGCCCCCGTTTTCAGGGATTTTTGCAATCTACGAAGGGGGAAGGGCATCATGGCAAGTACAATTACGCGATTCGCCGATCAAGAAGCACCAGGTCCGACCGATGTATTCATCGCCTGCGCAAACTGCAGGCTCCGTCAGAATCTGAATGACAAGCTGCGTCTTCCTCGCTGGAATGTTATGCAGTCAGGAACTGGCGCTGGAGCGCTCGAGATGCTCCGGCAACATGGCGCGGACGGCGGAATTCTCATGTTTGATCCGAGTCTTCCCGATCTGGAACTCAGCGATATTCTCGACACCGTGGAAGTTCAGTATCCGAACCTTCAGCTAATGACGCTGGACTCCGAAACTGGCCAATTGAAGGGTTCGAATACCGATTTTGTTTTCAACATTTCCCACTAACCAAGAAAAGGATTCGGGTTTCCGATTCGCGAATGGGAGCCGAAAAAAGGAGAACAGCCCAATGGCAAGTCTTGTTGCACAATTTGCCCGTCAGGAAGACCGGACGACAACCGATGTTTTTGTTGTCTGTCCCAACTCCCGGATCCGTTTGGATCTGAATGACAGGTTGGCAATGCCTCGGTGGAACGTAATTCAAGCAGGAAGCGGCGCCGGGGCGCTTGAGTTGCTCCGACAACATGGCGCTGACGATGGAATACTCTTGCTCGATCCAAATCTTCCCGATCTTGAACTGAGTGAGTTTTTGAGTATCGTTAAAGTTCGATATCCGAATCTTCAACTGATGACGCTCAACTCCCACACTGGGCAGTTGCTTATCGGAGGTTCATCGCCGACACCTATATCGACGCGGCTTGCCGAATTGATCAACCGCGGAGTCGCAGCGAGTCCCAAACCCGCAACTGAGAATGATGGAGAGGTTTTCCGTCAGGTGCATGACGGAAGCCTCAATCTGCGTGGCATGATTGGCGATTCGGATCCAATGAAGCGCACCTATCATTTAACACGCATGGTCGCAGCCCGCGACACAACCGTCTTGGTGACTGGTGAAAGTGGCACGGGCAAGGAGCTGATCGCGCAGGAGATCCATTTGATCAGCTCGCGTCGCAAGCAGCCCTTTGTGGCCGTGAATTGTTCCGCGATCCCCGATGCGCTGCTCGAGGCGGAACTCTTCGGTTACGTAAAGGGCGCTTTCACCGGCGCTGTTCAATCGCGTATCGGCCGGATTCATGCCGCGCACGGAGGCACCCTGTTTCTTGACGAGGTAGGCGACATGCCGTTGTCCCTCCAAAGCAAGATTCTGAGATTTCTGGAACAGGGTGAAGTGCAGCGTCTGGGAGGACTGGACAACCTGAAGGTCGACGTTAGAGTGGTTGCTGCGACCAATGCCGATCTCAAGAAGCTCATCTCTCAGCAGCTTTTCCGCGAGGATCTATATTACCGCCTCGCCATTTTCCCCATTCAACTTCCGCCACTGCGCGAGCGGATGGACGATCTAGAAGAATTGGCGGAATGGTTCGTCGCTAAATACAGCCGTGGGACCTCGCTTACTCGCGAAGCTTTGCGGATGTTGCAGCAGCACAACTGGCCAGGGAACGTGAGGGAGTTGCGCAACGTAATTGAACGGGCAAGTGTCCTGGTGGGTTCAGGGCACGAGATCAAGCCTGAGCACATCTTTTTGTAACTCAGCTTCCTGTTGTGGGCAGGCCGTTTCAGTTTGGCACGCATCGTGCTACTAGATAGGCAAATGCTGCCCGGTTCTCATGTAGTTCCAATAAGTGGCATCGCGCCAGCCTCCCTGCACAGTCCGGGGATGCTGGCGGACGCCTTTTCTGAGTTCATATCCGCATCTTCATTGCTCGAGTCCTCTTACCGCGACCTGCAACAGGAAGTTGCGCACCTCGGAATTGAATTAGCTGAGCGCAACGCCGCTCTCACCAGGAGCCTGGCCGAGAACGATCGAATGCGTGCGGCTCTTCAACAGATCATCGATTCGATGCCTTGCGGCGTGCTGGTGCTGGATGCGGCCGAATCCATCCTAATAATCAACCCAGAGGGTCGCAGGCTACTCGAGCTGGGTAACGCGCATGTGCGCAATCTTCGCGAGCTTTCCGCAGTGAGCCGGATTGACTTTGACTCATTGGTAGGCAAGTCGAAAGACCGCCTTGATAATGAGCTTTGCATTCCATCTTCAGCAGGAAAGCGCTGGTTGGCAATTGGAAACCGTAAGCTGAATTGCCTATCTACTGAGCGGGAACAACGCGATCAGAGGACGCCACTGCATAGCGTTTGGATTTTCCGCGATATTACCGCTCACAAGCAAGCAGAGCGGGAGCGGGAGTCGGCGAGAAACACAATGGCGCTGGCTGAGATGTCGACGATTCTCGCTCACGAGATTAGGAATCCGTTAGAAAGCATGGAATTATTTGCCGGGTTGATCGCCGAAGATCCGGCACAAACTTTACATTGGGTTTCTCATCTCCGCGCCGGTATCCGCATGCTTTCAGGAACCGTCAACAATGTACTCAGCATTCATGGTGGTGGCAGTCCTCATCTCGCGCCCATGAATCTGACTGCCAGCGTGAGAGCCGGAGTGGAGTTCGTGCTTCCAATTTCGGAGCAGGCCGGTGTGGCGCTCAAGTTTGTACAAGGGGATGACAGCCTTGTGATCCAGGGCAGCGAAAACATGCTGCGACAGATGACTCTGAATCTTATTTGCAACGCAATTCGCCACACGCCCGCCGGCGGAAGGATCGAAGTTTCGACCAAGAGCAAAGCGCGGCAGGGAAGCGTTTTGGCAATCGTAGAGATAAGGGACACCGGCTGCGGGATACCCGCGGATATCATCGATCGCGTCTTCGAAACCGGATTCAGTGGGGGCGGCGAAACGCCCGGTCTTGGCCTGGCCGTTTGCAAGCGACTCATGAACCAACACGGCGGAGACATTCACGTGTTAAGCCGCGTGAACCGCGGTAGCACATTTCAACTGGAGTTCCCAACCTTATGACGAGAGATGATGCGCCTTCAGTAATGGTGGTAGATGACGAACCGGGCATTCGCACCGCTCTCCGCGCGAATTTTCTTCGCCACGGATGGTTGGTTGAGACGGCCAGCGGAGTTCGTGACGCGATCTTCAAGCTTGAAGACCGTGAGTTCGACCTGGTGGTAACCGATATTCGCATGCCGGACGGGACGGGCATGGAAGTGATGCGTTCGGCACGCCGTTCAGCTCCAGGTGCGGCCATCATTTTGCTCACGGCATACGGCTCGGTCCCCGACGCGGTGAGCGCAATGCGTGACGGAGCACTTGATTATTTGACCAAGCCGATTTCGTTCGATCAGTTGCAGGCAACGGCTGCCCAGGTTATGCACCGGGCCAAACACACTGCTATCGATGACCCCGCATCAGCAGGAGACATTGTAGGGCGCGCCCCAACATTGCTTCGCGCAATACAACGCGCTCGCGCGGCCGCCGGCACCGGCGCCGATGTTCTTATCGAAGCGGAGAGCGGGACAGGCAAAGAATTGCTGGCGAGACTCATTCACGATTCGAGCGATCGAAGCAAGAAACCTTTTATTGCCCTTAACTGCGCCGCAGTCCCTGAGTCTCTTCTTGAGAGCGAGCTATTCGGTCATGGCCGCGGCGCATTCACTGGCGCAGTAGGAGCCAAGCCGGGCAAGTTTGAATTGGCGGATGGCGGCACGATTCTGCTCGATGAGATTGGAGAAATGCCGCTGCACCTGCAGCCCAAACTTCTTCGTGCTCTGCAGGAGCGTGAGTTTGAAAGACTAGGCGAATCAAGATCCGTGCATGTCGATATACGAGTGATCGCCACGACGAATGTCTCTCTTGCTTCGATGGTCGAGCGCGGCGACTTCCGCAGCGATCTGTATTATCGGTTGAACGTAATTCCGCTTTCGCTGCCACCACTACGGGAACGCAGAGAAGACATTCCCGTTCTTGCTCATCATTTTGCGGCAAGATTTGCACGCCAGTTGGGAACCGAGGCACCCCGGCTACATCCGGAGTTTCTCAATCGCTTGCAATCGCACCACTGGCCGGGGAATGTAAGAGAGCTCGCGAATTTTATGCGGCGCGTTCTCACGCTCAGCGGAACGATCGAGATCGATGGACGTTGCTTCGAATCGGAGTTTCAGGGCGCTTCCAAGTCTCCGATTGCATCTCCGGTCGCGATTCCAGCTCCTGCCGCAGGCACACCAATTCGCCAGGTCGAACGGCTGCACCTGGAAAGCACACTGGCGCTGACGGATGGAAATCGAACCCACGCCGCCGAAATGCTCGGCATCAGCCTGAGGACCCTGCGAAACAAGATACGCGAATACGGACTCCCGCCGAGGAGGTACGCATAACATGTCCACTTTTTCCGGGATTCAAATGTTGCAAGGCTACATGCAGGTGGTCACTGACCGCCAGCAACAAATCACATCGAACATAGCGAATGTCGATACCCCTGGATATCACAGTAAGGATGTGAACTTCCAGCAGGCAATGCAGCGAGTTATTAATGGGAACCCCAACTTACAGCTGCAGCCTGCTTCTGAGGAGGAGCTGGGACTCACAGAACGCCCAGACGGGAACAATGTGGATATCGACCGTGAGAGCCTCTTGCTTTCGCAGACACAACTTCAGTATCAGCTCGGTGTGCAACTGGTTAAATCTCAGTTTCACACATTGTTGACGGCTATCAAGGAGGAGTAATCAGCCATGGGCCTTTTTGACATGTTGAGCATAAGTGCATCCGCCTTAACCGCGGAAAGACAGCGGGCGGAAGTTACCTCTGCAAACCTGGCTAACGCCGAGACGACTCATACAGAGTCAGGTGGCCCTTATGTGCGCAAAGAGGTAGTTTTCAGCGCCACGCAGGGTTCGCCGTTTCACACGATTTTCAATCAGGTAGGTCAGTTTGCTCAGCCGCCCGCGGGTACGGTACGGCTAAGTCAGGTTGTAAGTGATCCGACCCCGCCTGTGCGCCGCTATGAACCTGGGAATCCGGACGCGGACGAGTCAGGATATGTGAACTATCCAGCCATCAACCCGGTCAACGAGATGGTGGACCTGATGGGAGCGTCCCGCGCATATCAGTTGAATGCATCGGCGGTTTCAGCGGCAAAGCAAATGATTCAGGAATCCATAGACATTTTGAAAACTTCGTAAGTCGGGGAGGCTGAAGATGAACAACGTTAGTCTGGGCGGAATTCCAAATTCGTATATGCCGGATCCCACATCCTTCGGCGTAGGCAACGACAGCGAAGGAATTAGTTTCGGGGATGTGCTGAAGAACGCCGTACAAAGCGTGAACCAAGTGAACCAGTCAGCCAACGCGCAGGTCAACAACCTTCTGCAAGGCGGAGGCGGCGACGTGAACAACGTCATGATTGCCGTGGAGAAGGCGGACGTTTCATTTCAGCTGATGATGCAGGTTCGCAACAAAATTGTGAGCGCATACCAAGACATAGAAAAGATGCAGTTCTAAGACGGAGACGAGATGGCCGGTCCAAACGAAGCAATCGCGCAGGCACGACAGTTCTGGGAGACTCGGAGCTCGCGGCAAAAGATGCTCCTGTTCGCCGGGGCGTGCGCAACCGTGTTGTTAGTCACGCTTTTTGTTCGGCTGATCGGTACATCAGACTACAAGCCGATTTCAACTGGTCTGGAGCCTGCCGAGGCGGAAGCACTTGCAGCCCAACTTGATGCCGATGGCATTCCGCATCAGACCAGCCCCGACGGGAAAACAATCAGCGTTCCAGCTGAAAAACTGGCGGAAGCCCGCATGAAAACTGCTTCTCAAGGGGCTCAGCACAGCGGGAGGATGGGGTTCGAGCTATTCGACAAGATGTCCTGGGGACAAACGGAATTCGACCAGAAAGTCACTTATCAACGCGCACTTGAAGGAGAGTTAGAAAAAACGATTGAAACGCTCAGCGATGTTGAGAGCGCTCGCGTTCATCTGGTTATGGCGAAAGACTCAGTTTTTCTGGATAAAGAGCAACCCGCCAAGGCATCGGTAATTCTGAAGCTTCGCGGCAAAGGGTTGCCGAAAGAGTCAGCCGCAGCCATCTCGCGGCTGGTGGCTGGGGCAGTCACTGAGCTAAGTCCGGACGATGTTTCAATCATTGACGCGGATTCTGCCAGATCACTCGGTACGGGCCATAACGGGCAGGACGATTCTGACGGCATGGAGCAGAACATGACGCAGCGCCTGATCAGCACGCTTGAGCCAGTGGTCGGCACCGACAAGATTCGCGCCAGCGTGACCGTTGATCAGACTCAGGAATCGACTGAAGAAAGTCAGGAAAAGTACGACCCGGCTGTGAGTGCGGTGTTGAGCGATCAGACATCTGTGGAGACGGCAACCGGAGGCGCAGTCCCGGCAGGAGTTCCCGGAACTTCAAGCAACACACCTGCTTCAGCCACCAAACCCGGCGAGCCTGCAATGAAGCAAATCGCGGCACAGAACCAGGCGCAGAGCCCGTCGCAATCGTCGAAGACGGAGTCAGCGCAGTACGGCGTGAATAAGGTGGTACTGCACACTGTATTGCCCGCAGGCCGAATCCAGCGCGTGAGCGCAGCGATTCTTGTTGACGATATTCTAGTGAAGAATGTGCAGAGCGGCAAAACGACCTACACACGGAAAAAATGGTCACAGGCAGAATTGGACAAGATTCAGGGGCTTGCAGAAGCGGTCATTGGTTTCGACGCAAAGCGGGGTGACACCGTCACCGTTCAGAATATGTCATTCGATACCGATGCGATTCCAACAGACCTTCCTGTTCCCACGATATTGGACAAGGGACGCAAGGTAGTTGCAGATTATTCATCTTTGCTTAGACCCGTTTCGCTGCTGCTTCTATTCATGCTTGCCTATTTTGTCATCGTGCGGCCGATTCAGAAACAAGTAATGAGCTCTGCGCCGGCTCAATTGACTGCGCCAGCACAAGCCGCATTGGCAGGTGGGGTTGGAATGAACCAACTCGGCGCTGCTTTTGCCGATCGTGATGAAAGTGCACAGGAAGCTGCAAAATTGAAAGATCAGATGGTTGGCGTTATCAAGCAAAAGCCCGTGAACTCGACGCGCGCCGTGCAAGCATGGCTGCGAGAGGAGCAATCATGAGCATGGAAGAAACCCTCACCCTGAGTGGCGCGCGCAAGGCTGCGATTCTTTTCTCACTGCTCGGGGAGGACGCTGCAGCTCCAATCTTCCGAAGTCTCGCTGAGGATGATCTTAAGCGAGTCACCGAAGAGGTTGCAAATCTGGGTCAGGTCCCATTCGAAGTGAGTCTGGAAGTCCTGAGAGAATTCCAACAGTTGATTTCCGTGCAAGAATTCAACGCAGTGGGAGGGCGGGAGGTTGCAAGCCGGCTATTGATTAAAGCCCTCGGCGAAAGCGGCGCAAAGATCATGCTGGAGCGATTGACGCGAAACGGGGAACTTAGCGCCTCACGTGTCGACTCTTTGAAGAAAGCAGACCCACAGCAGCTGGCAAGGTTCCTGGCAGGTGAGCATTCGCAGACCAGGGCATTAGTCCTTGGTCATCTTGATCCCAAGCAGGCCTCAGCGGTATTGATGAAGCTGGAGCCGGAAGCACGAGCCGATTGCGTGAGACGGCTTGCCAATCTGGGTCAATTCTCTCCAGATGTTGCAGCAAAGGTTTCCACAGTCTTGAATCGCCGCTTAAAGTCCGCGGGCGAGCACATCGCAAAGCGATCCGACACCGGCTACCGGAATGTAGCCGATCTGATGAACCGGCTCGACTCGGCTACGACGAAGGAAATTCTTGAAAGCATTGAAAGGGACGAGCCAAAGGTCGCAATCGGCATCCGGGATCTAATGTTCACCTTTGAAGACTTCCTTGAAGTTCCTGAGCAGGAGCTTCGCACGCTGGTGAACGCGATTGACAAAAAGACCCTGATGATTGCGCTCAAAGGAGCAAGCGAAGAATTGAGAAGCCGTTTTTATCGCACCATGTCGTCGCGCGCCGTCGACATGTTAAAGGAAGACTCAGAAGTGATGGGGCCTGTGAAAGGCAAGGATGTAGCCAGAGCACATGCGGAGATTGTCGCCATAGCGCGGAAGCTTGAGGCGGAAGGCACAATGGTATTGAGGAGCGAGGGAGAAGACGAGTATGTGCTCTAGCGCGGGAACGAACTCCGAATTTGTCGCTTCGGTTATGACATTTGAGTACCCCGATCTGGCCGAGTTTCCGGTTTCAGCCGCGTCCGCAAGTCACTCTCTTACAGCGCGCTTCGCCGAGGGACATGGCAAGAGTCATATTGATGGCCAAGTGATCGCGGCAGAGACTGAAGAGAAGATTAAGCTCGCGAAGGCTGAGGGGGCCTTCCTGGCTCGTCAGGAATATGAGCAAAGGCTCGAGGCTACGCGCGCGACGATCGCAGCCGCGCTCACGGCTTTTGAAACAGAAAAAGCTGAATACTACGCGCGAATTGAGTCGGAAGTCGTTCAACTTGCTTTGGCTATTGCGGCCAAGATTCTGCATCGCGAAGCGCAAGTGGATCCAATGTTAGTAGCGACCCTGGTAAGAATGGCGATGGAGAAAATGCATGATGGATCGAGTGTAACCGTCCGAGTAAGTTCGGGAAACGGAAAGCGATGGAAAGAGACCTTCGATCGGCATCCGGGAAGTGCTCACTTCGAGGTGGTTGAGGATACGGGACTCAGCGACAAAGACTGCGTGCTTGAAACTGAACTTGGATCGACTAACTTTGGCCTGGAATCGCAACTGAAAGAAGTAGAGCAGGGATTTTTCGATCTTCTTGCTTTGAGACCGGTGAACTCATGAACCAATCTGTTCTGGCTCCGTACATGCACCATCTTGAGGCCGGCTCAACATTGCGCTGGAGAGGCCGTGTCAATCAAGTCGTCGGCAATCTGATTGAGTCAGAGGGCCCGTTCTGCTCGGTGGGCGAGTCGTGCGAAATCACCGGCGCCGGCGGTCGATCATACGCTGGAGAGATTATCGGCTTTCGAGGATCGACAATGCTTTCCATGGCCGCCGACAATCCGCAAGGCATTCGCTTCGGTGATCAAATCATGACGTGGGGCGCGAGGCCGTCGGTTCGCGTGGGCCCGGAGTTGCTGGGCAGAGTAATTGACCCAACGGGAAATCCGGTAGACGGAAAAGGGGAGTATCGAGCCACGCACGGGGTGAGCATCGACGGATCGGTGCCATTGGCTCTGGAGCGCGTACCAATTCGTGAACCGCTAGGATGTGGCATAAGAGCGATTGATGGCTTTATAACCTGCGGAAGGGGGCAGCGTGTAGGCATCTTCGGCGGAAGCGGCGTAGGAAAGAGCACGTTGATTGGCATGATGGCTCGTGGTACGTCGGCTGACATGACGGTGCTGGCCCTGGTCGGCGAGCGTGGTCGAGAAGTGGGTGAGTTTCTTGAAGTTCTCGGTGAGGACGGTCTCAAACGCGCGGTTGTTCTCGTGTCCACTTCGGACCAATCGCCGCTGCTGCGCATTAGAGCGGCCCTTGCGGCGACAGCGGTTGCCGAATATTTTGCGGGGCTGGGCAAGAATGTACTTTTAATTGTGGATTCGCTCACGCGCTTCGCGATGGCACAACGCGAAATCGGATTGGCGGCGGGTGAGCCACCAACCGCGAAAGGCTATACTCCTTCAGTGTTGAATATGCTTGCCCGGCTAGTAGAGCGGGCAGGAAACTTTTCGCAAGGCAGCATCACGGCCTTCTATACGGTGCTGATGGAGGGCGACGATCAGCAAGATCCAGTTGTCGATACGGTTCGCTCGCTGCTGGATGGCAATGTGGTTCTGGATAGGAACCTTGCAATGAACAGCCACTATCCGCCAATCTCCATTCTGGATAGCCTTAGCCGGCTGATGCCTAATGTGGCGCAGGAGAAACATGTAGACAAGGCTAATTCTTTGCGACGATTGATGGCGGCTTATGCGCGTTCTGAGGACTTGATTCGAATCGGCGCTTATCAGAAAGGCTCCGACCCGATTCTCGACAACGCAATTGAGAATCTGCCAGCATTGAACGCGTTTCTGCGGCAGAAGCCCGATATGCTCTGCAAGCACGAGGATGTTATTAACTTGTTGATGGGCCTGCCTGGTTAGTGCCTGCTACGAGTTTGAATAGAACAGCCAGTGAACTGATCGGGGCTCGGAGTCATTGCCGGCAACCAAAGGAAGGCTAACGCGATGCCGTTTCGGTTTCCACTTGCGACTGTGCTTCGAGTCAGGGAGAGTGTACAGAGGCAGGAGGAGCGCGCACTCCAGAAAATACTGTTCGAGATGGCTCGCGTGGCCCAGCAGATTGATCGACTGTCTACGGAAATCTCTGCGGCTTGCGACGACGAAGAGCGAGCTATGCAGCGGCCGATTCCAGCAAGTCAGGTGCAGCTGCTTGTTTGGAAAAAGCAGGCAGCCGTAGAGAAAAGAACGGCATTCATTCGTCATCTTCAGATTCTTGAACAACAGCGCGATCGGCAGTTGCAGTGCTATCACGCTGCTTACCGTAACAGCGAAACGCTGATTGAACTGCGCAATTCGCAACAAGAACACTATGCGCTGAAAAAAGCTAGAGACGATCAAAAGCGACTCGACGATATATTTGCTGCGCGAAGACAGCGCGGTTAGAGCTGTTTATTCACTCCAGGGCTGAGAGTTCATAGCCTCGCTCGCCAAGAGTCGCGAAGCGTTTTCCTCATCACACCTGACTCGTTAGTGGGCACGCATTGCCCAGTTGGTACGGCAATGGTTGCCGATTTGCACTGGACAATCAGCGCGACTCAGAAACCTGCTGACATAAAGCGCGTGTAATCAATAGCCAAAGCCACTGCGTCCCAGCGCTGAATATCGGAACAAATGGCAAACAACTTGCAATTCAATTCGACATGCGAGGTCCATCGCCCGTGACGACCGTGAATTCGGCTTCTACGCCGCTGATACAAACCGGCAAGTCCGACCGCACTTTTCTAACTGTGCTGGCAGCGGTCTCTACGGATGAAAGCTTGGGAAGTGACGCAGAGGGCTCAGGGCTCGGCGGGCACACAGGAGATGGAACAGCCAAAAGTGATGCTGGCGCGCGGCCAGAAGAGCAGCTGCCTGTCATGGAAGTTACGCGCGCAACCCGGAAAGCCGGCGCGAATGCGACGGGAACGATTGCCAATGCCGAACAAAGCAAAGTCTTGTCAAAGGAAGCACCGATCGCACAAGATAAGTTTCTTGAACCAAATCGCGGCGCTTCGGCACCAGCTGCGATAACACAAGCACCCGTCAATTTGCAGTCTTCAACAGCCACCTCCGATTTCCAAACGCAGCTTGTTGCGGTGCAGTGGACACAAAGTGCATCTGCCATTGAGCCGCCGGCAGCCCAACAGACCAGTGTTGCCGGTGAATTGCTGTTAAATGCTAAGCCCTCAGCAGTTCCTTCCAGTGCTCAAGCACAGTTCATAGGTTTTCTATCGACGAAAAGCGCGTCTACCACTAAGACGATTGTTGCGCCGCAGGCACAAACGGTTGCTGAAACGCCGCACATTGCTGGACTCAAGGCCGTCATAACCAGATTCCAAGGGCAACATGTTTCTGCACCCGTTCAACAAAACCTTTCTACGACCGAGCCGGCCGCAAAACAACAAACACATTCTCCAACTGTGGCGCCTTCCAATTCTGCTCTCACAGGAATCGCGTCCGAGTTAGATGCGAAGTTTGTCGTCAAGCAGTCCGCGCAAATCGCGTTGCCCCTTGAGTTGCCTGCAGGCCGGCAACCGCAGATGAAAACTGGGGAGACGCTGAATCTTGATTCGCCAGGAGTCGTCCCTGATTTCCAAGAGCGGCTCGTTACTGCGGATGCGGCGCAAAACGGCTCTGGCCCAGAACAACCTGGAATCCAGCAGACGCGGGTGGCAAGTGAACCTACACTCAGTTTCGATCAATCAGCTTTTGTCCTGAATTTTCAAGAGCACTTTGCTGCTGCGTCGACGGCGCAGAACGCTACTGCCCCAGGGTTACCCGCAGGTCATCAGACGCAAACAGCAAGTGAGCCGGCCCTCAGCATCAACCAATCTTTTGAGGCCCTAAATTCCCAAACGCAGCCTGTTGTCGGGCAGACGCGAACTGCTTTTGCCGCTCAACAGCCCGTAAGCCATCAAACGCAGGCTCCAGACGAAGCTCTCCTTGATGTGACGTTTTCGGCAGCAGCCTCAGATTCCCAAGCGTATTCAGTTGTCGCGCAAGGAACGCACAGCGCTTCGATTGCTCAGTTGCCTGCAAGCCAGCGGCAGACACAAGTAGCAAGCGAAACTCCTATTGAGAGCGAAAGTTTCGTCAATTCTGATTCCTCAGCTGTCACTTCAAGTCTTCAACGGCGAGTCTCTGAAACGCAGACGACGCGGGAGGCTTCTGCGCCTGATTCGTCTGGAAACCAGCGAGCGCGTGCGGCTACAACGCCGTCACAGAATGAGCTAGCCGCGAGAGAGTCAGTTACCGGCGCTATCTCGAATGCAGCTCAGGTGACCGACCACCTGTCAACGACGGATGGAGAGTTGGCAACAGCCCGAGTGCAATTGCCATTGCAAGCTGCGCTTTCCGGCAATGCAATTGTGGGCGACGACAGCGAAACAGGAAGCAAACAGTCAACCCAGCAGACGGAACCGACGACTTCGCCCGGCACAACCGCTTTCAGGAATCAAAATCTTGTGAGATCGGCTGATGGTGAGGCTAACAATTCCGCGCCGACAGCCAACGTAGCACGCGGCGTTCTATCCGGCGCTCAGGGCAACGGACAACTTCAGCAGAATACGAATGGCAGTCCTGATCAGTCCGGTTCTGCTCCAGCGCGGGCTGCGGTCAACAATCCGCCTCAGGCCCAGGTTCAAGCGATCCCCACACCGGCGGCCTCCTCACACGATGCGGTGCTATCCGTCGCCACATCAAAAGTTGTCGCGGATGGATCCCACTTTGCCGACAAAGCGACAATTCCCGGTTCCAACCAGCAGGAGATCGGCGCAGGAGCGGCAACGACGGGTATCAACAGCGTAAAACTCATTCAGGCGATGGGCCAGACAGAGATGCGTGTTGGATTGCAATCGAACGAATTTGGCGACATTTCGATCCGCACTTCAGTGTCCCAGCAACAAATACAAACTCAGATATCGCTCGATCACTCAGAGCTGAGTCAGGCGATAGCGGCTCATATCTCATCGGTGCAGACAAAGCTGGGAGATGAGCATGGACTTCAAGCATCGATCCAGATTAATAACCAGGGATCATCGCACTTTGGCAATTCGGGACAACCTTCACAGAGACAGCAGAACGCGTTTGCCGGATCCACGCGTTCCGCGGACGTCACGGATTATGTTGAGGCCGACAACGGGATAGGCCTCGGAACATTCGCGACAACGGACAACGAACACCGGTTAGACATCAGGGCTTAAAGCTCAAGCACTTTCCAGAAAAGGGGAGAGAAAATGAATATTCAGGGACTGCACCCTAACATGACCGCGCCAGTGCAGGCGCAAGCGGCCACTAAGCCGGCAGCGACAAGTAGTACGGGTTCCACGTCAGGCACCACCGCGAATAGTTCGCTGGGGCCTTCGGCGAGCAGCCTTCAGGAAACATTCCTGAACCTGCTTGTGACCGAGTTACAGAATCAGGATCCTACCGATCCTGTCGATCCGACCCAGATGGTTGGACAACTGGTTTCTCTCAACCAACTCGATCAGCTCATTTCAATCAATTCGACTCTGTCGAGCTTGGTCCCATCTACGTCAAGTTCCACAAGCACAAACCAATCAGGGAACGCGGGCTCATCTGGCTCGTCTGGCGGAACACCGGCGGTGGCCGGCTCTGCCGCCAGTGCGGCTCGGCAATATCAACCCGCAACCACAGGTAATCCAAGTTCTTCAGATCTCATGAACTTGTATGGCAGCTTCGGGGCCCCGGCTCCAACTTCAAATCTCAACTCTACAGGAGGAATGTAACATGGCATCGTATTCGATTCCGCTGTCTGGCCTTCAGGCCGAGTCTTCGTTGCTCAACGTAATTTCAAACAACCTTTCCAACCTAAGCACCGATGGTTACAAGGATCAAACCCTCGACTTCGGCGACGTTTTTGCCGAAGTGCAAGGCTCATCGGGGAACGGCGACCCTATACAGGTTGGATCCGGTGTGCAGGTCGTTGGCACTACTTCGAACTTCTCCAATGGGAATGTAGATACAACAGGCATCGCATCGAACATGGCAATTCAAGGCAATGGATTGTTTGTGGTCCAAAATGCCAGCGGCGAAACAAACTATACGCGCTCCGGCGACTTCACGGTGAATTCATCGGGTCAACTCGTTACTCCAACCGGACAACTGGTAATGGGATACCCCGCAACCAATGGTGTGGTATCAACCACAGGCACTCTAAGCCCCATCACGGTCGATTCGACGGGATCTGTGCCAGGTCAGGCTACCAGCACCTTCCAAATGACAACGAATCTTGATTCAAGCGCCGCAGTTGGCACGACATTCAGCACACCAATTACTGTCTATGACTCGCTCGGGACGGCGCAGACCCTTAACGTCCAGTTTACGAATTCGGGGGTGGGTGCCTGGAGCTATGCCATCACATTGCCGGCAGCCGCAACAGGCGGCACTGGCGCTCCAACAACGGTTTCAAGCGGCACGATGACCTTTGATCAATCGGGGAATCTGCTCACTCCAACCGGCGGATCGGTCACCGGCATCAACATCACAGGCCTGGCCGATAACGCTCAGAACATGAGCCTGACCTGGAATCTCGGCTCAACGCCAGGGAGCTCAACGATTACGCAGTTGGACTCGGCGAGCGCTACGAGCGCCACCAATCAGAACGGATATGGAGTTGGGATTCTCACCGGCTTCTCGGTTGGCTCAGACGGAACCATCGAGGGACAGTTCAGCAACGACCAGACTCAAGCGCTGGGTCAAGTGGCAATAGCGAGCTTCGGGAACGTGCAGGGGCTCACTCAGTCAAATGACGGTGACTTTCAAGCAACACCTGCATCAGGAGCCGCAGTCATTGGGCGGGCTCAAGCCGGCGGAAACGGTACCATCGAGGGCTCGGCAGTTGAAGAGTCCAACGTGGACCTTTCTGCGGAGTTTTCGAATCTGATCGTCGCTCAGCAAGCTTATGAAGCCAACGCGAAGGCGCTGACGACATTCGATCAGATTGCTCAAGCGACAATTCAACTCGTCAGCTAGCGCTGAAAGTGAAAGACAAATTAGTTAAGCAACGATTAGAAGCTTCCGCCGGGAGAGAGCAACTCCTGGCGGGAGCCTCTTGTCGGACTGTCGTTCTCATGGCTGTCTCACCAGGCAACGGGGCGCCAAGGTAGGCAATATTTGCCTGCAATATATTTATTGATCAATAACTTATCGGGCCCACGAAACCGTCGGCGTGACGTCTGAATATCGCCTCACACTCCGGCCCTTCAATTGCATTGACCTTTGTGCATCCGCTCCACTCATCGTCTTCAGCTTCCGCCAGGCGAGTCCCGCTTGGCCGATTCATGGAATAACGACTGGAGTGCAAAGCGTGCGAGGTTCAATGAGCACTGCCGTCCTGAATCCAGAGCCGAAGCTTGAAGAAACTTCCCGTTCGATTCCCTTAGCCGCAGAAAGGGATCCCCTCGACACCATGCTCTGGCTGCCCTGTCAGCTTAGCCTAGAAATCCCATTGGTTCGATTCACGATTGGCGACCTTCTCACCCTTACCAAGGGCTCAATCGTGGAAAGCGCCTATCACCATACCAGCGACGTCCCGCTGCGAGTGAACCAGCTACTTCTCGGTTGGACTGAATTTGACGTCATCGGGAATCGTCTCGCAGTGCGCATAACGGATCAAGCATGACGATGCAGAATCGACATCACGCCCCTCCGCTCGCCGGCCCGCGCTGGCAGGAGTTTTCTCTCGCTCTTCCGCCCAAGCCGGCCCCTCGCGAAGCATCGTTTCATGCTTCGCTCCGAGACTGTGAGGTTAATTACGTTGCTCAGCACGAACCCGTAAAGCTGACCAAACTGGAATCGACCAAATCTGTTTCCATTCCACCCCGTGTTGTCGAGCCGCAACAGGCTCCTCCAAATTCACGCCGGCGCTCATGGCCACGCTTTTGGCCATCGACCCGAGCAAGAAAGACGTTGCCAGTCAGCAAGCAATTGCAAGTCGTTAAATCGGTATCTCTCGAAACAAGCGCACCCAACTGCTCGAAGTCCAATCATCCGCAGATTGTTCAGACGCGACACACAGGTTCGCGCATTCTTGCGCATATCCGTTCATGGCTTCACGCAAAGTACACCATGTCTTCCGTTAAGCGACTGCGTGTTACGGAAATGGTCCCGCTCGGCGAGAAAAGATTTCTGGCCGTAGTGAGTGTTGAGGGACGCGAATTCCTGATTGGAGGAGGCGCTTCCGGCGTGTCGGTTGTCACGCAGTTGCAAGGGGCGCTTGAGAATGCCGGCGTGCCTGGAACTGACGTCACCTTACAGGGAAAGTCCGCATGAATCTTATCCACGCAGGCCGGGAAGTAACGATGATCGCCTCGGTCTTACTTGCGCTCTCTGCTTCGGCAGTGGCTCAGGGGCGCTTCCCCACGGTCTCTGCGAACATTGTCGATCCAGGCACTTCGGTGAATAGAGCCGATCGCAGTGTTCCAGCGGATGGGCTTGGATCTGCTTCAAATTCGTTGAGCTCCTCGACCGTCCCGCAGCCTGGAATTGGCGGAGGGTTGCAAATTGCGGGTGCACCAAGTAGCTCGGTCCCATGGTCCATCATCATTTTGCTCACCGGGCTAACGCTGATCCCGTCGGTCCTGGTGTGCATGACGCCCTTCGCGCGGCTATTGATTGTATTTCATTTCCTGCGGCAAGCTCTTGGGCTTCAGACCACGCCCTCAAACCAGACACTCATTGGACTCTCGATGATCCTCACCTTCTTTCTGATGCAGCCAGTCGCGAACAAGATTTATGTCGACGCCTTTGTGCCGATGCAGGGAGGACAGATCAACGCGACTGAAGCTCTTACTCGCGCCGAAGGGCCTATTCGTGAGTTCATGAGCCGTTATGTTCGCGAGAAGGACGTGGCGCTTTTCATCGAATTGGCCAAGGAGCCGCGCCCAGCTTCACCGAACGATCTTTCGATGCGCGTTCTTCTGCCGGCATATATCTTGTCTGAGCTGAAAGCCGGCTTCCAGATTGGCACGGTCCTTTTTCTTCCATTTCTGATTGTGGACATGGTAGTAGCTTCAATCACTACGTCAGTCGGCATGTTTCAGCTGCCGCCAGTCGTTATTTCAACGCCGCTCAAGCTGCTGCTTTTCCTGATCGTAGATGGCTGGCATCTGCTCATCTCATCTCTTATGAGGAGTTTTCAATAACGCCATGAACGTAGACAGTGTTGTATTGCTTGGTCGAATGATGCTGCAGGAAGTGATCATTCTAGTTGGCCCGATATTGGTTGTCGCCATTGTCGTCAGCCTGATTATCAACATTCTTCAAACACTAACTTCGCTGCAAGACAACACGATTTCCACCGTTGCGCGCCTTTTCTGCACGGGTGCCGCGCTGTTTTTCATGATGCCGTGGATGTGGCGTCACCTTTCGCTTTACACGCTGGCATTGTTCTCTGACTTTAAGGTGTTTTTGGGATGATTGAAATTCCTCTACTGACGATCATCAGCGGCCTGCTGACCATTAGCATTCGCCTGACCGGGCTAATGCTTTTCGCGCCGTGGTTTGGGAGCACAGTTATTCCAGTGCGAATCAAAGCCGGGCTGGTCCTGGCTTTGACAGCGGTCCTGTTTCCCACTGTAGGACGGGGAATCGGCGCGTATCCAATGGCTCAATGGCCCATCGTCATCTTCACTGAATTCATCATCGGCGTAGGAATGGGTCTTGCCACCAATGTCGCCTTCGAGGCTGCACAACTGGCGGGAGAAATCATTGGCATTCAAATGGGCTACTCACTGGTGACGATTCTCGATCCGATGTCTCAAGCTGAGACGAAAGTGATTCCGGTCTTTTACCAATCCATGGTGGTCTTACTCTTTTTGTGCATGGATGTTCACTACTGGCTCTTGAAAGCGATCGGAAAAAGCTTCCTGGATATACCACCCGGCACCATGCACTTGAGTGGTCTGTTTGCCTGGACCATTGTTGCGACAGGCGGCACCATTTTTAGCTTAGGCGTTCAGATTGCCGCGCCTGTTCTCTCAGCCACTTTGGTGACCGATATCCTGCTCGGATTACTGGGGAAGGCATCTCCGCAGATGCCGCTGATGGTGCTTGGTCCGGCGATTAAGAGCATCATGGGAATTTTGATATTGATCGCAACACTGAAGTATTGGCCGGACCTCTATCACCACCTTTTTGTCGATTCCGTAACCACAGGCGAACGCGTACTGCACCTGGCACGATGAGGCTGAATGGCTAACTCAAACCAAACCGAAAAGGCAACGCCGCGACACCGGCAAAGGGCGCGCGCACAAGGCCGCGTTACGCGTTCGCGCGAGCTGACCAGCGCCCTGAGTCTGTTTGCAGTGGGCGGCGTATTGTGCCTTATGGCCCACCAGGGACCGGCTCATTGGACCGACTTTTTTCGCGAAACTCTGGAGTCCGCCAACTCCGACACAATCGAGACAAATGGACCGCTGCTTTTCTGGACAAGTGTTGAAGCGATGCGCTGGATCGTTCCGATTCTGGCTACCGGATTTGTGGTATCGCTTGCTGCCGGATTCGCGCAAGGTGGATTCGTTGTTGCGCCGGAGGCGCTTGCGCCAAACTTCGAAAGACTTAGCCCCGTTGGCAAAATGCAGCAGATATTTTCTCCCGCGGGGCTAAGCAACATACTCAAGAGTCTTATTCCATTCGCAGGGATGGTTTGGGTCGGTGTCGCTTGCCTTATGAGTCATTGGGGGCAAATTCTCGGCAGCTCTTACGAGGAGCCGCGCGGGTTCATCAGCCTGGTCGGCACGATTCTATTCGAGCTCTGCTGGAAGTGCGGTTTGATCCTCCTCTTGTGGTCAGGTGTGGATTACCTGCTTCTCTATTTGAAGAGCGAAGGTGACCTCAAGATGAGCCGTCAGGAAATCCGAGAGGAAATGAAAGAAACGGACGGAAATCCGGCCAGCAAGGCAAGAATCCGAAAGCTGCAGCGTCAAGCGCGGCGCAAAAGAATGATCAAGGCCACGGAAACTGCCACCGTCGTCATCACCAACCCAACCCACTATGCAGTCGCGCTCAAGTTCGAGCTGAACATGGCCGCGCCCATCGTTGTGGCAAAGGGACTCGATCTGCTGGCAGCAAAGATAAAAGAGATTGCCAGGGACCGTGAAATTCCAATCATGGAAAATCGCCCTCTTGCTCAGGCGCTCTATAGGGGCGCAGAGGTCGGGGATACGATTCCTTCTGCGCTGTACCATGCTGTCGCTGAAATTCTTGTCCTGGTTTACAAGGCACAGGACGAAGTGAAACGCCGCGAGGCCCAAAGAAAGGCCTCAGCCAGCCCGCTGGGAGGAATGAGACTGTCGTGACCACGAAGAAGGGACTTTTGAACACGTTACGCGCATACTCCGATTGGTTTATCCCAACCGGCGCGGTCGCCTTGGTATTTGTAATGCTGGTGCCAATGCCGGGCTTCATGCTCGACTTGCTGCTTACCCTCAGCATCACAGCGTCGGTACTCGTTCTGTTGACCGCCATCCAGATTCAGCGCCCAGTTCAATTCTCAGTATTTCCAAGCGTAATCCTCCTGTTGACGCTGATGCGCTTGTCGCTCGATCTGGCCAGCACGCGGCGCATTCTGCTCCACGGGAACGAGGGTTCATCGGCCGCGGGAAAAGTGATCGAAGCATTCGGGCAATTTGTAGTGGGTGGGAACTACATTGTCGGTTTTGTTATCTTTCTCGCGCTCATTGCCATTCAGTATCTCGTGGTGAGCCACGGCGCAGTTCGCACCGCCGAGGTGACGGCCCGTTTCACCCTCGATGCGATGCCTGGAAAGCAGATGGCCATCGATTCAGACCTGAATACCGGTCTCATCAATTCTGATCAGGCCAGAGAGCGCCGGGAAATGGTGGCGCGCGAAGCGGAATTTTGCGGCTCCATGGACGGCGCAGCTCGCTTCAGTCAACGAGATTCGCTGGCCACCATTCTGATCATGGCGATCAACATCATCGCCGGCTTCCTGATCGGCGTTTTCCAACAAGGTGTTCCATTCCAGCAAGCCCTGAAGACTTACACCATTCTTACGGTTGGTGACGGACTGGTGACAATTATTCCTTCGCTGCTGGTCTCAGTTGCCGGTGGAATTGTTGTTACGCGCGCCGGTTCAGACTTCTCGCTGGGCAGCGATATAGGCAAACAAATGTTCAGGACCGCTCGTCCGCTATGGATTGTAGGCGGAGTTCTGTTTGTCTTGGCCTTGATTCCCGGCATGCCCAAGGTATCGTTTATAGCTTTGGGCGGCGTTACGATGTTTGCTGCCTGGAAAATGAAGCCCGGCGCAGTGGAGGCGGTAGCCGGCTCAAAGGCCACTGCAACAAAAGGCGCTGTGGGGGCGCCGATAGTCGATCCAATGGACGCGGTGCTCAAGCTAGACGAGCTTATGCTCGAGGTGGGTGTAGGCTTGGTGCCGCTGGTGGATGCTAAGCAAGGCGGCCAGCTGCTCTCAAGAGTGAAGTCGCTGCGCAAAAATCTGGCGCAACAACTCGGATTTCTGGCCCCATCCATTCATATCACCGACAATCTATCGCTGAAGGAAAGAGAGTACGTTGTCTACCTTCGCGGCGTTGAGATAGCACGCTGGGAACTTCGACGGGACCGGTTGCTCGCAGTAAACTCAAATCCCACGCCTGGAGATATTCCAGGACAGGAAACCCACGAACCGGCGTTCAATTCGCCGGCGAAGTGGATTACACCCGACCTTCAGGCCCAGGCCATCGCTACTGGATATGCGGTGGTGGACCATACATCGGTGTTGGCTGCCCATCTTACCGAAATCATCAAGCAGAACGCTAACGACCTGCTTACGCGTCATGAGGCCAAGCGTCTCATCGATCGCCTGGCCGATTCGCATCCGAAGCTCGTTGAAGAGCTTATTCCGAAACTTATGAGCCTCGGTGAAGTGCAGAGAGTACTGCAACAATTGCTAAGAGAGCAAGTGTCCATTCGCGATCTGGGAACCATTCTCGAGGTGCTGGTCGAAACGGCGGCAGTCAATAAGAATCCTGTGGTCCTTGTCGAAGCAGTCAGGCACGCTCTAGGACGGGCTCTCATTCGTCCACTACTCGACGACCTTGGCCAGCTCAAAGTGGTCACGCTCCACAACTCGATTGAGGAAGAGTGTTCCCGCACTTCCTCTCAGCAAGCGCAGATTGTTCCGGCGAGTGGGGCGCTCCAGGTTTCCGTTGTGCACAGGGTGATGGAAGGCCTGAAGGCCATGCTTGGCGACCAGGTAACAATGGCGCCTCCGGTGTTGCTCTGTTCTTCTCCGGGCCGATTTTATCTGCGGCGCCTGCTGGAACCGGTTATTCCAAAGATTGTGGTGATTTCACCGTCCGAAATACCGCCCATGACGCCGGTGCTCTCATTAGGTTCGGTTCGATGACAAATGTTGATTCACACATGTTTGAAGAGGTGAAGAAATGACGCCTGCCGAAGTGGCATACAAATCAAGCGTAGCGGAAGTTGCGGATCCAAACGATCTCGTGATGCAGGAGCTGTCACAGGTCTACTACATTGCGGCTCGGATTCGTGAACGGCTTCCTCGGCAAGTTGAACTGGAGGACCTGGTGAATGCGGGAGTGATCGGCTTGCTGGAAGCGAGCCGGAGCTTCAACAGTTCAAAGAATATCCAGTTCAAAGCCTTTGCGAAGTTTCGAATTCGAGGCGCAATCCTGGACAGCCTGCGCGAGGCCGACTGGGGGTCGCGCTCCCTGCGTCGACGCGGACGCGAGATAGCGGACGCGACCGCGCGGCTTGAAGCCAGGCTCAAGCGTCATCCCGTCGAGTCCGAGATCGCGGCCGAGATGCATATCGAGACCAGTCAACTGCAAAAGATCATTGCGCAAATCGACGGTCTTTTTATTGTGGGCCAGCAGACCGCTGTCTCAAATGATCGAGGTGCACTATTTGATGTGATCGAATCCGCGCCGAACCTGGACGACCCGGACCCATTCGACCTTTGCCTAAGGGGCGAAATGAAAGCTCATTTGGCTGAAGCCATCTCAAAGCTGAGCAAGAGGGAACAATTGATTCTGTCTCTTTACTATCGCGAAGAACTCACAATGAAAGAGATCGCAGAAGTAGTAGGTGTGGCGCTTTCGCGCGTTTCGCAGATACTGCAGGCTACCTTGAAAAAGCTCAGGGAACTGCTAGCACACCTGCAAGAGGAGCCATCGGCAAGTTACGCAACAAAGGGAGGTTCGATTGAGTGCGCTTAGTCAGGAAAATCAAGAAGCAACGGTCAGAGTTTCAAGGCAGAAAGAGTCACCGGCTTCGGACAGTCGGCCGCGTTCGGTTCAACCCTGCAACTTTCGATCGGCGGGAAGAATGTCGAATGAAAACGCCCGAACTCTAACTTCAGCGCACGAGACGTTTGCTCGCCAATTGGCCATTAACCTGGAGGATTACCTTGGCACGGAGCTTGAGGTAAAGCCGAAGGGTCTCAATCAGATGTCCAAACAGGAGTATATTTCCAGCATTCCTCCTTTGAACTTCATCGTTCCGTTTGTTCTGCGTTCGATTCCATGCCCTGTCTTTGTGGAATGCGATCTCAACCTTGTATTTCCAATGATTGAGCGTCTTTTGGGCGGGATGGGCGGTCCGGTTGATCGCATGCGGGAATTATCGGAAATCGAAGAAGAAATCATGCAGGATGTCACGTCCTTGATCGCTCGGGGAGCAGAACAGGCATGGCAAATACCAAACATGTCTCTGGAGCAAGGTCGGCGAATCAAACCGTCGTTCATGGCGAAGAATTGCTCGCCTTCGGAAAAGGTCGCAATACTCGAATTCACGATCGGGTTCGCAGGCGCCAGAGGCACATTTCAATTGGTTCTTCCGACTTCGTTCTCCAATCTTCTCGTGAATAAGATACAGGGCGATGAACCAAACACAAGAAATAGGCTACGCTATTTTCCATTGCTAAGCATTCGTGAACGGATTTTGGAATGCGATGTGATAGTCGCGGCGGGCTTATTTCCTTTGAAGGTTCCGGTGCGGGACCTGGTCACTCTTCAAGCCGGAAGCGTTCTAAAGCTCCGGACGCCCGTTGGAACAGCTGGGGCATTGAGCATTGAGGGACGCGAAATATTTGAGGCGCTGCCGGTCAGAAACGGATTGCAAAAAGCAGCCCAGCTTGGTCGCCGGGCCCAACAAACAAACTGGGAAGGAGAGTAAAAATGGTGGACAAAAAGAAAACTGAGGCGGCGCGAGAATTTGCCCGCGGATTTTCGGAGTCTTTGGCTGGATCCATTTTTCAGTCACTCGGAGTTCAATGGCGCTTTACGGTTCTGGAAACCCAGAACTCCGCCGAGCACCGGGAGCAGCCGATTCACTTTAGGTTGGAACTCAACGGCGGACTTCGTGGACAATGCGTCGTTCAATTCAGCGAGTCGCAGATTGTTGCGATGGTCTCGAAAAGGCCTGGTCAGCCGGATGCAGCTTTCACCGAAGAGCATAGCGATGCAATGACAAAGCTGATCTCGTCGGCGATGTCCGGGGTCAGTGCATCTCTGGCTGGCAACTATGGAGAGCTTACCGTCGCGGTCGATTTGGTCGATTATTTGGCTTCCGACGAAATGCTGAGTGTTTCGCTGGCCGTCACTGAAGGGGCGGCGCCGGGCACGCCGGTGACGCTTCATTTTGACAGCGAGCTATTGGCAGCACTGGCTCGCGAGTCCCCCGCGACAGATGCGGCTAAGGCTGAAGACCTGAAGATAGATCCCGTCAATTTGAAACTTGTCATGGACGTTGAGTTGAACGTCTCGCTTCGATTCGGCCAGCGCCAGATGCCGCTCCGCGATGTACTGGATCTGGCCAGCGGTTCGATTGTTGAGTTGGACCGCCAGGTAGATGAGCCCGTCGAACTGCTGCTCGACGGGAAAGTGATTGCTCGAGGCGAAGCCGTGATCGTTGACGGCAATTACGGATTGCGGGTCACAGAAATCCCGCAACCCATTGCGTCGTACCTTATTCACTGATCGCTGGAGGGAAGGAAATTCGATGAGGCTTTCATTGCGGGGAATGTTTTCGAGCGCTGGCCGGCCAGGAAGGCATGCGCCGTGTGCTCTGCAGGCCTGCCAGGACACACTGCTGATGCGATTCGTGACCAAGGGCAACGCCGGAGTTAGTGTAGATCAGGACTGGTACTGCGGCGTCGGCTGCTTTGCGGAAGCTGCGTTCAACCGGTTTACGACGATCTCCGCAGGGCGAGTTGTGGAGATGCCTCACAGCCCTCGATTGAATATCGGACTGGCGATGCTCGCCAAGGGCTACTTGACTGAAGAGCAGCTCAGGGTTGCGACGGCACAGAGTCAATTGCAAGGCAAGGAATTGGAATCGGTCTTGGTTGAGCTTGGCTTGGCCAACGAGTGGCAACTCACAGCGGCCAGAGCGGCGCAATGGGGAGTTCCGATTCTCGGGAAGGATCGCATCGGCCATTCTGTAGAGGCGGATATTCCGCTTACACTTCTGCACGCGTACTCTGCAGCGCCATTGCATTATTCGGTTGCGTCAAAACGATTGATTGTGGGCTTCGTTTATCGCGTCGAACATAGCCTGCTTATTGCCCTTGAGGCGATCACCGGATGCACGGTTGAACCGTGTCTCATTACGCCGACCGAGTTCGGCGAACAGATGGCTCGGCTGACGCCGGTTTCAGACTATAAGGAAATGGTTTTTGACGAAAGCCTTACGCCGGCGCAAATGGCGAACGAGTTGGCAGACGCGGCATTGGAGGCTTCTGCGCGTGAAGCGAGATTCACCAATTCTCGAAACATGGTATGGGTCAGGGTGATAGGCAAACGACAGAAAATCGACTTACTCTTCCGAGGAAGAATCGATGACGGACTTGAAAAATCATCGAAGTCTTTCGCCATGAGAAACAGGATCGGCTCTGGGGGTAGACAAACTACCGTGACTTGCCGATGAATGTTGCGGGTGGTAGTTCGATGACCAACAGTAAAAATTCGCAGCAGCCATCGGGTATTCAGCAGGTCCTGATCCTGCAGCCAACTTATATTGGCGTTGCTCCCGATCCCGCAATTCCAATCATGCAGGAAACTCTTCTGCTCCTCGACCTTGTGGTTCAGGAACCGTCTGTCAATCTGCGCGAAATGTCAAAGCTTGTGCTTGATGATCTGGGCGCCACGTTGCAGATATTGCGTCTGGCGGGAAGTGAGTACGGCAGCTCCAATGACCGGCCGCTCCGAATTGAGGATTGCATCTCCTCCCTGGGTGTTCATGCCTGTATGCAAGCCGTTTCAATAGAAAAAGCAGCTCGCCATGGCCGTCAGAGAGATATTGCAGAGATGTGGGCACATTCCAGGGAGATAGCGCAATTCTCAAAGCAAGTTGCAAACAAGCTGCCGGAAACGGATCCTGAGCAGGCCTACCTCGTCGGCCTTCTCCATTTAATTGGATACCTTCCCAATGTTCTTGGGTGGAATGACACCAGAAAAGATTCGGCTACTGAAGCGCTGAATGGGCTTAACATGGCAAAGCGATGGTCGCTTCCGCATTTTGTGCAGCAATTTTTCTCGGATATTCAATCAACTGGATGCGAATCCGAATGGTCGGAGATCGTGCGATTGGCTCACCAGCGCGCGACCCGGTCAACGATCAAATGCCCTTTCGATCCCGGATTTGGTCCGATCCTCATTCAAGACGAATAGGCAGCTTTGACGTATGCGCTGCACTGAATTCCAAGCGTATTGATTGTTTTTGGATGAGAAGAATCGGAAAGGCTCAAATTGGAAGGCAATTTGTAGATCTTTTTCTAATCAGTCCCTCATCAATCACCCCTATTTGACCCTGATTCTTACCTTTTTCGGGTAAACTTTGCCTCGTCAATTGGCACTCCGATTGCATTGTATGAATCGGGAGAACTATATGGGCAGTGGATACTATGCCGCAAGTACAGCTCTGATTGCTCGTACACAGGCACTGGATACGATCGCCAACAATCTGGCGAACGCGGGCACTGTCGGGTTCAGAGCCGAACACAATGTTTTCCAGTCTGTGCTCGCTGACGCTGGAAACGCGTCCGGCACAGCCCTCAATCGCGCGGTCAACGATTATGGTGTATTGGGCGGAACGTCACTCGACCTCGGCCAGGGCGCAATGCAGAAGACGGGAAACGATCTTGATCTTGGCATTCAAGGCTCAGGCTTCTTTGAAATCAAGACCGCGAACGGACAAATGTACACTCGCAACGGCGGCTTTCAAGTATCAAGCACCGGGCAGTTGGTAACTTCTACCGGAGATCCGGTTATGGGTGAAAAGGGCCCCATAGCGATCCCGGCCGGCCCAATCTCGATCAGTTCAGATGGGACCATCTCTTCAAACGGAGCTGTAGCAGGCAAGGTAAAGCTAGTTCAATTTCCGGCCGGCACGCCACTAACGAGCACGGGAAACAATTATTATTCCGCGCCTGCAAAAAGCGACATACCCGCAACCGATTCATCGGTACAGCAGGGAGTGCTGGAGAGCTCGAACGTGAACCCGATCACGAGCATGGTTGAACTCATCACTGCGCAACGATCAGCCGAGATGATGCAGCGCGCACTTTCGGTCTACGACAACGAAATGGACAAAACCGCAACCAAAGAACTTCCCAAGGTCAGCTAAAGGAGCTCGAGAATGTTTCATGCCCTGTACACCGCGGCAAGCGGAATGACGGCACAACAAGTCAACCTCGACAACATTGCCAATAACCTCGCCAATTCCAGCACCTCTGGATTTCAATCGCGCCGCGTGCAGTTTACCGATCTTCTTTATCAGAATGAGGTAATGCCGGGCGCGGCGGCGACAGAGCAGACCACGGTGTCATCCGGATTGCAGATTGGACTGGGTACGAAATCCGCCAACACTGAGATTGTTCAGACGCAAGGTGACTTGACCAGCACGGGAAATCCGCTGGATCTTGCGATTGAAGGCACTGGCTTCTTTCAGATTCTGCTGCCGAGCAATCAGATCGGCTACACACGGGCGGGCTCATTTCAAACCGATTCGCAGGGCAACCTGGTGACGGCGAACGGCAATAAGCTTCAGCCGACCATTACGATTCCGCCAACAGCTACCAACGTGACCATTGGCAGCGATGGCACGGTGAGCGTTTCACTGCCTGGACAAACCGCGACATCACAGGTGGGAGTGATTCAGCTGGCTAGTTTCGCAAATCCCGGCGGCCTCGACAGCGCCGGCAACAACATTTATCTGCAAACTACCGCATCGGGGAATCCGATTGTCGGCGTTCCGGGCGGCTCAGACGGGCTCGGCACACTTCAGCAGGGCATGCTGGAACAGTCGAACGTCAATATTGTCGACGAGTTCGTGAATATGATTCTGGCGCAGCGCTCCTATGAATCCAATTCGCGGGTCGTCAAAGCTGCGGATGAGATGCTGCAAGGTTTGAACCAACTTGCTCAATAAGGTGATGGCGCGATGAAGAATGACAGATCTATTTCGGCATTGGCTCTATGCGCGGCGATGGCGCTGCCGGCTGCGGCTGCGCCGCCGAGCGCGAACGCCATCACGGCGGAGTTTATCGCGGACACCCTCAGCGCCGCGGGCATGAAGGTATCGGCGCAGCAGGTAACTCTTCTGGCCGACGTTGTTGCTTCCACAAACAAACCCGCCCTCAGGGTTGAGTCAATGGAGCGCTGGGGCGACCATCGCATGAAGGTTCGCCTGGCCTGCGACTCAAACAGCGAATGCCTGCCGTTTCTGGTTGCGGTCAATTGGAATGGCGAGGATGCGATAACGGCTACTTCGTCAAGATCGGGTGCGGTTTCGCAGACCAAAGCTGGTACAGATGCCATAGTCGTACATGCCGGGTCGCCCGCAACTTTGCTGCTCGATGGGGATCACGTTCATATCCAACTGCCTGTCTTTTGTTTGGAAAACGGTGCGGCCGGCCAAACGGTTCGAGTCGTCAGCAAAGAACAGCGCAAGACGTTTACTGCCCAAGTGCTCTCTGATTCCGTATTGAAAGGCAGATTGTGAAAATCGTCTCCATGAGAAAATACGCCGTCCGAAATCTTGCGATTGATATCCTGCTGGTCCTAACGGCGGCTCAGTTTGGGCATGCATCGGATCTCAAGAAGAAGAACAATACAACGCAGTTAAGACAGCAATATGTCTCGCGACTGCAAGAGCAGGACGTGCATGTGGACACAAGCAAAACTGTCGGCAGCCTGTGGTCCGGCTCCGGCAATCCATTGGGAGATATATCAACCGACTACAAGGCTCAGAAGGTCAATGACACAATCGTGATTATTGCCGCGGTCCAAACCGCCGCGACGCAGAGCGGAACGTCGGCATATCAGCGAACCTTTCAAACCAGTTCGGGAATCACTGGACTGGCCGGCGCCGTGAAGACAACCGGTCTGAATCCTCTGCTGAATGCGAATTCTGCAACACAGTTAGCGGGCCAGGGAGCAACCTCCTCGAATACGACATTCCAAACCAGCCTTACCGGACAAGTGGTTGCAGTGTTGCCGAGCGGCAACCTGGTGGTAGAGGCGCAACGCAAGATCTTCATGAACAATCAGCATGAAGACATTACAATTCGCGGAGTTGTGCGACCTGGAGATATCGGCCCGAGCAACACAATTTCTTCAGCTTCCCTGAGCAATCTCGAGATTGAGATGAAGGGGAAGGGAATCATCGCCGACGCCACCAGGCCGATCAACCCCATTATGAAAGCCATTCTATGGCTGATTGGATTCTGATGCCGATGAAACTGAAGTGCACATTATCGAGCGAACTCGTTTGCATGATCGCCTGGTCAGTCCTGGTGCTCAGCGCATTTCTGTTTCCATCTGCGCTCAATGCGGCCGGGTCCGAGACTGACCGCCGGGTCATGGTGCGCGATATCACAAATGTTGAAGGGGTAAGAGACAATCTTTTGGTGGGCTACGGTCTGGTAACGGGACTGCGCGGCACCGGAGACACACAACAAACCCTCTTCACTATGCAGACGCTCGCCAATGCCATGCAGAAGATGGGCGTACTCGTTCCCGCAGGAACTGCGGTCGTGAAGAACGTGGCAGCGGTGTTCATTACGGCATCGCTTCCGCCATTTGCACGGCCGGGAGCGAAGCTGGACGTCACTGTCTCTTCGGTCGGCGATGCCCGCAGTATCGAGGGTGGCATCCTGCTGATGAGCGCGCTGCGCGGTCCCGATGGGCAGATTTATGCCGAAGCGCAAGGGCCGCTGGTGATGGGTGGATACGTAGCAGGCGATGGCGCGAATCGGAAGGAAGTCAACTCCGCCAACGTCGGCATGATTCCAAATGGAGCGATTATCGAACGCGACACGGCAGTGGATCTCAAGGGGTTTAAGACCGTATCTCTGTTGCTGCGGAATCCGGATTTTGAGACGGCGACCGAGATTGCAGATGCGGTGAACCGGGAGTTCAGCAAGCCTGTCGCAACCGCGCTCGACAGCAGGCGCATAGACATCAGCGTTGCCGACACATCTGAGCAATCCGTGCCTCAGCTAATCGCGCGGGTGCAGAGCCTGATGCTCACCGTGAACACTCCGGCCAAGATCGTGATCAACGAGCGGACCGGCACAATTGTGATGGGCGGCAGCGTCAAGCTTTTACCTGTCTCCGTGATCCACGGCAGCCTATCCATCCAGGTGGTCACCGCTTATGCAGTCGTGCCAGGCGGAATGATGCCCGGCCAGAAAATTCCGACAGCAGCTACTCTGGTGCCAGAGACACGGTTGAATGTGAATGAGGCACCCGCGCAATCGATGCGGTTGGACGAGGGCGCGAATGTAGAGGAATTGGTCAATGGGCTTCACGCCATCGGCACTACTGCTCGCGATGTCGTGGCTATCCTTCAAGCCATCAAGGCCGAGGGCGGAATCCAGGCAGATTTGGAGATCCAATAATGGCAACGAGTTTAGCTTTGGGTTCATTGAACCCGCAACAAAGCGTCTTGCAGGCGAGACAGGATCAACTGGTTCATCAGATGCAGTCTCCTGAGAAGCTTAGCAACGACAAAATTGAAAAGGGGTCCAGGGAGTTCGAATCGATTCTTTTGGGAAGCTGGCTGCAACAGGCAGAACAGTCGTTTAGCACACTTCCAGGCGCAGACGACGATGACAAAGACGTCGCAAGCGACTCGGTAACAAGCTTCGGCGTGCAGGCTTTATCAACGTCTATGGCGGCCTCAGGCGGCATCGGAATCGCCAAAATGGTTGCCAAAGCCATGCATGCTGCGGCCGACAAGGCAAATCCTCAGACCTCCGCCCAAGCGGGGCAGCCTACGGGAGCGGAACTACCCAAAAAGAATTGAGATTTTGGGCTAAACTTTTTCGTGAATCTGCCGATAGGGACAGCGGTTTAGTGTAAGGAGCTGAAAATGAGAATCGATGGTTTCAATCCAGCAGCAAACGATGTTTCGAGCGATGCGAGTCTGTCGCAAGCCGGAGGGCAGAGCGTCGCCAAATCGGATCTGGTAAGTGAACAGGACCGGGCTACCCTCTCGTCCGATTCGGCGCCTGCAAGCTCGCTTGCGAGCATTGCCCTCAATTCGCCGGAAATCCGCCAGAGCAAAGTGGACACTCTGGCGCAATCCATTCAGAACGGTGAATACGACCTGGACCCGGCCAAGATCGCTTCGGCGATGATTGATGACTACGCCTGATATGAAATGCGGGACGGCGGGGCCACGGAACCAGGGCCTGTCGAGAAAGTGCGAAGGATGAACTCTGGCGATGCACAGATGCGGAACCGAAAAGCGGCCGAGTATCTTCAGCTCTTGGGAGCTCTGGCTGCTGAATTGGAGAAGGCCATGAATGCCATTGCTCGCAACGCACTTCAGGATCTTGAAGAAAGCATCGTCAACCAGCAGGCGCTGAGCAGCCGACTTACTTTGCTTGTGAACCAAATATGCGTTCCTCTGAGGACAGAAGCTGCGACTTCTCAATCTGATATTGATGATGAGATTATGGGGCAAATCCGCACCGCGTCCAATTCTCTGCAACAGCTTAATCGGCGTTACGCCGCTCTTTTACAGCATTCCAGCCGCGCTGTCGCCCAGATGGTGGCGCTATTCAACTCAGTTCGAGGGCAAATTCAGGAGGCATCTGGTTCCAGGTTGAAGGTTCAAACCTGGTCTTGCCAGATGTAATCGATATGGGCGGCTTGAACACATCACTTCTGATCGGCTTGCAGGCGCTGGAGGCAAACCAGGGCGCTCTCAATGCCACCAGCAACAACATCTCCAATGCCAACACTCCCGGATATACCCGTGAAGTGGTGCAGTTCAACGAAAACGAGCAAAACGAGTCCGGTAACAGCGTAACTGGCGGGGGCGTTTCGCTGGATGCGGTTCAAAGCATCCGTGACGAACTGCTCAATCTTCAGATTCAGCAACAGACGTCTCTGCAAAGTAGTGCTGACGCACAATTGTCCAGTCTTCAGCAGATTCAAACCTCATTTACAACTACCGGTAGTGACATAGCGAGTGCGTTCACGTCATTTTCAAGCAGCCTGGCGCAGTTATCGGCAACTCCCACCAGTACAGCTGCTCAGCAAGGCGTAATCGCCAGCGGCCAGGATCTTGCTGGCGCCTTCAACTCCACTGCCAACGCACTGACCTCGGCGCAATCGCAAGCAAACGGGCAGGTAACGCAAACCGTTTCTCAGATCAACACGCTCACCCAACAGATTGCACAGCTCAACGGCCAGCTCTCGCAGGTACCGGCGGGGGAAGACGGCGGCACCATTGAGGACCAGCGCGACCAGTTGGTGCAGCAACTCTCCGGCCTGGTAGGCATTTCGATTACGCAAAGCAACAATGGAGAGACCATCACCACCGCTAACGGCTCGCCGCTGGTTATGGGCGCGGAGAGCTACAATCTGCAGACCGCAGCTGGCAGCAATGGTCTACAGCAGGTCATCGATTCGAATGGAAACAACATCACTGCTTCGATTCAGGGTGGAACCCTCGGCGGGGTCATTCAAGTTCGCGACCAGATTGTTCCCGGGCTGCTCTCGCAGTTGAACACGCTTGCCGGCCAGTTTGCTACCGCGTTCAACTCAGCGCAGGCGGAAGGCACCGATTCGAATGGCAACCCAGGCGCGGCTTTCTTTACAATCCTATCGAATCCGAGCAATGCCGCGGCCGGCATCAGCGTGGCCGTGACTGATCCGTCCCAAATCGCCATCAGTTCAGATGGATCCGCCGACAGTAACGGAAACATCGCCAACCTATCCGCTGTCCTGACGCAGAATCTTCCGTCAGGGCAAACGCCTGTCGACGCCTACGCCAGTTTGGTTTTTCAAGTCGGCAATGCAGCCTCGACTGCCAATACCCAATCCATAGCAATTGGCGATACCCTGACCCAACTGACCACTCAGCAGGGTTCTGTCTCCGCGGTAAATGTGGACGAGGAGACTACCAATTTGCTTCGCTATCAGACGGCCTATGAAGCGGCGACTCGCATCGTCAGCACCATTCAGGTACTCAATAACGCACTGATGAACATGGGATCTTCCACGAGCTTCTGACGACTATGCGCATCGACCCAAACCTTGTTCCCGAAGTTCTCTCCGACCTGCAAACGAGCCAGGTGTCGCTCAACACTGCGCTGCAGCAGGTGTCTACCGGCAAAAGCGTAAACGTGCCATCAGACAACCCCTCAGCGGCAGCGGAGATGGTCGAAAACACAATTGAGACCGGAGACGTGGATCAATATACGAAGAACATTTCGTCGGTTCAGTCCACAGTTCAGTCCGCCAGTTCCTCGTTGAGCTCGGTGATTACGGCTCTCACTCAGGCAGTGTCGCTCGGTACCGAGGGCGCAAATGGCACAAACTCTTCCGCCGATCGGCAGGCGCTGGCAGAACAGGTTCAAGGAATTCTAGCTTCTGTTGTGACTCTCGCCAATACTTCGGTCGGGGGGACGTATCTTTTTGGGGGAACCAGCTCAGCAACTCCATACACCGCGGATCCGTCGTCGCCTACCGGCTACACCTACAACGGCAATAACGACGCGAACTCGGTGCAAGTGGGCGATGATACCAGCGTCCAGGTAGACCTTCCGGGCAGTCAGATATTCTCGAATTCGGGCAACAACGTTCTTGGTGCGCTAAGTTCACTGGTCACGGCGCTACAAAGCGGGACAAGCTCGCAGATCGCAACGGCCACGGCAAGTGTGGACTCGGCAGTCAATTTCGTTGGTCAGCAGCAAGTGTTCTATGGCAATGCTGAGCAGCAGTTAACCGCGCAGGGAACATACCTGCAGCAGGATACGGTGAGCCTGGCCTCCCAGGAGAACAATCTGATAGGCGTGGATGAAGCCACAGCAGCAACGAACCTCAGCCAGGCTGAGACTGACAATAACGCGGCCCTCGCCGCGGCAGCAAAGGTTCTGCCAATCTCCTTGATGAATTACCTGTCTAACCCAGCCTAACTCCGTTTTTTGCTACATCCCTTCCACCAGGAAAACAAATGCGGCAACGAAGTGGTCCTTCGCTGCCGCTCAGTTTCAACAAACAATCCCTGGCCTCAATGCGCTTGCCCGCGTCACGACGCAGAGCGTTTGAACCTTTCATGCCGCGATGAGGGAGAATTAAGCCAGCCAGCCAGATGAGCTGCGCTCGCGAATCGGCAATGAGGAACCGGGGTAGGCAGAAGCTTGAACCAAGCCCGAAACCTGCACCCTGGATGTTGTTCCACTGCTCTCGGCCTTTTGCCAGGCCTCCCGAATTTCAAGGACTCGCCCCATATACTCTTCAAGTATCTCTGGAGATCTTTTGGCTTGAGCTTCGATCATCCCGCTCCGAAGCGAGTTGTAAAAGCCCTTGAGTTGCGCTGCCAGTTCTCCGCCCGTCCCCCGATCGATCCATTCTTCCAAAAGCCCTACGATCAGCAAGGCATGATTCACTTGCCGGCCGCGTTGCTCAAGGTCATCATTGCGTTCAGCCTGCGCAGCTCGGCGCAGATCTCCAGCAAGAGTATCGTAAAGTGCAATCAGCAAGCTGAATCCGCTGGCGCCGCTAAGTGCAGTTCTCCTATATGCCATTTCCGTCGGGCTCATGGTCTTCTCCGGTTAGTTTCCTGATGAGGAAGTGTTGATACCCAGCTCGGCATCGACATCTTTTAGTTCGGCAGGCAGTTCCTGCAAGGAGATTTCCGCTTGGCTGTATTCGCTTTGCAGCTGTGTTTTTAGCGGTGCAATCACGTTCGCTTGGAAATTGTTGATATCGTCCTGCAGTCCGGTGTATTCGGTGCTGATACTCTGCAGATCCACTGTAAACGCTCCGTCCGCAGGGCTGATGAAGCTGGTCAGCTGTTGATCCATTGAATTGGCAAATCCATTGAGCGCAGTCCCTTGAAAAAAATTCTGCACCTCACTGTAGTTACTCTGGAGTGCCCTGTTCAGGGTTGAGTTATCCACGCTGAGGGTGCCATCAGAATTCACCGAGATGCCCATCGTTGCCAGGCTCATCACTGTTGCACCACTCCCCGATCCGGTCGTAGACGTGTAATCCAGTGCCCCCAGCAAATCGCTTTGCAGAGTCCGCAAGGTGGGATCCTCTGCCAGCACGCCCTGACCCGAACCCGGGGTATACGTGAACTGGGCATTTACGTCTTTGATCAGCGTGTTGTAATCGCTGACAAACTGATTGATTGCTGTTGCCGCCTGCGAGGTATCCGGTGCGACGTCGAGGCTCACTTGAGTTCCCGGATTGGCTCCCTGCAGATTGAGCGTCACGCCGGGGATGACTCCTGTGACCGTATTCGATGTGCTGGAAATGCTGATCCCGTTCACGGTGAGGGAGGCATTGCTGCCGGGCTGCCCCTGGGTAAAGCCAAAGCTTCCCCCGGACGATGACACCGTGAAGGCGCCGGCACTGCCTGTCGTGTTGCTGACAATTGCCAGTTGAGCGCCGTTGGCATCGGTGATAACGCTGGCCGTGACGCCCAGTCCCGCGTTATTGATAGCGTTCTCCAGGTCGGTCAAGGTATCTACGCCGCTGCCGGTCGTGATGGTTGTAGTCGAGCCGCCGGCAGGAGTGATGGTAATGCTCTCTGCGGGCAAATCCGTTGTGGCGCTGGTCACTGCTTTCGAAGCATAGGACGCCGCAGTCGCCAGACTATTGACGACCACCACGTTGTTTCCGGCAGTGCTTCCGGAAGCCGCCGAACCTGTGACGATACTGGAGTTTGAAGAACTTACTGTCGCTGCGGAAAGTGGACCGCTCAAGTTGTTGAGCGCCTGCATATCGTTGTCGAGGTTGGTCGCATCAGTCTGGATCGAGTCCAACGCGCTTGTCTGATTTTGTAGCGTCGTCTGCTGCGATTCCCACGCGGACTCTGGAGCCTCCGCGGCGGCCACCGCTGAGTTCACGGCCGACGTAACGTCGATGCCTGAGCTGGATGCCCCCGTTGCCGCCTCAAGAATGGAGCTCAAGTCTATAGACGATGACGAATTTGACGAGGATAGAAGCGAACCCAATATAGAGGATGAACTCATAAGTTTTCCCGCTCCTTCGCGCCGAACGCGCCAGTTCATGCGCGTCTGCGTTAGATCGCGTTTAACCGTACCACAATATCGGCAGATCCGGGCTGATTGTTCAGTGCAGTGGAACAAGAAAAATAACGGTGGCGCCGTTAAAGCGCCACCGTTGGGAGAAAGTTAAAGATTTTACTGGAGGAGCTTCAGAACGTTCTGCTCCGCCGAGTTCGATTGCTGGATAGCCGCGAAGCCGGTCTGTTCCAGAATGTTGTTCTGGGTCAGGCTGGAGGTCACCTTCGCAATATCCGCATTCTGAATGTTGTTCTGAGCGCTGGTGAGGTTTTGCACCTGCGTGTTTTCAACATTCGTGTCTGACGTCAGCTGGTTGATGCTGGCGCCAATCGTTCCGCGAGTCGCCGAAACGGTGTTGATTGCGGCCGTGATGTCGGTCAGTGCGGTTTGGGCCGCAGTTGCCGAGGTCAGGACGTCGGCGTTCAGCGCCAGCGTTGTGGCTGAAAGCGCGCCGACGGCGGTGCTGGTGGTGATGGCTCCGCTGGAGGTACCATCGCTGGTGAACGTTGTGTTGGCGGTTGCGCTGAACACGGCCGTTCCGTTGTAGTTTGTGGTCGAGCCAATGTTGTTGATTTCCGTCAGAATCGACTGGAATTCAGTATTCAGTGCCGTCGACTGTGCCGTGGTGAGGCCGCCGTTGGCAGCTTCGGTTGCGATTGTTATGGCCTGGTTGAGGATGGTGTTGACCTGCGAGAGCGCGCCATCGGCGGTCTGCAAGAGGCCGACGCCGTTCGATGCGTTCTGGCTGGACTGAGTGAGGGCTGAGATGCTGGCGCCCAAGTCAGCGGCAATTGACAGGCCCGCCGGGTCGTCGGCACCGGAGTTGATCTTCAAGCCGGTGGAGAGTTGTTGAAGGTTCTTTTGCAGGCTTGCCTGCGTGTTGGAAACTGCATTCTCCGCGATCAGCGAAGAAACGTTGTTCAGTACGCTAATGCTCATTGTGTTGGCTCCTCGTTTCGAATTCCGCCTGCACCGAAACCGTTCTGCCTACAGCACAGCTCAGAATCGTTACTTGGAGCAGGAGGTTTATCTTGCGGGCAATCTATCGGCATCTCTTTTGCGGATTCTAGTCGGAGTTAAAAAAAACTTTAAAAAGCTCATCTGGCCGGCAAGGAATCCGAAGGGGAGATTTCAGCCGACGCGTCGAAGGGCAGTGCTGTCTGCGCGTCTGCGCCACGACGCGCCGCCTTCTGTCGAACGCAATCTGTTTCCTAAACGCTCGAAGTCATCTCCAGACAACAAATTACGCATTCAGCATCCTGGAATCGACGCTCTCCTAAAGAAAAGCCATGATTCTGCCGATACTCATCAATGAGGAGCTTTTCACCGATGCTTCTTTGCCGTACCCGGGGCAGGGATGAGCCCAGAGATAGCACCGTTCAGGAGCCCAATGATCTCGCTAAAGAAATATCTTGATTCCCCATCAGGCTGTACTCAAGCGGACGGCAACTCGGATGACGACGGCATTCTTCCCGTTACGATCGCTGCCTATGGCTCGGCGTTACTTGAGATGGGCAACTGCGCATTTGAGGCCTATCCTGCGCTCGGTATGAACCTGAAACGAAGCCTTGACAAAGTGGAAGAGAGCTTGACCTGCGACATGAGTGCTGGGCAGGTCGCAGACGCGGAAGCGATCGTGCGGGAACAATTGAAGGACTGGGGCGCGAGAGCGGTCCGGCAGAATCGGCAAAAGACTCGAGAAGTGAGAGAGTTGCTGATTGTCCTGGCTCGGACCGCCGAATCCGTCGGTGAACGCGATCAGCGCTGCGCCGGACAGATCGACGCGGTCACGGTCCGGCTGCAAAAAATTGCCAGTCTGGACGACCTTACTGAAGTTCGCGCCTCAATTAAGCAGAGTGCTGCGGAGTTAAAGTCGGAAATCGAAAGAATGACCGCGGAAGGGAAGGCCACCATTGAGAAGCTTCAAGTGGAAGCCTCTGGCTACCAGGCCAGGCTGGAAGAAGCCGAGCAAATTGCTTCTCGTGACGGTCTCACCGGGCTGCACAATCGCTTTTCGGTGGAGGGCCAGATTGAGCGCAGGATGGCGGGCGCAGTTCCGCTGTGCATTGCAATTCTCGACATTGACGATTTCAAGAAGGTGAACGACAATCATGGCCATCTGGCCGGAGACGAACTGATGAAGCAGCTTGCCTCTGAAATCAAGTTCGCTTGCCGTCCGACAGATGTGGTTGGACGCTGGGGCGGTGATGAATTCATTATCCTGTTAGATTGCGCTCTGACCGAGGCGCGAGCACAGATTGACCGGCTCAGAGACTGGATCTGCGGGAGCTATAAAATAATCGGAAAGTCCGGGCCAGGGAACCTGCAAATCAACGCCTCAATTGGCGTCGCGGAGTATTCTCGGCCCGAAACCATGAAAGATCTCCTCGCACGAGCCGACGCCGCTATGTATGAGCTCAAAGCGGTTTCCCGGAAAAATGCGGAAGGTTCGAGGCGATAAGCCCGCTGACCAGGCTGTAGCCGCAGAAGATTTGCGACCTAGGCGGCTCGCAGGGAACTGCCGCGCCCCCCGTAATTCCATCCGCCGAAAGTGACAATCGTCACGAATCGTTTTGCGTCGCATTTTTCGGGAAACATTCGAAAACAAGGTCCCTTTTCGGGATTGCAAAGTCAACTTTTATTTTTCTAACCTTGAGTTCCTTCCCATCTCGTTTGATGGTGAAGGAGGTAACTGGTTAGTGCACGCTAAAGTGCCGGCTGAAATGTGAATGTGGCCGTCATTTAGATTTGCCGGCTTGCCGGGGAGAGAAGGTGCAATGCGGTTACTAATTGCCGAAGATGACAACGCGCTGGGATTGTTTCTAAGTCGCGGTCTCGAGGCCGATGGGCACCGGATTCGTCTAGTCCGCGACGGAGTGGAAGCCGTTGATGCCTTTCGCGAGGAACTACCCGATCTGACCATCCTCGATCTCAACATGCCAGTCAAAGATGGTGAACAAGCGCTGGTCGAGATCCGCCTGATTGACCTTGATCTTCCAATTCTGGTGCTTACCGCCCGACAGGAGATTGACACGCGCGTTCGCTGCTTCGATCTGGGTGCCGACGACCTAATGGTGAAGCCATTCAGTCTCCATGAGCTGCGCGCACGTTGCCGGGCCCTGTTGCGGCGCAAGCGGGAGACGCGGTTGAAGTTGCGCGCCGGAGACCTGGAATTGGACCGACTCGAACATTCCGCGCGCCGCGGCTCAGTGCCGATAATCCTCACCAACAAGGAATTCGCACTGCTTGAAAATTTGATGCTCAATCGAGGCCAGTGTGTATCGCGCGTGGAACTGCTGGAGTCAGTGTGGAATTTGGAACCTGCACAGACCACCAACATCGTGGACGTGTACGTGAACTACCTGCGCCGCAAGCTTAAGGATCCGCCTCCGGGCCAACTAATCCGAACGGTCCGTGGGCAGGGTTATTTGATGCCCCTGGAGGCCGATCTCGCGTTGCCCGTGGCAACATCCGCCCTCACGTTGGCTATCCCACCGCATGGTCCTTTGCTTCAAACCACCGCGGCGTCAGCCGCCGTCACCCCTGAGTTGCAGTGAACTCGTGTGACCAGCCTAGCCTTAGGAGAATTCGCATGTTGAATATTCCAGCGCCTGTACTTGCCGCCACCAGCCGCATCCGGACGCGCACTGCTGTGATCGCCAGCGCGGACCGGAGCTTTCGACAACGGCTCTCTGAAGTCCTGATCGGCCTTCGCTGGCAGGTATGCGAGGCTGAAGGTGGCGCTCAGGCATGGGCTGAAGCTGTAGCGGTTGCCCCTGAAGCGATCATCGTCGATTCGTGGCTGCCCGATCTCGATCTGGCGGAGTTCCTCACAGACTTTCGCAGCACGTTTCCACTCATAGACCTGGTGACCGCAGGCAGTTCGTCGACCGGGGAAAGTCCGCGTGGGCCTTTCCGCCAGGAATTGCTTTACGCACTACGGCACAGCCAGGATACAGACACGGCGGCATGGAAGACAGCGCCTGCGCTCGACGGCTCCAACTCATCTCCCAGTGAAATTTGCTCCGGCTCCTGGCCGATCCCGCCTCCAGCTCGTACGTTTCTGCCTGCTTCGATGGCGAAAGGCGCGTTGCACGTTCGGCTTTCCGCTCCGACCGGCCCCGCAAGCGTCGCTTTGTTTCGAACTGAAACGTTGAGCCGTGTTGACGACGATGCAGCGAGGAGCCAACTCCCGGAATTGATTGGCAACGCTGCCTCCATGCTTGAGATCGGCCGTCGCGTTCGTCTGGTAGGCCCACGCTCAACCCCGGTGCTGATTGAAGGGCCCACCGGCTCCGGCAAGGAGCTGGTTGCCAAAGCGCTGCATCGGCTTTCGACGCGGAGCCGCAAGCCTTTTGTCGTCATAAACTGCGCTGCCATACCCGAAGCCCTCCTTGAGGCCGAGCTGTTCGGTCACACCCGGGGAGCCTTTACCGGGGCGGTGCAGGGACGCACAGGTCGCATAGAGAGCGCCGATGGAGGAACGCTATTTCTGGACGAAATCGGCGAGATGCCGTTGGCGCTTCAATCCAAGCTCCTGCGCTTCGTCGAGTGCGGAGAACTGCAGCGCGTTGGCGAGAACGAGACCGTGAAAGTGGATGTGCGCATTGTGGCGGCCACTCATCAGCCGTTGGCTCAGCAGACGCAGACAGGCGCCTTTCGCTCCGATCTTTACTACCGGCTTGCCGTCTTCTTGATTCGCACGCCTTCGTTGACCGAGCACGCTGAGGATCTGCCCTTGCTTGTAGATCACTTCATGCAGCGAATGGGACGCGATGCGCCGGTCAAGCACCTCGATGAGGACGCAATGAACTTGCTTTCCGCACACGACTGGCCGGGAAATGTGCGGGAGCTCGAACACGTGCTTGAGAGAGGCGCCATTCTGGCCGGCGATCAAGCCATACTGACCACCGCGGATATCGATTTCGGTTTCGCGATGAACTAGCGATCGACTCCATCGGGAAACGCAAAGGCTGATGAACGCTGCGCCATACCAAATTAGGAGACTGCCCGAACTTCGATAAACAGTCCCTTACCTCGCGCCAATGCGGTTCCACCGGTGTCGAGAATCCTTGCTTCTGTCCAATGTTTGCGGCCCTCGCTCCTCTCAATTCGGCCCTCAATGCGAATCTGCGCGCCAGAAGGAATCGGTCGCCGGTAATCGACTTCCATCTGCCGAGTCATTGCTGTCCGGCCGCTTGCACGGACGGCCTTGCTCATGGCTTCATCAAGCAACGTGGCAATGATGCCTCCGTGTAGAAGACCCGAAGGACCCTCAAACCGATCAGGAACCGTGGCCTCGCAGACGATGGAACCATCTTCAGCGCGCATGAATTCGAGATGCAGCCCAGTTGGATTGGCTGGCCCACAACCAAAGCAGCGATTGTGCGCCGAATGCGGAAATGGTTCCAGATGCTCGATGGTCTTCGACATTGTTCCTCGTCAAATCGTCCCGGCAAGAACTTTGGTGTATGTTGCGCAGTCAACATTCCCACCCGTCAGAATAATGCCAATCCGCTTGCACGCATTTTTCTTCTTCTCTTTCAAAGCCGCGGCTAGAGCGGAAGCTCCTGCTCCCTCTGCCAGGTTGTGAGTGTCTTGAAAATAGAAACGCATGGCCATGGCAATCTCAGAGTCGGTGACCTCAACGATTTTAGCGACGTTTTCCCAAATCAATTCCATTGCATCGGTATTGGGCGTACGGCACGACTGACCGTCGGCGATGACCGTGCGCGATGGAGCTTCGACAATTGTTCGCTCCTTGAAACTGAGCGCATAAGAAGGAGACTCCGCAGCCACCACGCCGACAATTTCGGTTTCCAGCCCCAGTGCCTTGCGCGCTGCGGCAACACCGCAGATAGAGGAGCCCAGCCCAATCGGCACATAAACAGTGTCGAGCGGAGGCGCCGCCTCGAAGAGTTCAAGGGCATAAGTTGCGGTGCCCATCACAAGTCGCGCATGGAAGGATTCGACCATCGCAAACCCGCGATCTGCCGCGAGAGTACCGGCAAACTCCAGTGCCGCCTGGAAGTCGTGGCCATGATCAACTAATTCGGCGCCCAGAGCCATGATGGCGCGATTCTGCTCCTTGTTGTTGCCGTGTGGAACGACGACCACGGCCTTCAGATCGAGGAGCCGCGCTGCCCTTGCCACGCCTTGCCCGAAGTTGCCGCGCGTAGCCGCGACTACACCAACAATCTCGGGTTTCGTCCGCTTAAGCCAGTCCAGATAGACCAGTGCTCCGCGCAGCTTGAATGCGGCCACAGGGGAGTGATTCTCATGCTTGATCCAGGCTTCGGTTTTTGACTCTGCTCCGGCCGAAAGCCGCTCGTTGATCAACGGCCACGAATACTGCGGTGTGGGCATCATGTGGAGATGGACCAGCGCTTGAGCCTCGCGGATTTCGGCAAAAGTGGGAAGCTGCATGGCTCCAGCATACGTTCTTTAAGCAACGAATTCGAAGTCAAAGAATTGTAAACATCTCGCGAAGCGGGAACAACGCGCTTGACCTTGGCGGCGCGTCCGTTGAGACTGATTGGACGATCCTTCTTGCCGGCGGAACTTGCTTCAGCCGCCTCCCCGACCAGAAACTTCCCAGAGGAGCCTCACACAATGACATCGATCAATCGCAGAACCGCTCTATTGCAGATGGGCGCGGTGGCTAGCGCCGCGCTGATTGCCGAAACCCTTAGCGCCGAAGGGTCCCCCAGCGGTCAGGCCGCGACGCCACCTGCTCCCCCCACCGGACCTTTCACGCTGCCGCCTTTGCCCTACGCATACGACGCGCTCGAACCCAGCTTCGATGCGGAAACAATGCACCTGCACCATGACAAGCACCACCAGGCCTATGTCAATAATCTCAACACCGCTGTAGCCGCGCATCCTGAATTGGCGGGGAAGACTGTCTGGGAGTTGGTGGAGAACCTGAATACTTTGCCCGAGTCGGCCCGCACTGCCGTTCGCAATCAGGGCGGAGGCCATGCCAACCACTCCTTCTGGTGGCCGACGCTGGGAAAAGGTGGAACCGCTCCGGTTGGAGAACTTGCTGCGGCAATCATCGCAAAATTCGGTTCGGTCTCAACGTTTCAAGACAAGCTGACCGCAGCAGCAATGAGCGTCTTCGGCAGCGGCTGGGCGTGGCTTGTGAAGCTGCCCGATGGAACTGTGAGCATTGAAACCACGCCCAACCAGGACACGCCGCTTACCGTGGGCCACAAGCCGGTGATTGGCGTCGACGTGTGGGAGCACGCCTACTACCTGAAATACAAGAACGTGCGCGCCGATTATGTGAAGGCATTTTTCCAGGTTCTTAATTGGGACTACGTCAGCGGGCGATTTGCCGAGAAAGCATAGACGGCATTTGGGCGGCACTCGAAGGACGAATGAGCGCGGACCGCTGGCCTGCGCCGGAATGGTGACCAGCCTTGGAATCTTCTTGGCTGGCTGCCATTCGGCGCCTTCGCTGACTCCGCAACAGCAGGAAGGGAAGCATCTCTACCAGGTTCGCTGCGCCCACTGCCACGAAGACAACGATCTGGCCCTGAAGAAAGTTCCGCCAGACCTGCACCATCTCTTCGAGCGCCCTTATCTGCCCAGCGGCCTTCCCGCAACCGACGCCGAGGTCCGTAAAAACGTTGTCGCTGGCAGGGGCTTGATGCCCTCATTTGCCGGCCGATTTACCGATGAGCAGATGGCCGCTCTTTTGGCCTACCTGCATACAGGGCTGCTTTAAGATGCCCTCCGAACAGCTCTGCCGCAGCCCTGCAGGAAGACCGGGCCGCATTCAAGATATACTTAAATCTACTATGGCAACCGAGAAAACCTTCTATCTCGAGACCTTCGGCTGCCAGATGAATGCCCATGACTCCGAGAAGGTGATTGGCACATTGCAGCAGCAGGGCTACCGGCAGGTGGAAGCCGAAGAAGACGCCGGCCTGATCCTCTACAACACCTGCTCGATCCGCGACAAAGCGGAGCAAAAGGTCTTCAACCGCCTGAACGACTACAAGAAGCTGCACAAGGCGGGCAAGCGCTTTGGGGTGCTGGGTTGCGTGGCGCAGCAGGAGGGCGAAAAGATCTTCGAGCGCGCGCCGTATGTTTCGCTCGTTTCCGGATCGGCCTCCTACCGCAAGCTGCCGGAGATGCTGGCGCGCCTGGAAGCGGGCGAGAACCGCATTACCGGCCTCGACGACCGCCAGACCGACGAGACCTTTGAGACCGAGTTTACCGCCCGGCAGAATCCTTATCGCGGCTACATCACCATCATTGAGGGCTGCGACAAGTTCTGCTCCTACTGCGTGGTGCCGTATACGCGCGGCAAGGAGCGCAGCCGGGCTCGGACTTCCGTGCTGGAAGAAGCGCGGCGGATTGCCGACCTGGGCTACACCGAGATTCAACTGCTGGGCCAGAACGTGAACAGCTACCGCGATCCGGAAGGGAAGCGAAGCTTTGCGGAACTGCTTGCAGCCGTGGGCCAGGTGGCAGGGATCCGCCGGGTGCGGTTTACCACCAGCCATCCGCGGGACTTTACCCGCGACATCGTTGAAGCGATTGACGCCGTTCCCACGCTTTGCGACCATGTGCATCTGCCGGTGCAGTCGGGGTCGGCGCGGGTGCTGAAGATGATGGCCCGCGAGTATACGCCGGATTGGTACCTGGAGCGGATCGCATGGATCAAGGCGGCGCGCCGGTCCGATCTCGCTTTCGACAGACATCATTGTCGGTTTTCCGGGCGAAACTGCCGAACGATTTCATCCAGACCATGGACCTGCTGGCGGAAGTGGAGTACGATTGCGTGTTCGGCTTCAAGTACTCGGCCCGGCCCAACACGCCGGCTCTGACGATGATCGATTCCATTCCCGACGCGGAAAAGTCGCAACGGCTTCAAGTGCTGCTTGACCGGCAGCGCGAGATTCAAAGAATCAATTATGCCAGACATTTAGGAGAACTTATGGAAGTGATGGTTGAGGGCATGAATCCGGCGCGAGGGCAGATTTCAGGGCGCAGCAGCCAGAACAAGCCGGTGAACTTTACCTGCGCGTCAGCCCATCGCTCCGGCACCGGGAAGTTACTTGCAAGTGAGAATCACAGCGACTCATCCAAACAGTCTGGTGGGGAAGCCGTCTAAGGTTGTAGAGTTGATTGAAGCAGCAGATATAGGTGGCACAAATGGATATTGAGGTGAGAATTCGCGGCCTGATGATGGACCCCGCCACCAATATGCCTATTGTCGTGCTGAAAGATGTTGCTTCAGAGACGGTGATGCCGATCTGGGTTGGCATCTTTGAGGCGAATGCCATTGCCATCGAAATTGAGAAGGTTGCCACTGCTCGCCCGATGACTCACGATCTGGCCAGAAATTTAATTCAGCACTTGAATGCTCAGCTGGAACGCGTTGTAATTACAGAACTTAGAGATGATACTTTTCTGGCCGTGCTTTGGCTGCGCCAGGGAGACGAGCCTGTAACGATCGACGCGCGGCCGTCGGATGCAATCGCGCTGGCATTGCGCGCAGATTGCCCGATCTACGTCTCGGAACAGGTGATGCAGACTGCCAAATTGAATACATCAGGCCCGCCCGAAGGCCCGACGGCGGAGCAATTGCGCGGCTGGCTCGAAGGCCTGAACGACGAAGATCTGGGCCGGTATAAGATGTGAGTCGAGCAGGGGATAAAGACCCAGCGATAGAGGTGTTTAGCGGGTTATCTTTATTTTACGGTTTTAGTATACAGAATATCTGTTATCAGACATAAGATATGGGATCTCTAATTGCGGATTCCAGCCAACAAACCCTCAATCTCTGCTTTCTCATCTCCGGAAAGCGGAAGCAGTGGCGCGCGTGGCCGACCCCCATAGTAGCCGTTGAAATCACATGCGTACTTCGCGCCACTAATTCCCAACTCGCCTACGATGCGTTTGGCCGCGCCGGCGATACGCCCTTCCTTTTCACGCGCCAGTTTCAAGTCGTGGTCCTTCCACGCAAGGTACACCTCAACGCACGCCTGAGGAGCGCACGATGCAAACCCCAAAACTGCCCCACCCGCGCCCGCATCGAGCGATGCGACCAGCCCGGCGGCTGTGCCGGTCATCACCTGAAATCCCACTTCTTTTGTCCGCGTCTTGATGGGAACCGTGGGAGAAGCGACGGCTACCGCCGCGCCACCTGCAAGATCGCCTGCCGAAACAAAGTTGTTAGCTCCCTCCGCCTTGGCGGACTGCATGCGGGTTGTCACTGCCTCAAAAATCGGAGTCACAGTCACGGTTCGTCGGGGGGCGCTGTGGGTGGACTCGACAAGCGAGCGAATGCGCTCAATGTCCCCTGTAGAATCCTTGATCCCGATGATGTTGGGGTGCCGGGCCAGTTCGGCAACCAGATCAACCGGCATGGAATATGGAACAAACTTGGGAATGTTGTAAAGCAGCACTGGCAACGGCGAGCGGTCCGCCACACTGCGGAAATAATGCAGAACCGCTGCATTCGTCATCAACGGCGCGTAGTACGTTGGAGTGCGGACCAGAACTGCGTCGTATTGAAATTTCGCCGCCGCCTCCGCCATATCCACGGTGGCCTTAACGCTGTCCCGACCGACGCCCCCGATCAGGACCTTTTCGGCAGACGTGGATTCCGCGGAGACACGTAAAACATCGCGCGATTCCGAATCGTCGAGCATGACTGCCTCACCCGTCGAGCCCAGTACCACCATTCCGGAAAGCAGACCGCGCGAATAGCGAGCCATATTGGCTTCAATCTTGCGAAAATAGACTCGCGCGTCCGCGTAGAACGGAGTAGGAACCGCTGCAAAAATGCCCTCAATCAGCATGGTTCAATTGTAAAACCCTGACGGCGAGCCGTGGCGATACTTCCCTGCCACAAACGAATTGGCAATTGTTCTCCGATTGCGCCAAAAGGTATCTTTAATAAACGATAATCTGAACCAACGAATTTCAAAAGGAGTCTTTGGTGAGGTATCGGGCGGAAGAAGAGGAAGCGAGTGTATCCAGTCGTACGCGGCAGGCTCTCTGGTTCCTTATTCACACTCTCATTGCCATTGCATCGTGGCTGGCCCTCATGTTGGCCGGTTACGCCCTGGACCCGCCTGTTGTCTCGCAGACCTTCGTCCTCGGCTTGTCACTATTCGTGCCGATGGTCGTCGGCCATTTGGTTGCGCGGCTTCATCAGGACAACACAGCCACGAGCGTTTGGCTTTTGGGCCTCGTTTGGCTATTGTTCTTTAGCCTGTGGATACTCTATATGCCCACAGGGCCCGGCCAGTGTTTTCAATGCAACGCAACGAATAGACTCTCCCGGACCTTACTCAGCATTCCTGGGCCCAGTGGGCTCATTGACGACGACGGACCGTTTATCGGCACCTGGCCCGTTGCAGCCCTGGTTGGTTATTCGTTCGGCGCATGGCTCGCCCCCCGGCGCACTCGATCGAGAAAACAAAAGCAGCGCTGAAGCGTCGTGATTCGTGTTATCCGCCGTTCGCAGCGTGCAGTTCCTGCAATGCATATACCGTGGTGCGATTCCGCTGCATGGCGGCTATTCCCTCAACGGCGGCCTGCGCGGCGGCGATGGTGGTAATGGTTGGAACTCGCCTCACTACCGCTGCGCGACGAATCGCTTTCTCATCGAAGATGGTGTCCTGGCCGCGCGGCGTATTCACAATCAGCTGAATCCGGTCACCCTTGATCAGATCCACGACGTTCGGCCGGCCCTCTTCGACTTTGAAGACTCGCTCGACGATCAAGCCTCCCCTCTCAAGCACGGTGGCCGTTCCTTCCGTCGCAACAATCTTGAAGCCAAGCTCAACGTAGCGCCGCGCCAATTCCATCACCGCAGGCTTGTCGTGATCGTTCACGCTGAAGAACACAGTCCCAGTGCGAGGCAGAACCTGCCCGGCTGAAAGCTGCGCTTTGGCAAAGGCCTCGCCAAAGCTGGCTGCCACGCCCATCACCTCACCGGTGGACTTCATCTCCGGGCCCAGAACCGTATCGACGCCAGCAAACTTCGACCATGGAAAGACCGGCGACTTGACGTAAAAGAAGTCGCCTGTTCCCAGGTCTTTGCCCGCGGAGAGTTGAGCCGGAAGCAACTTGCACAGTTTCTGGCCGGTCATAAGCCGGGCAGCAATCTTGGCCAGCGGAATGCCTGTCGCTTTCGAAACGTAAGGCACAGTACGCGAAGCGCGCGGGTTCACCTCAATAACGTAAACATGATCGTCGCCAGCCGCGTTGCGCTGGATAGCAAACTGAAGATTGACCAACCCAACCACCTTGAGCGCGAGAGCAAGTTTACGCGTGTAGGTACGCAGAGTCTCCAGCGTCTCTGGCCGGATGCTTACGGCTGGTAACACGCAAGAAGAGTCGCCGCTGTGGATTCCGGCCTCCTCGATATGCTGCATGATGCCGGCGATGATCACGTCTTCCGAATCGCAGAGCGCATCAACGTCAACTTCAACCGCGCTCTCGAGAAAGTGATCGACAAGCACTGGCCGCTCTTGAGAATATTCAACCGCCTGGCTCATATACTGCGAAACGGCCGCTGAGTCGTAAGCAATCACCATGGCTCTGCCACCGAGAACGTAGCTGGGACGGACCAGCACCGGGTAACCAATCCGCTCTCCAACGGCCAGAGCTTCTTCCACGCTGGTTGCCGTGCCGCCGGGAGGCTGCGGAATATCCAGTTCTTCAAGCAGCTTTCCGAAGCGCTTGCGATCCTCCGCCAGGTCGATGGACTCCGGCGAGGTACCGATGATCGGCACTCCCGCTGCGCGCAAGCGCTGCGCAAGATTCAGCGGAGTCTGCCCGCCGAACTGAACAATCATTCCAATCTTCGCACCCGACTGTGCTTCATGGTTGTAAACCGCCAGCACGTCCTCGAGCGTCAGCGGCTCAAAGTAAAGCCGGTCGCTTGTGTCGTAGTCCGTGGATACGGTCTCCGGATTGCAATTGACCATAATGGTCTCGAAGCCGTCTTCCTTCAGCGCAAACGCGGCATGACAACAGCAGTAATCGAACTCGATGCCTTGGCCGATGCGGTTCGGCCCCGAACCGAGAATGATGATCTTGTGCGTCTGGGTCGGTGGCGCCTCATCCTCCTCGTCGTAGGTCGAGTAGAGATACGGTGTCATGGATTCGAATTCAGCGGCGCAGGTGTCGACAAGCTTAAAGACCGGTCTAATCCCGTTTGCTTCGCGCAGTTCCCTCACCTGCTTAATGCCGGCATGGCCTTCCAGTTTCCACTCCGCTGCAATGCGCTGGTCGCTGAGTCCGAGCCGCTTCAGGCGGCGCAGTGCGTCTTCCGTGATGGTTTCCGGCGAGGTTGAGGCGATTTGATTTTGCGCCAGTGTGATCTCGCGAATCTGATGCAGGAACCACGGGTCCATGCTGGTGAGCCGAGCTACCTCGCGCACGCTCATTCCGCGCTCAAATGCAAATCGAATATAGCTGAGCCGCTCCGGTTGCGGCGTGACCAGCTTCTGAATCAGCCTGCGCGGCTCCATCGCTTCACTATCGGTTTTCTTCCCTGTCTCAAGCGAACGCACCGCCTTCATCAGCGCTTCTTTGAAGGTGCGCCCAATGGCCATCACCTCGCCCACCGACTTCATCTGCGGGCCCAGTGTTTCATTGGATCCGGGAAATTTTTCGAACTGCCACTTGGGAATCTTGACCACGACATAATCAATGGTCGGCTCAAAGCAGGCCGGAGTCTTGCGCGTAATGTCGTTCGGGATTTCGTCGAGCGTATAGCCGACTGCAAGCTTTGCGGCAATCTTGGCAATGGGAAACCCGGTAGCCTTCGAGGCCAAAGCTGATGAGCGCGAGACACGCGGATTCATTTCGATAACCGTCATGCGGCCGTCCAGAGGATTGACGGCAAACTGAACGTTCGACCCGCCGGTCTCGACACCGATCTCTCTCATCACAGCGATTGCTGCGTCGCGCATCTTCTGATATTCGCGGTCAGTGAGCGTCTGCGCCGGGGCCACGGTGATGGAGTCGCCCGTATGAACGCCCATGGGATCGAAGTTTTCTATCGAACAAATAATGATGACGTTGTCGGCGAGGTCCCTCATCACCTCAAGCTCATATTCTTTCCAACCCAGTACGCTCTCTTCGACCAGGCACTCATGCACAGGAGACAAGTCGAGTCCGCGCGCCAAAATCTCCATCAACTCTTCCCGGTTAAAGGCAATACCACCGCCCGTGCCGCCAAGAGTGAAACTAGGACGAATCAGGACGGGAAATCCAAGCTTGCTGGCAAATTCCAACCCGTCGCGCAGATTGTTGACCAGCGCCGATTTTGAAACCTCCAGCCCGATGCGAAGCATCGCATCCTTGAAGAGCAGCCGATCCTCGGCCTTCTTGATTGCCTCTAGCTTGGCGCCGATCAACTCGACGTTATAGCGATCCAGAATTCCCGCGTCGGACAGATCGACAGCCAGATTCAACGCCGTCTGTCCGCCCACAGTTGGCAGCAGCGCAAACTTGCCCGAACCGGGATTGGCGGCCAGCATCTCGGCTTCAATGCGAATAATCTCCTCGACGTATTCGCGAGTAAGCGGCTCAACGTAGGTGCGGTCAGCCAAATCGGGATCGGTCATGATGGTGGCCGGGTTCGAGTTCACCAGCACCACCTCGTAGCCCTCCTGCTTGAGAGCCTTGCAGGCCTGCGTGCCGGAGTAATCGAACTCCGCAGACTGCCCAATCACAATCGGCCCCGAGCCGATCACCAGGATCTTCTGTATGTCATTTCTGCGTGGCATGTTGGTCGTACTACTTCCTTAAATTCTTTCGCTGCGATGGCTGCCACCCAGTTCTGATATTGACTCCGGGGCCAGCGGAACTCACGAATGGTAAATTTTCGACAAGGTGTCTAACGTTGGGATTTCCAAGAGTCTCGGCTAAATTTGCGCCTTGAGTGTGATTTCTTCAACTTCAAGCTCAGCCTCAACTTAATTCTTCAAATTACCTTGAAGCCTGCAGCTTTCACAGCGATCCTAGCTATCTCTTCCGGCGGCCTAAGGCTCGCAGCACGATGTCTGTGGCTGCATTCCGCCTTTCTCGTCTGTTTTCCAAGCGCGGATATAACACGCGCATCTGTTTCGAACCGCTCCCTCTCGGCTCAACATATTTGTTTGCCACCAGGAATCTGTAACGCCAGATGGATCGATAGATCTCGAGCCAGCTGTATCACGTGAAACAAGAAGCTTCTTCTGCATCACGCAATCGACGATTCCGCCCTGAGCGGAGGAAAAAGAACTACCGCTAGCCCTGCAAACAATACTACGGCTGGGAGCCGATGCCTCATCCCTTCCACTCCTCCATCATCAACCGGAAGTCGCGGAACAAGTAGTGCGAGTCATGCGGCCCTGGTGCAGCTTCGGGGTGGTACTGCACGCTGAACAACGGCAGCGTCTTGTGGCGCAGCCCTTCAAGCGTGTTGTCGTTCAAGTCCACGTGAGTCAACTCAACTTCATTGGCGTTGATCGAATCGGGATCGACGGCGAAGTTGTGGTTGTGGGCCGTGATCTCGACCTTGCCGTTGCTCATGTTCTTGACCGGGTGGTTGCCGCCGTGATGGCCGAATTTGAGCTTGTAAGTCTTGCCGCCGAGAGCCAAACCCGTGAGCTGGTGACCCAGACAGATTCCAAAAACCGGAACGCGGCCCAGAAATTTGCGAATGGAACGCACCGCATAGTCCACCGGCTCAGGATCACCTGGACCGTTAGAGAGAAAGACTCCGTCTGGCTTCAACTCCAGCACATCCTCGGCAGTGGTCTCTGCAGGCACCACCGTAACTCGGCAGCCCTCGCGAGTGAGCATTCTCAAAATGTTCTGCTTCATACCGAAGTCGTACGCTACCACGTGCAAAAGGTCTCGGCGAGCTTCCTCTTTCTTAATGAAGCCTTCACTCAGCAAAGGTTCGCCCGACTGATTGCGGCTGTCGGAAGAATCGAACTGATAAATGCTCTTCGTCGAGACAACGCGAGCCAGGTCCGTCCCATCCATCTTGCGAATGCTTCTGGCTTTCTGAACAAGCGCCTCGACGTCGGCGACGGCAGTCGAAATCACACCGCGCATTACGCCGTGGGTACGCAGATGGCGAACCAGCGCGCGGGTGTCGATCTCCGCCAGCACAGGCACCTGATAGCGCTCCATGTACTCGTCTGTCACCTGCTCGGAGCGCCAGTTGGAGCTGATAGGCGAGAACTCGCGAACGATCAAACCCTCGATATAAGGCCTGGCCGATTCGTTGTCTGCCTGGTTGGTGCCGTAGTTACCGATTTGCGGATTGGTGAGAACGACAATTTGCCCGGCATAGGAAGGATCGGTGGCGATTTCCTGGTAACCGGTTAGAGAAGTATTAAAAACAACCTCACCCAGGCTTTCGCTTGGGTGCCCATAGCCGAGGCCACGGAAGATGCGCCCGTCTTCGAGCGCCAGAATCGCCTGCATTGCGTCTCCGAGGAGTGGATTCAATCGATTCTACCACCTGCGGCGGGACACACCACCTGCGGTGGGGCAGACGCTCGCCGTTGCTCGCACGGGCTTGGTCGCTCCCGCCCTTGCCTGCCGCTAGCGCACGACGCCCGCATCCCGCGTCGGCCAATAGACAAAGACAGCCTTACCGTAAATGAGAGAGCGCTCCACGGGCCCAAATTCGCGGCTGTCTGAAGATATAGACCGATGATCGCCCATCATGAAGTAGGTGCCTTCGGGAACGACCATCTCCGCCATGGATTTGGTGTCGCGATACTCCTCCGGTACATAGCTCTCGTCGAGCTGCTGTCCGTTGAGCCAGACCTGGCCATGGTCGATGCGCAGCCGGTCACCGGGCAACGCGATCACGCGCTTGATGTAGCTTTTCTCAGGATCGCGCGGGTAACGGAAGACGACCACGTCGTCGCGTTCGATGGCCGTAACGTGATAGACGAATTTGTTGATGAACAGGCGGTCACGATCTTCCAGGCGTGGCAGCATGCTGGTGCCTTCCACCCGGACCGGCTGGTAAAGAAAGGTGATGATGAGGATCGACGCGCCCGCGGAAATCAGTAAATCGCGAATCCACAACCCAACTCCGGCGCTCTTGCGCGGCGGTGCCGGCGCAGTGCCCAGTTCCGACTTGCTGGAGTCAGTCTCAACCACGGGGGTCAATTGAAGGTCTGGATTATTTTGTGTATCCGTTTGCATCTTCTTTTAGATTACCCGAAATTATGAGCAGCCGAGCCCACCGGGCGGGCATAAAATTCGGGCGCGCATCGGCTTTTCGAGTGGCTTGGGTTGGGTGGCTGCCGGGACCAGGGCTGGAGCGCTGCCTGGTTGGCCGGCGGTAGCGAGATTTTCTTCCTCCAGAAGGAGCGGTCTTTGCAGAAGCATTTCAACCTGGGTTCCGCTGTCGATGTTGACGTCTGCGCCGCGCGTAAAGAGCGATACCAGACCAACAGCGGCAAGCCCGGCCCCAAGGCCGGCCACTCCACCCCCGATGGGGTGTCCACCTGCCAGGCCGCCAATCGAGCCAACCGTCCCGCCGGTTGGAATTGCAATCTCTGCCGCCTTACTGACGTTTCTTCCCCTGTCCGCATCCTGTTCAATGGTTCCTTCGCCATCGTCCTTCACTTGTTGCGTCTTCGCGCCAGGGAGGCTATTCACCAGCCCGGGGATCTCCACTACCGTGCCGTTGGGAAAAATCATCGAGGTAAAGTGCATGTCCAGTTGCGACTTGCCCTTCACCCGTCCGGCGCGCGCAACCCGGTCTACTACCCCCTGCACGTAGACCCCGGCCGGAATCATAACCTTGTTTCCGACCACCACCGGAAAGATCGAAGCAAGATACACGCCATCGCCCGGTTTGGCGCTCCTGGTGTTGATGCCACTTCGCAACTGAAGCAGAACTTTAGTGCCGGCAGGGACGGTGTAGATCTTCTTGACCGGAGCGGGTGCCGGGACCGAATCCGGGGCCGGCGTCTGCGCGGCGCAAGCCACAGAGGTCAATACCAACAGGCACACTGCCATCCCAGCCATAGACATTCCGCTCGAAAAGCGCATGACTCCCCCGTAGGCCCCTGCTTGCAATAGACGAATCGTTCGCATCCAAGGATAGCCTCAATTGATGAGCCTTAGCACAAAAAATCAGTAGCCAGGAACGGCGTCGACCCTTGATCCGCGTTACGATGCAAGACAGACATGCCGACCAAAGCCGCTCCTTTCAACTTTTTTGAAGCCAGCCCAGAGGGCCGGTTCGCCGCTGTTTACCGTGTGCTTTCCGATGCCATCGCCGCCCGCGCCTTTCCCGGTTGCGCTTTCGGGGTTCTAGCTCACGGAGAAGTCGTCCTGTTAGACGCCCTCGGGCAATTCACTTACGACGAGGGTTCTCCAGCCGTAGCGGCTCAGACCGTCTTCGACGTGGCCAGCCTTACTAAGGTGGTTTCGACCACTTCCGTCGCTATGCTGCTTTATCAACGCGGCCTCCTCGACCTTCAAACGCCGCTGGGAGAGTTGCTGCCAGGCTTTGTGGCGGCCCGCGCTCCCGGGGATCATGCCCGCGAAGTGACGCTGCGCCATTTGCTGGCACACAATTCCGGATTGCCCGGCTATGTGGATTTCTTCCGCAAAGCCGCAACGCCCGCTGCGCTGTTTCGCGCCTGCCTTGAGTTGCACCTAGAAGCCGAGCCCGGTGCCCGCGCTGAATACTCCGATCCAGGCTTCATCCTGCTCGGCAAGGCGCTAGAGGTTCTTACGCGCGAATACCTGGCAACCTGGGCACGCCGCGAAGTCTTCGAGCCGCTTGGGCTTGCCGCCTCACAATTCTGCCCGGCCCTCGAAATGCGAGCTTCAATTCCTCCTACTGAGGAGGACACAACTTTTCGCCATCGCCGCATTCAGGGCGAAGTGCAGGACGAAAATGCCTGGGTGCTCAAAGGCGCGGCCGGCCATGCCGGACTTTTCTCCAATGTCCCGGACCTGCTGCGTTTCGCCGGTGAGATCCTCCATCCCGGCGACACGGTCGATTCAGAGACCGCAGGGCCGCGACTGTTTGACCCCGCCACCATCGAGTTCTTCGCTCAGCGGCAAGGTCCCGAGGGCAGTTCGCGCGCGCTTGGCTGGGATACGCCTTCTGAGAATTCCACATCCGGCCGGCATTTTTCTACGCGCTCCATTGGGCACCTGGGCTTCAGCGGATGTTCACTTTGGATTGACCGGGACGCCGACGATAGCCGTCGCCCTGCTCACCAACCGAACCTGGCCCGATCGGCAATGCCAGCTGATCCGCGAGGTCCGGCCTGTTTTTCACGACGCTGTTCGCGAAGCGATTTAGTGTACTCGATACTTGCCGTTTTCACGAGTGGATACGTCCAATAGAATTCTCTTTGATTTGCACGATTTCCAGATACAATCAATGGTTGGGGACCTACGCATGCTTACCAGCTCGACGATGCAGGATACGCCCGGCGCCTGAAGCAATTGATACCAAAAAAGACCAGGCCTCCCTGCTTCAACAACTGACCACCGAGAGCCAGAATGAGGCTTCTCAAGGCTTTGACACCAAATCCGCACTCGAAATTGCCCGCATCATTAATCACGAAGATGCCAAGGTCGCGGCAGCAGTCAAGAAAGCCATTCCTGAGATCGCGCAGGTCATCGATCAGGTGGCCCGCAGCCTCCGCGATGGCGGCCGGCTGATTTATGTCGGCGCAGGTTCCAGCGGCCGCATCGCCGCGCTCGACTCCTCCGAGTGCCCCCCGACCTACTCCACGGCTCCCGGCCAGGTGCAGTACATCATGGCCGGCGGACCCAAGGCGCTGGCCTCGGCCGTCGAAGTCAACGAAGACTCCGAAGAGCTTGGCCAGCGCGACATCGCCCGCCGCCGTCCCACGCGCAAAGATGTCGTGGTCGGTGTCTCCGCCTCAGGCCGCACCCCGTATGTCGTGGCCGCCGTGGCCTATGCCCGCGCTCGCGGAGCCCACACCGCCGCCGTCACCTGCAACCATGACACGCCGCTGGCCGCGGCCGCCGATATTGCCATCGTTGCCGAAGTCGGCCCCGAGGTCATCTCCGGCTCCACGCGCATGAAGGCCGGTTCTGCCCAGAAGATGATCCTGAACATGATCACCACCGGCGCCATGACGCGCCTGGGCTATGTGTACGAGAACCTGATGGTCAACGTGCACATGCAGAACTCGAAGCTGGTCGAGCGCGGCATCCGCATTCTGATGAGCGCCTGCAAGATCGATCGCGAGACCGCGGTGCAGCACTATCAAGAGCGCTGGCCGCAGCGTTCCTGTAGCCCTGGTCATGCTCAAAGCCAGGGTCGACAAGCCGGAAGCCGTTCGTCGCCTGGCAAAATCCGACGGCAATGTCCGGCTAGCCATCGAAGACAATGTGCTGGAGCTGTAATACCCGAATCAAATAGTTGTCCCTGAAGAAGGCGCACATTGTCCTGCCCGCTTTACTCCCACATCGATTTAAACTGGAAGACCAGGAGCCGATAAGCTTTCATGGATAAGTTTGTCATTCGCGGCGGCAATCCGCTGGTAGGTACGGTCGCGTATCTCGGGCGCGAAGAATTCGGCGCTGCCCTGCATGGCCGCGGCAATCCTAACCGAGGACGAAGTCATGCTCGAAAACATTCCCCAGGTGCGGGACATCGAGACCGAGCGCCGGTTGCTGGCTTCGATGGGCGCCGAGGTCGAACTCGGCTATGGGCGCGCGCAACATCGCACCACGATCAGCTGCCGGAAACTCTCCGACCCCGAAGCCAAATACGAAATCGTGAAAACCATGCGGGCCAGTTCCCTGGTGCTCGGTCCGCTGATTGCGCGCGCCGGCATGGCCCGCGTAGCCATGCCCGGCGGATGCGCCATCGGCGGCAGGCCGATCGATCTGCACATCAAGGGTCTGGAAAAGATGGGCGCCACCATCATCGCAGGAACACGGCTATCTTGAGGCTCGTGCGGAGCGATTGAAGGCGCGCATATTGTCTTCGACAGGATCACCGTCACCGGCACCGAAGATCTGCTGATGGCCGCCGTGCTGGCTGAGGGCGAAACCCTGATGGAGAACTGCGCGCGCGAGCCTGAAGTTGCCGACCTGGCTGCCCTGCTCACCGCGATGGGCGCGAAGATCGAAGGCGCAGGCACTTCGACCATTCGTGTGCAAGGGCGTCGACGCAGCTTCATGGCGCGCGCTATCGCATCAATCCCGATCGCATCGAAGCGGGGACGTTTCTGATCGCCGGCGCGATTACACGGCGGCGATCTGATTGTCGCCAACTGCAACCCGGCTCATCTGGGCGCGGTGATCGCTAAACTGCAAGAGGCTGGCGCTCGTGTGGATATTCTTGGACCGGACACGGTTCGAGTGCGTGCGGAAGGAAACCTGCGAGCAGCTGACATCTCCACCGAAGAATATCCCGGCTTTCCCACCGACATGCAGGCACAGTACATGGCGCTTGCAACCCAGGGCGAAGGTGTCAGCGCAGTCAAGGAAAATATCTTCGAAAATCGTTTCATGCACGTACAGGAACTGGTGCGCATGGGCGCCAACATCAAAGTCGACGGCAGTAGCGCAACCGTGCGAGGGCCAGCGAGGCTTTCATCGGCTGCCGTGATGTGTTCGGACTTGCGGGCGTCAGCTTCATTGGTGCTGGCTGCGCTGGTGGCCGACGGAGAATCCATTCTCGATCGGGTCTATCATATGGATCGCGGTTACGAGCGAATCGAGGAGAAGCTGCGCGGCGTGGGCGCGCAAATTCGCCGCATGGGAAATGTCTTCACGCCCAAAGAAGAAGAGCTGATCACTCGATGACAAGAACTCAACTTTGATCTTTGAGTTTCCTGCTCTTTTCATGCTGGGACCGTTTTGGGCGCACACCTGCGATGTCGGTTGCTCGCTGAGCGCCCGCCCTCCATTACGATAGTCATAGGAGTGGCCAGGAGCCTGATCCAGCGGGTTTTGCGCTAAAGCTTGGGAAATACCAATCGCTCGTCATTCGGAGGCCCTGAGTTCGTCTTCGCTTTTCCACCGATTCACATCGATAATCTGTGGCTACTACGAAAGAGTGATGGTGTTGCACTTGGGGTTGTCGATTCAATAGACGTACGAAAGTTTATTTTTGAGGTGATTGTGATCAACTGGAGCGAGATTCCGGACCTGGCAGCCATCGCTTTGCTTACGGCCGCCTTCGCATCCGTGTCTCGACGCAACCCGACCCCTGTCTCCGGGATCTGGCTCACAGGCTGGATGATGATTGCCTTGCACTTTGGAGCTTTCCTCTTTCTGCTCATGCCTGGCCCTTGGGGCCAATTGGCGGGGATCGTCGGGCTCTCCGCTTTGGTTTGGGCTGGACTACTCTTCATGTGGTCGTCAGTTCCCTATCGCCAAGAGATATCCAGCCGTTGGATGTTCGGAGTATTGGGAGCAACCAACACTCTCTATATCGCTCTTCTCTCTGTTAGTCCGAGTGCAGACCGCGCCTTGATTCCAGCTGCGACCCTGATAGGCGCGTTACCGTTGCTGGTCACCTTGCTGGCGATAAGAAGATTCAACAGCCGGCTACGTTGGGTTCTGGTCACACTCTATTCCATACTTGCAACTTTTCTGCTCCTCACCCAATTCAAATCCGGCGATGGTGGAAGCCTGGCCCTGAATGGCGTATTGTTCACTGTGTACTTCGGGTGCTGCATCCACTTTTGGTACGCACACCGCCGCGCCACGGCTGGATCGTTCATTACGGTTTCCGGATTCGTTACCTGGGCATCGGTGTTCGTTGTTGCGCCGTGGATGCAAGCATGTCTACCGGCCGTTCACGTCGAAAGCGAAGTGTGGAATCTGCCGAAGTTCGTGGTCGCCGTCGGCATGATCCTGCTGTTACTTGAGGACCAGATCGAACATAATCGGCACCTGGCGCTGCACGACCATCTCACCGGGCTGCCGAATCGGCGCTTGTATCAGGACAGGCTTGCCATCGCTTTGGAACGCGCCAGGCGTTCAGAAGCACAGGCAGCCTTGCTGGTCGTGGACCTCGATCGCTTCAAGCAGGTCAATGACACATTGGGTCATCATGTTGGCGACCTGGTCTTGCAATACGTGGCGGCAATGTTTTCCGGGCGGGTTCGCCGCTCAGACACAGTGGCGCGAACCGGCGGCGACGAGTTCTCCATTATTCTTGAAGGACCCACAAGCAGAGAGGATGCTTTTCAGGTAGGAGAAACGTTGAAGCTGATTCTCGAAGAGCCAATGCTTTTGGCCGGAAAGGAAGTCAGGGTGGGAGCCAGCATTGGTATTGCTGTCTTTCCTGACGATGCGAATCAGATGGAAGACTTATGTATTGCAGCGGATCTGAGGATGTATGACGCAAAGAACTCGTCCGCGATCCTTTCAAAAGAGCTCGCGCCGGTGAGGCCCTACTTGCTCACCGCACTCAAGTAGGATTACGGCTGAAGCTTCGATGCAGGATGCAGATGCTCCGATCGCGTTAGGCTGGGATTCAAGATGATTCAAGCAAAGGCAGCAAGGCCCGTCCGCTTCAGCGAACGGGCCTTGCTTTTGCTTCCGATGCTACCCTCGGTTAGCCTTGGCCGCCACCGCTGCCAGGTCCGCGTCCACCACCACCTGACCGCCCGGTCCACCCGGACGCCGGCGACGACGGCGGCGATTGTTGTTGTTGCGCCGGAGGACGGCCCGCGCCGACCGCCTGACCCACCGGAACCGGCGCACCTTCGACGCGGTTGAAGTTCGGCTCGGTCTCTTCGTCAAACTCTTCGCCGCCCTTCTTCTTCGAAATCGTCTCCGCCTTCAATCAGGATCGTGCTCTGATTCGACTTCGGCTGGCGCTCGTCGAACTCATGACGCGGCCGTGCAGGCGGAGCATGACGCTTCCGGCTGTTCGCGCCTCTTCGGATTCCCCAGCCTCAGTCTCGGAGCCGCAGGGCCAAGCTTGGCCTTCTGCTCCTTGATGAGCGCCTTGCGGCTGAGCTTGATGCGATTGCCTTCGATGGCCAGAACCTTCACCATCACCTGGTCGCCTTCGCGCAGCTCGTCTTTCACTTCCTTGACGCGATGCTCGGCGATTTCGGAGATGTGCAGCAGGCCGTCGGTGCCTGGGAAGAGTTCGACAAACGCGCCGAACTCCGCCAGCCGAACAACCTTGCCCAGATAAACCTTGCCGATCTCCGGCACAGCTGTGATGTTGCCGATGATTTCGAGCGCCTTCTTCAACCCCTCGGCGTCCGAAGAAGCGACGCTTACGCGACCCGTGTCGTCCACATCGATCTTGGCGCCGGTCTGCTCGATGATGCCGCGAATGGTTGCGCCGCCCTTGCCGATCAGATCGCGAATCTTGTCGGTGGGAATCATCACGGTCTCGATACGCGGCGCATAAGCTGAACGCTCCGTGCGCGGTCCGTCCAGCACCGCGTCCATCTTGTCCAGCAGGAAGAGCCGGCCGCGTTTCGCCTGCTCCATGGCCTGCTGAAGAATCTCGCGGGTCAAGCCGCCGATCTTGATGTCCATCTGCAAAGCGGTAATGCCCTTGCGGGTTCCGGCCACCTTGAAGTCCATGTCGCCATAGTGGTCTTCCGCGCCGGCAATGTCGGTAAGGATGGCGTAGTCGTCGCCTTCCTTGACCAGGCCCATTGCCACGCCGGCAACCGAGCCCTTGAGCGCGATGCCGGAGTCATAAAGCGCCAGGCTCGCGCCGCAGACCGAGGCCATCGACGAAGAGCCGTTCGACTCCAGAATGTCGGAGACGATGCGGATCGTGTAAGGCGACTCTTCGGCGCTGGGCAGAACCGCCGAGATTGCGCGCTCGGCAAGTGCACCGTGGCCGATTTCGCGACGGCCCGTGCCCGTCATGCGGCCTGTCTCGCCAACGGAGAACGGCGGGAAGTTGTAGTGCAGCATGAAGGGCTTCTTCTTCTCGCCTTCATAGCTCTCCAGGCGCTGGCCGTCGTCCTGCGTGCCCAGCGTGGCCGTAACCAGCGCCTGCGTCTCGCCGCGGGTAAACAGCGCCGAACCGTGGACGCGCGGGCAGCACGCTGGTCTCGATGGTGATGGCGCGAATCTCGTCGAAGGCGCGGCGGTCGGGACGGATGCGGTCCTTGGTCACCTGCTCGCGGAAGGTCCGCTCGCGCAGATGCTCGTAATAGGTGGCGAGCTTCTTCTTGGCGGCGGGATCGTCGGCGGGCAACTCGGCAGCCAGCTCGTCCTTGATCTGCTTGACCAGCGCATAGCTTTCGGTCTTGGCGTGCGTCTTGGTGTCGAGCGCATCCTTGAGCCGGTCGCCGATCTTGGCCTTCAGCTCTTCGTAGTAGGCCTCGTCAGTAACTCCGGCGCGGTAAACGCACGCTTGGGCTTGCCGGCCAGGCCAACCAACTCGTCAATCGCGGCAACGATCTTCTTGATCTCGGTATGCGCGAACTCGATGGCCGCCAGGATGACTTCTTCGGTCTCTTCCTTGGCGCCCGACTCGATCATCACGATGCCGTCTTTGTGGCCGACAACCATGATGTTGACGGTGGTGGCTGCGCGCTCGGCGTAGGTGGGGTTGATGACGAACTCGCCATCGACGCGGCCCACGCGCACCGCGCCAACGGTAGCGCTGAATGGAATGTCGGAGAGAGCCAGCGCTGCGGCGGCGGCGTTGATGCCGACCACGTCGGGATCGTTCTCCTTGTCGGCGGAGAAGACCAGCGCAATGACCTGGGTCTCGTTGCGGAAGCCGTCGGGGAACAGCGGGCGGATGGGGCGATCGATCTGGCGGCAGGTCAGGACTTCTTTTTCGCTGGGCCGGCCTTCGCGCTTGATGAAGCCGCCGGGAATGCGTCCGCCGGCGTAGGTGTACTCGCGGTAGTCGACGGTGAGGGGGAAAAAGTCGATGCCTTCTCGGGGATCGGGAGAGGCCACGGCAGTGGCCAGGACGACGGTTTCGCCCGTGGTGACCAGTGCGGCGCCAGAGGCTTGCTTGGCCATGCGGCCGGTCTCAAAGACCAGCCGCTTGCCGCCGGCAAGCTCGACGGCTACTTCATGCTTGTAGACATAGAGTCCTCGTTTCATTTTTTTCGCTTGGGAAACTTGTGGTGGGAAGGCGCAGGAAGGTGATTGGGAAGCGACGATTAGTGGAGGCAAACAGGCAGCGCGCAAAAGAGTGGAGGTTTCGCGTGAGGGAGCGGATTCGCCCGGCCTGATGTCGATCGCAACGCGGCGGAGCCGCGCTCAGCCGATAGCTGTGCGCAGGCCCTGGCAGCGATTGCAGTTCGCCAGGTACACCATGGCCCCAGGTTCTGGGTGGAACGGGGGCCGTGACCAATTTCCGGTCTGGGCGCTTCCGGGTCAATGTTTGCTTTCTGATTACTTGCGGATACCGAGTTTGCCGATCACGTCGCGGTAGCGGTCGGAATCGTGCGTCTTCAGGTAATCCAGCAGGCGGCGGCGCTTGCTGACCAGCATCAAAAGTCCACGCCGGGAAGCGTGGTCTTTCTTATGGGTTTTGAAATGCTCGGTCAGTTCGCCAATCCGCTCACTCAGAATCGCAATCTGGACCTCCGGCGAACCGGTGTCCGAATCGTGGGTGCGGAAGCGTTCAATCAGGGTAGTTTTCTTAGCAGTCGCCAGCACGGCGTGTGTTACTCCTCTTGTCTTCTCAGGTCCACTCTTAAGTGTCTAATGTGAGATTACCATGAATGTGCGGACCGCGTCATGCGCCACCGAATCGGAAAAGCCGATTATCGAACCGCTCCTTGATGACTTCAACAATGCGCGCGTGTCGAGCTTCCGGATGATCCGGGTTCAACAAGTAGTTCCAGGTGTATGGGGCAATCGCAGATGGAACACGAGCCAAGGGCGACTCACGTAAGGCCAGCCATGCATCCCCAATTTTCTGCGTAACTTCTTCATGCACCTTCCAATCAAATCCCAAAGGGGGCTCCAGGGATTTAATCTCCGACGCAACACCCATTGATATTCGAAGCAGCTGATAAGTGCGCGGAAGGATTCCCTCCGGCCTCACATCCATCAAGTGAACCAGGCGCTCGACGATCGCACCTGCCGGACTCTCAGCCAGGTAAACAACCCTGTTTCCCTCCGTATGCCATCGTGCAGACGTAAAGCGACCGCCCTCACCGCTCAAATCGGCATGGCTGCTAATTCGCCACAAAGTCATAACCGGAGATGGGGTTTGTAAAACTATACGAACATTCCTTCGTCGATTTGGATCAGGAATCCCTGAACGGCGTGTTCTCCGGCTTCAGTTCGCAACATGGAGAGCGCCGTCCTTCCGTCAAAACGATGCATGTGAGAAAGCAGCCATTTTCGGCCGTCCTCGCGATCTCCATAAACCTTAACTGCCAGTTCGTACATGCGAACCACACGGAATAGCCGATCGGACTCCTCAATATTGAGCGGTTCCTGACGCTGGCGGCGGTGCTTCAAAGTTCGCGGAGGGATCACCACCTCCATCAGCTCCTTGAGGGAGATTCCGGAATAGGCCGCAAACTCCTCCAAAAGAGTGATGGGCACGCCGCGCTCAATATCCCTCCAGCTGAATGCGAAGGCCGGTGATGGTTCTAAGGCGACTGTGGCAACTTGACCCATAGAGACATTATGCCACACTTTTCACGGCAAATTGTCCTTCAGCCGAAATCCCCTTAACAATTCCTCGGCCGCATCCGTCAAAAAGGAAAAAGCTGGAAGCCGCAGCTACTGCTCCCCCACCAGCCAATAATTAGCCCGCGCCACAATCCGTGCCCCATAATCCTGAGCGGTCTTCACCCGAATCGTGTGCAGCCCGGGCGTGGGATCAGAGGGACTAAACGTGATCAGATACCGGTTGCGCGCGTGCTTGGCCGCATCCACAACCCGCTGCTCAAATCCCTTGTCGCCAGTGAAGGTGGTGTACTCCCCGCCGCTCATGTGGGCAACCTCTTTAGCAGCATTCTTCTTGAATGCCTGCACCAGCATGACGAGCGGAGACATCATATTCATGGTTCGATCATCGCCCGAATCCTTCGTGTCGTGAAGCAGTTCGGCGCGCGAGGGAGAAAACGAAACGCTCAGCACCAGCACCTCCGAACTGCCGATTTTCTCGATCAACTGCTCCGGCCTGGTGTGCTTGCTGCCATGGTCGCGTTCCTCGCTGATCAACAGCAGAACGCGGCGATATTCTTTGGGCTGCGTCTCCAGCAAATCGACAGCATAGCTCACCGTATCCAAAATTGCATCGCCGCCGTTACCGGGTTGAAGGTGCTTGAGGGCTTCATCCATATCTTCGCTGGAATGTGTGTAATCCAAAAGCAAATGCGGCTTTGAATCGAAGCCCACCAGCGCCGCCTCGCTCCTGCTGTCGGAAAGAAACGTATCAAGCAGCGGCCCCAGCTTTGCCAGCTTGTCGAATTCAAGTACGCTCACTCCGCCCTCTTCGACAGCCACCACCAGCGCAACCGGCGCAGTGTCCATCTCTTCCTGCACGCGAATCTTCTGCCGCACGCCGTTGTCTTCAAGCACAAAATCGTCTTGCTTCAGCCCATAGACAATGCCGCCCCCACGCTTCTCCACCAGCGTAGGCACCAGCACTTCCTGCGCCGTGACGCGCAGAGTGGTCGCATCAGAATGGCTGGAGGGCATCGGCAAAGGAGGTTGGGGCGGGGGAATCTGCTGCGCAGCGGAGCCGGCGGCCGATGCAAGCAATGCCGCGAACACGGTGCCTGCCAGTGGAATCTGCAAAATCCTCATCCGCAAAGAGACTCCGAGAAGCAGTGGTCAATGGTCAGGCGAAGGCATGAGCGGCTCCTGCCGGTTTCGATGAGACATATCGGCAGTTCGCTCGCTTCTTCCGCACTGGAGCCAAAGCCGCTCACCGCGATAGATGCTGACAACTAATCCCTGTCCACCGATCAATGATTCCGTCACATCCGTTTATGAACTTCGCGATCCAAACTGTCGGTCCAAACCAAGAAGCTCAACAGTTCCCAGCGCGTGGCCCAAACAAAACCAATCACTTTTCCAGCGGTCAGTGTTTCCGCTTTCCGTCCGGAATATGTCTCGACGCGCCAGCGAAGGTATTCGCTTCGCCAGGGAGCCAGACGATGGCCGCGTGTTGCATTCCAGACGAATCGGATCGGAGCCAGCAAATTGTGCCTTTCCTCATAAAGTATAGCCGCCTCCGCAGGAATGACCTTGTTGGTGCTACTCGCCCATCATTCGGCTAACCACCTTTGACGCCACCGCCAATGCAGGCACATCGTAGGTACCGGACGCCAGGGCGGCCTGAACCGCAGCCACCATGTCAAAGCGCACGCCCCGCCTTGAACCTGTCCGTGAGGCTCTGCTCACGGCGCTCCCAAACTTGGCGTGGCCGCTGCCCGCAATTGCGCAGCCGCTCTTGGACTGCGGCGCGTGAGAGAACGGCGCCGTTTCGCTCGACAGCGATTTCAACCCATGAGGGCTAATTCGAATGTCCAAAGAGAATGCTCCTTGCCGGGACTATCGGCAATTCATCGAATCGCTGTAGTCATTTGGACGCTTTAATTCCGTTAGTGCGACGGTTGTTTGTTCAAACTTGGGCGCCGAGTTTAGCGACAGCCGAAGTGGATCGTCGACTTCGGTCTGTTTGAGCGTATCTTCGAAATACAGCTTCTTTCTACTAACTATCTGCGTCGCCTACCCGCCGACCAGACCCTATTGTCAGGTTCCCCGTGCTCGCATGCTCGCTGACGCCGACTCGCCGTCGGTTTGCGCGCAGTTGCCTTCTCGCCTACCCCCGGGGACGACAAATCCGAGAGCGCAGCCCGAAGGTTAATTACGGCCGAGGAATGAACCTGTGAAACTCTGGACTCAACCACTCCCAGCGCCAGGCCGATCTCACGCATGGTCATCTCCTCGTAATAGTAAAGGGTCAAGACTAAGCGTTCCCGATCCGCCAGGTTAGAGATCGCGCCTGACAGCCGCCCTTCAATTTCGCCGCGCAGGCAGCGGAAAAGCGGATCCTCGTCCGGACGTCCTGGCACATAAGCCAGTTCCTCTTCGCTGGAATCTTCGTTGCGCTCCGTGTGCAGAGTGCCAATCTCGAGGCCCTTAAGATCGCCGAGCAACCGCTGGTACTCCACCAGGCCGAGCCCCAACTCTGACGCCACCTCGCCGTCGCCCGGAGCCACCCCCATGCGCGCCGTTAACAGTCGTATCGCCTCCTCAACCGCGCGGCCCTTGCGGCGCAACTCGCGTGGGCTCCAGTCTAGCGACCGCAAACTGTCCAAAATAGCGCCGCGTATGCGGAATTGCGCATAGCTGCGGAATTGAACCTTTTTGGTTGGATCGAACTTGGCGAATGCATCCATCAAGCCAACCACGCCGGCCGAGATCAGATCCTCAATATCCACATGCTTGGGCAGCCGCTCATGGATGCGACGGGCCAGAAAGCGGACGATCGGCAGATGACCCAGCAGCACTCGTTCCTGCTCCGCGTTCGACATTCGTCCCGCAGTGATGGCTGGCAGATACCCGCCAGCCGAGGCGCCCCTGCGCACTATATCCGGGTTGGTCGCAATGGCTATATTTCCGCTTTCCATATGTTTCCCCTTCACCTAAGCGCTGCACGTTCAATCGCTTGCCTGGACATGTACAGTTGCTGGTGCTGAATTCCCCACCGAACGCAAACGAATCTCGCGAGGAATTTCTCCGGCTGCAATCGCTGTCACCCAGGGCAAAATCGGCTACCAGCCAACTCTGCTCGCGAGAACAGACTGGACCAGAACAAAGAGGTTCGGGGTAGACCGCTGCGTTGGAGGTACCGATCAGCTGGCTCACAAAAGCGGCGAGGCCGCAATCCGGAGGGCTTGCCGGCGGAGGAAAGAAGCAGTTGCTGACCGGAATCCGACACCGACGAGGGTGCGGGCGCCGACGGTGTTTGTCGGGTGCTCATTGGCACGTGAAGCATGCAGAAACCTGCCCAGAAAATGGACAGATTTATTAAAATCGGCTAAGAATATCCCGCATCGGCGAACCCGCCGAAACCTGGCCATCAACATCGCTGCTACACTGAGAGTTGAAACAAAAACGTACGCCGGGTGGCCTGCAGTGACGAATTGCGCCGCCAGTTGAGGTCAATCACGATGCCTGAAAAGAATGGAAGCGGGAACTCAGCAGCCACCAGCCTGCGCCTGAAGATGGGCCTGGCCGAGATGCTCAAGGGCGGCGTCATCATGGACGTGATGAACGTGGAGCAGGCCCGCATTGCCGAGGAGGCCGGCGCCACCTCGGTTATGGCTCTGGAGCGTGTGCCGGCCATGATCCGCGCCGAGGGCGGCGTGGCTCGCATGGCCAAGCCCAGCCTGATCAAGCAGATCATTCAGGCGGTGTCCATTCCAGTCATGGCCAAGGCCCGCATCGGCCACTTTGCCGAGGCGCAGATTCTGCAGGAGCTGGGAGTCGACTTCATCGACGAGAGCGAAGTCCTGACCCCTGCCGACGAGGCGCACCATATCGATAAGCATGCCTTTACCACGCCCTTTGTCTGCGGCGCGCGCAACCTGGGAGAGGCTCTCCGGCGCATCGCCGAAGGCGCAGCCATGATCCGCACCAAGGGCGAAGCAGGCACCGGCGATGTCGTCCACGCTGTGCAGCATATGCGCCAGATTACGCGCGAGATGCGCGCGCTGACGGTCTTCTCGGATCAGGAGCTTTACGCCGCTGCCAAGGATCACCAGGCTCCCTATGAGCTGATCCGCATGGTTGCGCAGACCGGCAAGCTGCCTGTGCCCAATTTTTCCGCAGGCGGAATCGCAACCCCCGCCGACGCAGCGCTTGATGATGCAATTCGGCGCTGAGGCAATCTTCGTTGGATCGGGAATCTTCATGAAGGAGCGCGCCACGCCGCTGGACGTAGAAAACGACCCCAAGGAGCGCGAAGAAGCAGTTTCCCGCGCCAAAGCCATCGTGACCGCCACCACCCATTTCGATGACCCGAAGATTCTGGCCGAAGCCTGCTGAGCAGGTTACCGGCACCATGAAAGGCCTGGCCGCCGCCTCGATAGAAGAGTCTCAACTCCTTCAAACTCGCGGCTGGTAGTGAACTCGTCACGAGGAGAACCGGGATTGACCGACGCACAATTGCTGCGCATCGGCGTATTGGCAATTCAAGGCGACTATGCCGCTCACGCGGATGCGCTGTCCGAATCCGGCGCCGAGCCAGTCAAGGTGCGCAAACCCGATCAGTTGGCCGGGCTCGATGGCTTGATTCTGCCCGGCGGCGAATCAACCACGATTCTGCGATTTCTTGAGAAGCACCGCTTCTTCGAGTTCCTGCAGGAGTACGGTGGAGCCCATCCGGTATTTGGCACATGCGCTGGGACGATTCTGCTGGCGCGCGAGGTTCTGAACCCGGCGCAGCGCAGCCTCGGGCTGCTCGATGCAGTTGTCGAGCGTAACGCGTACGGACGCCAGATCGACTCGGCGATCCTGAACAGTGAGACAGAGCTGCCAGGTGGACCACTGGAAATGGTGTACATTCGCGCTCCACGCATCGTCGAGACCGGCGCCGGCGTGCAAGTGCTGGCCCGCCGCAACGGATCCCCCTCCCTGGTGCGTCAGGGCTCCATCATGGCAGCCACGTTTCATCCCGAGCTTTGCTCAGACCGGCGCGTTCATAAGCTGTTTGTGCAGATTGTGCGCGAGTCAGCCGCAAGCCGCACCAGCGCAAGTTGACCAGTTCCGGGTCGAATATCGGGTTCGGCAAACCGGAACGGAACGAATCCCAAAATTTGCAGCCATCCGCTGCGTTTCTGTGTGCGTCCAACTAAAAGTAATAGTAATCTCATCATCACAGGGGCCCTGAATGCCTTCAACCTTTACGCGCACTCCAACTGAGACGGAGCGGAGGGAGCCGGGAATCGGCGGAAAGCCGCCTGTGACTCGCCGGCCAACCGGCGGAAACGGCGGCGGAGGCGACGACGACTGGAAGAATGAGCCGAACAGCCCGCGCGAACGCCTCCATCGGATTCGTTTTTTTCTTTTTTCCGCTTTGGCTGCGGACATGCTTTTTTTCGCAGTGCTGGTCCTTGTCTTTTTCGCACGTCAGGCGGGCCTGGCAATGAATCCCCGTACGCATGAGTTCACCCGCGACTGGACCCCGCTGCGGTTGCCAATGATTCTTTATTTCAACACCGCCGTGCTGCTGCTGAGCAGTGTCACCATCGAGCGCGCTCGCTTGCACATATTCCGCGAAATTGATGTGCTTGAGGAGTGGCTCGGGCTGGGCCAGCCGGCATGGCGAAGTACGATGCCATGGGTCGCTGCAACTCTCGTTCTCGGCGTCTTGTTCCTGGTCGGACAGATCTTCGCATGGAGCCGGCTGACCGCTGTCGGTTTCGCCTTCGATAGATCGGCGACGCCGGCGAGCTACTTCTTTTACATCATCACCGGACTGCATGCTGCCCATTTACTCCTCGGCGTGCTGGCTCTGCTCGTCTGCCTGTGCACCCTGGGTTGGTTTAAGCGCGTGGAATATCGCCAGATTGCTGTGGACGTGACCGCTTGGTACTGGCACACCATGAGCCTGGCCTGGCTGCTGTTGTTTGCTGTGCTTGCCATTGGCCAGTAGCGCAATTGCCCGGCGAATCATTCGCAGAACGACTTGAACAGCCTCCACGTTCTTTCTCGCATTTTCGCCACGGCTGAGTTTTTGCCCTTTCAAATCATCGGCCTATTCAGAAGTTCCGTAGCCCTTCGCCTTGACGGGAAGCGGCTGAAAACCTAATCTCAAACCAGCGCCCTGTTCGATCGGAGTCCTTCGCGCTCCCGACCGATCGGGTGCAATCTTTGCGGACTTTTCCGGAACGGGAGGCGATCATCCCTTACTACTGGCAGTATCTCCCGCTGTTCATGCAAATTGTTGCCGTGGTTTTGCTTGGCGTAGGAATGGTTGTGGGCTCCTCGTTCGTTGGGCGGCATCGCAACTCGGCCACAAAACTGGCGGCATACGAATGCGGAATTGTCGCTGTCGGCGACGCCCGGAGGCGCTTCAGTGTGCGCTTTTATCTGGTTGCTGTCCTGTTTATCCTGTTCGACGTTGAAGCGGTTTTCATGATGCCGTGGGCGGTGGTCTACCGCAAGCTGCCTCAGATCACCGGCTCCACGCTTTTTCGGATTCTGGGAGATGCTGGTCTATCTCGGCTTCGTCGGCGTGGGACTCTATTACATCGTGCGCAAAGGCATCCTGAACTGGAGCCAGGACAAGGCGGATCTATAGGATGAGCGCTACGAAATCATTGCAGGGTAGAACGGCGGTGCTTGAGGGATTGCCCGAGCACCCAGCGCTCAGAGCTATTCTTGCCTGGAATCCGGCGGCACTGACCGACGCAAAGTTCGAATGGAGCGAACTGACCCTTACTATCGCTGCCAATGAGATTCGCGCCGCCGCCGCCACGGTCAAGGATGCCGGGTACAACTTTTTCGAAGACATGACGGCGGTCGACTGGTTCCCTTCCTCGCCGCGCTTCCAATTGAGCTATCACATTCTTTCGCACGCCTTCAAAGAGCACATCCGGCTGCGCGTGCTGGTAGAAGATGCAAACCAATCCGTCGAGTCGATTACTTCCATCTGGCCCGCCGCCAACTACTACGAGCGCGAAGTCTTCGATCTTTCGGCATCCGCTTTGACGGGCACCCCAACCTGCGCCGCATCATGATGCCCGACGATTGGGTGGGCCATCCATTGCGCAAGGACTATCCGGTGGAGGGCTACCGCTAAATGATCGATACGATCGGCACGCCCATCCTCGAAGCCCGGTGGCGACGGGCGCCAAAGACCAGCACATGGTCCTCAACATGGGTCCGCAGCACCCTGCCACGCATGGGGTTCTGCGCCTGGTGCTGGAGATTGACGGCGAGATCGTTGTCCGCCTCTATCCGGAGGTCGGCTACCTGCACACAGGCATCGAGAAGACTTGCGAAGCCAAGTTCTACCAGCAGGTTGTGCCGCTCACGGATCGCATTAACTACCTTGACCCGCTTTCGAACAATCTCTGTTATGCCCTGGCTGTGGAGAAGCTTCTGGGTCTTGAAATTCCCGGGAAAGCGCAGTGGCTGCGCGTGCTTCTTTGCGAGCTGAGCCGGCTCAATTCTCATCTTATCTGGCTGGGCACTCACGCCATGGACATTGGCGCGCTCACAGTATTTCTCTACACCTTCCGCGAGCGCGAAGACATCCTCAGATTGCTCGAGGCCGTGTCCGGACAGCGAATGATGACCAGCTATATCCGCATCGGCGGTCTGGCAATGGAGCCCCCACTGGACTTCCTCGACCGGGTGCAGGCGTTTATTCGCGGCTTCCCTGAAAAAATCGACGAATACGCCAACCTGCTCACCGGCAACCCGATATTCCACGGCCGGTTGAAGGGCGTGGGCTATCTCTCAGCCGCCGATGCGATTGCACTGGGCGTGTCGGGGCCGCCCCTGCGAGCTTCAGGCGTGGACTTTGACGTGCGCCGCGACATGCCGTATTCGAGCTATGAGAAATTTCAGTTTGAGGTTCCGACTTCAACCGACGGCGACTGCTGGGCGCGCTATGCGGTCCGCCTGATTGAGATGCGGGAGAGCGCGAAGATCATTCAACAGGCACTGGACGGAATGCCTGAAGGTGCGGTGAAGGCCGACGCGCCCAAAATAGTCTTGCCGGATCGCGAAAAAATGAAAACCCAGATGGAGGCCCTGATCCATCACTTCAAGATTGTTACCGAGGGCTTTGAAGTGCCCGCAGGCGAGGTTTATCAGTGCATTGAAGCGGGTCACGGTCAAACCGGGTACTATGTGGTTTCAGACGGCACGGCGAAACCCTACCGGGTTCATATGCGCTATCCGTCCTTCGCTACTTTGCAGGCGCTTGAGACCATGTGTAAGGGCAGAATGCTGGCCGATGTTGTTGCTGTGATCGGATCTATCGACATTGTATTGGGTGAAATCGACAGGTAAGGGGGCAGGCATGGTTGATTACGAGAAGCTTGCCGCGCAGGCAAAGGCAAATCGGGACGCCGCCGCCTTCGCGTCTCGAAAGGCAGAAGAATCAGCGTTAGATCCGAAGGTCTACTTCAAGCAGGTCGCCTCCTACCTGAATGAGGAGATGAATAAGGCCAATGTTGAGCTGAAAAAAAGGGGGGTCGACACCATTTCGCGAAATCACCTGCCCGCCTTCGAGGGGGTCATCTTTCTTGTGGCCGGGATTGGATACATGTGCAGGGTTGAGCTTGATGCTCAGCCTGGGATGTCGCGCATACGAGCCATGATCTCAGGCCCGCCGAATGGATACGAACTTTCGCGCAAGGAATTCTTCTTCGGCCAGGAGGCAGTTCCTTCCAGCTCGCCGACTGCTGAAAAGACGGTGTTGCGATTCGTCGGGCCTACTCCACAGGAAGTCGCGCAAGAGATCATTGCGGGTATTGTGATTGGCAAATTCGATTAGTTTCTTTTGCACTGATGGGGTGATTATGGTTGATTATGCAAAGCTGGCGGAAGAAGAGAAAGCGCGGCAGGAGTCAGCCCATGCGGCGGCCGAGGCAGAGAGACTGAGAGCGAGAGCTCTGCGCGATTTTTTTGATAACGTCGAGATTTATTTAAGAGAGGAGATCAACAAGGCCAACGAAGAACTCGGAAAGCGGGGCGATCCCACATTATCTGATCCGCAAAGGCCGTTCAAGGACGAGGAGCGGGTTGACCTTGCATATGGAACACGCAATCCAGGCTGCAAATTAATTCTTCAGACGACGGCTGTTGAAGTGGGGCTTTCGAGAATTGTGGTTGAGCTTTTTGACGATTCGGGAGACGTGATCGGGCGCACGGAATTCGTTCTTGAGGGAGATGCACTTGATTTGAAGGCATACGAGTCGCTCGTCGAGGGCTTCCCTGACCGTAGCGCCGAGGTATCAGCCGCGGAGATTGCGCAGAAGATCGTTCCTGGGGTCATTCGTGGCCGCTTCGAGTAACTTCGACGCTGCTGTTTACGTCGAGCTATGGGTGTCGCTCGCGTCTCTGCTGCGCAGCTATACCGCGGCCCACGGGCTGAACGGCAATCGGCAGGCGACGGTCGAGTTGGGTGAGGATAGGATTTTGGTTCGGCACGGTGAAGAATGGCTGGATTTGAGTCGCGACGGCGCCACCGTGAACTGGCAGCGTGAAGATGGAAGCAATGGCAAACTTGAATTGACGGCGGCTGGACTATTGCATAACGAGGGAAGCGCGGAGATGGACGTGGAGATGGATATAGCGGCTGAGGCCTGGGCAAGGAACCTGATGCGGGAGTTGCCGCGATGAGTTTTGAATCCATGACCCTCTTTTCGCCCAAGCTCGCGGCACGCTTCGATGCGCTGGTTGGAAAATATCCGCTCCGGCGTTCTGCGCTAATTCCCATGCTTCTTTATTCGCAGGACGAAATCGGTTACCTCTCCGACGCGGTGATTGCAGAAGTGGCCGAGCGCATCGGCATCACTGAACTCGAAGTGCGCAACGTGGCCTCCTACTATTCCATGCTGCGTTTCAAGCCCGCCGGCAAATACAACGTACAGGTTTGTACCAACATCAGTTGCATGCTGCGTGGCGCATACGATCTTTACGAGCGCTTCCAGGAAGAATTGAGCATTGGCCACAAGGGCGTCACGGCTGACGGAATGTTTTCGCTCGAAGAGGTCGAGTGCATCGGCGTCTGCTGCTGGGCTCCGGCCATCCAGGTTAATTACGCTTTTCACGATGAACTGAAACCCGACCTCGTGCCCGGCATATTAGCCGAATATCGCCGAGAAGCCCAGGGGAAGGACTCCGATGCCTAGGCTGGTCTCTCATCCGGACGAGGTCAAGATCGTCACCAGCCGCTTTGGCAAGGGAGCGGCAAAGATCGATCGCTATCTCGAGCTTGGCGGCTACGCCTCGGCTCAAAAGTGCCTCGCCCAGGGTCCCGAGTGGATCATCGACGAGATGAAGGCCTCGAACCTTCGCGGCCGCGGAGGCGCGGGATTTCCCACTGGCCTGAAATGGTCGTTCGTTCCCAAGGAATCAGCCAAACCTAAATACGTGCTTGTAAACGGCGATGAGAGCGAGCCCGGAACCTGCAAGGATCACTTGATCTTTCTGCACGATCCTCATGCGGTGATTGAAGGCACCATCATCGCCGGCCTGGCGATCGGCGCAAAAACCGGTTTCATCTATTTGCGCGGAGAGTATCGGTATCTGCTTGAAATCATGGAGAAAGCCGTCGCCGATGCCTACGCTAAGGGATTTCTCGGCAAGAATATCTTCGGCTCCGAAACTGAATTTCAGATCATCACGCAAACCGGCGCGGGCGCTTATGAAGTGGGCGAAGAGTCGGCGCTGATGGAGTCGCTCGAAGGCAAGCGCGGCATTCCACGCATCAAGCCGCCGTTCCCTGCCGTCGTCGGCCTCTACGGCGGACCGACGGTCATCAATAACGCCGAGACCATCGCCACCGTACCCCACGTGATTGAAATGGGCGCGGCGGCCTACTCCGCGGTTGGCTCGCCACGCAACGGCGGCACGCGCCTCTTCTGCCTCAGCGGCCATGTGGAGCGGCCCGGCGTCTACGAATTGCCCATGGGCTACAACCTGAAGAAGATGATTTACGAAGTGGGCGGCGGCATTCGCGGCGGACGCAAACTGAAGGCCGTCGTTCCCGGCGGCTCTTCGACTCCGGTGCTGTTGCCGGAAGAGATTGAAAACCTGGGCATGGACTTCGACCAGGTGGGCAAAGCGGGATCGATGCTCGGCTCGGGCGGCGTCGTGGTGCATCGACGATCAGACCTGCATCGTCGAGTTCGCGTCTGCGGACGATCAGCTTTTATCAGCATGAGAGCTGCGGCTGGTGCATTCCCTGCCGCGAAGGCACGGACTGGCTGAAGAAATCGCTCACCCGCTTCCATGCAGGATTCGGCGACGCCAAAGACATCGACAACATTCAATACCTGGCCGAGAACATGATGGGCCGCACCTTCTGCCCGCTGGGCGATGCAGCGGCCATGCCCACGATTGGCTTTGTGAAAAAGTTCCGCAAAGAGTTTGAAGACCACCTGAACGGCAAGCCCTGCCCGTTCGCAAAGCATGTTGAACTGGCCGTGATTTAAGGGGCGCTGGAGACGAATGGCAGACGTAACCTTCACAGTCGATGGAAAGAAGCTCACCGCCCCGGCGGGGACGCTGCTGATTGACGCCTGCCGCAAGGCGGGCATCGAGATTCCTGCGTTCTGCTACTACCCCGGCCTCAGCTTGCAGGCGGCCTGCCGCATGTGCGTGGTGCGCCAGGAGAAAGTGCCCAAGCTGCAAACGGCCTGCACCACCACGGTCGCCGAGGGCCAGGTCTTCGTCACCGAGTCGCCGGAGATTGCGCAGGCGCGCAAGGCGACGATCGAGCTTGCTGCTCGGCAATCATCCGCTCGACTGCCCGGTCTGCGATGCCGGCGGCGAGTGCGAACTGCAGGACATGACCTTCAAATACGGCGCGGGCGAGAGCCTTTACGCCGAGGCCAAGCAGCACCGCGATGAGCAGCAGTGGTCGCCCGCAGTCTATCTACGACCGCCCGCGCTGCATTCTCTGTTACCGCTGCATCCGCATGTGCGGCGAAGGCATGGATGTGTGGGCGCTCGGCGTGCAGAATCGCGGCGTCAGCTCGGTGATTGTGCCGAACGATGTTACGCGCGACGGCCAAACCGGTCAGCTCGATTGCGAGCAGTGCGGCATGTGCATCGACGTTTGCCCCGTGGGCGCGCTTACCAGCGGCAGCTATCGCTACAAGACGCGGCCGTGGGAGATGAATCACGTGTCGACGGTTTGCACGCATTGCGCCGACGGCTGCAAGGTGACGCTGGGCGTGCGCCAGTCGAACGACGGCTCCGAAATTGTGCGCGCCGACAATCGCGACAAGAGCGGCATCAATGGCGACTTTCTCTGCGCCAAGGGCCGCTTCGGATTTGACTTTGTCGAGAGCCCCGAGCGGCTGACCAACCGCTGGTGCGCAATGCTCAGGGCAAGCTGGAGCCAGCCACCTGGGAGCATGCGCTGCGTTTCGCCGGCAGGCAAGCTGAAAGAAATTCGCGATACCAGACGGCCGGCGACAGCCGCCATCGGCGTCATCGGCTCCAACCGCACCACCAACGAAGAGAATTATCTGCTGCAGAAATTTGCGCGGACGGTTCTTCAGACCAACAACATTGACCACGAACGCACCACCGACTACGCGGCCTTTGCCCGCGCGCTCGCCGGACATCGAAGACAAGACCGCCAGCCTGCGCGACATTGCCAACAGCGCCGGCGATCCTGCTGGTCGGCGGCAATCCCACTGACGAGCATCCGCTGCTGGCCTGGACACTGCGCACCAATGTCCGCCTGAATCGCGCCCGGCTCTATGTCGCAAACTCCGAGCCCATCAAGCTTGAGCGCCAGGCCAAGGCCACGCAAGGCCTGCCGCCCGATGGCTACAAGGATCTGCCGGCGATTCTCGATCGCAGCGACGACTGATTTCGCAAGGCCGTGCTGGCCGAAGAATCGCTCGTCATCATTTTTGGCGAGGAGTTTCGCGGGCAGGACGTTGCCGAGCTTGGTTGAGCTGGGGCCTGAAGCGCGGCAATCGTCTCGCTTCGCCTATCTCGGCGACCACTCCAACTCGCGCGGCGCGGCCGACATGGGCCTCTTCCCTGATCTGCTTCCCGGCTACGTGCCCGTGACATCTCCCGGCGCGTTCGCCGAATATCCGGGTCTGCCCGCAGCACCCGGCAAGACGCTGCCGAAATGCTTGCCGCGCGCGACAAGGCGAACTGGGCGCATTACTCATCGTTGGCGCCAATCCGATCTGCCGCAAGCTAGGCATCGACCCTGAACGCTCTTCGAAGAACACATTCGTTATTGTTCAGGATCTTTTCCTCACCGAGACCGCGGCGCTGGCCGACGTTGTGTTTCCGCCGCCAGCCTTTACGAAAAATCCGGCACCGTCACCAACACCTTCGGCGATGTGCAACTGGTGAAGAAGGCCGCGCGACCGCGCAGGCGTGAAGCCGGACTTTGAAATTCTGGTGCGCCTGGCCGGCAGCATGGGCGCGGATGTCAAGGCCCTGGTGCCGTTCGGCAAAGGTGGAGTGACGGCCGATCTGGGCCAGTCGCGCGGCGCGCAGTCGGGCGAGGCTGACCGTCACGCCGTGTGGCTTGCAGCCAACAATCTCGAACCCCGGCTCAGCCCCTTCGATCCGCTGGCCGTGCTCGACGAAATCGAGCGGCTGGTTCCAGGCTACGAGTTGGACCGCATCAATCTGTTCGGCGGCAACGATGTGCACACCGAGCCCGGATTCGTGCCCGTCTCAGCGTTGTTCCGGTATCGGCGCCTAGCGAAGTCGGTGGTTCCGGCGCACGACACCTTGTTCACCTCGGGAACGCTGGGACGCTACAGCACGGCGCTCAACGAACTCCAACAGCACCAGGCGCACGAAGTAGCGGAGACCGCAGCAGATTGACATTGTCAGACGTGGGTTTTGAAGACGCATGAGCGAAGAAGCAGACCGCAGATCCTTCGACTCCGCTGCGCTTCGCTCAGGATGACAAGCACTAGAAACAAGAGGCTGAAGGCAAGTGACGATTTTAGCAATTTTTCCTTTGGAGCCTGCTCAAAGTGGCCGTGGTCACGGTGGTGATGCTGATGGGCGTCGCCTACACCGTGCTGCTGGAGCGCAAGCTGGTGGGCCGCATCCAGAACCGCTGGGGGCCCAGCCGCGTTGGCCCCTTTGGCCTGTTGCAGCCGCTGGTCGACGGAGCCAAGTCCTTCCTCAAAGAAGACCTGATTCCGACCGGCGTCTACAGGCCGCTCTATCTGCTTGCGCCCATCATTGCGCTCGGCTGCGCGCTGATCTCCATCGCCGTGGTGCCGTTTGGCGAACCGAAGATTGGGCCGCACGGCTTCGATCTGTTTGAAATCGCCAACGTCAACATCGGCCTGCTGGTCATTCTCGGCATCACGTCGATCGGCGTTTACGGCATTGCGCTGGCCGGCTGGTCGTCGAACAACAAATACTCGCTGCTCGGCTCGCTCCGCTCTTCCGCGCAGTTGATCAGCTACGAGCTGGCGCTGGGGCTTTCGCTGGTCGGCGTTGTGCTGCGCGCCGGCTCGCTCAATCTGCGCGTCATCGTCGAGCAGCAGGCCACCAAGGGATGCCTGACCTGGAACATCTTTGGCGGCTTCCAGTTTGTTGCATTCTTCATCTACCTGACGGCCGCCTATGCCGAGACCAATCGCTCGCCCTTCGATTTGCCTGAAGCAGAAAGCGAGCTGACCGGCGGCTATCACACCGAGTACAGCTCGATGAAGTTCGCCATGTTTTTCATGGCCGAATACGCCAACATGATCAACGTGGGCTGCGTGGCCACGCTGCTGTTTCTGGGCGGCTGGACCAGCCCCTTCGGCGACCTGATTCCGCCGCCGGAGAATGTCTTCGTCCACGCGCTGTTTCCCGATCTTCTGGTTTGTCTTCAAGGTGTTCTGCTTCCTGTTTCTCTATGTCTGGGTGCGCGGAACGCTGCCGCGCTTCCGCTATGACCAGCTTATGAACTTTGGCTGGCGCTTCTGATGCCGCTGGCCATCCTCAACATTGTGGGAACAAGCCTCTGGCTTGCCTATCGCTGATTTACAATCGGGAAGGATTTCGCAGTGAAGTTTGGCTTGCCTTCGCTTTCCACTCGTCCTTCCCCCTAACCGGCCGGTCTTCTCTGCCTGGCCCTTTTCAAGGACCCTGTACGCCAGGGAACGATGCACCTGATTCTGTTTTTCCTTTTTGCCGGATTCTGCCTGGCCGGGGCCATCAATCTGCTGCTCCAGAGCCATCCCATCAACAGCGCCCTCTCGCTGATCGTGGTGATGACCTCGCTGGCCGTGCTTTATCTGCTGCTTGGCGCGGAGTTTCTGGCCGCCGCGCAGGTCATCGTCTATGCCGGCGCGATCATGGTGCTGTTCACGTTTGTCGTGATGCTGCTGAACGCAGGCCGTGAAGAGCGCACCCTGGGCAGCCGCGCGGCGCGCCGTCGGCTTTCCTGCCGTGGTGGCCATTCTGGCCGTGCTCGCCACCGTCATTCTTCAGCGCGCAGGGCTCGGCGTGGCGTCAGCTGAGCGACGGCATCACTACCACGGAAGACCTGAGCCGCGTGCTCTTTCACGAACTGCTGCTGCCCTTCGAAGTCACATCGGTGCTCGATCCTCATTGCCATTCTTGGCGCGGTTGCGCTGGCCCGCCATGGCCACGGAGATCGCCGATGCGAAGCCGAGAAAGGACGGCCGGCAAATGAACTCTTCTTCTCTCAGGATGTTCCCCTCTCCTGGTATCTGCTGCTGAGCGCGGCGCTGTTTTCGCTGGGCGTTGTGGGCTTCCTCATCAAGCGCAATCTGATTACTGTTTTCATGTCCATTGAGCTGATGCTCAACGCCGTCAATCTTTCGTTTGTGACCTTCGCGCACCAGTGGCATGCGGTGAAGGGGCAGATCTTTGTCTTCTTTGTGATGATGGTGGCCGCGGCGGAGGCTGCCGTGGGACTCGCCATCATTATTGCCGTCTTCCGCGCCCGCGCAACCTTGGCCGTCGACCGTATCGACCTGATGAAACTATGAATGGACCTGTTCCAAATCTCTGGCTGATTCCGCTGTTTGCCGTTCGCGGGATTTCTGATCAACGGACTGCTTGGCAGGCGGCTGCCAAAGGCGCTCGTGACTGCGGTCGCGCTTACTGGCTCCGCTGGCAGCGCTTGCATTTGTGCTTGGCGATGCTTTTCTTGCGGCCACTCCGATGCAGCTGAGGAGCTGGAATGGGAAAGCGCCGATCCCGCATTTGTCTTTCGCTTCCTATATCGAAGTCATTTTCGGCCATTGGATTAACGTCGGCACGCTGCAAATCGACTTCAGCTTCGTCCTCGACCAGCTCTCGCTCGTCATGCTGCTGGTCATCACCGGCGTCGGCTTCCTGATCCACATCTACTCCGTCGGCTACATGGCACGATGAAGAAGGCTATGCGCGCTACTTCAGCTACCTGAATCTGTTCCTGTTTTTCATGACCGTGCTGGTGCTGGCCGGCAATGCGCTTCTGATGTTTGTTGGCTGGGAGGGTGTGGGTCTGGCCTCATACCTGCTGATCGGCTTCTACTTCAAGAAGACCTCGGCAGCCGACGCGGGCAAGAAGGCATTCATCGTCAACCGCATCGGCGACTTCGGCTTCCTGATTGGCATGTTTCTGCTGCTGGCCAACTTCGGCACGCTCACCTTCAGCGAGATCGCCGCGAAGCTGACCGCAAATCCCGGCTGGACGGGCGGCGTCCTCACCGCGACTGCTCTTTGCCTGCTGCTTGGCGCAACCGGAAAATCGCTCAATTGCCTCTTTATATCTGGCTGCCCGACGCGATGGAAGGCCCCACGCCTGTCTCCGCGCTCATCCACGCCGCCACCATGGTCACCGCCGGCGTTTACATGATCGCGCGCACTCATGTCCTGTTCGACCACTCGCCGTTTGCGCTCGGCGTAGTCGCCTTCGTCGGCGCAGCCACTGCTCTCTTTGCCGCTACCATCGCACTCGTTCAAAACGACATCAAGCGCGTGCTGGCCTACTCCACCATCTCGCAGCTTGGCTACATGTTTCTCGGCTGCGGCGTTGCGGCTTACTCAGCAGCCATCTTCCACCTGGTGACCCACGCGTTCTTCAAGGCTCTGCTATTTCTTGCGGCCGGCTCAGTGATCCACGCTATCGGCGGCGAACAGGATATGCGCAAGATGGGTGGCTTATGGAAAAAGCTTCCGGTAACGTTTTCCGTGACCACTGTAGGAGTTTTGGCGATTGCTGGAATCTT
>CAVVXR010000018.1:0-69749 GCA_963752215.1 uncultured Acidobacteriaceae bacterium | reverse complement strand
GTAATATTTTACCACGCCTTCGTTCAGTTTCCAGTATTGCTTTGACACTTATGTTCTATGAATCTATACATTCTTCAACTGCAATAAATGGATTGCAGGAATGATGCAAACCATCGAACAGGGAGAATAGGCAAAAATGGCAACCAAGAAGGCAGCGAAAAAGGCACCCGCAAAGAAGGCAGCCGCCAAGAAGGCGCCCGCTAAGAAGGCCGCAAAAAAGAAGTAGCGGTCAACCAACAACAAGGCAACACTCGAGGGGGACGCTTCAAAGCGTCCCCCTCAGTGTTTATGGGTGTTTATGCGGATGGAATAGAATTTGAGAATTAGAGAACGCGCTTGAAAAAACCATCATGACAAGACGACGCTGGATTGCCGAACATTGGGACGAAGCCACCGCCACAATCGTTGGCGCACAGGCTGAACACATGGCGCGTGTGCTGCGTGCGAGCCGGGCATGGAAGCTGATGTGGTTGCGGGCGGCCACGTCTTTCATGCCGAGGTGGCTGCGGTCGACTCCCATCGAGGTCCGCTTCAATCTTATTGCCGAGGTGCAGGCCGATCCGGCGCTGCCCGTTACGTTGGTCTGTCCATCTATAAATTTGATCGCATGGAGTGGGCCATTGAGAAGGCTACTGAGCTTGGCGTTGCCGCAATTAGCGCCGGTGATTGCGCGACGGACCGAGAAGCATCTGGCGCTCGCGGCTGAGCAAGCGCGCCGAACGTTGGCGCCGCATCGCGCATGAAGCCGCTCAACAGTCGCGCCGCTCCGATGTGCCGATGATCCATGATCCGGCTCCGCTGGCTCAGCCGTGTACGCGCGGCTTCCGCAACTACGCCCGTCTCGTGACCGCTACACGTATTGTGCTTGCCGAGCAGGAGCGCACCACCACTCTGCGCGACGCCATTGATGAAGCAATAGCAGCGGCAGGAGCAGGAGATGCCCACACTTGAGATCGCCATCGGCCCTGAGGGCGGATGGGCGCCCGAGGAAGAAGCGCTCTTCGATGCCAATGGCTGGCGCGCCGTATCGCTGGGACCGCGCATTCTTCGCGCGGAGACGGCGGCCATCGCCGCACTGGCGGTGGTGGCTTCGTTTTTGGAGTAGAGCTCCTCGCGTCGTGACCGTGCGGATTGGAACTATCCCCGGTCTCAAATGCGAGACCGGGGGCATCCATGGATCGTCTCCATCAATTTACAAATGCGCGTAGTGCACCAGCAAACCCGCCAGCGCCGCACCTGCAAGATCGCCAACAATCGGAATCGGCGCATAGCGCCAGTTCGATCCGCCCTTGCCGGGAATCGGCAACAGCCAATGAACGAGACGCGGACCAAGATCGCGCGCGGGATTGATTGCGTATCCAGTCGTCCCGCCAAGAGAAAGGCCGATGCCCCACACCAGGCTTGCAACGAGCCAAGGTGCCAGAGCAGGCGCAGGTCCGGTGGCTGAGACGCCGTGTGAGCCGATAGAGGCGGCCACCACTACCAGCACTGCCGTGCCGAGAGCCTCGCTGAATAGGTTGAACATCGGGCTGCGCACTGCGGCGTTGGTGCAGAACACGCCCAGCTTGTCGACAGGGCCTGGCGTGAGCTTCCAGTGTGGACCATAGTGCAGAACCACCAGCGCCGCACCGGCCATAGCGCCCAGCAACTGTGCCGGCCACATGCGCAGCAACTGGGAGTAGTCGCCACTGTTCACCGCGCTGGCCAGAGTGATCGCCGGATTGAGGTTGGCGCCCGGGCTACCGAAGGCCTGCGCCACCAGCACCCCACACAGCACGGCCAATGCCCATCCTGACGCAATCACCATCCACCCTGAGTCTGCGGCATAGGACTTGCGCAGCGTTACTCCGGCATTCACGCCGTTGCCCAACAACACCAGAACCAGCGTACCCATAAACTCGCCGAACCAGACAGAATGCATTGAGGCTTCCTGACGACCGCACACCAGCGCCCCCGACGGTATTGCGGCGTTGAATGCAATCCAGAATGGATTTGGTTAACTCAAGCATTCTGCACTGTCCGGGGCACATCCGCCAAGGTCATGCGCGGAGCAACAGGGTGAGGCTGATTCAGGCTCGGCGGTACTTCGGGCAGGATTTGGGACTCCATGGTGTGAAGGACATGATCGATTCATGGGTGCTGGTGCGGCAATCTCATATCCGCAGTGGGGACAAAGCCCAATGACTCGTAGAGTGGTCTTCCCGCATCGGACGCAGCGAGCGTAATTTGATCGATGCCGTTGTCTTCGCACCATCGGAGGATTGCGGCCATGACAAAACGAGCCAGTCCCTGCCTTCGATGCGCCTCTTCGGTATAGATATTCGCAATGTAAGCCCAGCGTCCCAATCGACAGCAGCCTGGAATCGGAAGCAGCTCGCGAAGATAAATGCCTCCTCCGGCCACAATGTCTTCGTCTTTTGTTACCAACCACCCGACGTACCGGTTCGTCTCCAGCAATTTCCGAATATGAGGTTCCGTAGCAGTGCGAATCTGTTCGCTCTCGTCCGTAGAAACTTTCCCCATGTTTAAAAACATGAGCCCACGATGCCTGGCAATCACTTCGGCATCGCCTCGCGTCGCAAGACGAATTTCAAAATCCGGGCTCATTATTCGAGCATAGCGCAACCGCACGCAGGACCGCACAGTTTGAATCTCCCGGCAGATGGCAGCTCTGACCATAGCCGGCGCACGGCGAGAAACAGAGCGGTGATTGCTATGGTTTTTCCGGGCCAGCCTGATCCGCGCCGATCACCGCCTGCTCATACTTTGACCAGTGCGTCAGCAACTCATTCACAACTGCATGACCAACCGTGTATGCGGCTTCTAGCGAAGGCAAATATGCGCCGTAGCTACCGATGCGCTGAGTGGCGAGACTTTCAGCCGCCGTCATGCCGCGCGGCTGTCGATCGAAGTTGCTTACCGTACGCAGAACAAGAATCCTGTGCCAGTCCACTTTGCCCGCGTTGGCAAGAAACTGTAACGACTGCAAGGTGCCGGTATCTTCCATGGCGGTGGTCGCAAATTCTCCCTGGCCATTGGTGAAGTAAGGAACCCACTTCGAGGCCCACGCATCGAAGAGCTTGCCATGCCAATAGGTTGAAGATGAGAGCTCATCGCCCATAGTCACATACGGAGGCTTCTGCGCAGCAGCCGCATCGTAGTTGCCGCGAATCTCTTTCAGATGGTCCGAGTCTGCGAGCGGCGTCTCCCTGGTCAAATTGAAAGCCCACTCCGCGAGCCTGCGGTTGAGTTCATACGCCTGGCCCTCGAGCGGAGCGGCTGGCGCTTCAAACGGCCGAGACTTACGCAGCGGCAAATAGCCCGTCGACCAATCCGGCGGAATCTCGCGCGCATCAATTTCGTAGCCCAGGTCTCCGTCCACGACCCACCGCGCCCACACCGCAGACCCAAGTGAGACTCGATCCGGACTTCCTCCCGCAATGCCGGCAACGATCCAATAAGCGTGGCTCAGGTCGAAGCGCGGATCGAGACCGAGCGCCATGATGGTCACGACCGCGTGTGCCGTTCCCTGCCCGGTCAGCACCGCCATTTCGCCGTCGCCATTCATGCGCACGGCATGGTAACCGCTGGCTAGTGGATAGACCCGGTCCAGATGATCGCGCTCGACCCAGTACTGCAGTTCGCCCGGTGCATCGCCTGTGTCAGCGCCCACCTCGAACATGGTTACGACAACGACCTTCACCGCGATCGGCCGGGTCTTTGCGGGGGCCGTGGTCGCAACGGCGAATGCAATCAGCAAGCAAGCGGAGATTCGCGGAGGAATTATCATTGACTGCGATGGTAACCGAGTTCCATTCAGCGGCAAAGCGATTTGCGCCCGTAAGCGATACCATGGAAGAAAACGAGGAGGTCGCTCGCGTGAAAAGGTCAATGAGAATTCTGATTGCGATGGCCATGACGGTAATGCTTGGCTTCGCAGCGTCAGCGCAACAGCAATCGTCAGCGCAACGGGAAACAAAGGTCATCGGCTTCATGACCGACTTCGACGTCAAAGACGATGCGGTAGGCATCTGCAAGGCAGTCATGGACGGGGTTGCTCCAGGCGTGCGCATCATCGACATCACGCATCAGTCTGAGCCTTACAACATCGCCATGGGCGCGCGTTTTCTTGCCGGCTCAGCGCCGTACTTTCCCAAGGACGCGGTCTTCGTCGTGGTCATCGATCCCACCGTCGGTTCCAAGCGCAAGGCTATCATCGCCAAATCGCGTGTTGGCCAGTTGTTTGTTTTGCCAGACAACGGCCTGCTTACGCTCATCCAGGATCGCGACGGCATCGTCGAAGCTCGCGAGATTACCAACCCGGCCTGGATGATCGGCTCCGGAATCTCCTCCACATTTCATGGACGCGACATTTTTTCGCCAGCGGGCGCCCATGCCGCGCGAGGCGACGACTGGACGCAGGCCGGTCCCGCTCTCGACGTGAGCAAACTCGTGCGGCTCGATCTGAAAAGTGCGACCATTGACGCGACCGGCCTGCACGGACAGGTCATCGGTACAGACGGGCCATTCGGCAACCTCGTGCTCAACGTGCCGAGGGAAACCTTCGCACAACTCGGCTATAAGATCGGCGATCAGGTTCCCGTCGCGCTCGACGGCAAGCGCTACGTTATTCCGTTCGTGAAGACGTTCAGCGATGTGCCGGTCGGCAACGAGCTTTTCTACATCGACTCACGCGGGCGGCTCTCGCTCGGAATCAATCAGCGCAGCTTTGCAGAGATTCACAAGGTTGGCGAAGGCGTGGAGCTTACTATTCCGAAGAAGTAGACTGTCGATATCTCCAGCAACAAGATCTTCGCGGCGCATATTCTGGAACCGACTTGTTGCCCGGCTGGCTCGCTGCCTGGCTCGCACAGAAATTGCAGCACACGCAAAAAAGGCCGCCCCTCACGGACGGCCTCTCCAATTTGCCTGACGGATCGATTACTGCGCTGTGTTTCGCGCTTCCGCTTTCTCCGTCAGCACCTTGTGCGCATTGTCTTCAAGCGCCTGTGCCTCGGGCAGAAACGTGAGCGCCTTCTGAATCTCCGGGTCCCAATCGGCGCGGATGCGCAGACCGTCCAACTGCCCTTCCTCAATGGTTACGATTTTGTCTTTGATGCTCATCTTCAACCAATCCACCGAAGCAGTGATGTCTGCTTCGGTGAAGGGGATGCTCTGACTGGTCAAGTACTGCTTGAACTCGCCGAGCACCGCGTCGTCAACCTGGAAGTTCTTGTCCACCGTGTGCTTCGATACGTAAATCGGCGCAAACTGGAAGAACACATCCCGGTAGGCCAACTCGTCCTCGAAGTGGCTGCTCTTGGGGGCTTCGATCTTTTCATCCGGAGTAATGCCGCCGCCGCCATAGACCGTGCGTCCGGAGTCAGTGAGCTTGACTTCCTGATTGGTCGAATTCGAGGGCAGCGCCCCGGCGTGGTTGTAGTAGTAGTCGTAGAGAGAAACGCCTTCGTAATTGCGCTGGATAAGACGTCCTGACGGTGTGTAGTAGTGATAGGTCGTCAGCGCCAGGCCAGTGTTCTCGCTCAGGTTGTAGACCGTCTGCACAAGTCCCTTGCCGAAGGTGGTCTCTCCCACAATCAGCGCGCGATCGTGGTCTTGCAAAGCGCCACTCACAATCTCCGCCGCTGATGCTGTATTGCGGTTCACCAGCACAACAATGGGGAAGGTGCGCCCATCGTTGCCATGCTGGGCCGTGTAGTTCACGTCGGGATACGCGCGCCCGCGTTGCGAAACGATGTTCTGACCCTTGGCCAGCAGGTGATCGCACACATCCACAGCCTGGCTCAGCAGGCCGCCAGGGTTGCCCCGAAGGTCAAAGATCAGACCTTTCAAATTGGGGAAGCCGTCGATGGCGTCATTGACTTCCTGCGCAGTCGTCTCCTGAAATTGCTTCAAGTGGATGTAGCCGACGCCGGGCCGAATTTCAAATGCCAGGTCTACTGAGGGATTGGGAATTTCGTCGCGCACCAGGTCGAAGTTCAACGGCTTTGCTTCGCCTACGCGGTTCATGGCTACCTGCACGTGCGTGCCCTTGGGCCCCTTGAGCGCCTTGGCCACCTGGTCTGAGGTCATGCCGTCTGTGTTCTTCCCATCCACTGCGGAAATCACGTCGCCGGGATGAATACCCGCCTTGAACGCCGGCGCGCCTTCCATTGGAAACACGACATAGACTTTGCCTCCGGCTACCGGCTGCTGGATGGTCATGCCGACCCCGTAGTAGCGCCCGTGCTGCTCCTCGCGCATCCGCGCGTAGGCCTTGGGATCGTAAAAATTCGAGTGCGGGTCAAGAACCCGCAACATGCCGGGAATCGCACCATCGTAGATTGCAATGTCGGCCTTGTCGCCCTCGATGGGTTCTGCGTAGTTCTGCTCTACGATTGCGTACACATTGGAGAACGACTTGAGGCTGTCGCGAAGCTGGCTTTCGTCGGTCGAAGACTGGGCACCCACCCTGCGCTGCAGGACAGTGCCTGCAACGGCGCAGACGGCGAAGAATAGAACAACGGCAAAAAGTGCGCGGCGGGCACGGTGAGTCATAAACGGAACGAACCTCCGAACGGCGATTGCTGCGAGTGCATGGCTGAGTCCTCCCAGTTACAGATTCCCGGCTCACCACTAGCGGTTAGACGGTTTCTCATAAAAAACGAACCTTGCCCGAAATCGGCAAGGCTGAGAGAGCTGGGAAGTCGCTCAAAAGGCCCTGGCGGAGCCGTCTTAGCTAGGAGTATACCACCCCTCTGTTTTGACGTTGGCGCAGCTCTTTCGGTTGCAGTCGAGCATTATTCGAGTCGGTTCAGGTCTGGTTTCCCTTGAGGAATCGCGCTTCTGCTGCCCAGCCATTTACAATGACGTCTATACCTCAGGGATTGAGCAACTGACCCCTGCCGTGCCCAACCTTATGACTCAGAGACTTTTTCGCAATCCCGCGGCTTTCGTGTTCGCCACGCTGCTGCTCGCAAGTTCGACTCTGGCGCAGACGCGTCCCGCCGCGCCGGAGAGCCCATACGGCGGTAATGCAGTAGAAGATATTGTCGCTCGCGTGAACGATCAGATCATTACAACCTCCGATTATGACCGTGCGATGAAGGAACTTGACGGCGAGATGCGGCAGCATGGCGCCACCATGCAGCAAATCTCCGAGGCCCATAACGATCTGCTGCGCAACCTCATCGACCAGCAGCTACTGCTCTCCAAGGGCAAGGAACTCGGCATGACCGGTGAGACCGAACTGATCAACCGGCTCAATGAGATCCGAAAGCAATATAACCTTGAGACCCTTGAGGACCTGGAAAAGGCTGCCAGGGATCAGGGCGTTTCGTTTGAAGACTTCAAAGCCAACATCCGCAACAACATTGTCAGTCAAGAGGTGCTGCGCGACCAGGTAGGCCGCAAGGTTCAATTCACGCCTGGCGAGTTGCAGCGCTACTACGAAGCTCATGCACAGGAATATGCCAAACCGGAGAGCGTAACGCTGAGCGAGATTTTGGTAGCGGTGGCTCCTTCGCCGCTTACCCCGACCATGCCCGGCGCAGCCCCAGCGGACGATCCGGCAGCCCTGGCCGCGGCCAAGGCCAAGGCCGACGACATTGAAGCAAAGCTCCACTCCGGCGGCGACTTTGCCCAGTTGGCGCGCAGCTTCAGCGACGGCACAACGGCTGCTGAGGGTGGCGACCTGGGCCAATTCCAGCGCGGCAAAATGGCCAAAGTTCTTGAGGATGCAACCTTTTCCCTCAAAACCGGCGATATTACTGAGCCGATTCGCACCCGCCAGGGCTACATCATCTTCAAGGTCGTGGATCACAATCCCGGGGGCGTTCCGCCGTTGAAGGACGTCGAGCAGCAGGTTGAAGATGCCTTCTACAACGCCCGCATGGAACCGGCCATACGCGATTTTCAGACCACGATGCGCGAGCAGGCTTATATTGACATCAAACCGGGGTATGTAGATTCCGGCGCCAGCCCAAAAGAGACTAAGCCTATCTATAGCGCCTACACTCCGCCCACGCCCAAGAAGAAAAAGAAGATCGAGCGTACACGATTCCGCGAGTCCACCCGCACCTTCCGGCAGAAGTCCGGATCAGCGCCTGCTGCGGTGGCTGAAACTGCCGCACCGCCCACCGCCACCAAGAAGAACGCCAGCTTGACCTCGCAAAAGCCGGGCAAGAAGGAAAAGATTCGATACGGCAAAGCTCCGGTCAATACGCTGCCGGCGGCGGCTACTCCGGCCAAAACCGAGGATGCCGGCGCTGTTGAACAAGCTGCGGCGGACGAGCCCGTTAATCCGCTCGAGACAAAAGCGAGGCCGACCGAGAAGACTCGCTTCAGCCAGCGCGCCACCCAGCTCAAGCAGCCCAAAGCTAAAGGACCGCGGCCGGACAAGCTTGCACCTGCCGCGCCCGACGCCGCTGAAGTGGCCGACCGCCAAACTCAGGCCGCCCCGCTGGGACTGGCCGGCGATACGGCTAGCAAGAAGAAGAAAAAGAAAACAACCGAAGCCGAAAAGACGCGCCTGAGCAACAAGAGCAAGGAAGACAATGCGAAGCCAGCACCGGAGATGACGCCTGCGCCTCAAGTGCCCGGAGCGCCTGCGCCTCAGATTCCACCTTCCGCTCCTGCGCCACAGCAGTAAGCACTCAGGAAGATTTCAGCCGAACCTGTAAACGCGACGGGCCTGGAACTTTAATTCCAGGCCCGGGTTGCTTTTTTGGCAAGATCGGTCGTATGCGTTAAGCTTCTGGGCAGAATGAAAGACATCTACATTGCCGATCTGGCCAACTTTGACGAAGGCAAGCCCTTCGACGGCTTCTTCCTCGTTTTGGCTAAGCAGCAGCGCACCACAAAAACTAACAAACCTTATCTGAACCTGATTCTTGGCGACAAGACAGGCCAGCTTGAGGGCCGCGTCTGGGAGCTGGCGACCCGCGCATTGCCAAGGACTTCGACCAGGGCGACGTCGTCAAGGCGCGCGGCAGCGCGTCCCGCTTCGACGACCGCCTGCAGATGAAGATCGACCAGCTCCGGTCGCTCAGCCCTCGAAGTCGACAAGACCGATCTGCTGCCATCGACCATTTACGACGTCGCCACGCTCTGGCGGCAGCTTCGTCGGCTTCGTCGATAGCATCGCCAACCCCGATCTCAAGCTGTTGCTCACTACGTTGCTGGCGATCCGGCGCTGGCGCAAGCCTACCGCGAAGCACCCGCCGCCAAGCAGCTTCATCACGCCTGGCTGGGCGGCTTGCTGGAGCACGTCGTCAGCCTCTGCACCCTCGCCGACCGCGTCGCCCCTCATTACCCGCTCCTCGACCGCGACCTGCTTCTCACCGGCGTGATCCTGCATGACATCGGCAAGGTCCGCGAGCTCAGTTGGGAGATCGGCTTCGAATACACCGTTGAAGGGAGTCTGCTCGGGCACATCCAGATCGGCGCGGCCCTGGCCGAGAAGACCATGGACAGCCTGCCCAATTTCCCCGCGAAGCTCAAGACACTGGTCCTGCACCTGATCCTCAGCCATCACGGCAAGCTCGAATTCGGGTCACCCAAGCTGCCCATGATCCCCGAAGCGTTTGGCGCTGAACTTCCTCGACGATCTGGACGCCAAGATGCAAGCTGTCTCCAGCGAATTCGAAAAGTCCATTCGCGAAGGCAAAGGCGCCGACGAGCTAACAACAAAGTCTGGGCGCTGGATAATCGGCAGTTGCTCAATACGAAGCGTTGGCTGGGAGAAGACAAGGAATAGAGAGCGCGTCCCAACGCGCATCTTTGGTTTGGACTAATTGAGACTGGGCGAATTCGGTTTGCTTAGATCTCTCGTTCAGTTCCGAAGATTCTCCTGCGATACGCTTCCGGAGTTTCGATGAGAAATGCCGTTTGCCCGACCAGCGCCAGCAGGTCTTTGTCGCCCGTCACCAGTAAGTCGGCCCTGCCGCTTTGAGCAAGGTCGAGAAGCGACTGATCTTCTGGGTCGCGGCAAAGAACCGGACATGACTTCGCGATATCGACTGCCTCGCAAAAAGGGATGTAGCTGGCCAAAGCTTCAAACTGCTCGTCGACCGAGAGCTGGAACTTCGGGTACGCGAGGATTCTGGTCAGCTCAGCTGCCGTAGCGCGCGAAACGAGCGGTACGCAATTACTAGCTTGCAAATGGTCAACCAGCCAGCTTAACCGGCCATGGGTAAACAGCAGCGCGGAGAGGACGACATTAGTGTCGAAGACAACTCTCGCTGTGGCGATAGCACTCACCTGTTTTTTCGAGCCCAGGCAATTGCGTCTGTAACATCCTGCTCCGTAATGCCAAGTTGTTCGAGCTTTGCGCGAACATCATCCAGGCGGCTCGGCCGCAATGGCTTGAGCAGGATAGCGGAGCCGTCTGTACTGACGTCGAAGTACTCCACTCCGCCGAACCGGGTGATCACAGCCTTGGGAAGCGTGATCTGGTTCTTAGTTGTCAATTTTGCCAGCATGGTTCCTCCATTCAAGGAAACAAGGAAACAAGGAAATCTTACCACATATCTAACTTCCTTCAAGTAACAACCATATTCAGGAAATAAGTCCTTGACATATTCCCATACGAGCATGTAATTTGCATTCATGCCGAGAGCTGCCACAACCTCCGACCCATTTAACGCCATTGCCGAGCCACGTAGACGAGAAATCCTGAGCTTTCTCGCACTCCGTGAGCGCCCGGTTGGAGAGATCGTGACGAGTTTGCGCCTCGATCAGCCGTCTGTCTCGAAGCACCTTCGCGTACTGCGAAGTGTTGACCTGGTCCGAGTCCGCTGCGATGGCCGCCACAAGTTCTACCGAACCAACGCCGAGGCCATCCGCCCTTTGCATGAGTGGGCGGGCACGTTTGAGCGTTATTGGCAGCAACAGTTGCAGAGCATCAAGAAACGGGCCGAGGAACAGATGTCCAAATTGAATTCCGGCCTCGATCCATCGAATCCTCACAACCCCAAGGAGAAGCCATGAGTCCGACAGCAACAACCATCGAAGATCTGACGCTGAATATTACCCAGGAAATTCTTGTCCATGCCTCCCTGGAGGTGACGTTCGATGCGCTGCTCGAACAAATTGGACCGGGCAACACAGGTGGCGAAGGCAGACCGATGCCGATGAAGATCGAACCGTGGCCCGGCGGCCGATGGTATCGCGATCTGGGCGACAACAATGGCCACTTCTGGGGCCATGTGCAAGCTATCAAGCGGCCAATGTTGCTTGAGTATCTGCGGTCCGCTGTTCGCGTCGTATCCATTCGTTTCCAATGTGCAGTATCGTCTGACCGAGGTGGACGGAGTGACAAAAATCGCATTCAGGCACACGGCGTTCGGGTTCATTCAGGACGACCATAGAGGCGGAGTGGGACAGGGCTGGGCAGACATTCTGGAGCGGGTTCGCAAGACAGCAGAGGCCCGATAACTTCACACCCGCAATCAAAATAAACACTGTCGCGAACAAGAGGAAATCTCCATGTGTCCAGTATGTTTGGCAACCGCGGCTTGGATCGCCGCGGCTACCGTATCGACCGGCGGCATGACCGCACTGGTAATCAGCAAAGTTGTAACTCGCATGTCGGCAGATGACGTCCCCACTATTACCCCATCGAAGGAGGATCACCATGGCTAGCATTGCAAGTGAGATCAGGAAGCAAAGAGGTGGTATCGCAGGATGAGTGGCTCGCGGCACGCATGGACTCCTTGCCAAGGAGAAGCAATTTACCCGGCTGCGCGATGAGATAAGCCGGCAACGCCGGGAGATGCCTTGGGAGAAGATCGAGAAGCAATATGTTTTCGACGGTACGCTGGGCAAGGAATCGCTGACCGACCTTTTCGATGGGCGCAGCCAGCTCATCGATCTATCACTTCATGTTCGGCCCCGGTTGGAGCGACGGCTGCACGAGTTGCTCATATCTCGCCGATCACTTCGACGGCCCCTCCATCCATTTAGCCAATCGCGATGTGACCTTGGCTGTCGTTTCACGCGCGCCAATCGCAGAGATTGAAGCCTTCAAGAAGCGCATGGGCTGGAAATTTCCACTGGGTGTCTTCCTTCGCCAGCGATTTCAACTACGACTATCACGTGTCGTTCACCGAGGAAGAACGCGGCCAGAGGCAAGGTGTATTACAACTACAGTTGATGGAATTCCCCAGCGAAGAAGGACCGGGACTTAGCGTCTTCTCAAAGGACGCGAACGGCAATATCTTCCACGCTTATTCGAGTTATGCACGCGGCCTCGATATTTTTGTCGGAGCCTATAACTTCCTCGACCATGTGCCCAAGAGGCCGCGATGAAGGCGGACTGGCGCACACCATGGCCTGGGTTCGCCATCACGATAACTACGGTCAAGGCTACTTTGTCGATCCGACGCAAGGCTATGTGGAGCCAGCGAAGGTCGTCGGCTCGTGCTGTTCAGAGGAGCGCCACGAATAATTTATGATTCGGTCGAAAACAGGGATTCCCGGGGTCCAATCATTTACCTCAAAAACCAATCCCACTGCTCCTCGGTCAGCGGCACCACCGAGAGCCGTCCGATAACACCAGCGGCGATCTGGCAAACAGCGGCTCGGCCTTGATGGCGGCCAGCGTCTTCGGCGTCTTGAGCCGCTTGCCCGCCTTCACCTTCACCATCGGCACCTTGGGGTCGCTCGGGTCCACGCTGACTACGGTCCCTGTGCCCACAGCTGTCCGCTCATCGCCTGTGTGGTAGAAGATCCACTTCGTCCCCGCCTTCATCTCGCGCAGGTGCTTCACGGCCGTCGGGTTGGTCACGCCATCCCAGATCGTCTCCTTGTCGCGCAGAAAATCGTCGAAGGAATAGACCTCGGGCTCGGTCTTGAAGAGGAAGTAGCTCATGCGCTCCATCGTAAGGCAGGGAACAGGGATCAGGGAACAGGGAATAGCAAAACCGGTGCTCAACGGAAACATGTGCCTTGCGAGACATTAGCCCTGTTCCCTATTCCCTGACCCCTGTTCCCTGCCTTCCCCGTTACAATCAAAAGAATATGATCCGCTTCTCAACCGCCGGCGAATCCCACGGCGAAGCCCTCATCGCGCTCATCTCCGGGCTTCCGGCCGGCGTCCCGTCGATCTCGACTTCGTCAACCGCGAGCTGTGGCGTCGCCAGCAGGGCTACGGCCGCGGCGGCCGCATGAAGATTGAAACCGACAAGGCCCACGTGCTCTCCGGCGTGCGCCACGGCAAAACCATCGGCTCGCCCATCGCCATCGAGATCGTCAATCGCGACTGGAAGAACTGGGAAGAGAAGCTGCCCGTCGAAGCCGGCGACCCGGCCAAGCATCAGGCCGGTCGCTTCGCCGCGGCCCGGCCACGCCGACCTGGCCGGCGCGCTCAAATACAACTTCCCTGATGCGCGCTATGTGCTGGAGCGCGCCTCGGCCCGCGAATCGACCGGCGCGCGTGGCCGCCGGCGCTTTCGCCAAGCTGTTGCTGCGCGCCCTGGGCATTGAAGTAGCGAGCCATGTGATCCGCGTGGGCCGCGTCGAGCTCGATCGCGCGGCCACCTGGGAAGAGATTGTCGCCGTCGCCGCCAAAGACGAAGTCATGCTCAGCTGCGTCGATCCCGCCACCGAAGCGCGCATGAAGGAAGAGGTCGAGGAAGTCTCGCGCACCGGCGACACCGTGGGCGGCGTCTTTGAAGTGGTGGTGCACGGCGCGCCCGCCGGCCTGGGCACCTACGCCAACTGGGACGAGCGCCTCGACGGCCTGCTCGCCTGGTCGGTGATGAGCCTGCAGGCCGTGAAGGCCGTCGAGATTGGCCGCGGCGTCACGGCCGCGGAGTCCTTCGGCTCGAAGGTTCACGATCCGATTCATTACGCGGCCGAAGAAACCGGCAAGCCCACCCGCTTCACGCGCGCCGCACAACAACGCCGGCGGCATTGAGGGCGGCGTTTCGAACGGCGAAGACATCGTGGTGCGCGGCTACCTGAAGCCGATCTCCACGCTGCGCCGCCCGCTGGAGTCGGTGCGCTTTGACACCCGCGAGGCCACCAGCGCCAGCTACGAGCGCAGCGATATTTGCGTTGTGCCGGCGGCGGGCGTGGCCGCTGAAGCCATGGTGGCGCTCACGGTTGCCAGCCTGGCCCAGCAGAAGTTCGGCGGCGACTCGCTGCTGGAAATGAAACGAAATTTCGACGGATACATCGAACAGATACGGAGATTTTGACAGACGGCAATGATTCTGAAGATTGTGAAATATCCCGAGCCGGTGCTCTCGCAGCCCGGCGAGCCGGTCACGGAATTCAACGCCGAGCTGCGCAAGCTGGTCGCCGACTATGTTTGAGACCACCTACGCCAATCGCAGGGCATTGGGCTGGCAGCGCCGCAGGTGGGCGTGTCCAAGCGCGTCACCGTGATCGACGTCAGCATGGGCAAGGACCCCAAAGACAAACTGGTGCTCATCAATCCCGAGATCATTTTCAAGCGAGGGCAAGCTCTACGAGGAGGAAGGCTGCCTGAGCTTTCCTGATATTCGCGAGAAGGTTGTGCGCGCGGCGAAGGTTCGCATTCGCGCCCAGGACGAGCACGGCAAGTGGTTCGAGATGGATGGCGACGACTTGCTGGCGCGCGCCTTTCAGCATGAGATCGACCACCTCGACGGCGTGCTGTTTATCTTCCGCATGAGCGCGCTGAAGCGCAACCTGAATCTGCGCAAGATCCGCAAGATGCAGCGCGAAGGCGACTGGTAGGCCTCGATGGCCGCGACGCTGAGAACTCGTCTTCTGCGGGACTCCGCTGTTCGCCGTTCCAACTCTTGAAGCACTGCTCGCCGCAGGCCACGAAATTGCGCTGGTGGTCTCGCAGCCAGACCGTCCCGCCGGCCGCAATCAGCAGCTAACCGCGCCGCCGGTGAAGCAGACTGCCCTGGCGGTCGGTCTTCGCTGTCACGCAGCCGGAAAAAATCCGCAACAACGCCGAGTTTCGCGCGCAGCTTGAGGCCATCGCGCCCGATGCGATTGTCGTGGTTGCCTATGGGCGCATCATTCCGCCGTGGATGCTGGCTCTGCCGCGGCTTGGCTGCATCAATCTGCATGGGTCTCTGCTGCCGAAATACCGCGGCGCGGCGCCCATCCAGTGGGCCGTCGCAATGGGCGACGCCTTTACCGGCAACACTACCATGCTGCTTGAAGAGGGCCTCGACACCGGACCCATTCTGCTGCAGCAGACTATCGAAATTGGCCCAGATGAAACTGCCGTCGACCTGTTCAATCGGCTGGCCAAGGCGGGCGCGCCGCTGATGGTCGAGACCCTGGCCGGACTCGCTGACGGGAACAATTCATGCCGCAGCCGCAGAACCACTCTTTCGCTACGTTCGCACCGCTGCTCGATCGCGAAGATGGTCGCATGGATTTTGCCGCTCGCACCGCGATCGAGCTTAACAAATCGCTGGCGCGGATTTCAACCCTGGCCCGGCGCATTCACCGCTCTCGACGGCAAAAAGCTGATCGTGCATCGCATGGAAGTCTCCAGTGCGCGGCACTTCGCCGGCTTTGAACCTGGTTACCTTCACATCGAAAGCCATCGCCTGTTTGTTGCCTGCGCGGAAGAGACATGGCTCGAACTGCTAGAGCTGCAGCTCGAAGGCAAGAAGCGCCTCCAGGCAGCCGAGTTTCTGCGCGGAAACTCATTGGCTGCCGGCACAAAGCTTGGGGCAAGAAGCGCATGATCGCCCCACGCCGGCCGGGCGGAAAAACAGCGCCGAAGAATCGTTCGTCAGAAATTTCACCCTCACGAAAAATTGCATTTGACGTTCTCACAGCCGTTGAACGCAGCCAATCGCACTCTGACGATCTGCTTCGCGGCAAAGATGTCGATGCTCTTTCTGCACCAGATCGTAATCTGGCCACGGCTCTTGTTCTCGGCGTGCTTCGCTGGCAGATCCGCCTCAACCACCAACTCCAGGCGCTGCTCAAACACCCCAACGCACGGCTCGAACCTGAAGTCATGATCGCTCTTCAGCTCGGTGCCTTTCAAATACTTCACATGGATCGCATCCCCGCCCGCGCCGCGATTGATGAGAGCGTTGAACTCTCCAAGCAGGCCGGTCATCGTTTCGCTTCCAGCATGGTCAATGCCGTTTTGCGCAAATTGGTCAGTGCCCCCGCCGCTGGCTTTTCTGAGGATTCCGCAACCAGCCTCGCGCTCGCCCAGGCCCACCCCTCCTGGATGGTCGAGCGATGGACCAATTTCTACGGCATTGAGGCGACACGCGCGCTTTGCCGCCACGGCCAGAGCCAGCCGGCACTGACCGTCCGCATTCACGATCCTGCGGTTGCCGACGAACTCGCATCGGGCGGCATTCAGCTCGGCCCCGGTGAGTTGCTCACCGTCGCTCGCACCGTAGTCTCAGGCGACGTCACCGGCAGCGCGGCGTTCACGCAAGGGCGGGTGCGCATTCAGGATGAAGGCTCGCAGCTGATCGCTGAACTTGCCAGTTGCGGCAGCCCGAATCTGAATCAGGAAGGAAAAAGGATCCTCGATTCCTGCGCCGCGCCCGGCAACAAGACCCTCATACTCGCCCAGCGCAATTTAAAGGCGCGCATCCTTGCCTGCGAGTCCAGTCCGCAGCGCTTCGAGCAGTTGCGCGAGCGCCTTGAACCACTCGGCGACAGAATTGAATGCCGCCTCGCCGACGCGACTATGCTCGACGAGAGTTCAGCATTCGACCTCGCCCTTGTCGATGTTCCATGCAGCGGCACCGGCACATTGGGCCGCAATCCCGAGATCCGCCACCGGCTTCGAATCGACGATCTTGACCGTCAGGCAGAACGGCAGCGTTCCATTCTTCGCGCGGCCCTTCGCGCTGTCCGCGCCGGTGGCCGCGTGGTCTACTCAACTTGCTCGCTGGAACCTGAAGAAAATGAGCATGTGGTCGCTACCGTTCTTGCAGAAACTGCAAATGCACGGCAGGTTTCACTTGCAACCAGCATTGAAACCCTGGAACGCGATGGCATTTTGATCCCTTCCAGTGCAGAACGCCTAACCGCCTCACTTACGCCGGATGGCGCGCTCCGCCTGCTCCCCGGTGCATTTCACACCGACGGCTTCTTCGTCGCATTGATCGAGAGAGTCGCTTGAGAGATAGGCATCGACCGAGTCTGTTGGTCTTTGACTCGCTAAGAAGCTATTCCGGCCCAAGCTTCAGATGCGCATAATCTAAGCCCCGCAAGGAGCAAAGCACCTCGACGATGAGCTCGTGATCGTCTCGCTGCGCCAGCCCGGAGACGGTCACGCTACCCACGACGCCCGTGCCTGCAACCGCCAGCGGAAACGACCCTCCATGGGGCGCAAAATCTGCAACCGGCAGCCCGTAACGTTCGAGAAGAGTCTCGTCGATTAGTTTCATTTTCAAGCCAACGGCATACGAACTGCGATGAAAGCGAGCAACCACATTGCTCTTGCGACGGACCCACTCTGCATTGTCAGGCGTAGTTCCATCGAGCGCCGCGTAGAACAACTGCTGGCCGAGCCGCCTCACATCGATCACAATTCCCAGACCGCGTTCCACAGCGAGGGATCTCAATCGAGCGCCGAGTTCCCACGCAAACTTCATGTCCACTGCCGGCAACTGCAGTTCGCGTTCCTGCAGCGCGACCCTCTCAATATCATCCTTCAATCCCATTGACTCCGCCCCCCGATCACCTGCCTACTTTGCCACCGTCAGCTTTACAAGCGCATTCTGATCCACGCGCGAACCTGCCATGGGGGCCTGCGCAAGAACCGCGCCTGGCTTTGCAGGCAATAGCGAGGGCGAACCTCTACTGGCAACCGGCGCCGCCGTCACGTCCACAAGGCCGATCGTCGACTTGATGCCCATCTTAGTTAACAGGGCCTGCGCGCTCCCCGCCGGCAACCCCACCAGTTCAGGCATTACGTACCCATCGGGAGGGCTGTCGTCCGGCGCGGCCACCAGCAGGTTGATGCTGGGCCGGGCAATACCCTGAGCATGTGGGGGCGGGTCCTGCGCAAGCACTGTTCCCTCCGCTGCTCCGGACGGGAGGTGGACAGTCGCTCCCAATTCCAACCCAGCACGCCGCAGCGAAAGTGCCGCCGCCCTCTCTTCTTTGCCAACCATGTCGGGTACTTCTACCGTTTGCGGCCCCAGGCTTTCCGCTACGCGTACCTTCCATTCACGTCGCACCACCGTTCCCGGCTCAGGCGACTGCGAAAGAATGTGCCCCGCTGCCACGTCTCCCGAGTAATAGCGATTATCAACGTCCAGGCTAAGACCCAATCCGGCAGTTTCGCTGCGCGCATCGGGTACGGTCATTCCCTTCAATTCGGGCACCTGCACTTCCGCGCCGTGAATGGCGAAATGCATGGTCGCAATGGCCGCAAGGAGCGCCACAGTGACCAGCGCCATCACCAGCGAGGCTATCTGGAAGAAATTGACTAGCGGACGGCTCGTCATGGCTCCGGCTCTCCGCTTTCAAAAGCGATTTCGTGCTCGATCTGCACCGCTTTCCCCAACATCTTCGAGACCGGACAATATGTATTCTGCGATAGTGCGACCGCGTCTTCGACGGCCTTGCGACTCAAATTTCCCCTGACCGCGTAGGTCAGTTTGATTTGCGTAAAAACTTGCGGAGGCGTTGTCGCCTGCTCCGCCGTCGCCGTCACTCTTAATCCTTCAAGGTTCTGACGCTTCTTTTGCAAGATAGAAACAACATCCACGCTCGTGCAAGCACAGAGCGCCATCAGGACCGCCTCCAAAGGGCTCGGGCCTTGAGCGTGCGCAGGATCGGCGTCGAAGAAGACCGAATTGCCGTTCGCCGCAATCCCCTCGTAAATCCTGCCGCCCTTCCATTCACTGTGCGCGATCATGCACATCTCCTGCTTGAGCTCGACTCATCGCAAGTTATCCGTCACGGGCTCGGGATGAATCGTCACCCGATAGACTTCGGGACACTCCAGCTTGAAGCGGTCTTCAAGCTCGGTAATTGCCAGGTGGACGCGCTGCATCGGTAAATCGTCCGGCAAAGTGCAATGGCAACTTACCGAAATATGTTCGCCGGCGCGACCCACAGTGATTTCGTGCACATCAATAATTTCCTTGAACTGCCTGGCCGCGGCTCTGAGAGCTGATTCGATCCTGCGATCCTCTTCCACCGCCTCTTCAGGCTGCTCAATGGTCGCCGGCTCGCTTTCAATATGCGTCAGCACTGCGTCAATCTCCGGCGCCTCGCGCAGAATCTCCGCCTCTAACGCGCAGACAAACTCGTGCGCCGTTTTCAGCGGCAAGGTTTCGTCGAGTTCCACATGCTGTTCCACCCGCAGGCGTCCACGGTGCGACTGAACGCTCAGTTCGTGCACGCTCACGTTGTTGCGCGCGGCCACCGCACGCACACGATCGAAGACGCTTTCCGCCCTGGCCTCGCGCGGCACGGTATGGATCACTACGTCCGCATCCGGCAATGCGCGGTGCGCAGCATCGGTAGCCTCGCGCACCAGCTCGCCGGTGTGCTCAAACGTGAAGCGCCTCGGAAGCGCCAGCGTCAGGTCAGCAAAATAGCCTGACCCGGATCGCCGCACCCGAGCCTGCTCTACTTCGAGCACTCCCTTTACCTGTTCCACTTCGCGCACCAGCCGTCGCCGCGTCTCCACGGGAACCTCGTCCATGAGCACGGAAACGCTCTCGCGACCCAGATAAAACGTCATGCGCAGAATCATCAGCGAGACAACCACTGCGGCGAATGGGTCAGCATAGCGCAGCCAGCCGATCCCGAGCAGCGCGCCCGCCCAGCTGGCGCTCAATCCGCATAGCACCGCTACCGTCGACCAGATGTCGGATGCGAAGTGAAACGCGTCGGTAGCCAGTGCTGGCGATCCTGTCTGCTTGGCGACTGCCCGTAGCCGCTTAGACCGCCAGTAGTCCACAATGATTGAAGTCAACAGCACCAGTACCGGCCAGACCGAGTGGCGAAGCACCACGTCGTGATTAAAGACGCGATGCATCGCCTCATAAATAATCCAGGCGCAGGAGATGGCCATTAGCCCCGTTTCGAGGAACGCTGAAAGGTTCTCGATCTTCCCGTGACCGTAGGTGTGATCCTCGTCAGGCGGCCTGTCGCTCACGTGCACCGAAAAAAAAGTCAGTCCGGCGCCCATCAAGTCCAGTCCCGAGTGCGCCGCATCTGACAGCACGCCCAGCGAGCCCGACAACAGCCCGGCCGCCAGCTTCAGCACCGTCATTGCCGCAGCCGCCACCATGGAGTGAAGCGCCACGCGCCGCTTCTTAGCGGAAAACTCAGCCAGACTGGATACTGTAGAAGTCATTACTCTCCTGCGCAACTAGATTCTCAGAAACTCAAATTGATCTCGTCGCGTTTATGCATTGCGCTTGCCCGTATACAAACCCGCAATCCCAAATGTGTACGGCCGCCAGGCGGTTTCTGCATATCCTGTAGCTCCCATCAGCTCCAGCATCTCTGCAGGGGAAGGAAAATTCCCCACTGAAGTGGGCAGATAGCGATACGGGCCGTCTTTGCCGCAGACCAAGCGGCCAATCGCAGGCAGCACGTGCCGGAAATAGACCGCATACGCTTTTCCCATCAGACCTCCGGGCTCGGCAAAGTCCAGAATACCCAACTGTCCTCCGGGCTTCAGCACGCGACTGAACTCCTTCAGGCCAGCCTCATAGTTGGCGAGATTTCTGAAGCCGAAAGCCGTCACGATCAAGTCCAGCGACGCCGACCGCAGCGGCAGATGCAGCGCGTCTGCTTCGATCGCTATTGCGAACGGCGCGCTCCGATCGCTCGCGCGCGCGCCAAATCTTCGTCCTGCGCGGCTCAGCATTCCTCGCGCAAAGTCTGCTGCTAAAATCGGCCGGGCCCCGCTCGGCCGGCCCTTCAACATCGCCATCGTCATGTGGCCTGTCCCGCAGCAAACGTCGAGTACCGCCGCATCAGGATCGGCCAATATCGTCTTGAATCGCCGCGCCGTCTGCCACCACCAGAGCCTGTCCACGCTGGCCGACAAAACATGATTCAGCAGGTCATACCGCGGCGCAATCTGGTCGAACATCTGCCGCACAGCCTGGGCCGCGCCTGCTTCATCTGCCGCACCCGCCGGCCTGGCACCAAGCGTCGTCATCTAACTGTGCTTCTTCCCGGCACGCGCCAGCATGTAACCGATCGCGGCCTCTAGCTCCGCCGCAGTCACATCTTCTACCACTCCGGCATCGCCAATCCCAATCGGCAGCACAAACCTTCTAACCCCGCCCAGATTTTTCTTATCGGCTCCTGTCGCGGCAACCACTTTTGCCGCTCGCAACTTCAGCGGAGGCAGAGGACCATAGAGATAAATCAAGTTCTCAAGACGCTCGAACTGGTGTGCGCTGATCGTCCCCCGCTTCCGAGCCAGGTAAAGCGCAGCCACCATTCCCCATCCCACCGCCTCGCCGTGCAGCAGAGCCTTGTAGTGCGTCACCTGCTCAATCGCATGACCCACCGTATGGCCCAGGTTCAGAATCATCCGCAGGCCGCTCTCGCGCTCATCCTTATTCACCACCCCGGCCTTCATTCGAATTGATGCCGCAATCACTTTCTCGAGCGCTCTTGGCGTCGCGCCCCAGCACTTCGTCCGCGTGCTCTTCCATGAACCGCACCAGCGCGCGGTCGCGGATGATGCCCGCCTTCACGCTCTCCATCAGCCCCGCGCGCAGCTCGCGATCAGGCAGCGTGCCCAGCACTCCAATATCGGCAAACACGCCGCGCGGATGATGGAAGCTGCCCACTAGATTCTTGCCCTCAGGCAGGTTCACGCCCGTCTTGCCGCCTACGCTTGAGTCCACCTGCGCCAGAAATGTAGTCGGCACCTGCACGTAAGGAATCCCGCGCATGTAGATCGCGGCCACAAATCCGCCCACGTCGCCCACAATGCCGCCGCCAAAGGCAATCAGCAGCGATCCGCGATCCCCCCCGGCCTGCGCCATCTGGCGCAGCAATTTGTCCACGCTGGCCAGCGTCTTGTATTTCTCGCCCGGCTCAAGAAACAGCACCACGGCGGCTCGGCAAACGAAGCCAGCAGCCTCTCGCCCCACAGCGCCCAGATCGGAGCCGAAGTCAGCACAAAAACCCGTCGCGGCAGTCTGCCCGCAACCCGCTCGATGCGCGGCGCCAGCGTCTCAATCAGCCCGCTGCCCGCGATCACGTCATATTTTGCCGTTGGTGTCTCTACTCGTATGGTTTGCACGCTGCATTGATCTTAAAGCAGAGCCCGCCCTTGAACTTCGTTTTGCGGCATTCGGCGAGACGTGCGGGGCGGGATCAAGCATGGTGCGGCTATGACTCGGGCGTGCTAAGGCTTGCTTTACACGAAACCCAGATTGTTTGTTGCGAAGCTGCCAATCGAAGGTAGGACGGCAGGCAGATCCGCGACGGCACGCCAAACCACTGGGCAAGCGTGGCTGCATACTGCGAGCTGGCCGTCGACGGAACCCAGCGGCCATTTGAGCCGGAGTCGTCGGGGCCGCCCAGGGCGAGAGTTGGATAGGTTCCGTAGATCTTGCCGCCCTTGACGGCGCCGCCAATGACGATGTGGTGCGCTCCCCAGGCGTGATCGCTGCCATGTGTTTGAGTTTGGCTGGAAGGTGCGGCTGAAGTCGGACATGGTGAAGGTGGTTACCTCGCTGGCCACGTTCAGTTCAACGGTTGCGTTATAAAACGCTGCAAGCGCTGGAGAAATCTCCGCAAGCAGAGTGCTTTGCAATGTGAGTTGGTCGGCGTGGGTGTCGAAGTTGCCGATGCCAGCGAAGAATATCTGGCGCTGCACGCCGAGTGCGCTGACGCACCTGAATGATCTGGGCAATCTGCTTGAGTTGCGCGGCCAGACCGTTATTCGCCGGGAAGACAGTTTGCAGCGGGGTGATGGATTGCACCGCGTCGGCGAGCGTCTTGGCGTAAGCATAGGCATTTGCTGTGATGGAGTCGTCGGCCTGGACCAGGGAGAAGCCGGTGTCCAGGGTGAGCAGCGCCTGCGCGGTGGCCTGGCGCGCAGTGCACTCGGAGCCCTCGGAGCAACTGGCGCCGCCAAGATTGCCGGGCGAGACGGAAACCGGTGTGGTCGAAGTGCCGTTGCAGAACAAAGTGTCTCCGGCCACGGAAGTAATCATGGGGATGGAAGCGCCCTGGTTGTAGCTGGCTCCGAGCGACATCGGCGATGCGGCCGGCCCATCCGGTTGGCGTGGCGGCGCTTTGGGCCGCGTTTTGCCACTCCAGTTGCTGGTCGGGATGGGAGAAAAGATTCGTGGGCGCAGTCTGGCCGGACAGATATTCGGCGCGAGTGAGCGGCTGGACCAGCGTTCCAACATTGGCGACGAATGCGCAATTGTTGCTGTTGAAAAGCGCTTGAATGTCGGGCAGAGTTGGGATTCAAGGCAAAGTTGGGCGCAGGAGTGAGCGGCAGCAGAGTGTTTTGCGCCAGCGCCAGATCGCCTCGCAATGGACGAGTAATTGCCGTAGCCCGTGGTGTCAAAAGGAATGAGCGTATTGTTAGCATCGTTGCCGCCGAATAGAAAAACGCAGACCAGCGCCTTGTAGCCGCGGGGCGCTCTGCGCGAGTGCGTTGAGCGCGCCAAAGGGACGAAGCCCCAATGCGCTGCCGGCCGCCGCGAGGCTGGCATACTTGATGAAACTTCTCCGGTTGGCTCTCATTGGAATCTCTCCTTGGGCTGAGTCTTGTTTCGAGTTCGGCTACTGATTACGCCGCTGCTCTAGTGCATGACTTTGTATTGCGACGATGTGATGACGAGGTAAGTGGCCACGCGTACCTGCTGCGCCGTGCCGAGCCCACTGATCGCGTTGATGATTTCAGTGCGCATATCGCGTGGGCATCTGGCCATGCATGAACATGGTGCCGAGCGTGTCAACCAGATTCGCCGGGCTGGCAGCAGCAATCTGTCCCAGTGTGCCGGTGGCGCTAAGGTCAATTGTGAAACTGGTGATCTTGTTGTTGACCATGGCATCGGCAAGCGAAAGACGCAGGATGGCCGAGGCGGTGTTCTCCAGATCGAACTCCGGCGCGTTCAAAGTGGTTTGTGGAATGACATAGCTGGGCGGGAAGAAGTTGAACACACTGCCGGAGCGATAAGGCCGCTGGTTCAGATTGTTGGAGTAGTTCGACAGCGAATAGTAAGAGCTATTGGGATCGGTGTTGGTAAAACCAACGGCGCGGAGGAAGTTCGTGATCCACAGCATCGGCTCGCGCAGATGGCCACCGTCGTAGGTGGGGTTCGTATCTCCAGCGCGGGCTTCAGTGGTCTTCCAGAATGGCGCGAATCACGGCCTGCATATCGCCGCGCACGCCGCTGCCATTGTTGGCAAAGACCGCGGAGATGCGCGAGACATAGGCCGGACTTGGGTCGCTGGTGACAAGATGCTGGATTAGCTGCCTGCAAACGAACGGGCCCACGTTGGGGTGGTTGAAGATATTCGTCAGCGCACCGTTGCAGGTCCTCTTCAGCTGTTTGGCCGGCGGGCAGCACCGTGCCATTCAGGAGCATCTTCGCGGTCCGTCGTGCTCGCTCTCAACCGCGACCATGGGCGCCAGATAATTCGCCGTGTTGTTGGGGAACTTGGTCGGCACGCCGCCGGTTGAAGTGGCATAGGTCCAACCGGTGTATGCGCGGGCGAACTCCTGCACCTGGGCCTCGGTATAGTTCGGAATTGGATTCCCGTTGCCATCGAGTTGAAGCGATCCGTCCTGGTTGAGCAGGTCAAGGCCGATGGTAAATAACTGCATCAGCTCGCGCGGGTAGTTCTCGTTGGCAATCTGGCCAGCCGGCGCCTTGGCGCTGTTAAGCATGTTCAGATAAGCGCCCATGCCCGGCGACAGCGAGACATCGTGCATGATGGTGTAGAAATTAGTAAAAGCATCCTGCGCCAGCATGTTGTGGTAGTAGGTTATGGTCGTTGCATTGACCGAGTCGCTGGAGATGACAAATATCTCGCTCAGTGCAAAAGCGACGCGCTGACGCAACTGGTCATTGCCGGTAAGCGCCACTTGCCACCACTCGGATTCCTCACACACTGTTGGCGTATTTGCCGTCAAACAGACCGCTGGAAGCGGCGTTGGAATGTTCGGCAGCGGCGTGTAGGGCGTGTTGAACTGATTGGTGATGTAGGCGTCGATTCCAACGTTTTGAACATTTTGAATATCGGTGAGCGTGGGGCCGAAGGTTGCCTGATCGAGTAGTCGCGCGGCTGCGGTAACCGAGGCAAGAGAAACCGCCGCTGTTGCAGAGTTCGACACCGAGCTGCCTGGATTCGGATTGATAACGGCGACGCTCAGCGTGGTTGTGCCGCTTGGTACAGTGATCGTTGCTTGCAGATCCGTCGATGAGACGAAGGTCGTGGTTACATTCGTTCCGCCAACCTGAATTTGTGCGCCGTCGACGAAGCTCGTGCCTACTACATTGAGCGCGTAACTTGTGCCGGAAACGAGCGTTGCCGCGGCCGACGTGACGACCGGAACGGGATTGAGAATGTTGACCTGTGCAGAACCCGATGTCGAGGGCGATGCGACGCTCACCGCCGTCACTGTAACGGGATTATTCGCGGGCAGGCTAGTCGGCGGTGTGTACACGCCTGTTGCATTGATGGTGCCGATGGAATTATTGCCGCCTGCGATTCCACCCACTTGCCAGGTCACCGCAGTGTTGGTGAGATTGACGACAGCAGCCGTAAAGCTGATCGTACTTCCCAGGCGGACCTGGTTTGGCCCGCTAACGGTTACCGAGGCTTGAGTTCCGCCACCGGAGCCGCCGGAACCGCCTCCGCCGCCGTTGTTGGTGGTAACGCTCGAACATCCGGTGAGCAAAAGGAAGATTCCGAGCACAGACAGAACGGTATTTCGCAGGTGAAAGAGCCGCGAGCGGTTCAATTTGGACCTCCGGACTGCCGGAAGCCTGTCCCAGAGGATGGTGGGGGAGGGACCTGGCTGTACCTTTGACAACACAGGCCATGGGGATAGTTGCGCGTATTCCAATATTTGTTGTGGAACCGGCCATTACCTAAGTAGCAGGGAAGCGACCCAGTATCTGGATCTCCGGATTGCGAGGTCAGCGCTGCAGCAGGTCGATGGGCTTGGTGAAGTCGGTTACGCGGATGTGGCCGGCCAGGGCTGGGTGCTGGCGCTGCAGGGCCAGGAACATCTCCCAGGCGACGCGGCGATAGCTGAAATGTCCGGCCGGGGCAGACCGAAGCTCGCTTATATATTGCGCCTCGGCGAAGTCCATTTTGAATAGACACCGGACGCGGGTAGCCAATGGGAGCAGGTAGAGGGCGGATTCACGGGCTTCCGGGGCGCCGCTGGCTGCGATTTTTGCGCTGGCCAGGTGGGCCGCATCCATGGCGGATTGGAAATCGGTCAGGATGCCGGCTTCGGCCAACAGGTTGACGTCGGGGGCCAGGTCGCCGTGGGTGGGTGTTTCGTAGCCGTGCAAGGCGGTGAACCCCTGCTTGATCTGCGTGACGCGGCGGTGCCGGTGCATGTCGCGGAAGCCGCCGATGTCCATAAGAATGTCGAAGCGCAATGCGGCTCCAGCGTGAAAGACGCGGAGAGCTTCGTCGTGGCGGCCGCGGTGGCGCAGTCCCAACTCAATGATCTCTGAAACGCTGGCGGCGGGAAGTCCAGCAACGATATCGCGCACCTGGCGGTAGGGATGGTTGCTCGCCCAGTAGATGAGCGTCGCCGCCAACTCCACCTCCAACGTCTCGGTTCGCTCCACCAGATCCACCAATGGAGCCGCTGCTGGGGCGACACCACAAAGCAATTCGGCCGCAGCGTTCTCGAGCTCGGTCCGTGTCTGGATCAAGTAGTCGTTGGCCTGAGCGTACTTGACCAGGGTCGGCGCGGTGCGGACTTCTTTAGTAAGCAAATTGGCGGCTTCGGCGGCCAGCTCGGGCGCGATAGCCAGGTCAAGAGCCGAGAGCTTCTCAACAAAAGCAGCGGCCGGCTGCGTGTTGACGTTCCATGCAGGTCCGGTTGCGGCCTCGCGCAGCTTAATGCCAAGGTCGCGCACTTCTGCGATGGGGTGGGAGAGCAAACGCGAGACCTGGGTCTCCAAGGTGCGGGCGTTGACTATCTGACCAAGAGAAGTATTGGTAGCCAGGGGAAGCAGGTAGCGGGCAACGTCGAAGGCGCGAGCCTTGAGGGTGCGCTCGTAGGCCTCCGGCTTGAGGGTCTCAGGGCAGGGCACGCGACAGCGCAGGGCTTCGAGCACTGCGGAGGTTGTGCGCTGGTAAGTTGCAAAGAGATTCCCTACCGTTTTGGAATAGAGCTGCGCGGGCTCGGAATCGTCGCCGAAATCGGGAAAATACCACCCGGACTTGAGGAAGTTCTGATACCGGGTAGAGCGCTCCTGCCCGTCCCACCTCTGCTCGTCGACCAGAACAATGGCGGCCAGCAGGCTAAGCCGCTCGACGGCGAATGCGATGTGGGCCAGGTCGGCAATGGAGCGGTGACCGTATTGAAAATAAAATGTATTGAGGAACTGCTCCGCGCGCTGGGCGCTGATTTCGCTCAGGGACTCGCGCATGGAAAGGGCAGACCGGGAGTATTTTGCCATGGCGTAGGCCAGAACTTCGGGGTCGGCGCCATGAACGGCGTAGACATCAGTTTGGTTGCGGGCGCTGGGCGGGGAAAAGAATCACTGGACATTGTTGAGGGCTCGCGACCAGAATACGGCATCGGGGTAGTTGCGGGCTGTGCATCCTGAGAATGCGGCCTAATTCGTCCCGGAATCAGCGACACTTGCCGTGCGGCACGGGCCTGGGCATTTGCGGGAGATTGGAACAGCGGAGGTAGGCCATGCAGGAGTACCTGGTTCGTACGTCACACCGGCCTAGACCATTGCCCTCGGGCCGCTGGATGATGACGCAGCGATGGAACGATCTTCTGTTCGCTCACTGGCCGGTTCCCGCTTCGTCCATTGCCCCGCTTTTGCCCGAAGGCCTGGAAGTGGATACTTTTCAAGGCTCTGCATGGCTGGGCGTGGTGCCCTTCTGGCTTGATCGAATCAAGGTGCGCGGAATGCCGCCGATCCCCGGAATGCGCAGTTTTCCGGACCTGAACGTGCGCACCTATGTCCGCGACGAGCACACGGGAACGCCGGGCGTGTATTTCTTCTCGCTTGACGCCACCAACCTGCTTGCAGTGGCCGTGGCACATACCTTTTTCCACCTGCCCTACCACTGGGCGGAGATGAGTCTGGATCAGCGATCAGCGCGGGAATTCAGTTTCTACAGCCGTCGACGTCTTTCCAGATCTCAAGTCATCTTCAAGGCGCGCTACCGGGGGCTGGGCCCAACGCGCAAGCTGGCCGAGAGCCAAAGCGGTACGCTCGAATATTTCCTGCTCGAGCGCAGCTGCCTCTTCACGCGCAACCGCGCAGGGCAGGCAGTGCGATCAAACCTCCACCACGTTCCCTGGCCTCTGGAAGAGGCGGAGGCAGAGATCGAACGCAACGACCTGGCTGATGCAATCGGAATTCAGTTGCCGGACCAGCAGCCGGTCCTCCATTACTCCCAGCGCCTGGCGATTTATATATGGCCAACCGAGCTGGTCAGGCCTGCGCTGGCCACGCGGCCTGTGACGGTAGTTGCAACGCCGGGTTAAAAAGCTGGCGTCAAGCTGCAAGCTTTCAGTTTCGCAATCTGTCAGCTCACGAAACTTGTCCCCCTATAATGGGGAGCGGGAGTGCGCGCGATCGCGAGCATAAGAGGAACCATAGAGACATGGGGAATTTGCAAGGACGAATTGCGCTGGTCACGGGCGCGAGCCAGGGAATCGGGCGAGCCTGCGCACTGGAGTTGGCGCGGGCTGGTGCAACTGTGGTGCTCGCCGCGCGAAATGAAATCAAGCTCGCTGAGGCAGTAGCCGAGATTGAGGGCGCTGGAGGGCAGACAGCTGCGATTCCCCTCGACATCGCCAGCGAAGAATCGATCAAGACCGCGGCCAAAGCTGCGCTCGAACGCTTCGGCAAAGTTGAGATCCTCGTGAACAACGCGGGGATTACCCGCGACGGCTTGATGATGGCCATGAAGCGAGCCGACTGGGACGATGTGCTCGGAACCAACCTCACCGGCGCGTTTATGCTGACCCAGGCGCTGCTCAGGCCCATGCTGAAAAATCGCTGGGGACGAATTATCAATATTTCAAGCGTGGTGGGACGAACGGGCCAGGCAGGACAGGTGAACTACGCGGCCAGCAAGGCGGGGCTGATCGGGCTGACTCGATCACTTGCCCGTGAGGTAGCTTCGCGCGGCATTACTGTAAATGCCATCGCGCCGGGCTACATTGAGACGCCTATGACGGCGGTGCTCGATGAGAAGCAGCGGACGGCGATGATGGCGCAGATTCCGCTGGGCCGCGCCGGGACCGACCTGGAGATTGCGCAGTCGGTGGCCTTTCTGGCCTCCGATGGAGCAGCTTATATTACAGGGCACGTGCTCGATGTGAACGGCGGGATGTTCATGGGCGGCTAATCTCGAAACTGGAACCGGAGCGGCGCGATTTAATGATCAGGCCGTTTTGACGCGTGGCAATTTCTTCAAACTGCGCGTCAGAAAATACATAATCGCGGCGCCCGCCAAGCTGGGTACGAGCAAGCCGCGCAAGCCAGCCTGATCGCTGCCCGTATGATCCCTCATCACGCCCATCCAATAAGGGCCAACAAAGCCGCTGAACATGGTGATCGTGTTCATGGCGGCGATGCCGGCAGCGGCGGCGCGTCCAGCTAGAAACTGCGTAGGAATCGACAAGGCTGGACCCTGAAGCGCGTTGTAGGCAATGAAACAAGTGCCCAGCGAAGCGATCACCACCCACGGCAAGCGCGAATAACTCGCGATGACATACCCGGCGCCGATGATGAGACAGGGCACGATGCAATGCAACGGGCGTTCGCCGTTGCGGTCGGAGTGGACACCGTTCAGCAACATGGCGGCTGCTCCGGCAAGCCCCATGCATGCCACCAGAAATCCGACATTCGTGACGCTCCATCCGGTGATTTGCTGGTAGATGGACGGCGCGTAGAAGTTGTAGGCATAACTGCAGGTGAGAGCGCAGAAAAAGAACATCCCAATCATCCACACTTTGGGCGATAGCAGGGCCTTCAGCGCGCTCGCATCGTGACCGAGATGCGCTTCCTTCCCGTCGGCTTCAAGTTGCTCTTGCAACCAGGCCTTTTCTTCGGCTGTGAGCCAGGCGGCCTTTTGCGGGCTGTCGGGCAGCGTCTTCAGAATGACCAGGCTGAACAGAACTGCGGGCAGACCCTCGACGACGAACAACCACTGCCAGCCGGTCAGCCCGAGTTTGCCATTCAGGCCGAGCAGCCATCCGGCCAGCGAGCCCATCACAACCGAACTGAGAGGCATCGCGATATAAAAGCGTGCGACGGCGCGCGCGCGCATTCGCGCCGGAAACCAAAGCGTGAGGTAGTAGATGACTCCTGGAAAGAAGCCTGCCTCAGCCATTCCCAGCAGCAGGCGAAGCACATTGAACTGCAGCGGCGTGCGCACAAACATCATGGCTGCAGCCAGCAGCCCCCATGTAAACATGATGCGAGCCAGCCAGCGCTTGGCGCCAAAGTGAAGCAGCAACAGGTTCGAGGGCACCTCGCACAAAGCGTAGCCGATGAAAAACATTCCTGCTCCGAAACCATAAACCGACGCGCTGAAATGCAGGTCCCGATTCATTTGCAGGGAAGCAAAGCTGAGGTTGAGGCGATCGATATATGCCAGGCCATAACCGATTGAGATCACCGGGATCAAGCGCAGCGCGGCTTTCCTCTGGGCGGACTTTCCAACGGCTGACCTGCGCGCGTCTTGATCCTGCGAGACGGCCTCGACCATCGATACGCCGGAAGCGACCACGGGCACTCACCTCAATCCGAATGAAGACGACTGAAAGCTGAACAGAGACTGCTCAATCCTCGACTGAGCGTGCTCAATGCCGAGAAACTTGGGCAATAGAAGCGGGAAAGAAATGGCTTAACGCACAAGGTATCACGGATGTCAGGAATCGAGAGATCCATCAATTCTCTGAGGGCCGTTCCGCTTTATCGACGACAAGCGCCTCAACAGGCCCTCTGGCCGCTTCCAATTTGAGGCCGAGTTGCTGCTGAATTGCGGAGAAAAGCGGCGCGCTGGGGGCGTCCGCGGATGCCGTCGGCACATCTCCGCCGAATTGTGTTTCGTCGGGGGCCCACTCCAGATCGAAATCGTATCTTCCAGTAAGACCGGTCTTGTCCACCACGGGACGATCGAGCATAGCCCGTTGCATCAATGAAGCCAGATCGCCCATGGTAGCGTTGCGCGCCGGCAACACCATGCGCTGCGGGGGGTAGACAGTGCTGATTAGTTGTGCCGGCTCGTCAGGAGCGGCAGTACTCGACTTGAGCTTGGGTCCGCTCTTTGCAACTTCAAGCTCGTAGATTGAGAACTCCTTCTGTTCTCGATGAAATGCGAGTTTGAATCTGTCAGCCAAGAGATTGCGCAGCATCGCCATCTGCTCATCGCGAGTGGGCCGGACTTCGCCGGGCGTCACCGCAACAATGTCGTAATGGTCGGACTCGACCCAATCCGGGCCGCCTGAAATCTCTCGTGAGTTGAGATTGTACGCGGCCGCAATCAGCAGCTTCAGCGTGTAGTCCTTCCCGATAAATCGATTGGTTCCCTGCATGGTGATGTAGCGGCCACCTTTTGGATCATGATCCACCGGCTTGATGGTCGCAACTTCAAACGCGTCGAACTTCGGGCGAGGCGGAGGAGTCTGCCCGACGATTCCGGAAGCGCAAAGAATCAGAGCTGAAGCTGCAAACCGACGCATCATTCGGCTGGACCTCTCGATGATATTCTCCGCCAAATCATTATTGCGGCGGTGCGTTCCGCGGAACCTTCGGGTTCCCTCCCGGAGGCGCGCCCATTGCGTTGACCGTCGTTGCCAGAAAGGCTCCATCCTTCACCGCGCCTTCAATGCGGACAGTGTCGCCCACTTGCAGATCGGCCAGCGTGATGGGGTCGCGGCGTTTGCGAAAGCTGGTGTTCTCATCGGCCATAAAGGAATGGGCTGCGTTGTCCACCGAACCCATGATGGTAACTTTCACCCCATCCACGGCTGTGATCTTGCCCACCAGCCAGGTCTTGCCGTAGTTGGCCTGCATCTCTCGCATCTCTTTGGCGCGCTCTGGATCGAGTTGCATGACTACCACCGCGCCAATAGACTTAGCCGTTGCGTCGATCTCGCCTCTCGCCTCAACGGCGTCACCCACCTTGATGTCAGTGGACTTGATCGTCGCAGGAGGGTTGCCTCCATAATCGCCGCCTTCACCCCGCTGCCTGCCCTGCCCCTGACCTTGTTCCGGACCTTGACCCTGACCCTGACGGGGACCCTGCGCGGTTTGTTTGATCAAGCGCGTGTCGGCGCTGAAATGAACGATGTAACTTTCGCCGGCGTCGGTCTTGATGATGTAGTGGTCTGCGGCAGCTTCAGTCACGGTTCCCATCAGACCTCGTCCCTGGCCCATTCCGCCGCCCATACCGCCCCGGCCGCCACCTCGCTGGCCTCGTCCCTGCCACTGACCTTCGCCGCTGCCTTGCGCAGGCGCCTGGCCGCCAGCCGGGCTGGCAGGCGGAGGAGCCGGCTGCGGCGTTGAGGGCGCATCCTGCGCAACAGCTGCAACCGTAAGCGCCAGACCAAAAACAAATGTGGGAATTAGAAGTACCTTCATAGCAAGACGGGCGTTCATACCAGCTCCAGTGGGCGTCAAGACAGCCACATGCAGATAGACGCACGCAGACCCCGGATGGACGACAGAATTAGAAATTCCAGCGCTGGACGCGAAATTACGGATTGCGCTGCGCGGCCAGAAGCGTTTCAAAAGCGGGAACGCCGCGCAGACCGGCAAACTCCCCGTCGGCTTCGATCTTCTTTGGGCTCGTGTACCCTTCGTTGAGGGCCATGCGAAGGTAGTCGATTGCACAGTCGTTCTGTCCGGCACGCACGCAGCCTTTGGCCATGTAGTAATTCATCGCCCCGCGGTCCTGCGCGGACGCCGGATTATCGACCCTGGGACTCGTACTGTTTTTGAAGATTTTGGGATCGATGGAAAGGGCCGTCTGGTATGCTGCCCAGCCCTTTTTGTAATGGTGTTGGGCCAGCAGGTTGGTGCCAAGATTTTTTTCAATCAATGCGGATTTGGAATCGACCTTGAGCGCCTTGCGGTACATGCGCTCTGCCGCGCCGTATTGCTTAAGGGAGTCGTAGACGGTGCCGAGATTGTTCATGACGTTTGCGTTCTGAGGGTCCAGCCTCAACGACTCCTGATAGCACTTGACCGCCTCATCGAGATTGAACATCATCTGGTAGGCGATGCCCATCTGGTTCAACGCTTCGGCGGAGGGGACGGAAACTTTCTTGTAAGCTTCGATGGCGGCCTGATAGCGTTGGTGGAGCATGAGCGCATCGCCGACCTCTTTGGCCGGTGGTTGATCCTGAGGGTTTTGATTGGGGCCCTGCGACTGGGCAGGAGTGGCCGAGGGCTGGCCGGCGGGGGGCTGTGCGAAGGTACTTGAAGAAGGCAAGGCGAGCGCTACAAGAATTGCGAGGGCCGGACAACATCGAAATTGGCTCCAGGTCAACATAATTCCCTCCTTGATGACGGAATTGCATGTGGAGACGTATCCCTCTCCGAAATTCGATTACCAGACATTAGACTCCTAAAAGCGAAAACCCGTCGAGCAAAAATTGGACGATTCTCTCATTGGTCGGGCAAAATGATACAAAGTGGTCGGATTTGCAAACCATTCCATCCCACGAGGGACGGCATATTGTGAGCACAACAACTCGGTGTACGCCGGAAATTGAAATCGGGGCCCGCTTTCGCGAGGCGCGGCAGAGCACTCTTGCGCTATGTGCACCTCTCACGCCCGAAGACATGATGGTGCAGTCATCAGCGGATGCCTCGCCGGTTAAGTGGCACCTGGCCCACACCACATGGTTCTTCGAAACGTTCATCCTACGGGAATTCATGCCCGGCTACAGGTTGTTCAATTCGGATTTTCCATGGCTCTTCAACAGCTATTACCAAAACCTGGGCCCGTTTCCTGAGAAAAGGTTGCGATCATCGTTCTCGCGGCCTGGGTTGGATGAGATCTGGCGCTACCGGGAGCACGTCGATGAGTCCATCGATCGGCTGCTTGAGCGCAACCCGGACCCTGAGGCGCTGAAACGCATCATGCTGGGGGTCAACCACGAGGAACAGCACCAGGAGCTGCTTCTCACTGACATCCTGAACGCGTTCTTCACGAACCCGCTTCGGCCCGCGTATCAGGAAAAGGCAGAGGAGGAAGAAACATCAAATAGTAAGCTCAAGCGACAGGCCAATCAACAGAAAGCACTGGACTTTCAGCCGTTTGAAGGCGGACTCCGCGAAATTGGGTATGACGGCGGCGGCTTTTGTTTTGACAACGAGCAGCCGCGGCACCGGGTTTGGCTTGAGCCCTATTCGCTGGCTCGGCGGCTGGTGACATGCGGAGAGTTTGCTGAGTTCATCGCGGATGGCGGCTATCGACGGCCGGAACTCTGGTTATCCGACGGCTGGCGTGCGGTGCAACAGGAGGGCTGGCAGGCGCCTCTTTACTGGACCCATGAGAATGGCGAGTGGAGCGTTTTTACTTTGCGCGGCCTGCGGCCGCTGGCGCTGGTGGGGTCCGCGCCGGTTAGCCAGGTGAGTTACTTTGAAGCCGATGCTTTTGCGCGCTGGGCGGAACGCCGGCTGCCCACAGAGTTTGAGTGGGAGGCGGCTGCCGAGGGGCAGACTATTGGCGGAAACCTGTTGGAGTCTGGACTGTTGATGCCGCGGCAAGCTCCCGAGCTGGGCGCGGAATCCGCGCGGCCGGCGGAGGGTTTCACTTCGATATTTGGCGATTGTTGGCAATGGACAGCGAGCGCCTATCTGGGCTATCCGGGCTATCAGCCGCTCGCTGGCGCGCTGGGAGAATATAACGGAAAATTCATGAGCGGCAACATGGTGTTGAGAGGCGGTTCGTGCGTTACGCCTGCGGCGCACGTTCGCGCCAGCTACCGGAATTTTTTCTCCCCGGAATCGCGTTGGCAGTTTTCCGGAATTCGACTGGCTTTCTAGTAACCGTTACAAGCGGGAAAGCATCCAACATGGGGCATGACATCGTTAGCTTTCCCCATGGACGGCATGACAACCTCAATTTTGGCCTTGGATCGTATGACAACCACAGCTTTCCCCCTAAACACGGTCCAAACGGGACCACGGGTCGCTGCCGCTGTACTTGAGGGTCTTTCTTCGTTTCCCAAACGGCTGCCTTCGTGGCTGTTTTACGACGAAGCCGGATCGCGGCTTTTCGACGAGATCACAGAGCGGCCGGAATATTACCCCACTCGAACGGAACGCGGAATTCTGGCTGCGTACGCGGAGCGGATCATCGCCCTTGCCGCGCGGCCAGCGGCAGGCACACCGGCCGGAAGCTGCCCAGCCCGCTTGCGTATTACGGAACTGGGCGCGGGCTCGGCCGATAAGACGCGCCTGCTGTTGTCGGCCGCGGCCACGCGACAGGGGACAGTCGTTTATGAGCCGGTCGACGTCTCGGCGAGCGCGCTTGAAATGGCCACAGATCGTATCGAGCGGGAAATCGCCGGTGTCACTGTGTCTCCGCGAGTGATGGACTACACGCATGAATTTGAGCTAGAGCCCACCAACGAACGGCGGCTGGTGCTGTATATCGGTTCGAGCATCGGGAACTTTGACCCGTGGCAGGCGGCAAATTTGCTGAGCGGCGTTCGCTCCGGACTCCAGCCGGGAGATGGATTTCTGCTCGGCGTTGACCTGGCAAAAGATGAGGCGACGTTGCTGGCCGCGTACGACGACGTAGCCGGGGTAACGGCCGAATTCAATCTGAATCTGTTGACTCGCCTCAACCGCGAGCTGGGCGCGGAATTCGATCTGGAGAGCTTCGAGCACCGGGCAGTTTGGAATGCGTCTGAGTCCCGGATTGAGATGCATCTTGAAAGCCGGATTGCTCAGCGAGTACGTATGGAAGGGGTTGACTGTGCAGTGGAATTCGCAGCGGGCGAGACCATACATACCGAGAACAGTTACAAATACCGGCCAGGGCAGGCGGAGACAATGCTGACGGAAGCGGGGCTTACGCCAGTTAAAACCTGGACCGATTCCCAGGGATGGTTCGCGGTTTGTCTGGCGCGGCTTGCCTGAAAGAATCACCTTCAGAGCCGTTCGTGTAGTCGGCGATCCAAATTCCACCATCCATATGGCAACCCCACTGGGGTTGGCGGCGCATAACTTGCCACTGAATCGGAGTCCGTTTGGGTGCGGCTCGACTCCGGACTGTACCGCACTCCGTGACAACAACCGAATGGCTACGTTATAAACATCTTTACTGCACTTTACGGTCGGTCCGTCGCTGCATCCCTGAATGCGCCACGAAACAAGGAGAGAATTGAGAGCTATGTCGACCGCTGTCGCTGGGAAAGGCCTGGAAGGAATTGTTGCCGCAAACTCCGGCATCTGCTGGATCGACGGGGATGCGGGCGTGCTGGCCTATCGCGGAATCGACATTCACGAGCTTGCCGTGAAATCGACCTTTGAGGAGTGCACCTACCTGCTCTGGAACGGCGTTCTTGCCGAGTCAAGCCGAGCTGCTTGAGTTCCAGTCGCAGCTGGCGTTGGCGCGTTCGATCGACCTGCGGATCGTCGACATGCTGCGCGGCTTTCCAGCCTCGGCCACGCCCATGGAAGTGCTGCGTACCGCCGTATCCGCGCTGAGCTTTTATGATGCCGACGAGAAAGACAACACTCACGATGCCAATGTGCGCAAGAGCTTCAACCTCACCGCGCAGATCGCCATGATCGTGGCCATATACGACCGGCTGCGCAAAGGCCTTGAAATTGTTCCGCCGGATCGGTCGCTCTCCCACGCCGGCAACTTTCTATGGATGCTCGAACGGCGAGAAGCCTTCTGAAACAGCTACTCGCACGCTGGACATTGCGCTGATTCTTCATGCCGATCACGAGCTGAACGCTTCAACCTTTGCCGCTCGAGTGATTGCCGCAACGCTTGCAGACATTCACTCCGCCGTTACCGGCGCGATTGGCGCACTGAAGGGACCGCTGCACGGCGGCGCCAATGAAGGCGTGATCCGGCTGCTCATCGCGATCGACAATGCCGGAGCCGATCCGGTGGAGTACGTGAAGAACATGCTGGCCGCCAAGCAGAAGATCTCCGGCTTCGGCCACCGAGTTTACAAAACCGAGGACCCCCGAGCCACCCACCTGCGCAAGATGAGCGAACAACTGGGCAGGGACGCGGGAGAACCCAAGTGGTTTGAAATGTCGCGAGCGATTGAGCTCTATATCAAGGCCGACAAGAAGCTCAACGCCAATGTGGACTTCTACTCCGCGTCGACCTATGCCACCCTCGGCATCGACATCGATCTGTACACGCCCATCTTTGCTGTGAGCCGCATCGCCGGTTGGGCCGCTCACGTCATCGAGCAGTTGGACGACAATCGCCTCATCCGCCCCCGCGCAGAATACATCGGCCCCGTCTACCCTTCGCCTTATATCCCCCTCGAAGAGCGCGGATAGCCCAATATTTCTTTGAGCCGCAAGCATCTGCTCAGCACATCCAATGCGCATGGCAGGTGATCGATGGCAATTCGTAAAATCGTAATAGAGCGCTTCAGCATCGTTTCTTCCAAACCATTCGGCCAGGTCGTCGCGGCGATTGAAGCGGCAATCGGCCATCCCGATATGCGCGAGATCTGGAAGAATGTGGCCGAGGCCAAGTCTTGGCCGGAAGTAGAACAGGTGATCAACTCCGCCCTTGGCCCCTCAGGGTTCATGGAGTTTGTGCGCTTCAACCACGGGCAATTCATTCTGAAAGAGCGTGGCGCGAACGCACCCAATATCCTGCGCATTGTGCTCGGAAACCCGCTCATCATGCGGCAGATGGCAGAGCATGCGCCGGACGCGGGTTCCTACGCGCCGGTGACCGTTCTCGTGGACGAGCGCCAGGACGGGGTTCATCTTTCTTACGATTTAATGGCCAGCTATCTTGCGCCTTATGATAATCTTGCCGCGCTGGAGGTTGCTCGCAATCTGGACACAAAAGTTGAAGGGCTCCTCACGACAGCCGCAAGCTAACCGGGATATATGCAAGCCCCGGCGAGCGGCGAGACTGATCGCAATTTCCCAAGAAAGGACAAGTCGATGATTCTTGGCTTGAGTTTGTTGCAGTTTACCTGCCTGCACGTGTTCCTGAGTTTGATTGGGATCGCTGCGGGACTGATCGTGATGCTTGGATTGATCGGCGGCAGAGTGCTTCGCATTGTGACAGCGCTCTTTTTTGTGAGCACAGTTCTAACCAGTGTGACTGGATTTCTGTTTCCATTCAAAGGAGTCACACCGGGGATTATCCTTGGTGTTCTCTCGCTGATCGCACTGCTGCTGGCCCTCATTGCGCTGTATGGCAAGGGACTCGCCGGCGCGTGGCGAGGCGCCTATGTTATCAACGTGGGCGTGGCGGAGTGGTTCAACGTCTTTGTGCTGTTTGCGCAACTATTCGCGAAGACCCCTGCGTTGAAGGCCATCGCGCCGACGCAGACATCGCCGGCCTTCGGCATAACGCAGTTCACTGTGTTGGTGATCTTCGTGGTGCTCACTATACGCGCGTTCAAGAGATTTCGTGGCGCGTAAACAAAGTCCGATTCAGGCCTTGCGAGCCTTCCACAGCAGATAAAGCCCCCATGCCGCCAGCGTGCAGCCGTCGCGAATCGTCCCGTTGAGCATCAGCGTCTCAAATTCAGCCACCGTGACGGAGCGAGCCACAAGGTCATGTTCCTCTGCGTCTGGATCTTTGCCTGTGTGCGTCAACCCGGTAGCCAGAAACACGTGCTGCTTCTGCCGGGTAAAACCGTAGGCGATCCACAATGCACCCAGGTAAGTCATTTCGGCAGCAACCAGGCCTAGTTCCTCTCTTAATTCGCCACGCGCCAGTTCTTCGGGATTCTCGATTTCCATCTCCCAACCGCCCTGCGGCAACTCCAGCGCACGCTCCTGGATGGTATAGCGATATTGCTCCACCAGCCACACGCGGCCGTTGTCGATGGGCAGAATGATTGCGGCTTCGTCCTTTTCGACCACCCCATAGATGCCTTTCTCGCCGTTGGAGCGCAGAATCTCATCCTCACGCAACCGCATCCAGGGGTTGCGATACACCTCTCGGCTAGACAGAGTGGTGATGGATTCGTTTGAATTCATAGTGCTTCCTTACTTCTCAACGCAGTAATTGACTGGTCGTTTTTATTTTGAAAGGGCGCGGCTTTAGCTGCGCCAATAGAGGCTACAAGATAGTCGTGGGGCTTTAGCCCCCGAGGGAATGCGTCTAATTCGAAACAACCATTCGCGGAGCAAAATGCGTACTGCTCGGGACGTTCAACTAATGTCGCCTTTACCGGATTGTTTGCAATATATGCACGATGAATCTCATAATCTTCATCGTCCCGAATCCGATGATCCGAATATCCCGTAACCCAAACGCCTCCGAGCCATTTAAACTCCCGCTTTGCTCGAAATGAAAACCCTCCCTTCATGCATTGAATAGCCAATTCGAGGCTGGCGCTGGGCGTAATAAGCAGATGGAAGTGATCGGGCATCAAAACGAATCCATGAAGAAGATAACGTTCTGGACGGTACCCATAAAGCGTCTCAAGAAACAGCTTGGCCCACCGCTCGTGGCGGAAGAAGGGTCTGCGTTGAGCGGTGTTCGAGGTCACGAAGTAAGTTTGCCCGTTGTTTGTAACAGTCTCTCGCTTCGGTATCATGCATTCCCTCAGGGGCTAAAGCCCGGCCTCATTTTGGTCATCGATTGGCGCAGCTAAAGCCGCGCCCTTTCAAAGCCCGCTCAATTAGCTTTTGTCCGCAACAATTTTGCCACGACATGAGAAACCTGGTTCTCGTATTTAGACTTGCCCGTAATCTCCAGGTGTTCTCGAAGCCAGTCCTCGTCCCATAGCTCCCAATTCTGGGCCTTAAAATGATCGTGCAGCTTTGTTCGGTCGCCATTGCTAGCGATATGCCCTCAAGCTAGACAGAGTCGAACATCTGGATTCGGGGACAAGCTTTCGACGGAGATTCGGTCAGTTGCGTCTTCAACCAGTTGAAGACAACCTTCCGAAGTGTGGCATTCTCGTTGGAAAAGAGCTTATACCATCCCGCAGTCGCGGCATCTGCGCCGCTTAGTCCGGCAAATGTAACACCGCGCGAATTGAGGTAGCTCTTGCACTCAACCACATATATGAGATTGTCACGTCCGCTATAAGCGACAACGTCCAGTTCCCATCGTGGCGATGCTGGCTTGCTGATAGCCACTTTATCTTCCGGTTGCAGATTGACTTTGACAGAGGTTCTAACCCATAGACCCTTCATCCATAGGATTTCGCTTACAACCTGCTCAAAAGCATCCATTTTCCCGCTCTCTTTCTTACTCATCCCGCGTCCGAAACTTGCTCAGGCGGCCCAGAAGAGACGCCGGCCCGCTCACTTTCAAGCGCACCAGGTTGCCCTCGTATTGTCTCTCATGCACAATCATTCCTGCCTCTATCGCCGCCAGCGCCGCCCCTTCATGTTGCGGAACCCTCAGCTCCGCCTCAATCACCGGATCGGATTGCAGCGCCCGGTCAATGGCTGCCAGCAAAGCATCCATCCCTTCGCCCGTCTGCGCCGAGACCGGGACTTCAGCTCTAACCCCGCCTGCATTTCTTGAGCGGGCCAACAAGCCTTCCCGCTCGTGCTCTCCCAGCAGATCGATCTTGTTGAGCACCTCTAGGCGAGGCTTGTCGAGCGACTCGAGTTCGCCGAGAACCTTTTCTACCTGAACTTTCTGTTCTTCGCCGTAGGTCGAGGATGCGTCCCTCACGTGCAGCAAAACCTCCGCTTGCGCCACCTCTTCGAGTGTCGCTCTGAAGCTAGTTACCAAAGTGTGGGGCAAATTGCGAATGAAGCCGACCGTGTCGGAAAGCAGCACTTTGCGGCGGCTCGGGAGCTCGATTGCGCGGAGCTTTGGATCAAGGGTTGCAAACATGCGCGAAGAAGCCAGCACCCCGGCGCCGGTCAGAGCGTTGAAGAGCGTGCTCTTGCCGGCGTTGGTATAACCCACCAATGCCACCGTCGGCACCGGAGCCGCTTCGCGCCGCTGACGCTGCTGTTTGCGGACGCGGCGCACGGATTCCAGTTCGCCCTTGAGGTGGACCAGCCGCGTCTGAATCTGCCGCCGATCAGTTTCGAGTTTCGTTTCACCGGGTCCTCGGGTGCCGATGCCGCCGCCCAGCTGAGACATCGATTTGCCCCGCCCGGCAAGTCTCGGCAGCATGTATTGAAGCTGCGCCAACTCCACTTGCAACTGGCCCTCGCGCGTACGGGCGTGGCGGGCAAAAATGTCCAGAATCAGTTGCGTTCGATCCAGCACCCGGCAAGGCAGGGCAGCTTCAAGATTGCGCAGCTGAGTGGGCGTCAGGTCGTGATCGAACAACACCAAATCGGCTTCAGTCGAAGCGGCTACTCCAGCTAGTTCTTCCACCTTACCTGCGCCGATCAGCGTAGCGGGTTCGGGCCTCGAGCGCCTCTGTAACAGTTCGGCAACCACCAAAGCCCCGGCGCTCGATACCAGCTCGCCGAACTCGGCCATCGACTCGTCCACGTCCAAACCAGTAGAAGCTGCGGGGCCAGCGAGCGCGCGTAAAGAGTACGGTCCAGAATCCAGTGCCAATAGCGGATCATGGCCTGTTTGCAGGGGTTCTTGAGATTCAGGGATTGCTGCCGCAGCCTCTTCAGGCGAAGACTCTCCGTCAACTCGGGGCGATGCAGCCGTGACCAGGCGCAATGCGGCCAGTCGCGCGGCCGCCGCGCCTGCTCGGTTGCCGGACGCTCGGACCCCGGTGCCCGCCCGCGTGAGGTCCACGCCGACCAGCACTGCTCGCTCCAGTTTGGCCGACAGGCGGCCATGCGCGGTCTCCGCGCCCAAAGACCGAGCGCCTTGCGGCAGCCCATGGGAGCCGCCTCCGCGTTCGCGTTCTTCCATCGCCAATCGAGACCGCTTCTGCGCTATCGCTGCTCAGCAGCAATAGGGGTTGCAGACGAAACACCCACCGGCGATGGCCCAATTCCCGTCGATAAGGCAATCGGACGATGCTCGGTATGCATCACGCTCCTGTTACTGACGACGGTCGAAATTGCGTGCTTAAAGATCAACTGCTCCTGGCTATTGTTTTCCAGAAGCACAGAGTACTTGTCGAAGGACCGGATCTTTCCCGTAAGCTTAACGCCGCTCACCAGATAGATCGTGATCGGTGTCTTGTCCTTGCGAACAGTGTTCAGGAAGGTGTCCTGAATATTTTGTGCCGGCTTGTTTTCCATGTGCCGATCTCCCACTTCCTCTTGGTTTTGAAGTGCAGGTGCGCGAAAAAGCAAATGCCCAGGCACGGCGCCGGAAGACCCGACCCCGCCTTTTCCCGGAATGTGAAAACATTATATGCGCATACACGCCCTTTCAACTGTTACTGGATGCACACCCGCGCATCGGGGTTGTTTAGGACGTCTCCCGGGCCGAGGGCAGAACCCCGCCAGGAACCTGGAGCAGGAGCGCACACCGAAGGGCGTCAGGCCGAAGCGTAAAATTGCAAGGTGGACAAACGTAGCTCAATCCGTGCGACTTACAGGCAAGTCTCCCTGGCTGTACCGATGCTCGACCTCAAACGCCAGTATGCCCCGATTCACCGGGAGTTGCTGGATGCGGTGAGCGCAGTACTTGAGACGCAGCAATTCATTCTTGGAGAGCCGGTTGCGGCATTTGAGCGCGCGGCGGCGGCGCAACTCGGCGTGGCCCATGCGCTGGGCTGCTCATCCGGCACAGATGCCTTGTGGTTGGCGCTGGCCGCCGCTGGCATTGGTCCCGGCCAGGCTGTTGTTACCACCCCTTTCAGTTTCTTCGCCTCGGTGAGCTCAATTCTCCGCGCGGGTGCAACTCCGGTTCTCTCGGACATCGATCCAACGACCTTCAATCTGAACCCAGCGGCGGTGGAGGCTGTGCTCGCTAGTCCGCGAGGGAAAACCGTCCGCGCGATTCTGCCCGTAGACCTCTACGGCCAACCCGCCGATTGGAGTGAATTCGAGCGTATCGGACGTGAACATGGGCTGGCGCTCGTCGAAGACGCCGCGCAAGCCTGGGGCGCAGATTGGCACGGGACAAGGGCCGGCGGACTCGGCGACATCGCAGCCTTCAGCTTTTATCCCACCAAGAACCTGAGCGCAGCCGGCGACGCAGGTATGGTTACCACCAATTCAGAAGAGCTGGCAGAGCGCGCGCACATGTTGCGTCAGCATGGAATGCGCCGCCGTTACCACCACGATGAGGTTGGCTGGAATGCACGCATGGATGGCATCCAGGGCGCCATCCTCAATGTAAAGCTCAAGTACATCGAAGTCTGGAACGAAAGCCGCCGCGCCGTGGCAGCCCGCTACCACTATCTCTTTTCCGCCGCAGGACTGGGCGATCCGGGTCCCCATCCGATCCACGGCATCGTTCTTCCTCACGAGGTTCCCGATAGCCGCCATGTCTGGCATCAATACGTCATCCGCTCCGCGCGCCGCGATGCGTTACGCGAATTCCTGACGGCACGCAAGATCGGCTCGGAGATTTACTATCCAGTTCCGCTTCACATGCAAGAGGCGCTGAAAAGTCTGGGGTACGTCGAAGGCAACTTCCCAGAGGCGGAACGAGCAGCGCGAGAGGTGCTGGCCCTGCCCATCTTCCCCGAACTCCGTGAAGATGAACAGCAGGCCGTGGTCGATGCGATTGCGGAGTTCCTGAGTTGATTGGCCTAGAACGTTGTACGCGGAGATCGCGAGACTCCGATTCAGCTAACCGTAACCGTAGCTACCTCGTAGTCTCCGACGCGCGGTATGGTGAAGCGCAGCACCTGGTCCTCCATGCGGAATGGCACGCCTTGCTCCGCGCACAGCAGCTCAACTGCCTTCACTCTCACTCCCGCGCGGAAGCTTTAGGCTTACCGTCTGCGGGCCCAGCGGATAGACAGAAGCCATCCATCCATGGTGCGCATTGGGGTTTGTATAGTTCAGCAGATGCACGGCATATCCGGGGTTGGTCTCCCATGCGAACATCTCGATAAACCCTTCGCCGTCCACGTTGACCATGCGCTCGTCTCCCGTGATCCAGCGGATCGTGTTGTGCATGAGGCGCAGCAAATCGCCGTGGCCGGTGAGCCAGTAAGTGCGCTCGATATCTCCGGGAAACTAGGCCATGCGGCTTGAGCCGATTTCGCGCAGCACGACCGCGGGCTCGTCCGTGTGCGAGTACCGGCGGGTAAGCCAGCTCAGGCGGATAGCGCACGAAGCCAGGAACGACCGTCAGCACAGGGTCCTGCACCGGCTTAAGCGGCATTCGATTCTGCGCGCCGGGAATCCAGTTGGTGTCGGTGAAGCCTTCAAGAATAGGGTGCTGGCGCTCGATGCGACCGTAGTATGCATTGCCGTTTGTGCCGATCGACATCGCCCGCCTTGCCGATGCCGAGCAGATCGGCGAGGCCGAAATCGGGGCGCGGATTCAGGTCTTCGTCGTAGAGGCTGGTCTCGAAGCTGGCCATGATCGATCCGCCGGCGTGCACGTAGTCACGAATCTGCTCGCACTGGCGGTCGCTGAGCATAGCGATATTGGGCAGACAGCAGCGCGCGATACTTGCTAAGGCGCTCTGGCTCAAGCCGTTCTTCATGCACAAAGTCGAAGGCGAAGCGGCCCGCGCAGCAATGTCTCGTAAATCCCGTGCGTCGTCTCGCGCATGTAGGTGCGCGAGTGCGCTGTCGCAGGCCCTGGGTAAAGCAGTTGAGTGCTCTGGCCCATCACCACGCCAATGTTGGCGACTGAGCGGCGGCACTTGAAGTGCGCATCGTGTTTCGCGGTCCACTGGAAATAGTCCGCGCCGACCTTCTGCCAGCGGCGGTCTTCGCCGAGGCCGTCCTCCGAACCGACGAAGTGGTAGTAGGGAACCATGCCGCTGGCGAGGGTTTCGTTCAACCACATCTTTGCTTCTGCAGAGATTCTTGGAGGCGTTGCGCCAGCGGACTTCGCCGGTGGAATAAGCGGCAGTGATGTTGGCGACGCGAACTTGCCGTCCATGCACGGCGTTGCACGACTCGGCCTTGCAGCGTACATCCCCAGACGGCTGGATCGTCGTTGGTTCGGCCCTGGTTGTCGCCTTGGAACCAGGCGGCGATTTTTGCCGAGCCGGTCGAGATTGGGGCCGGCGTGGACGTTGCCGCCGAGGTTAGCGAAGAAAAAGCTGTCGGGCTTTTTCTCTTTCGCGATGGCGTCGTACTTGTTCCAGAGATTCGAAGAGACGATCGTTGAAGACGTCGCCAATAGGCGGCTGTACTTCGCAGGCGGCAGCTTGCTGCAGATGGCGCAATGGCACTCGGGCAGGCTGCCGATGGGCGGCCATCCGTTGGTGTAAAAGCAGTCGACATCGTAGAGCGAATTCACCTCGCGCATCATCGGCGGGGACGTAGTCGTCCATGTAGGTGGAGAACATGCAAGTCTTGAAGAGGCGCGGGTCTTCGCCGCTGAACTGCACGGAGCCGTCCTTGTTGCGCATGGCCCACTCGGGATGCGCTTCAAGAGCATCGCCCCAGTTGAGGTCGGGGCTCATGCGCGCGACGACGCGCATGCTACGCTTTTTTGCGCGGCCACGACGCACTCGCCGAAGAAATCTCGGTCTGTCAGAAATTTTCCGTGCTCGGTGGAACTGCACCTTGGAGCGGATAGAAGGCGAGAATACCGGTGACGCTGACGAAGACCAAGTCGGCATCCGCGGAGTGCCAGTAGTCAGCCCACTCCTCGATGTTCATCACGGCGGGATCATGCTCGGTCATGTTGCTCTGGCCCACGCGGCGAACCCCCTGCTGCCAGGGTTCTGTTGGCCGAGTCGAGGGGAGCTAGACGCGGCGGCAGTGCGGCGAGCAGTGGAGAACTCGCAACCGTCTCTTCAGCCGGTAAAGTCAGCGCGTCAAACGCAGCGGCCAGCGGAATTACGGCGGCCCCAGTCGTCAAACCAGTCTTCAAAAACGTGCGGCGGTTGAGCATCGATCTTCCCCCACTGTAGCTAGCTCTGAAAGTGTAACTTCCGGCCCGACCAATGCGCGAGGATCGAGCTAAAGCCGGCCATCGATGCGCCGCTCTGCACACCTTTCCCCATACCAAGACTGATCACTGATCACTCACCGCTGATTTAGAATCGATCTAACCATGAAATGTCCCTATTGCGGATTCGGGCAGGATCGCGTCGTCGACTCGCGCGAGAGCAAGGAGGCTGACTCCATCCGCCGCCGGCGCGAGTGCGAGAGCTGCAACCGCCGCTTCACCACTTACGAGCGCATCGACGAGATCCCTTACATGGTGGTCAAAAAGGATGGCCGCCGCGAGCGCTTCGATCGCCAGAAAGTGCTGAGCGGCCTGCTCCGCGCGTGCGAAAAGCGCCCCGTCCCGGCCAGCAAACTCGAGGCTATTGTTGATACCGCGGAAGCTTATCTTGTCGATGCTCCGGAGCGCGAACGCACCACCAGCGAGGTTGGCGAACTGATCATGGAGCACCTCAAAGGCCTGGATACGGTCGCGTACATCCGTTTCGCATCGGTCTATCGGGACTTCAAGGATGTGCGCGAGTTCAAAGAAGAGCTTGAGGGGCTGTTGGGCGGACGAAGTGGCAAGAAAAAGTAGCTTACCGACTCGAGCTTTTTCATGATGGAATTGAGTTGAACAGAAGACGATTGTCCTGACCGGCAGAATGAGCTAGCCGCTAAACCTTAGGGGGAAACGGTTGAATGCACTACCTATTGTTCTACGAACTTAGCGACGACTATCTTTCCCGGCGAGGTGAGTTCCGCAATGCGCACCTCGGGCTGGCCTGGCAGGCAAGCGCACGCGGAGAACTGGTGCTGGGCGGCGCGCTCGCCAACCCGGTCGACCTGCCAGTGTTGCTTTTCAAAGGCGATTCGCCGGAGATCGCCGAGCAATTTGCCAAGACCGATCCATACGTGACGAATGGGATCGTGAAGCGCTGGTACGTTCGCGAGTGGACCACGGTTGCGGGCGAGACTGCCACGACGCCGGTGCGGCCGAATGCAGGGCCACCGACAAGCTAACGCGGTTGAGTCTAATCCCTTAATTCCAGCAGGGTCTTTTCGATGGCTGCGCCCCTCCTCCTGTACACTGGAGTGTCTATGGCCATGCAAAACAAAACATCCAATCGGCATCCTGGGCGCGACCGGAATGGTTGGCCAGCGCTTCATTCAGCTGCTTGAAAACCACCCCTGGTTTGAGGTTGCGTGGCTTGCTGCCAGCGACCGCTCCAGCGGCAAAACTTATGGCGAAGCCGCCAAGTGGCGGCTCGACACCCCGCTGCCCGGAGCGCATCGCCCACATGACTGTTCGGCCGGCCGAGCCGCGAGGGCGCGCCGAAGATTATCTTTGCCGCGCTCGATGCCGCCATTGCGCGCGAGATGGAGCCTGCGCTTCGCCAACGCCGGTTGCGCCGTGATCTCCAACTCCAGCGCCTTTCGCATGGCGCCCAATGTGCCGCTCGTGATTCCTGAGATCAACGCCGACCACCTGCACCTGATCGAGGAGCAGCCGTCGCGCAAGGAGTCCGGCGGCTATATGGTCACCAATCCCAACTGCTCCACCATCGGGCTCGGTGATGGCTCTCAAGCCGATCGAGGAGCGCTTCGGCATCGAGCAGATCTTCGTCACCACCATGCAGGCGGTCAGCGGCGCGGGCTATCCCGGCGTGGCCTCCATGGACATTCTCGGCAACGTGGTGCCCTACATCGGCAGCGAAGAAGAAAAGATGGAAGCGGAGACGCTGAAGCTGCTGGGCAAGCTGAACGGGCCATGTCGTGAAGCCGCTCGGCGCGCGCATCAGCGCGCATTGCAATCGCGTGGCGGTTGAAGATGGGCACACGGAAAGCGTCTCAATCAAGCTCGGACAAGCTGGGCCGACGCGTCGAGCGAGATTCTTGCCGCATGGGCTGAGTTTCGTCCGCTCGCCGGCCAGGGACTGCCCACCGCGCCCGATCAACCCGTTCGAGTGGGCGCCGCAGAACGACCGCCCGCAGCCGCGCCTCGATCGCAATCGCGGCAACGGCATGGCCGTCACCGTTGGCCGCCTGCGCCCCTGCGACTGCTCGACTGGAAGTTCACCGTGCTCTCGCACAACACCATTCGCGGAGCCGCCGGCGCCGCCATCCTGAACGCCGAATTGCTGGCCAGCCTGGGCAAGCTGGAGCCTTGTCGCGGAAGCCGCCGCGCCGGCGCTTGCAACAATCAGGGAAGATTCGCATGAGCCTGGTAGTGATGAAGTTTGGCGGCACCTCGGTCGAGGATCCCGCCGCCATTGAGCCGCACCGCCGCCATCGTTGCCGGGCGCGTGGCCCAGGGCAAACAACCCGTCGTGGTGGTCAGCGCCATGGCCAAGGTGACTGACCAGTTGCTGCGCGCCGCCGCTGCCGCCGCGCAGGGCGACCGCACCGGCGCACTCGCCATCAGTTCGCGGCTGCGCTCGCGCCATCGCGACACCGCTGCCGCGCTGGTAAAGAATCCCGCTGAAGCCGCCGCACTTGCAGACTCTGATCGACCAGAAATTCGACTCGCTCGATGAAATTCTGCGCGGCCTCGCCGCCATTCTCGAGCTCACTCCGCGCATCTCCGACCTCATCGTCAGCTATGGCGAGCGCATCTCCAGCCGCATTGTTGCCGCCGCTTTCCTCGAGCGCGGCATCGATGCGCAGCACGTCGACGCCCGCGACATCATCGTTACCGATTCGCAGTTTCAGAAGGCCGTTCCCAGGATCGACCTCATCGACAAGCGCTCCCAGGAACAACTGCTCCCTCTCACCGGCCTCGGCAAGGTTCCGGTCATGGGCGGATTCATCGCGTCCAACGAGGCCGGCATCACTACTACGCTTGGCCGTGGCGGCTCCGACTTCACCGGCGCACTGATCGGCGGTGCGCTCTCAGCGGATGCCATCGAAATCTGGACCGACGTGGACGGCATCATGACCGCCGACCCGCGCGTCTGTCCCGATGCCCTGCGCGTCAAGGTCATCAGCTTTGAAGAAGCGGCCGAGCTGGCCTACTTTGGCGCCAAGGTCCTGCACCCGGCCACTATCCTGCCCGCAGTCAAGAAGAACATTCCCGTTTACGTGCTCAACAGCCGCAACGCGGGCTGCGAGGGCACGCGCATCACATCTCTCGCGCCTCATTGCAAGAGCCCCTTCAAGTCCATCGCGGTCAAGAAGAAGCTCAGCATCATCGACATTGTGGCCAGCCGCATGTTAATGTCCCACGGCTATCTCCGTGAGATATTCACAATTTTTGACCATCACAAATGCGCTGTAGATATGGTTTCGACCTCCGAGGTCAGCGTGTCGCTGACCGTGGACTCGAATGACAAGCTGCCCGCCATCGTCGCCGACCTGGACAAGCTCGCGGATGTGAAATTACGAGGGTCGCAAGGCGCTGGTCTGCCTGGTCGGCGAAGATATTCGCGGACAAAACGGCATGGCCGCACAAGTCTTCACCGCCATCCGCCACATTAACGTGAGAATGATCTCGCAAGGCGCCAGTGAGATTAATATGAGTTTCATGATCGACGAAGACGATGCCGATGAAGCCGTTCGCTCGCTCCACGCCGCCTTCTTCAAAGATCCGGATCCGAGCATCTTCGACGTGGAAGCGCGGAAATAGCTTTTAGCCGTCAGCTCATAGCCACTAGCTTCTAGCTTGGAAAATCTGAAGAAATTGGGTGCCCCATCTATTCCGCGCTTTTTTGCGGAATGGGTGGGAAGCTGCAAAAGCTAGTCGTGATTATTTCGAGCTAGTAGCTAACGGCTAGCAGCTTGAAGCTGAAATTAAGAGGTTCATCATGCTGATTCTTGTTCTCGGCAAAGGAAAAACCGGAAGTCTCGTTGCGCAGATTGCTAGTGAGCGCGGCCATGGTGTGCGCGCTCTAGACATTCTTGAGAATGAACACGCCTCCGCCCTTACCGCGCCCAGCCTCGCCGGCGTTGACGTAGTCATCGACTTTACCTCTCCCGAAGCTGCCGTTGAAAACATGCGCGCCGTGCTGGCGCTAGGAAGCCGTATTGTCGTCGGCACCACCGGTTGGTACGCGCAACTCGACGAGATGAAGGCTCTCGCCGTTCGTCGCCAGGGCGGGTTGCTCTACGGAACCAACTTCTCCATCGGAGTGCAAAAGCTCTTCCGCCTCACTGCCGATCTCGCCAAGCTCGATGGCTATACGTTCTCGATCACAGAGACCCATCATGTGACCAAGCTTGACGCCCCTTCGGGCACGGCCATCACACTGCGCCAAATCATCGAAGCCGCACAGCCGGCAGCCAAGGTGGAAATCACCTCTCACCGAATCAGCGATGCCATGGGCGAGCACATCGTAAGCGCTACCGGCCCCGACGATTACCTGGAGCTGAAGCACGATGTTCGCAGCCGCCGCTGCCTGGCCATGGGCGCAGTCCGCGCCGCCGAGTGGCTGGCCGGGAAATCCGGTGTCTGGGACTTCCGCGAAATTTTCGATCAGTTGTAGAGTCTGAGCGCCGTCTACTTGCCGATCAAACTGCGCGCAATCGCATCCAACATGCCGTTTAGGAAGTTGATGGACTCGGGCGCGGAGAAGCGGCGGCCAATTTCTAAAGCCTCGTTGATGACGATGGGAAATGGCGTTCCCTTGAATCCGAGCATCTCGCCCACGGCCATGCGCAGCAAATTGCGATCCACAGCCGGCATGCGCTCGAGGCGCCAGTGCTTGGAGTTGGCCACGATCAGTTCGTCGATCTTCTCCTGATGCTCAATGGCTACGCGGAACAGGTCCTCGGCAAAGCCGCGGACTTCCGGTTCTGCTTCGTCACCAGCCTTCCAAAATGTAGCGCGCACCTGATCCGGAGTCTGCTTGCCGATGTCCGCCTGAAAGAGCATCTGCATGGCCAGCTCACGCGACTTGCGACGCCCCGAAGTGTGATTTTGTCCAGCGCTCAAGCAGGACCGCCTTCTACCCCAGGCAGCTTGCGCTGCAAACTCACCATCTCGATGGCCGCAACGGCAGCTTCGAAGCCCTTGTTCCCGGCCTTGATGCCCGCTCTGTTGAGCGCCTGCTCCAGCGTCTCGCAAGTCAGCACGCCAAAGCTGTGTGGAATGCCGGTCTCCTGCTGCGACTGGCCTATGCCGCGCGCAACTTCGTTGTAAATGGCCTCATAGTGAGCAGTTTCGCCGCGCAGCAAACAGCCGAGTGCGACGATCGCATCCGCCTTGCCGAGGTTTGCAACCGTTCTCGCTGCCGCTGGAATCTCCCACGCGCCGGGAACGCGAATAACTTGAATGTCGGCCCGCATTGCGCCGCTGCGAAGTAGAGCGTCCAGCGCGCCTTCGAGCAGCCGCTCGGTGATTACTGCATTCCATCGCGCAACAACAATGGCAAACTTCATGCCCGCGGCGGTGAGATCGCCTTCCACTGCTAAAGGCTTGTCGCGCAAAGGATCGATCCATGCCCAGAAACTTAACGCAAATCCCGGCTCCGGTTCGACGGTGAAGATGCGCGACTTCCACTCGGTTTCAGCGATCGAGGAAAGGCGCGCAATCGCTTCATCTCCGCCCTCGGCGCGCAGCCAGTTTTCAGCGGCCTGATAGACGGCATCAAGCGCCGTCACCTCCACCAGCACATCGGCTGTTGGCGGAAACCGGCCATCGACGACTTCAAGGTTGCCTAGAGGCGCAAGAAACGATGTCCCTTTACTGCCGTTCTTATCCCAACCTCGTCCTGGCGCGAATCCAAGCGCCGCAAGGAATCTCGCCAGCCGGTCATAAGCAGCGGAATTACCGGCGCTGCGAAGAATGGAGATTCCTTTGATCATGGTTTGATTCTATCGTGCGGAGTTGGTGCTGCCAGGCGGCGATCCGGTCATTCGAAGCGCCAAAAAAGGCCGGCATTGCGCCGGCCCTTCTGGTTTGCGATTCGTTCAGTGCAAGACTATGTAGTCGATCGCGGATTCACAGTGATGACCGTTGCCGGAACCGGGCTTGTGGTCGGAGTCGCGAGCGTGCAGCCGGGGTCTAGGCCGCCGGCGCTGATGGGTGTGCAGGCAGGCAGATTAGGGGCGATCTGCTGCGTGTCGGCCTTGGCCGGATTGGTGGAAACAAGCGGCACGCTGATGTAGTGGATCAGATTGTCGCCCGAAGTAGAAACGAAGAAGAGTGTGTTATCCGGACTGAAGATGCCCGCCAGGGGTGCAGTGATAGAAGCCGCCGCGCTTCCGCCCAATGTGAGATAGCCGACTGTGCCCAACGTACCTGCGGTTCCTGGCACATAGTAGGGCAGCAACGCCCCGGGCGTTGACCCGGTGTAGGTGATGAAGGCCAGATTCGACGCGGGCGAAGGCACCACCTGATCGACGGCTGTAGCGTTCACCTTGGCAAGCGGTGTCTGATTCAGAGTATGCGGAATGATGAGCGGCGTTAAGGTATTCGTCCCGGCTCCCGGGCACTCCGTGGTGGGAATCGTAACTCCGATGTCGGAGAGGGTAACACCCCCGCCGATCAGAGCTGCGCCGAGAACGTGTTGCCCATCCGTTGTTGCGGCCAGAACGTCGGTCTGCGTGGGCACCGAGTCCCCCAGCGGATAGAAGGTAATGCTCGCGTTGTTCCCAACCGTTCCAGAGGGACACCAGGTGTGGGCCACCGTGGGATTGCCCCTGAGATACGCGCCGACACTGGGGATTGTCAGAGCCGGCGTCTGCATCGTATTTGAAATAAACGAATTCAAAGCATTCGGATCGGGCGGCAGCGGGCTCGGTGGCAGCGGATAGCTGGTGAAACCGGTGTTCTCGTTGTAGACGTACAGGGTATCGCTATGGCCAGGTCCCAGGCTTGCACTGTCGGTGATATAAAGCGTCTTCGAGTCGGGAGTCCATGCAGCGGCATTTCCCATGCCGCCAAAGCTTGCCTGTATCCCGAAGGATTCGGTGTAGATATAAAAGACCTGGCGGATTTGATCGTTGATCAGGAGCGCCGAATTGTTCGGTGCCACCGCCAGCACCACGCCTGGAACGGAGGTGTCTTGTTTGGTAAGCGTGTTGCTGACTGGGCTGTAGACCATCAACTCGCGCTGCGAGCCAAAGTAAAGATTCAGACCCAGCCGGTCCATCATCATCGAATTTGGCACATACGGCAGGCGCACCGGCGTGCCCACAGTTCCGCTCAACACTTCCACCGGAACGTAATACTGGCTGGAGCCCGGCGCTCCGAACCATAAATATTGGCTGGCAGTGCCCGGAACAGTGACGTTCACGGAGTTTGAGGCGATTGAGAGGCCAGTGGCATTCAAACCGTCCACATTGATGGGGGCCGGGTTGCAGGTTGTCGGCTGGCAGATTGCGTACACCGACGCTACGCCAGGAAAGGAAGCAGTAAGCGCTCCGCCGCTGCCGGTCGAGATGTCGATGGGGTCCGTGGACTGGTAGTCAAGTGTCAAGCCGGTGATGGGATTGTTGTTGGTATCAAGGATCGTCGTGACAAGATTTTGCACCACGCCCTGGGTAATCGTTCCCTTTTCTGTTCCGTTGGCCAGCGTGACTTTGATTGATGCCGGCGGACAGGTGGAGAAATAGCCGGCAAGCGACCCCGCATTGGCAATGTTTGCTGTGATAACCGTAGTGCCCGGCTGTTCAGCTGTGATTTGGTTGGTGGTGCTGTTGATCGAGGCGATGGCGGTGTTGCCTACAAGGTAGCTGAGTGTTCCGAGCGATGTGGAGCAGTTGGGAACCGAAGTGACGCCAGAAGCCAGCGGGCAAGCATAATTGGCGGCGGAAACCGTAGACGGCGCGCAAAGCAATTCCTGCTGGTTGTTGCTGCCTCCAATGCATGCCTGCGCGTCGAGCTGCGCCACCTGCCCTTGCGAAAGACAGGACTGCGGACCCACCAGGGTCACGGATGTAGGTTGGGGGTGTATGTAAACCGCTACGGGATTCGAAGTGACTGAATTAGCGGAGGCCGTGATGTAAGCCGTAGCGTATGGCAGGCCGCCGGTCGATGGCAAGGGGTTCGGCGGGTTGCAATAGGTGTAGTTCGGAATTCCGCCGCCTGTGTTCCGGTTCCATGTGCCGGCGCAGATATTGCCCGAAGGCGAGATGTCCGCTATTTGATTGTTTGTGGTGCCATAGGAAAACGAAGTCACTGTGGCGTTGCTGCCTTTGCAGTTCTCGGCCGCGGGCGGACTTACCTGTACAGTGTGCCCAAAGGAAATTGAAATACCCGTAGTCTGCGGCTGCAGAAAGATGGAAGCCACATCGGTAATCTTTTGGCCATAGCCCACGCCATTGCAATAGGCCGCTGCCGGATTGCGCGTGCAGCCGGAGATCGAGATTCCGGCCGGAATGGCCACGCATAGTAAGCAAACAAGCGTCAAAAACCGCCGCATGAATCCTCCCCGCCCCGCCTCTTCGAACCGCGGAACGGTCGCTCCGAACACGTAAAGAAAAATGGGTTATAGCGGCCCGCCAACATGACCAAGCGAGGCCTGCAGCTGGTGAAATCCGCTCAATTGCCCGGCCCGCGGCCATGCAGCCGCAAAGAGCCGGTTGACATAAACAAGCTTACGAAGCTCCAAAGAAAAGTGTATCAGGACCGGCTGCCTGGTTGAAGATTGCGCTGTGAGCGCCGGACAGGCCCCGATGATGACCCGCTGCTCTTGGTCTCATAGACGCTCGGATTCTTCGATGGGCAGCAGGCTGGCCCTCAATAGCCGCCTGGCATGTAACGCTCGAACCAATCCACGGCGCGTTCCATCACGTCGCGCTTGTGAGCCGGATTCACAAACCCGTGCCCCTCATTGGGATAGACCACAAGCTGCGTGGGCACCTGCAGGTCGCGCAGCGCATGCCAAAGCTCGTAGGATTGCGGCGCAGGGCATTCGCCGTCCCGGTCGCCCACGACAAACAGCGTTGGCGTCTTCGCTTGCTTGACATAGTTGATGGCCGAGCTCTTCGCATAAACTGCTGGATCGTCGTACACCGATGCTCCAAAATACGGTGTCATCCACTGGTCGATCGAGTTTTCGCCGTAATAGCTCAGCCAGTCGGAAATTCCCGCGCCAGCCACTGCCGCCTTGAACCGCTGTGTCTGGGTCACAGCAAACATGGTCATAAAGCCGCCATAGCTCCATCCGGTCAGGCCCACGCGCTCGGAGTCCACCGAGTACTTGGCCTCGACCGCGTCTACACCGGCCAGAATGTCGCGAAGATCTCCGTAGCCGAAGTCTTTGCGGTTGGCCTGGGTGAATTCCTCGCCCTGGCCAAAGCTGCCCCTCGGGTTCGGTTGCAGGACAAAGTAACCGAGCGCCGAGAATGCCTCGACGCTCAATGAACCGACGCCCACCGGCCATTGAGAATTGGCAGCGGCGGCAGGCCCCCCATGCACCTCAACGATCAGCGGGTACTTCTTCGCCGGATTGTAGCCTTTGGGCAACATCAACCACCCCTGCACCTGATACGAGTCGCTGGTCCAACTCAACGAAACGGACTTGCCCCAGCCCGGCTCCACGCCGTCGTTGAGTTGCGATAGTTGCGTTACTTTCCCTGGCTCGCTGTCCGCGCAGGCGGCCATGACTGACTTGGTTTTAGCGGCGTAAATTTCCGCTGGCCGGTCAAAGCTGCTGGCTTGAAAGACAAACAGCGAGTGGTCGGCCGTTGCTGAAATGCTCATTTCCATCCGCCCGTCGCCTACGCTGGCGGGCATGGAGTAGACCGGTCCGTGAACGCCTATGCACCCCGCTTCGCCATGCAGCCGCAGCAGGATCAACTGCGCATTCCCTCCTGCCAGTTCGCTTACAAAGATGCTGTCGCTGTCCGCCCACTCGATCCAGGCCGGCGATGTGGGCCGGTGTGGCGTCAGGTCCTGCGGCTCACCTCCGCCCGAAGAGATAGTCCAGACGTCGCCGCCCGTTGCGCCCTGATCACTCATTAACCCGCCGATGAATGCAATCTGCTTTCCGTCCGGCGACCAGCGAGGCACCGCAATCTGCAATCCATGCAGTGGCCCGGCAACTTCCGCAGGCGCAAGAATTGCCTTGGCTGCTCGTCCTTGTCCTGCGGTGTAAAGCTTCGCCACCCACCAGTTGTTTTCTCCCGGCGGATCGGCGGCCACATAGGCAATCGACACTGAATCAGGCGACCAGGCAAACTCATACGCATGCTGATTGCGCGGAGTGAGGAAATCGAAAAGCGGAACCAGTTGCGTAGACTTCGATGGCTTATTGGACTGAGGAGTCAGCAACTCCTCACCGTTCCATCTCGGAGGAATGCTTACCATTGCAACGCGTTGAATCTCGACGCCGTCCTCGCCAATCACTCCCGCCGGAGGGTTCATCGCAGCCAGCGCGCCGGCAGGCCGCGTCGCTCCCTCCACGTACAAGAAGGCCACCTTCGATCCATCCGGCGAAAATGCCGGCGCGTCCACATAGCCGTTTAAGTTCGTAAATCGTCGAGCCGGGTTCCCGACCAATCGCGAAATGTACAAATCCGCCTGCTCACCGGGTCGCGCGCAGTCGGAAAAAAACGCCAGCTCTTTGGAATCCGGTGACCAGACAATCTCGCCTTCATGGCAGTGCTGGTCCGGCGCAGCTGCCGCCGTCACGCGCTCGCTGCTCTTCATGTCGTTCAGCGGAGATATGCGAATCTCGACGCCGTCCTTGGTCATCTGAACCCACGCCAACCTCGTCCCGTCCGGCGAAACCTCAACCTGGCCAAATGATCCCCCGCGATTCAGCCCCCGTAGAACGTCGTCGATATGTGTGCGATCGATTCCCTTGTGATCTGGCTCTTGCGCCACCGGCGCCGCCGCGGCAGAAGCGTGAGTGTCCTGCGACCTCGCCAGGGAAAGATGAAAGCCTGAACCGAGAATGAACGCCGCGCAGGCAATGATTTCGCCGCGAGAGCGAATGCGAAGTGGGAGCAAAAACATATCGAAATGCTATCAGGCGGATGTAGTCGAACAAGGCCTTCAATCGGATTCCGACGATCCCAAGATTCTTCCCCAATAAGACAAGCGAACTTGACACGTTTGACGATCTTTTGTAAAGTCATCTTGTCTTTTAGGAAAGGGAACTAATCATGGCATTCTGCAATCGACATCTTAGCCCGCTCCAACGCAGGTCCCTCCAGATGTTTGGAGCCAATCTGACCCTCACCGCTGTGCTCCTCCTCACCGCCCACGACGTTTACAAGCAGGCGCATCCCTCCCTGGTTTTGATGTATTTTCTCGCCATCCTGCCTGCTATCCCCGTCATTGGCGTTATCGCGGTTGTTGGCCGCTATCTGACTCTGGAGAACGATGAGTTCGTTCGCATGATGGTTGTGCAGGCTCTGCTCTGGGGCCTTGGCATCACTTTCGTCGCCGACACATTTCTCGGAGGCTTGTATGCGGAGCCCGCCATCGACCGGTTGATTCCGGCGCTCAACCTTGACCTCTTCGCGGTCTCGGCCGGCGTCGCGCTCCGTATCCAGATGTGGAGAAACCGATGAAGAACCGCCTACGCGTTCTGCGCGCCGAACGTGACTGGAGTCAGGCCGACCTGGCTGCGCGCCTCGAAGTCTCCCGCCAATCCGTCAACGCCATCGAGACCGGAAGATTCGATCCGAGCCTTCCCCTTGCCTTCAAACTAGCGCGGCTGTTCGAGACTCCAATCGAAGCGATTTTCATTGAGGACCCGCCGCACACATCGGAGACAATGTGAGGCTACCAATGCGCGGGAGTCTCCACGGCATCCGCCGACCAAGTCGACAATATAAGCAAAAATGCTTATACTCCATAGGTGAAGAGCAGCGAGTTAAAGCGGTGGTTGGCAGATCAGGGGGCGAAGTTCGAGAGCGCAAAGGGCTCGCACCTGAAGGTGCTATTGAACGGTAAGACTTCATATTTGCCAATGCACTCGAAGGAACTCGGCACTGGGCTTGTGCAGGCTATCAAAAAGCAGCTAGGACTCAAATAGGAGGCACCATGCGATACCCCGCCGACATTAAACCCGATGGGAAGTTCTTCCTTGTAACCTTCCCAGATTTTCCAGAGGCAATCACCCAGGGTGACAGCGTCGAAGATGCATTGGTCCACGCAGCCGACGTTCTGGAATCGGCCGTGGATCATTACATCGAAAACAGCCTACCCATCCCCGCACCTTCCAAGTTGAAGCGGGGCCAGCGTTTGGTAGAGCTGCCTGCCAGCTACGCTGCCAAGATCCTGTTGTTGAATGAGATGGTGGCTCAGAAAGTCAGGCCCGCTGAACTTGCGCGGCGTTTGCAGGTGACCCCACAAGAAGTGACCCGGTTGATCGATCTGCGTCACACGTCGCGGATTGACGGCATAGCCGTCGCATTGAAGGCGCTTGGGAAAACGTTGGAGATTCGAGCAGTTTAAGGCTATGCAGATTTCTGTTCCGCGGCGATGCGTTCAAGGATGTCACACAGCTTGGCAGATTGAACATCGGTCACGTCAACACCGTAGATTTCCTTGACGCGGGAATACATGGGGTCATTGGTCTCGTCCGCGTGAAAGTCCCAAAGGCTCGACTCATCGGAAATCCAGGCGGCCTCCAGGCCCAGGACCTTTTGAATGAAATCGTCGGCTAGCTCCGGGTGCGCATTGACCCGCTCCTGGGAAGCAAGCTCGATCGGAATCCGCATTCCGGGGCGCGGAAGTTTCCTACCCTCCTCTCGCCATCTCAGCTTCACCGCATCAAATGTAACGCGTAGGCTATGTAATGCCTCCTCCGGCGAATTTCCACTCCCGGCCAGATGCCAGTTAACAATCCACGCCACATTGCAATAGAACTTAAATCGGGGAGCGGTGAAAACGGAATCCGGGTCAGGCTCGTGAGTGCGAAAAATAACCGGATAGTCAGAGAGCTCCCAGTCGCGTTTGCGAAAGGAAAGACAAAGCTTCCAAAGAGCGAGGGCTTGGTTGGCAATGCGGACCGTCCAGCTCATTGGGGCCATGTCAATTTCCCTTCATTCCTTGTTAGCCAGCAGCCTTATGAATCGCCAGCAGCTTTTCCAGCAGCGGCTTCAGCAGCTTCAGATCCAGCGCATTCGCGCCGTCGGATTTGGCGTTGGCCGGATCGTCGTGGACTTCCAGAAACAGTCCGTCGATGCCCGCCGCCACAGCCGCACGCGCCAGCAGCGGAATGAACTCCGGCTGCCCGCCGCTCACGCCGCCAGCCGCTGAAGGCTGCTGCACCGAATGCGTCCCGTCAAAGACCACCGGCGCCAGCCGCCGCATCACCGGCAGTGAGCGGTAATCCACCACCAGATGTGTTGTAGCCGAAGCTCGCTCCGCGCTCGGTCAGGAAGACTCGCTCGTTGCCGGTGGACCGCACCTTTTCAACCGGATGCTCCATATCCCACGGCGCAACAAACTGGCCCTTCTTGATGTTGACGGCGCGCCCGGTTTTGCCCGCAGCCACCAGCAGGTCGGTCTGCCGGCATAGGAACGCGGGAATCTGCAGCACGTCCACGGCTTCCGCCGCGACTTCGCAGTGGCCAGGCTCATGCACGTCGGTCAGCACCGGCAGTCCGGTATCCTTGGCCAGCCGGCCCAGAATCCGCGTGCCCTCAACCAGGCCCGGGCCGCGAAAGCTCTTTACGCTGGTGCGGTTCGCCTTGTCGTAGCTGGCCTTAAAGATGTAGGGAACGCCGAGATCGGCTCGTGATGCGCTGCAAGGCCTCAGCCATGCTGCGAACATGCGCCTCGCTCTCAATGACGCATGGGCCGGCAATCAGAAAGAGCTGCCCTGCGCCCACCTGCACCGGCCCGATTTCAAACGAGTTGCTCACGAAGCCGATTCTACCCTGCCGGACGTGGCGGTGCTGCGCCTGCACTTGCGCGGCCAGCTCCTCGGCGTGGGCTCCGGGACCACTCCCAAACGCGCGCTCCAGAGCGTGGAGCGCTGTGGGGGCGGGAAGACCTCTTTGGGGCCTGGACGATTCCGCACTCCGCCAGGTCGCTTGCAGCAGGCGTTGTATTCGGTATAGAAGCGCACGTCGTGGCGCGCGTGACCAAGCGCCTCCAGGGCACGATAGTCCAGCACGGCATAGCGCTCGGGATAGATGGTAGACAGGATCGCGGAAGCTATGGCAGATGTCCACGCCGCGAAGCCCGAAAGAGCATTGACGGCTCCTCGGTCCGGTCGCCGGGCGACGCGGCGACTGCCAGCGCGCTCTTGATATTTTCGCTGCCGTTGCCGATGAGGTACTGGAACAACCCGTTCCGATTTCCAACGCACGATGGTTTCAATGTTATGCAGTGTGTGCTCACCGCTCGAATCGCTTCCCCGGCTTCATAAGCGGCCTTCTCAAGCTGCCTTTCCCGTTCGCCGGCCTCAAGCCAATACTGCTCAGCAATTGCTGAAGATCCACCTCAGCGGGTTGTAACTCAAAATACGCCATGGGGCCTTGCCCTCCGTTCACAAAACTATCAAACAATAGGCCCGGCAACTGGCTTTGTCAACATCGGGGAACATCTCTGAACACCCGCAAGTTTTATGCGGATGCTTTCCCTTCCCAAGAGGGCGAAATGGGGCGAATCGTCGTCCCCAAGAAACTCCGCGATGCGCTGCACCTGACGCCCGGCACTCGGCTAATGCTGGAGCGGGCAGCTAGTCAGCGAAATAACGGCTACCCTGTCGAGAATCTGCTCAACCAGCTTGCCCGGTGCTGTCCCGCCTTCCGGGCGGGAGGAGATTGCGCCCTGAGCTCGTGCATGGACGCGCCGATGAAAGGAACAAGTGCCGATGCGGATCACAATCGCCATTGCGGATGAGACTCACGCGAGGTTGAAAGTCCGCACCAAATTCGTGCATAAATATGCTAATATTTATATATGCGCACAAGTCTTGATATTCCCGATGCCATTTATCGCGAGATGAAGGTCAAAGCCGCCAGCGAGGGGACGACCATGCGCGAGATCATTTTGGATGGCGTCGAGATGAGGCTCCGAAACGGGAACGCAGCGCCAAAGCAAGACGGCCGGCTGCGATTTCCCGTCATCCGGTCCAAGAACCCCGGCTCGCTGAAGCTGGGCGAGGAAGGTGTCTACGAGTACATCCCTTTTCCCTGATGTCAATGTCTGGTTCGCGCTGGCGCATGAGATTCATCCGCATCACAACGCGGCCAGCGAGTGGGGAGAATCGCTCAACAGCGATACGGTTACCTACTTTTGCCGATTTACGCAGCTGGGACTGCTGCGACTGTTGACCAACCAGAGTGCGATGGGGGAAGACGTTTTCAATCAGTCGGAGGCGTGGAGGGCCTTCGATGCGTTCCTTGCCAATCCGGCCAACAGAATGATCGAAGAACCGCGCGGAATAGACCCTGTGTTTCGGCGATACACCGACCGGAACGAGGCCTCGACCAAGCAGTGGGCGGATGGTTATCTGGCTGCATTTGCAATGGCAGCTGGAATTCAGCTGGTCACGTTCGACCGGGCGCTGGCCGGCAAGGTGACTGGGGCGGTGCTGCTGGGGTGAGTGGCAAGATAGTATTGCCTAGTTAGACCGAATTGAATCTAGCGGTTCTATAATCTCAGGAAACTGTTGCTTAATCTTCTTCGCCATCCAGGTAGCTTCTCTTATACCTACGAAATATACCAAGAGCATGCCTCCAACCTCCCAGAGCGAAAGGTTACGTATTGCTCTAGCTTTCGCCCAGTCCGGAAGGAGTGGAATCATGTGACGCCATTCGTAAGCACAAAGACAAATCAGTGCAAAGATAACGATCTGCCTTACTAATAAACCAACCATATATTTAGGCACTTCCAGATTGCCAAAAAAGTCATCTGAGTCCTGGAAGGATAGGCCACACGTACAACAAAACATAAAAACGATATACGACAAAGTCACTGCTACTTGCCAACTCCAGAAGTAGCTATTAAACGGAAAATACAGTAAGCAAAAGAAGACCCCGGCTATGACATGAGCCCAACGCCCGATCCACCACGAAGAAATCTCCTCAGCTTCACGTGGTTCCTCTTCGCTTTCGCTTTGATTGTTCAAATCAATATAGTCATCAGGCATGCTCAGGCCGCCCTCTCAAACGATTATTGTACTGCTTGTACAGTTCCACATTGTACAGCGCTGTGGCCTACGCGATTCTTGTAACTCGCAGTTATAAACTCCCGGAACAACGGATGCGGCTCCAGCGGCTTCGACTTGAACTCGGGATGAAACTGGCAACCCAGGAAGTAAGGATGGCCGGGAAACTCGACGATCTCCACATACGTCGAGTCGGGAGTGGTCCCACTGAGGCGCAAGCCGCCGCCGGTCAGCAGAGCCTCATACTCGCGATTGAATTCGTAGCGATGGCGATGGCGCTCGCTGATTTCCGTTGCTCCGCCGTAGGCCTTCGCGGCCAGCGAATCCTCCTGCAGGATGCAGGTCCACGCGCCCAGCCGCATGGTTCCGCCCATCTCTTCAACGCCCAGCAACTCGCGCAGCTTGTAGATGATGCGGTGCTGGCTGGCGGGGTCGAACTCGCTGGAATTAGCGTCCTTCAGTCCGCACACATTGCGCGCAAACTCGATGCAGGCAGTCTGCATTCCCAGGCAAATTCCGAAGTAAGGCACCTGTTTTTCGCGCGCATAGCGGATAGCGTTCAGCATGCCCTCGATGCCGCGCTTGCCAAAGCCGCCGGGAACAAGAATTCCGTCGAATCCCTCTAACTGCGACTCATAACTCCGGTCGTCGGGAGTTTTCGATTCCAGACCCTCCGCCTCGATCCAGTGTAACATTGAGTTTCAGATTCTGCGAGACCGCTCCGTGAGTCAGTGCTTCTTTGAGCGACTTATAACTGTCCTCATACTCCACATACTTGCCGACGATGGCAATTTTGACTTCATCTTTGGGGTGGTAGCAGCGGTCAACCAGATCCTTCCACGCAGCCAGGTCGGCCTCCGGCGCTTCCTTGTGCAGGTACTTCAGGATGAGCGCATCCACGCCCTCGGCAGCAAAGCCCAGCGGCACTTCGTAGATAGACGGCACGTCCTTGGCCGCAACAACGGCGCGCTCTTCCACGTTGCAGAACGCGGCAATCTTCTGCTTCATCTCGCGGCTCAGGTTGCGGTCGCAGCGGCAGAGCAGAATGTCGGCCTGAATTCCGATGCCCAGCAGTTCCTTTACGGAGTGCTGCGTCGGCTTGGTCTTCAGTTCCTGCGCGGCGGCAATCCACGGCACCAGTGTCAGGTGAACGAACACCGTATTCTCGCGGCCCAGTTCCTGGCGCATCTGGCGGATGGCCTCAAGAAACGGCAGCGACTCGATGTCGCCCACCGTGCCGCCAATCTCCACAATCGTCACGTCCGCGCCGTTCGACGAGACTTTGCGCATGGCGTTCTTAATCTCATTCGTCACATGGGGAATCACCTGAACCGTCTTGCCCAGGTAGTCGCCGCGGCGCTCCTTCAAGATGATCTGCTCGTAGATGCGGCCGGTGGTCAGGTTGTTGTCACGCGAGAGCGGCGCGTGCGTGAAGCGCTCGTAATGGCCCAGGTCAAGGTCAGTCTCAGCGCCGTCGTCGGTCACAAAAACCTCGCCGTGCTGAAAGGGCGACATGGTTCCCGGATCGACGTTGAGGTAAGGGTCAAACTTCATCAGGTTGACGCGCAGGCCGCGGCTTTCAAGCAGGCAGCCGATGGAGGCCGCCGCCAGGCCTTTACCTAAACTGGACACAACTCCGCCCGTCACAAAGACATACTTTGCCGACATCGCCGCAACCTCGCTCTTGAATTGTTTGGATTGGCCGTACCAGGGGTGCACAATCAAGTATGGCAGAGTTCGTGCGGTTGAAGGAAACAAAAAATGTAAGGGCTGATGAAAACGCGGGCAACCATGCTTAACTATCTTCATTTTCAAAAACTTGAAAAGGCTCTAGCCGGTATCTCAGGGCGGATGCCTGCGACCCCCAACAATTGCGGATGGACGCCGATGAAAAATAAAATGGACCGTGAAATGGACTTTGTACCGATCATCGAAAAGATCGAGATTCTCAAGACGGACATCACACCGCTCGCCGTCGATGCAATCGTCAACGCGGCTAATAGTTCCCTGCTGGGCGGCGGAGGCAGTGGATGGCGCCATCCATCGCGCTGCCGGACCGGAACTTCTCGCCGAGTGCCGGCTGCTGGGCGGTTGCAAGACCGGACAGGCAAAACTCACAAAGGGCTATCGGCTTGCCCGCCAGATATGTCATTCACACGGTTGGACCGGTGTGGAATGGCGGAGACAACGGAGAGCACGAGTTGCTTGCCAGTTGTTATCGCTCTTGCTTTGCGATTGCACGCGAGCATGGGCTGCCTAGCCTTGCATTTCCCGCCATCAGTTGCGGCATCTATCGGTTTCCCGTCGAACTCGCAGTGGAAATTGCGATGAGGGAAACAGTAACGGAACTCAGCAGAAATGGCATGATCGAGAAGGTGATTTCGCCTGCTTCGGCGATGATGTTTTTGCATCGTACAAGCGGACTCTTCCAGCAACGCCGTGACCGGAATCGAGCAGCGAAAATGAAAGGCAGAGGCGAGCCATATTAGCCCGCCTCATCTTCGGATTACTTCAAAAGTTCAACGTGATCTTTGCCGTCAACGCGCGCGGAGTTACATAATGCGTTCCGCTGAACGTAGACAGGAAGTTATACAAGGCATACTTATTGGTGACGTTGATTGCCGTCAAGTCGAGGTCCAGCTTATAGCGCTCTTTGTGGAAGATATTGTTCTTGCCGATGGACGCATCGAAGAGATCGCGGTGCTGAATGCGCGGCGGATCGTGGTCGTTGTCGCCTGTGCCGGGAGCAGGAATATCGATAAGGTTCGATGTGAATTGGGAGGCCAGGCAGGCAGATGGAAGAGGATTGGTAAGCGTTGCCTTCACCCCGTTGCAGGCAAACCCAGCTTGAGACTCTTCGTCGGCAGTCAAGGACTGGTACATGTTTGCGCCGGTTACTTGATTGACGGTCGGCGGAATGTTGTTGTCAACCATCGCCACGGCAGGCTGGCCGTTTAGCGTGGTCGAGCTGTTTGGGCAGGCCGTGTTTGGATCTGTCAGGTCGTAGCAAGGCGTGGACCCGGCAACCATGCCGCTGTCGAAGCGCCAATTGAAACCTCCCCAGATTCCATCGAGAAATTTGCCGCGGGAAAGCGTGTATTGGATGTGGCTGGTCTGGTTGAATTTTTCGTCGTGATCGATGCGGAAAGGCAGGCCGGTCTGACCCACGGTTGCGCCAGCGCCGGCAACCTGCGGCGGATAGAAGCGGGCAGCCACTGAGGATGTAATAAAGTATGCGCTGAGGTGGTGAAACTCGGGAACCTCTATATTCGCCGCATAGCCAGGAATCTTCGAGCTATGCCAGTCGATGGGAAAGGTGATGGGTGTGTTACCCAGCACGCTGAAGTCGAAAGCATTGTGCGTGTACTTCCAGATGTACTCTCCGCTAATGATGACCCGCTTTGTGATGGCCTGCTGAAATCCCGCATGAAACTCGTTGCGAAAACCGGGATGCAGAATTGGGGAGACGCCGGGAGTGCAGTTAAGCAGCGGCGCAAGCACAGCATTCGCGCATCCTTCGCTGGAGAGAATCAGGTTCTCGTTGAACGGCGTCTCCAGTGTGCGCGCATAGGATGCTCGCAAGACGGTTGTGGACGGCTTGATGTTATACGCAATGCCCACGCGAGGCTGAGTCTGATTGGCGTCAGTGAGGCCGCTGTAAAAATCCTGACGCAGGCCCAGGTTGAATAGCCAGTTACCCATCTTGACCTGGTCTTCGGCAAAGAGAGCCAGTTCCTTGATGTCGGTGTGACCGGAGTAGTTATAAACACTGCCGCCGCGAGTTAGATCGTAGGGGGCTAGAACAGAGAGATAATTGGCATTGGGGAGGGTTGTAGCAGCGGGGCAACTTGCTGGGCTCGAGTAACCCGGCAACGGGTCGCCGTTGAGGCCAACGCAGGGTGAGTTATAAGTCGCCTCCGCCACGCCCAGGCCGTCGTTCTCATTCAAGAAGGTCTGTCCATACTGCACTCCTACCTTGATGTTCTGTCTACCTTTGGCGTAGGAAAAATCCGAATGGATCGCGCTATTGGTGAGCGTGCGGTTCTGGGAGATAGACGCCGTTTGTAGATTCGATGGTCCCAAATCCGCCAGAGGGTTGCCGCTTGGGTAGTAGTTATAGTCGTCCCGGCGCACAAATGCGCCGAGGTTGAAGACCGAGTAATTGCCGATGATCCGCGTATAAGTCGGCGAGATGTTAATGGTCCCGATCTTGGAGCGCTGGTCGGTGTTGCCGACATCGCCGAAAACGGGGTTCGCGCTGGTCCCTCCGCTCACTACATTCCGAACATTTAGATTGTCGTAGGAGTTAGGAGTTTGAAACAAAGAACGGCTATAGTTGACGTCTAAATGCATCGAGTCGACGGTTGAGAACTGGTAGTCCACGCGTTCGAAAATGTTTTGCTCGTTGCCCTTGTCATGGAAGACCTGAAACTCGGGGGGGTCGAGGAACCGTCCAGTATTGAGACCGTCGGCTTCAATGAAGTTGCCCCAGTTCTTGCCGCCATAGGCAAGATCGAAGCCGGCCGAAGCCGACCCGAATGCGCCATAGGAAGTACTGATGCTGCCGGTTGGCTTTGTTACGCCCTGTCCTGAGCGCGTGGTGGCCACAATGACCAGGCTAGTCTTGCCGCCATATTCTGCCGGCGGCGCGCCAGAGATGACTTCAATGGATTGAATGGAGTTGGCCGGAATCTGGTTGGAGAAGACCTTGCTCTGCTGGTCGGTGATGGACTGTCCGTCGACGGAAAACGAATTGGACGCGTGGTCGCCGAGACCGTGGAACAAGCCGTTGGAGTCGGAGGCAACGCCGGGCGTAGTCTCGGTAACGAGAGAACTGAGCGATGAAGACTCACTCTCCATCGGCACCTTAGTAAAAAGGTCGCGGTCCACGTCGGTGTGGAACGTAGGGTCATTCTCGACGAGGTCACCCCCAGCTTCGACCGTGACGGTTTGGTCGGCGCTAGCGATCTGGAGCACAAGTTTAAGGCTGATTCCAACCACCGAACGAATTTCAATATTCTGGCTCAAGGTGGCAAAACCGGTGGCGGAAACGCTGACACGGTAGGGGTTGAATGGGGTGTTGGCGAAGACGAACTGGCCCGTTATGTCGGTGGTTGCCGAGCGGTCAAGGCCGCTGCTGGCGTTGGTCAGATGAACGGTGGCGCCGGGGATCACCGCGCCGGAGGGATCGGTGACAGTGCCGCGGACAGCTCCGGCGTTGCCGCTTTGGGCAGCCGCGGCAAGCGCCACAAGCCCCAAAGCCAAAATGGGAATAATATGAAAAATCTTGCCGCGATTGAACGGCATATGAGGCCTCCTGATAATAGCTGGATGCTGGAAAGTTAACCGTGGCTGGAATCGCCGCGGCATCCTCTGTGCATTTGGGGCTTTCTTCTCTGCCCAATCAGCCTTTGGGTATGCGCCGATGCCTTGCCGCCATTGGGGGCAAGGCTGAATCCGGAATCGAGCTGAACTGGAGAGTTGTGAAGATGCCCTAACAGGCGGCTGGGGGAGGGGGACGAGTGAAAAGCTGCGGATGCCAGTATCGAACGACAGTGCGCGGCTTGAATACCGTTGTCTCTGCCTGGATCTTGACCAGAACAACTGCGGCAACCGCCACCGCAACGGGCGCCGCTGTATGCATAACGATGCACAGCGGGCAGTGGTCTGCGTCACTCTCAACGGGATGGATGTGCGCTACCTGGACTACGGTAATCAGCGCAAGCAGAACAAGACACACGACGGATATAAGCGGCCAGGGACCAAGCCTGGCGTCAAGTCTTCCGCGGTGATGGGTCTTAAGTCCCGTCAGGAAACTCCCTCTACCTTAAGAATACACATAATTGGATGCGGCGCAGCGTTTCGGGGTTACGCGCTTGATCGCATTTTTAGGCATGTTGGAAGGCAAACACTGTCTGACCCAGTTCGTCTAAACTGTGGTGCGATGGCTCAACCTGTTCATTTGCGATGCCTGCTGAGGGGCGCGCTGGCAATTCTGCTGGCGTCTGCGATTACCGTGCCAGCTTTTGCGCAGAAGACGCTGCCGCTCAAGCCGGACCAGCAGGCCTTGGCCGCCAATCACAGGCTCATTTTGAAGGACGGGACGTATCAACTGGTTAGCAAATATGAGGTTGTGGGCGACCGGGTACGCTATATCTCGATCGAGCGGGGAGGCGATTGGGAAGAACTGCCGGAGAACCTGATTGACTGGGACGCAACGCGCAAGTGGGAGCGTGACCACGCCGCTGCGACCGTTGAGGACCCGTCGCCGGCGATGAAAGAGGCTGAAGTAATCGACAAGGAAGAGGCCGCGGAACGCGAGGAGCAAACGGCGCGGATGCCCGAAGTTGCCAATGGCCTGGAACTGCCAGATGAAGATGGCGTCTTTGCGCTGGACACCTTTGAAGGCACGCCGGAACTGGTGGAGCTGTTGCCCAATGAAACTAAACGCGAATGCGCCCGTCAAAACCAAGCACGGACTCAGCACTCTGAATCCGTTGGCCGGCAAGAATGCGAGTCTGGAACTGGACGGCGCGCATGCCAAGGTTCACCTGCATGTGAACGATCCGGCTCTTTATCTGTCGCTCAATGCCCGTGACGACGCGGAACAGGTGGTTTCCCACGCAATGACGGTCAACACCGGCGGCGCCAAGGAAGTGGCCAGCCGCAAGCATGGCGCGCATTCGGCCAGCTCGGGATTCGCCATTGTTCGGGTAGACGAACGTCGTGCAATGCGCGTTGTAGGCGCCATTCACATGAGCCCCAACGGCACAGTCACTCAGGACGAGGACGTGATTCCAGCCAAGGTGGAGGTGCTGCCCGGCAAGCACTGGCTCAAGATCACGCCGGACAAGCCGCTGCTTATCGGCGAATATGCGCTGGTCGAGATTCTCTCCGCTTCCGACATCAACCAGTCTGTCTGGGATTTTCGCGTCGACCCGCAGCTGGGGGATAATCCGGGATCGCTCGGGCCGATTTTCAAGAAGAATTAACTGAGAGCCCAACGCAGATGTACAATTCCTCCCGATTCTCGCTTGCCCAAAGCGCAGCCGCGAAGTCGCTTACAACGCCTCAGGCGATTTTGCGCGCGAGAACTTCTGGCGGCGTTTCTCCCACTCTTCGGAGTTGAAAAAGCGCGGACCGACCTCAATGAGGCGGGGAATCATATTGAAGACGGCGATGCGGCTCCACGGACGACCATCTCGCTGGCGGAATCCCTTCTCGTTCAAGTCGCTGACAATGGCGGAGTAGCTGAAGTCCTGGACCAGCAATTCCATCATCAGCATCAGCGCCTGGTGCTCGCGGGGTGCACTTCCAGCCGGCGGCAATCGTCGGAGACGCGCAGGCCGTATGGGATGTCCTCGTCGAAGACGCCTTCGGGGGGCGCTTCCGCGTCCGGCAGCTCGCGCCGCCATTCGATGGAGACCATCTGCCATCCGGCCGCAGTCCGCTGCCG
>CAVVXR010000017.1:0-113835 GCA_963752215.1 uncultured Acidobacteriaceae bacterium | reverse complement strand
TACATTTAATACCTCCAAAATATGCAAACATTTAGACTCGTGATAATTATTTAATCCTCCATTTACATATAGTTTGCTTTTCGTCCCTTTGTCTTGGTCCACCGTGTCCAACGCAAGCAGACGAACTAGGAATCGAAAATCATCATCAACTTGGCCCGGTAGGGCCTAATACAATGGGAAATATCGTTACAGCTCGTGTAAGCTAATGTACGAATAGGGCCAGTTCGCGCCAAAGTCAAAACATAGGATAAATAATCACATAATACAGTACGGTACAGCAACAGTTACCGGATATAGTAATATGAACTGCATCATATTCTAAATACCGGCTTGACCCTTAGATTAAGTGTAATACACTTATTCAGAAGCAGAAATTACCAAGGACGGATGCAGGGTGGGGGGGGGGGGAATTGGGGGGATTTATCTCCCCTCACAAACTTTTTGAAATTGTTTTATTAGAAAGTGTTTTTGATTTCACCTTCAGTAAAAATGAAAGTTGGTCTAACACGATGAGTTGGCTGGAAAATTTTCGGCATCAAGCATTAGCCAGTTTCACTTAGTTCGTGCGGGACATTTCCCGTTCCCTCCACCCCGAATTCCGTTAGTGATTAAAACCGAGAATGGAGTATCAGGAATGCTCAGGGGCGCCGGAAGGTCCTCAGGGCAGGGGGGGCAGCTAAGAAAAAAAGGGCACTTATTATACAGATGACGGCACCATTTATCGCCACTGGACATCGTTGTCAAGACCTCACGACCGGGGGGGGGGGGGGGGGGGTACAAATCATAAATTTTCGTTCATGTTTGGTTGCAGCACTGCCCATCCAAGCCTCACACCCAAGCCGGAGGGGAGAATTTATAATTTTCATTTGATTTTCCTCAATCTATTTTTGTAATGCTTTAGGCTATGCCTATTATTTAATTGACTTCACTCACAATTTCACCATCTCACAAACTCTGTGTGAGTCACGACCCACCATTCGATCTACCCTGAATAATACTTGGTGGTTGCACCCAATCCACCGAAGATTGACGCCTGTGCTAAGTTCCAAAAGAACTTGAGGCCGGGGACGGTAGGGGGGCAGCGACGGAAAAATCAGCTTGCCGCTTAATACGCTGGCTGCTTTGGTGGCCAGACGGCCAAGCGTCTGCCCGTTGGCATCCACTACAAACCATTTGCGGTCGATATTCTTTCCGCTCGGAACAAAGGTGCCCATCTCTCTCCTGCTCTCAAACCCTGTAATCAAGTGCCGGCCCATTGATTTCAAGGAGCCTGGCGAATCCGCAAAATCAAAACCCACGCGCAACGAGCGCCTTTGCCCATGCCAAAAGCGCAAGGGCCCGACTTCTACCCACTTCCAAACAAATCTGTTCGGGTGAGAACTTCGGGGGCTGGCCCTCAAAGGGCTTTGGCCAAGCTGAACACTGATCAATCTAACTCGTGTCCAGCCGCCGATGGCCTGTTCCAGCCAACCCCCATCAGGGGCATCAACCAGCTGGTCCGGATGAACGTCCCCATCGACGAAAATCAGTCGGTGGAAACCCCTACACACAGACCCCAGGCGCAACACCGCGCAAGGTCTCCAGAATAACCGAATCCAGGTTCAGAGTCAACGAAAAGAAGGGATGCCGCATGGTGGCCGTCTGGCCACTGTCGGTGATTGCCGGGCGCCCCCAGGTCTCGTCTTCGAGACCTGGGAAGCAGCTGGAAGCAACGAACCCGCAACCGCATTGCCCCCGCGTGAGCGGCGTCTGCCCCACCGCAGGTGGTTACGCTGCGTTCAAATCCGCCGACCGCACCCGGAAGCGCTTCATCTGGATCGACAGCGTCCGCTCAATCTTGCGCAGAGTCGCCGCGCTCTGCCGGCGCGGCAAAGGTTGAAGCAACGCCCGTGGCAGAAGCGCGGCCCGTGCGGCCCACGCGATGAACGAAGTCCTCAGCCATTTTCGGCAGATCGAAGTTGATGACATGCGCCACGTTGGCCACGTCGATGCCGCGCGCGGCAACGTCGGTGGCGACCAGCACGCGATGATGCCCCTCGGAGAAGCTGCGCAGCGCCGTTTCGCTGCGACTGCGAGCGGTCGCCATGAATCTGCGTCGCCGAATGCCCGAGCGAACCAGCCGGCGCGCTACGCGGTCCGCTCCGTGCTTGGTGCGAACGAAAACCAGGAAGCTTCCCGTCTCCGCGCCGAGCAGGTGCTCAAGAAGCTCCTGCTTCTTGTCCGGCTCCACTTCAAAGGTGCGCAGCTCCACGTTTTCAGCCGGCTTCAAGACCGAACCGATCTCGATGCGCGCGGGATTGCTTCAGATACTTCCGCGCCACTTCCTTTACCGCGCCCTCGAGCGTGGCCGAGTAGCAAAGCGTCTGCCGGTCGGCAGGCAGCAGTCGTCGCGATGCGCGCAATGGCCGGCTGGAAGCCCATATCGAGCATGCGGTCCACTTCGTCGAGCACCAGGATCTTCACCCCGTCGAGCCGAACCAGCTTGCGCTTGAGGAAGTCCTCAAGGCGGCCCGGAGTGGCGACGATCAGACGCGCGCCGCGGCGAATGGCTTCGAGCTGCGAGCCTTCCGCAAGCCCGCCGACAACCAGCGCGACGGTCTGCGATGGGCTGGTGCGAATGGCGCGGAAACGCCTTCTCCACCTGCATGGCCAGCTCGCGTGTGGGCAGCAGAATAAGAGCCTGCGCCGCCGCCGCGCGCGTCGTACTTTCTGCATGCAGTTCCACGATCGGAATGAGGAAGCCGAGCGTCTTGCCGGTTCCGGTCTGCGCGGTGGCCAGCACGTCGCGGCCTTCGAGAGCCGGAGGAATGCAGCCCGCCTGAACCGGAGTGGGGGTTTCAAACTTGTTGGCGTCAAGCCGCGCCATAAGCGGGGCCGAAAGAGAAAACTGAGAAAACTGAGTTGTCAAAATGTGATTCCTGTGTCCCGCGAGCCCTAGATTTCCTGCGAGGGCCTGCAATCGGAACCTGTCATGAGGCGCGCACACAATACAGATCAGGCGCGAGCCTGCTTATCGATTTGCGTAAGGGAGAACCGAAATCGTCCACGGGACTGGCCACAGGGCATTCAATAGGAGAACGCCAAAGGCCCGGAGCTGCCACACGCTAGTTGTCGGACGGCACATTGCCGTCCAACTACCCGCTCCCATTTTTCCCGGTTTTCAATTGCGCCGATCCGGTTCGCCAATCCATTCAAGGAGGCAAGTCACAGGATGCAGGACCGATTCCGGGTCCATCGCAGAGTCACCGGGCAGGAGACTCATGGGTACACGCTTTTGGGGCTTGGGGGAAAATCTGTGCCGGGCAAGCTCGCCATCTACAGGGCAAACCGCCGCTCACGGCCAAATCACTGAGCGCAAACTTAGTGTATCACAGTTTCGCTTTTCCCTCGCCCTGCATGCCGTCAACCGTGTCAAACGCATCCGGATCTTTCGGAAAATAGGAGGCCCGAGGCTAAAGCCCGTTGCTTCAGGCATGATCTCAGGGGCATAAATGCCCCTGCTCCTTCCGAAAGAAGAGCACGCAACAGAAGAACCCGCTGCGGCAGAACCCACCACGAATCGCGATTGCTGGGCCTCGCTATGCTATTCCGCCGGTACAAGCTTCCGCTGCAGCGCCTCCAGCGTCTGGCCTTTGGTCTCAGGGTAGATAAACAGCACCACAAAGAATTGCACTACCGTCATGACCGCGAAGAATATAAACGGCGTCTCCGTGCTCATGGAATTCACGGCCACTGGAAAAGCCATTTGGATGGCTGCATTCATAAACCAATGGCTGGCGCTGCCCACGCCCTGCCCCTTCGAGCGGACTGAATTCGGGAACACTTCGCCGATGTAGACCCAGATAACGGCGCCCTGCGAAACCGAAAAGAATGCAATATAAGCGACCAGAACCCAGACCAGCGCACCGGGGTGCGAGTGCGTCTTGAAGAGCCAGGCCACTCCGGCCAGGCAGGCGGCTGTGCCCGCGGCGCCAATCAGGAGCATCGTTTTTCGTCCCAGCTTGTCAATTACGCTCATGCCCACAACCGTAAAAACCAAATTCGTAACGCCGAGAGCGATGGCCTGCTGATCGCTCGAAATCTGGCTGAATCCCGCCGAGGCGAAGATGCTGTTGACGTAATAAAGGATGGAGTTGATGCCCGCCAATTGATTGAATGCGCCAATTGAGATGGCCAGAAAAAGCGGGTAACGAAACTTCCACTGAAACACACGTTCGTGGGCCGTAGCGTGTTCCTGCTTGAGCGCGGCGCGGATGTCGGCAAGCTCGGCCTGGGGATTCGGCTCGCCCATCATCTTTAGCACCGCGAGAGCGTCGTCGATGCGATCGCGTGAGGCGCTCCAACGCGGGCTGCGCGGAATGCCGAACAGCAATGCCAGAAATGCAATAGCAGGCAGTGCGGCCACGCCCACCTGCCAGCGCCATTCTGTCGCACCCAGGTGCAGCGTGCGAATTGCGTAATTGGAGACATAGGCCAACACAATGCCGAACACCACATTGAACTGGAAGGTTCCCACCAGACGCCCGCGCCACTTGGCCGGCGCAAGCTCTGCAATGTAGACCGGCCCCAGCACCGATGAAGCGCCAATCCCCAGGCCGCCCACAAATCGAAAGACCATAAACGCCGGCCAGTTCCAGGCAAGCGCGCAGCCGACAGCGGAAGCAACATACAGGATCGCCGTGATGCGCAAGGCTTCGCGTCCGCCCAGCCTTTGCCCTACTACACCTGCACCCAGCGCGCCTACAACCGTGCCAACGAGCCCGATGGCCACGGTGAGGCCCTTGCCCTGCGGGCTCAATCCATACAGCCGCACCAGCGCGTCGATTGCGCCGGCAATAACGACTGTGTCGAATCCAAAAAGCAGGCCGCCCAATGCTCCGGTCAGAGTCGCTTTGATCAAATGAATGTTGGGTCGCATGGTCCCCGGTCTCTTGAGTTCCAAATCATCCTACAGACTGGCTCTGGAACGGGCAACCCGGGGAATCGTATGCACTTTCCGGTAAAGAATGGAACTACAGGTTGAGCACGGCGAGACGTCGTCGCGGGGTTCTACGGGCTCCGATCGATGGGCGAAAACATATAAGTCCCACGAATGGGCACAGTTTCACATTTTAAGGTTCACCAACGACGGCTCACTTTTCGGTTTGTGTTTCAGCTGCGGGCATTACCGCCAACAAGCGGCAGCGTTGTTTGCCTGCCGCGCTCCAGGCCATCGCCATCTCGCTCTCCATATACGCGCAATCGCCTGTGTCGAGCACCTCCTGCATTCCGCCCGCGTCCAACTGCAGTTTTCCTTCCAGCACATACACCAGGCCGCCCATCTGCTGCAGCGGATCCCTCCCCGAGGAGCCACCTCCGGCCGGGAATTCGATCATCTGCGCGATAATCCGCGCACCTTTGCCGATCGCATTCAATGGAACGCTTTTTACTGTCTCCGATCCGCGCCCCGCGGCCTCCAGGTGGCCCTTGCGCGTGATGGAAAGTGCGTGCCGAGCGGGCTCCGCGAAGAAGTAGCTCATGCCCACACCGTACACCCGGCTGATGGTAGCCAGGGTCGGCAGCGTCGGTATCATGCGGTCGGTCTCCAGTTTTGAGAGCAGCGCGGTCGAGAGCCCGGTCTCGGCCGAGAGGCGCGCAAGCGTCAGGCGCTTCTGGGTGCGCAGCGCGCGCAGCTTGAGCCCGATGCAATAAGGCGCCAAGGCCCATTGTGCGTACGAAACAGATTTGACCATCGCAACTTCACCTCATGCGTTGTTGCAGGCACGTCTTGATTGTGATTGCGGACGGCTTACCTTTTCCTGAAGAATGTCTGAAGTTTGTCGCCGTCAATCTTTAGGCGCAAAGTTACCTGGACCACATAAATTAGAGGGCGCGGCGCGATCCTGGGTTTCCTCACTCAGCGCCACTCGCCGGTCGTTTTGCGTTTATCTGGAGTTTCATTGCTGTTGCCCAAATGCCGATACCTCCCAATGCGAACAGGATGGGAAAGCATTCAAGCGTGTAGCGCGCCTCAGGACCCTCGATGGTCATTAACATCAGACTGCGCATGACCAAATATGCGACCATCCACGGCCAGTATTTTGGACGTAGCCACAGGCCGGCCAGGCCCAGCAGCAGATAAAGCGCATTCAGGCCGGCATACGCCCAACTGATCCGCGTCTCCTGGTTGTGATGCGCATACACCCACCAATCCAGATCGATGGGCAGGTTCTCGACGCGCGGGCGCAGCCACATATCGGCCATGCGCCCCAGGGGCAGCCAAAGATAAAAACGGAGCGGGTGAGCTTGAACTCGCTCTTCGGCCAATTGCGCGAAGCGTGCATCGAGCTCCGGCGAAATATCCTGACCATTTTCGTCGTAGGCCTTGCCACTCGACCGTTTCAGCATATTGCGCGGCGTGTCAAAAGCCCGGCTGGGCAGCCTGGTCAGGTCCAGCGGCGCTCCCTGGCACATTCCAGTAGATGTCGTATGTGGAAACGAAATCCAGGCACCAGGTCTTCACCCATCGCTGCCACCCGGGATTGCTGTCTCTCGCCGGGATCGGTGGCATAGCGCGGCGCCAGCGGCTCGAAGACATGGAATACCTGCCAGTTGCGTGCCGTCCACGCCGCAAAAGGCGCCAGCGCCAGCAGCACGCAGACCACGGCCATCCGGGCAGTGGCACAGCCGAATCGGCGGTCCGGTCCAACCCGATCAGCAGGCCGGCGCCAGCGCCACGGCAACCAGTGCGCCGTCGGGCCGCAGCAGCGCGGCGAGGTTACCGCAAAAGTGAACAGCAGCGCGCTCGACCAACTCTGGCCGCTCATGGAACCGCGCCAGCGCCCAGAGCGCCAGCGCGAACGCAAACAGCGTCGGCGTTTCGGTGAGGGGAGCCACCGCATAGGACGCCGTGAACGGGCACAGAGCCGACGAGCCAGAGTGTAGCAAACGCTGCTTGGCGGCGATGGCAATTCGGCGCACAAATCTGCCAGAAGACAGGCACCCCGCCAGTTCAAGCGCAATCTGCACGTAGCCGACGGCGGTAGTAGTTTTCCATGCCGAAAAGCCTGAAGCAAAGCGCCAGAAACAGCGGATAGCCGGGCAGCCGGATCAGCGTCGAGTGCAGCACGCCGCTGCCGTCGGTGATGGCATACTGCCCATGCAGCAGCAGGTTTTTCGCCAGGTCGCCGTAGATGAGCGTGTCCCCTGTTGACCTGCGGAAACGCTCCTCAGCATCCAAAGGCGCAGAGCCAGGCCAGCCGCAAGCGCCAGCACCACTGAGACCGCGCACCGCATTGACCTTTTCATTGGCAAACATTGCGGCCCATGCGGCGTCCATTGACTCCCGGGGACGGCTTCCATACGATTCGTAATGTATAGCGTAGACCGTTTGCCACGGTTTTCGCCCACGTAGAATTAAAGAGACCGGCCATGCCCGATAGACAGATATTCTTCGATCCCGCAACGCAAACGATGGAAGCGGCTGCGCCGCATTTTCGACTCTGCGGCCGTGCTGTCTCACGCTGGTGCTGGCCGGCCTTCATCTTCAATGTGCTGCGCGTTCAGCATTTGCCCGAACTGCTGCTGCCCACGCCCAAGCACAACTACAAAGCTCTGCCCGACCCCGCTCTGCGTGCGCGGCAGCAAAAGCCCCGCGTCCGGCCCGCCGCAAAACCGACCGCAAGCCCTCTGAGATTCCCTTCAACTCCGGCGAAGGTTTGCGCGCCGCCTATTATGTGCCGTACGACGAGGCCAGCTATTCATCGCTTCAAAGAGCACGTTCACCAGATCGATTTGCTGTTTCCGCGAGTGGCTCCACGTCGACGCGCCCAGCCGGCACGCTGATGGCCATCAACAACGACAACCATCGCGAGTATCCCGTCGTCGATGGCACGCACAGTCCACGACCCCGACGACATGGACCGAATCAAGCGCGTCATTCAGGCGGCCAAGGAAGACACCGAAATCTTCCCTCACCTGAACAACTTCAACCCGAACACCCAGAACCTGGGATGCCGGCGTCGGCGACCTGCTTAAAGACCCGGCCAAGCGCGCGGCTCTGCGTGAGCAGATCATTCGCTTTCTCACCGCGTATCCCGCCTATCGCGGCCTTTCGCTCGACTTTGAAAGCCTTCCCGACGATGCCGACCCGGCCTATCTGAGCTTCATCCAGGAGCTCTACGCCGACATGCATCCGCGCAATCTCCGTCTCTATGTCAACACCCCCGTCGCCACGCCCGACGCGGACCTGAAGCAGATCGCCGCCAACTCCGACGGCATCATTCTGATGAACTACGACGAGCACCAGATCACCAGCGACCCTGGCCCCATCGCCAGCCAGGATTGGTTCATCGGCAACCTGACCCGCGTGCTCAAAATCGTGCCCAAGGAGAAGCTCATCTGCGCCGTCGGCAACTACGGCTACGACTGGACGCTCTCCATCCCCGACCCGAAAGACAACGCAAGCATCCCAAGCCCGAGGTTCTGAACACTGAAGATCTTCACGTTTCCGATGCATGGCAGCGCGCCTCTGATGCCGACGCCGACCTCGACCTCGACGACAACGCCCTCAATCCCCACTTCGAATACATTGACGAAGACACCAATCAGCGCCATGTCGTCTGGTTTCTCGATGGCGTCACCATGCTGAACGAGTTGCGCGGCCGCGCGTCAGCTCGGCCTGCAGACCTTTGCGCTTTGGCGCCTGGGCGAGGAAGACAGCTCGCTCTGGAATATCTGGGACAAGCCCAGCAGCGCAGATTCGCTGCAGGCTCTGGATACGGTGCAGCCCGGCCACGACCTCGACATCGAGGGCGAAGGCGACATCATGCGCGTGACCGGACTGCCCAAGCCCGGCAAGCGCACCGTCGAACTGGATACGCGACGAGACCGATCCCGCGCAAGAAGCTCATCGTCGATGAGCACATGGATGTGTATCCGCGCACCTACACCGTCCAGTACTACGGCTACCATCCCAACGAAGTCGCCATCTCATTCGACGACGGCCCCGATCCCAAGTGGACGCCGAAGATTCTCGACATCCTGAAACAGCAAGAACGTCAAGGGCACCTTCATGCTGATCGGCGAGGAGGCCGCGGAGAACATCGGCCTGATGCAGCGCATTGCGCGCGAAGGCAACGAAATCGGCAATCACACCTACACGCATCCCGACATCAGCGACATCTCCGCAGCGCCGGCTCGACCTTGAAGTGAAGCTCACCGAACGCCTCTTCGCCAGCAAGCTCGGCGTGCAGCCGCTCTATTTCCGTCCGCCCTACGACATTGACGAAGAACCGGAGACCGACGAGCAGGCCGCGCCGGTCGTGCCCATTCAGAACGAGGGCTACATCATCATCGGCAGCAAGATCGATACCGACGACTGGAACGAACATCCCCGCAAGTCACCTCAGGAAATCACTCAATCCGTTCTCGACTCAGTTGCAGATCATGAAGACCAAGCCGCAGTTCCGCGGCTCCATCATCCTCATGCACGATGGCGGCGGCGACCGCTCGGCCACTGTTGCCGCGCTGCCCGTTCTGATCGACGCGCTGCGCGCCCACGGCTACACCATCGTCCCCGTCTCCGCGCTCATGGGCAAGACCACCGCGGAAGTCATGCCGCCGCTGACGTTTTGGCAACATCTGCGCGCCCTGCCCGACTCTGTCGCTTTCTCGGGCGTGCAGATCGTCGGCAACTTTATTGTTATGGTCTTTTTTGTTGGCGACATCCTCATGAGCGCGCGGCTGATCATCGTCGGCATCCTGGCAATCATTGACCGGCTGCGCAAGCCCCATCGCCAGGCCTCGCCCGGCTTCAATCCTCGCGTGTCGCCGTCCTCATTCCCGCGTACAACGAAGAAACCGTCATCGTGCGCACCATTCGCTCGGTGCTCAACTCCGACTACAAGAATCTGCACGTCATCGTCATCGACGACGGCTCACTCGACCGCACCGCCGAGGTGGCCCGCGAAGCCTATGCCGCGGAGATTGCCGCAGGCCGCGTGCAGGTGCTTTCCAAGCCCAACGGAGGCAAAGCCGCCGCGCTCAACTTCGCGCTCGATCGCATGACGGAAGATATTTACGTTGGCATTGACGCCGACACCGTGATCGCCGCTGACGCCATCTCCAAGCTCATTCCTCACTTCGAAGATCCGCTGATCGGCGCCATGGCCGGGCAATGCCAAGGTCGGCAATCGCGTCAATCTTTGGACGCGCTGGCAGGCCCTGGAATACATCACCAGCCAGAACTTCGAGCGCCGCGCACTCGACCTTTTCCACGTCGTCACGGTCGTTCCTGGCGCCATCGGCGCATGGCGCACCGCGCCCGTGAAAGCGGCCGGCGGCTATCCCCTCAACACTGTCGCAGAAGACGCCGATCTCACCATGAACCTGCTCGAGCAGGGGCTCCGAGTGGACTACGAAGACCGGTCGCTGGCGTTCACAGAAGCGCCCATCGACATGAAGGGCCTGATGCTGCAGCGCTTTCGCTGGTCCTTCGGAACGCTGCAGGCGGTGTGGAAGCATCGCGCTGCCTTCGTTCGCAACAAGGCCATGGGTCTGTTCGCGCTGCCCAACATCCTCATCTTCCAGATGCTTCTGCCGCTGGTTTCGCCCTTCATCGACGTGATGTTCCTGGCCGGCGTCGTCAACTATTTCGTCGATCGCCACTACCATCCCGAGGCCGCATCCGCGGCCAGCCTTGAAAAACTGCTGGCTTACTTCCTCGCCTTCCTGTTGATCGACTTCGTCACCTCATCGGTAGCCTTCTCGCTGGAGCGCCGTCATCCCGCCAACAAAGGCGATGGCTGGCTGCTGTTCCACATCTGGCTGCAGCGTTTCGCCTATCGTCAGGTCTTCTCCATCGTGCTCTTCAAGACGCTCAATGCGCGCCATCGACGGCAAGCCTTTCAACTGGGACAAGATTGAGCGCACAGCCAAAATGAGCAAATCCACCGAGGCCTTGACCGAGACTCCATAATGCGATGGCGCGCCATGGTTGGCGCCTCTTTGTCTCTGCGTAAAGCGTGACCGGACGAAGCCCGAGAGGTTGGATCGCTCTACATATTTACGTTCTTATAGCCTCTAGGAATCTTCCTCGACCGCAGCCGTGCAACCGGCGATACAGACTCGACCATCTGATGTTGAGGAGACACTCTATGCCCCAAACAACCGTCAGGAAGTCCACTCGCAAATATTCACCAGCCGCCGGAAAGAGCGTTGAAACTGAGATGAAGGCCATGAAGAAAGGTCAGCTCAAAAGCGGCCGCAGCGGCAAGAAAGTAACGAACCCGAAGCAGGCCATCGCAATCGGACTATCAGAGGCGAGGAAGGCCGGTAAGAAAGTTCCGCCTCAAAAAGAGTAGATGCACCTCATCTCGCTCAAAAAAACCAACGCGCCAACCCACCGTGCTGTGAGAGCCTAAGGGAATCCCAACATACGGAGGAAGACCGAATGGGAGGCCTCATTCCTCTGGGCGACGTATCCCGGCGCCCGGTACGCATCCCCGTTGTCACCGCCTTCATCATCGTCCTCAATCTCTGCGTCTTCCTCATGGAACTCACTGGTGGCGACGCTTTCGTCGATCGCTGGTCCGCCGTCCCCGTACTGATTCTCTCCGGCCATCAGTGGATCACTCTCTTCACGTCCATGTTCATGCACGGAAGCTGGATGCACATCATCGGCAACATGATCTTCCTTTGGGCCTTTGGACCCCAAATCGAAGATGCCATGGGACGCGCCCGTTATCTCTTCTTCTACCTTGCCGGCGGCCTTGTCGCCATGCTTGCCCAGATCCTCGCCAGCCCCCACTCCACCGTGCCCAACCTAGGCGCCAGCGGAGCCATTGCCGCCGTCATGGGCGCATTCATTGTCACCTTTCCTCGCGACCGCATTCGCTCTGTTCTCTTTATTTTTATCTTTTTCCGAATCACATTCATCCCCGCCGCGCTGCTCATCGGATTCTGGTTCCTCACCCAGCTCTTTAACGCAGGTCAGGTCGCAAACGTGCAAACAGGCGGCGTTGCCTATCTTGCCCACGTCGGCGGCTTTATCTTCGGCGCCCTAACCTGCCGTCTCTTTGAGGACTCCCGCCGTATCGCCCCCGCCAGTCCTTATTGACGCGCTCAACGCTGTCTGTGTCTATTGCACCGCCGCCTCGAGCACCGTCACCGCCATGCGATTAAACGGCGTCGCGATACCGTGCTTCTCCCCAAGCCGGACGATCACGCCATTGCGCGCATCGGTCTCCATGAGCCGTCCCGCCATTCTGTCCGCGAGCAGAGAATTTACGGAATCTCTTGGCTGGCCGCGATACATGTCCAGTACCTGTTGCCCCACTGAGTCGTCGAGACGCGCGCCCTCTGCCCGTCCCACCGCGACCACTTCGGCTACCATCTCCAGCGCCAATCGTCCAACCGCCTCGTCGTGAAATACGCCTGCCGGCTTCATCGTCAGAGCGTTGATGGCCCCCGCAGCGTTGGTGCACAACTTCCGCCACGCAGCTGTTTTGAAGTCGTCTACCAACTCAATCTCGGCCTTGCTTCCCCTGAATAGATTCTTGAACTCGGCGCCCAGCGGCCCTTCCTGCACCTTCATGGTGACCTTTCCGCGCTGCACAACCGTCCCGTCCGCTTGGCGCTCGACGGGGCAATCGATCACAACCGGTACAATTCGCTCGGCATCGACATAGGGCGCGAACCGTTCGCGATGCTCAACGCCGTTCTGCACCACCGCCAGGCGGGTTTCAGCATTTGCCAATCTGTGCAGCCATACGCCTGTGCTCTCCGCGTCGTAAGTCTTCGTCGCCACCAGCACCCAATCCACCGCATCCGCTTGCTTCGGATCGGTCAGATTCCGCGCCTTCACAATCACCACCCCATCCGGTGTGTTGACGGTGAGCGCTTCCATTGCACGCCGCGTGCAGAGCGTAATCTCATGCGATCCGGTTGTTTGCAACTGCGAAGCCAGCACTCCGCCGATTGCCCCTACGCCAACGACTGCCACCTGCGCCATCTCGACCTCCTTGTAGACACAATCCAAAAATACACGCTCGGTCTAGTGGTGTCGCAAATGTGGGTTTCGATATCGCTAGTCGTTGTCTGGACTAAACTAAATATGTGATGACGACCGCCTCCCTCGCCGCCAAGAACTTGCCGCGTCTGCCTCAGGGCGCGTTCCGCAATGAGCCTTTCATCGATTTCAAAGCGCCTGAAAATGTGCGCAAAATGCAGGCCGCGTTGGGCCTTGTCGCTGGCCAGCTTGGCCGCGAATACGACCTGATCATCGGTGGGCGACATCTGAAGACCGAGTCCAAGATTAGCTCGCTGAACCCAGCGCGACCTGCGCAGATTGTCGGAATTCACCAGAAAGCCGGCGCGGAACACGTCGAAGAGGCCATGAGCGCGGCCCTTCAGGCCTTTCAGGCCTGGTCCAGAGCCGCCGTGGAAACAAGAGTTTCCGTGATCCTTGCCGCCGCTGTGATCATCCGCGAGAGGAAGTTCGAGTTCTGCGCGTGGCTGACTTATGAAGTCGGCAAGAACTGGGCAGAGGCCGACGCGGATGTGGGCGAAACCATTGACTTTCTGGAATTTTATGCTCGCGAAGCGCTGCGCCTGGCTGCGGCAACCACTCCGATTCAATACCCTGGCGAACGCAATGAACTTCTGTATATCCCGCTCGGCGTCGGCGCCGTCATTCCGCCATGGAATTTCCCGTTCGCCATCATGGCGGGCATGACCGCCGCGGCTGTTGTGACCGGCAACACGGTGATTCTGAAGCCGTCGAGCGACGCGCCCACCATTGCCGCCAAGTTCGTTGAAGTGCTTGAAGAGGCTGGGCTTCCCGGCGGGCGTTGTCAACTTCTGCCCAGGGTCGGGAGCTACGTTTGGCAACGCGATTGTTGAGCATCCCAAGACTCGCTTCATCTGCGTTTACCGGCTCCAAGGCGGTTGGACTCGAGATCCACGAGCGCGCGGCTCGCACCAAAGCCTGGACAAATCTGGATCAAGCGGACCATTCTTGAAATGGGCGGAAAGGATTCCATCCTGGTGTGCGCGGACGCCGACGTTGACGCTGCCGTCGATGGCGTCGTGGCTTCGGCATTCGGATTCAGCGGGCAGAAGTGCTCGGCCTGCTCCCGCGCCATTATCGAGGCGCCAATCTATGAGGAGTTTATCGAGCGGCTCCGGAAACGCGTTGCGCGGTTGACGGTCGGCGATCCTGCGAACAACCACAATCTGGGGCCGGTGGTCAACGAAGGCGCGCTCAAATCGATGCTGGCATACATCGAGATCGGCAAAAAAGAAGGCCGGCTGATCACCGGCGGACACGCTGTTGCAGACGCCGGAAGGCGGCTACTTTATTGAGCCTACTGTCTTTGCGGATATCGCTCCCGATGCTGCGCTGGCCCAGCAGGAGATCTTCGGACCCATTCTGGCCCTGATCAAAGTGAAGGATTTCGAGGAGGGTCTGCGGGTGGCGAACAACACCGAATACGGACTTACCGGCGCTATCTACACGGCTAGTCGAGAGCGCTTGAATCGCGCCAGGAATGAGTTCCACGTGGGCAATCTCTACTTCAACCGCAAGTGTACGGGAGCGATGGTGGGCGCGCACCCGTTTGGCGGCTTCAATATGAGCGGGACGGACTCCAAGGCGGGAGGGCCGGATTATTTGACGCTCTTCACTCAAGCTAAGAGCGTGGCTGAAGCACTGCGTGCGGCGGACGCTCGCTGATCGCTCGCAGAAGTTTTGTGGTCAGCTTTACCGGGGAAAAGATACTCCAACTTGGATTGGCGAAGCACGGTCGGCACCTGGACCGTTGATTCCGGATTGCCACAAGCCAGGCGCAACTCTGCTGTCGCCTTCAGCGACCCATCTCAAGACCCGCACTTGAACTACTCGCATGAGATCATTAAATCGATGAAATGTGGTCCATCGTTCGCGCTACTTGCGATTGTCGCCCTAGTCGGTTGTGATCAAGTCATCCGAACCGGAGCGATCATCGACCAATACTCCCGAGCGGATTGTATCCCTGTGACAAATGGTTCAGGCTCCCCAGCGCGAACATGGGATTACACGCTTCAAACTCATGAAGGGAACAGCATTCGAGTCTACGGAAGAGCAGTGCCGGGCGGCCAAGTTTACGTGAAATACCTGTCTCATGGAAGGGACGAGTGGTGGAAATGCAGGAGACTACATTTACCCAGCCGATGTGCGCTTCGACCATACGACTGGGCATATGTTTGTCAAGGCGGATGGTGTGACTGCGGCCTTCAGCAATCCCCAGACATGGCTCTTTGAATACGATCTGCTGCAGCGGCGTTTAATCCTGCGTGTGCGGGTTGTCCAAATGTGTCTTTTCCCGAATGTCCGGTAGCTAATTCAAATTGTGCCCTTCCGAACCGGGGCGCAACCGGAACCCGCTCTCTCACTTTGGCCGCTTTAAGTCGTTCTGGGAGTATGACCGGCTATTCGGAAGTAACTACGCCGAAGAAAATTGTGGTTCTGTCCCACCCAAGCCACAAAAACAAGAACGTGGCGTGGATGGGGCACTCAGCTTATCGTGGATGGGCAGACTTACGCTACGGCAGACGGGGCGGCGGAGGCTAATGCTTCCGCCTCGAGGCGGCTGCCTACTTCGGCTGCGGCCTGGGCAAGCACGCGGTGATGAATGGTGAACAGCGCCAGTTCCAGCCGGTCGCTGACGCCGGTCTTGTCGTAGATGGAGCGCAGGTAGTTCTTGATCACCTGTTCGGTGGTCTTGAGCCGGATGGCGATCTCGCGGTTCTTGCAGCCCTGCACGATCAGCGCCACGATGCGCATTTCCTTGGGCGTAAGCCGGTCGCGGACGCGTGTTCCCACCATATCTTCTTCCGGCGAATCCGGTTGCATCAGCTGCGGCGGAAGCCAGGTTTCGCCGGCAGCCACGCGGCGAACGCACTCCACCAGCGCGGTGCCGGTTACGCTGCGAAACACCACGCCACGGAATCCCTGCTGCAAGTAGTGTTGCAGCAGCTTCGTTGTTCTCTGCAATCACAATGCCTCGGCTGCCGGTGGCGTCAAGCAGCATGCGCGAGGCGGGTCAGTTCAGGCCGCAGCGAAGCGGCAAACAGAACAATGGAACCAGGGAAGGTGGTGATGGCATGGTGCATGCGATCCAGATCAGTGCATTGGGCGATGATCCGCATCTCTTCGTCCATGGCCAGCACCTTGGCGGTGCCTGCACGGAAGATTGCCTGCGAATCGGCCAGAATAATCTTGTTCATGATTTCTGCCTCATCTACCTTCTTCCCAACTTTCAATTACTTCGACGCTGGTTGAATCTGCTGGCCGCATCAATCGCAATTTCGACCTGAGGCATATATCTTTCATGCCTTTTCGCGCATCATCGGCAAAACTCATCAGAATCTGGCGATTGCCCGCATTCGTCAGCCACAATCTGACCAAGTGATCTTTCGTAACTTACCCCGTCTCTAAAGCTACTACACTCTGGTAACTTGCCTTAAGAAAAGATTACAGCTATCTGAGCCGATGGGTCACTAGAATCATTGCGCAAAAGCAGGCTGCAAGTCTGTCCCATTTGTGGCGATGAAGGCCCTAAACTGGGTTATATGGCGAGGCCGATTCTACTGGCGGTTGACGACGACGTGAGCGTGCTGGAGGCCGTGGTGCAGGACCTGCGCCGGCAGTATGGCGCGACCTACCGGGTGATGCGCGCGGCCAGCGGCCAGGCGGCGCTGGACACGCTTGCCCAGCTGAAGACGCGCCAGGAGCCGGTGGCGCTGATCCTCAGCGACCAGCGCATGCCGGGCATGACCGGAGTCGAGTTTCTGGAGCGGTCGCGGGCGATTTATCCCGAAGCGCGCCGGGTGCTGCTGACCGCTTATGCCGACACCGAAGCCGCGATTCGGGCCATCAACTCCGCCCGCATCCACTATTACCTCAACAAGCCATGGGATCCGCCGGAGGAGAAGCTCTATCCGGTGCTGACCGATCTGCTGGACGATTGGAAGGCCGGCTATCAGCCGCCTTTTGAGGGGTTGCGAGTCATCGGGCATCGCTGGTCGCTCAAGGACCACAAGGTGCGCAGCTTTCTCTCCCGCAACCACGTTCCCTATCGCTGGCTGGACGTTGCAGCCGGCAACGAGGAAGCGCTCAAGCTGCTCGACGGAGCGGCAGCTTGGACCCGGCCCAGTTGCCGGTGGTGCTGTTTGCCGATGGCACGCGCGCTGGTGGACCCGGAGCCCGAAGAGCTGGCCGCGCGGGTGGGCCTGAGCACCCAGGCGGCACAGGATTTCTACGACATGGTGGTGGTGGGCGCCGGCCCGGCCGGGCTGGCGGCGGCGGTCTATGGCGCCAGTGAAGGGCTGAGGACGCTGGTGATCGAGCCCGATGGCGCCGGGGGGCAGGCCGGCTCCAGCTCGAGGATCGAGAACTACCTCGGGTTTCCATCCGGCATTACGGGCGCCGATCTGGGACGCCGCGCCCATGTGCAGGCCTCGCGCTTTGGCGCCGAATTCCTTACCCAGCGGGCCACCGGCCTGCGCATCGACGGGCAATACCGCTTTATTCAGCTGGCCGATGGGCGCGAAGTTTCAAGCCATGTGTGCTTGCTGGCGCTGGGCGTTCACTACCGCAAGCTCGACATTCCCGGCGCGGACCGGCTGACCGGCCGCGGCATCTACTACGGAGCCGCGCTGGTTGAGGCCGCAGCCTGCAAGGATGAAGACGTCTTGTGGTGGGCGGGGCAAACTCCGCCGGACAGGCAGCTCTGCACTTTGCCCGCTATGCCACAAAAGTGACCATGCTGGTGCGCGGAACGGGCTTGTCGGCCACCATGTCGAAATATTTGATCGATGAGATCGACCGAACATCCAATATTGTGTTGGAGGCGCAACACGCAAGTGGTGGAGGCCATTGGCGAAGAGCGGCTGGAGGCGTTGCGTTGCGGGGTCCCGAAGGGAGAATCGGCGGGTGCCGGCTTCGTCGCTGTTTGTGTTTATCGGCGCGGCGCCGGGAAGTCGAGTGGCTGCCGGCAGTCTATTCTGCGGGACGAGAACGGGTTTGTGCTTGCGGGCCGGACTTGCGGAGCGATGGCAAAGCTGCCGGAAGGCTGGCAGGAACAGCGCGAGCCGTTTCTGCTGGAGTCCAGCGTGCCGGGGTTTTTGTGGCCGGCGATGTGCGCCATGGATCGGTAAAGCGGGTGGCCTCGGCGGTAGGCGAGGGATCGATCGCGGTGCAGTTTGCGCACCAGTATCTGGCAGGGTTCTAGGGCTGGATGAGCAGAGCAGAGATGAACCAGGAAGAGCAACCGAATCGAGATCGAGACCGATGCCATTGCGGGAAGTTGCCGAGGCGCTGCGCGCGACACCCTCCTTTCGCGGAAACACCACTTCGAGCCTGCCTTCGCGGGAGTACCAAGGTAGATCGCGTCGTGCTCAGAGGCCGGCGCTGTGCTGGTCGAAGCCGGGACAGCCGCTGCGCTCGTACCTGTTGGTGCTTGATGGCGAAATTCGCGCCGATCGGCCCGAGCCGGATGGCTCACGAACCATGATGGGAATTGCCGCCAGCGGCGAAGGCTTTGGCGAGGCGCCTTTGCTGATGGGCAAGACCGAATTCGCCCGTTCTCCTTGATTGCTGTGCGAGGACTCGGTGCTGTTGCGCTTCAGCGAGCAGGATTTCTGGAAGTTGCTGGCCTGCTGCCCCGCAGTGCGGCAAGGTGGTGCTGGCCGACATGGCGCAGCGGCTGCAGGCCTACCAGGTGGAGGCGCTGCACCGCGAAAAACTCGTTTCGCTGGGCACGCTGGCCGCCGGACTCATGCACGAGCTGCACAATCCCGGCTCGGCAGCCAAGCGCGCCGCCTCGCAACTGCGCGACAACCTGCTGCGCCTGCAGGAGCTCAGCCTGCGCATCGAGCGCCAAACCCAAAACCCATAGCCAGCTCGATTGCATGCACAGCCTGCTCGAGCATGCCATGCGCGGCTGCCACGCACCGGCATTGAGCTCCTTGGAACAGTCCGATGCCGAAGAGGCCATTGTCGGATGGCTGCAGTCGGCCGGAGTTGAAAATGCCTTCACCATCGGACCGGCGCTGGTGGCCATCGGCTTCGACCAGCGAGGAACTGGCCTGCGCCAGGGATGCATTCGAAGCGAGAAGCATTCTCCGACGCGCTCAACTGGCTTGAGGCGCTGGTCTCCAGCGTCTCGCCTGGTTTGCGCCATTGAGGAGAGCATCTCCCGCGTCTCCGATCTGGTGATGGCGGTCAAGAAATTCGCCTACGACGACAAGGCGTCCGACCAAAGAACTGGATGTGCACGACAGCCTGCAGAGCACGCTCACCATTCTGGGCCACAAGCTGCGTCTCAAGAAAGTCTCCGTTGAGAAGCGTTTTGAGGCCGACCCGTCAACAATCCAGACCCGCGGCTCGTCGCTCAGCCAGGTCTGGACCAATCTCATCGACAACGCCGTCGACGCCTCGCCCGAGGATGAAAAGATTGTGATCTCCACCTGGACAGAAGGAACCGGCCCCGGGGCGTTGCTGACCGTGTGCATCGAGGATCATGGCGCAGGCATTCCTCCCGATGTGCTTCCCCGCATCTTCGACGCCTTCTTTACCACCAAGCCGCAAGGGTCGGGCACCGGCCTCGGTCTGGAGATTGTCCACCGCATAGTCACGCAAAAATTTGGCGGCACGATTGATGTGGAATCCGAGCCGGGAATGACCCGGTTCATTGTGCGTCTTCCGATCGATGCCGCGAAACCCGTTCCCCCCGCCCATTGAGCCAATATTTTCTGCGCTCAATTGTTTCCCGCACTGCATGCGAGCCCACCCAAGCCACAAAAACAAGAACGTGGCGTGGATGGGGCACCCAGATTGTCGCGAAGGATTTTGGAATGCCAGGTCTCAAAGGCGAGACCTGGGGCACCCCGATTATTGCTGTTGCTGCATCTGCTGCAGGTCGATGAAAGGAATGGCGAGAGGTTCCGGAGGCTGCTGGGCGCGCTCAACCAGCACGCTCCAGTCTTCAGGGATGGGCAGTTGGCGATCCAGCGCCGGCGGCTGTTCGCCGGCTTCGACGTGCACGGCCACATACAGTTCGCTATCGGTTTTGCCGCGGAAGATACCGTGCGTGGGAGGCACATCGGCGTAGTCGCGGCCAACTGCGGTTCGAATGTGTCTATGATGCGCGATGAGATTGTTTGTAGGGTCGAATCCTACCCAGCCAAGGTGAGGTATAGCACGTCAACCCAGGCATGGGTGGCGTCCGGAGTCGAGCGGTCGTGGTCTTCGCGGCTGCGGTATAAATAGCCGGAAACATAGCGCGCCGGTATTCGAACGTGACGAAGCAGGGCGATCATGGTGTGGGCAAAATCCTGGCAGACTCCCTCGCCGCTCACAATGGCCTGGTCGATCGGCGAATCGACGCGCGTGGAGCGGGGCACATACTTGAAGTAGTCGAAGAGCCGCTGGTTCAGCTCCTGCACCAGCATCAGCGGATCGTCGCGGCGCGTAACGCCCATCTGGGAGGCGAGCAGCGTTAACGCCGGCGTCTCCATGCAAAATGTACTGGGCAGTAGCATTTCCCAGTAATCGCCGGCTTCAATCATGTCGTCCAGAGCGCCCCATGCATCCGGCGACAGGAACCCGGGCACCTCGGGAAGCACCTGCTGCTCGACCACCGACTCGGCAACGATGACGAGTTGGTTATGCTCGCCGGGGATATCGAAGTGCTGCACATTGTTGCCCAGATGGTCTCGATAGCTGAATACGCGGCAGCGGGGGCTCACTGAAAGTGTGAACGTGAGGCAATGCTGATTGGAGTCTGACCGCGGGTGCATGCGCGTCTCCATGATGCTCTGGCTGATGGGCTGCGAATAGCGGAAGCGCGTAAGGTGCCGAATGGAATAAAAGTTCATGCTTGCTCCCGTCGTCTTTCTGGCGAGTGGTAGATCGGGGCTTCAGCCCTGACATTCAAATTGGGAAGCGCCATGGCCTTGAGGCCCTGAGGTATTTCTCAAATTGATAAATCAATACCTCAGGGGCTAAAGCCCGGCTAATTCTGTTCTGCTCAAGGGTCGGGGTTAAAACCCCAACCTACCTAAAATCAGGCACGAAACCAGCGATCAAATAGCCAGCGCGGACTGAATCGAATACTGCACGTAATACCGGTAGATGATCTCGTGGATTTTCATGCACTGCTCGCGAATCGTATGCAGGAAGGCGCCGATGTCGCCGGCCAAAACCTCGCTGATGGTGGTGTAACCGAGCATGGCGTGCAAGCGGCCAATACCGGAAGACAATTCATCCGGGGGACGCCGGCCGCCGCCCCGAGAGATCGATTCGATAGCATCCCGGATTCCGTCAACGCAATAGCGGATCGCATGGGGAAAGTCGCGATTCAAGAGCAGAAACTCCAGAATACGATCGGGTGACATGTCAGCCGTATAAACCTGGCAATAGGCCTCGAATGAAGTACAGCAGCGCAAGAGGCCCACCAGTTCAAGATATTGATACCCGGAGTGGTCCTCCTCCTGTACCTGAAACATGTCCGGCGAATAAACCTCAAGCAGTGTGGCGGTGGCGTAGGAGCGTTCGAGGTAGCGCCCGAGGCGGATAAACTGCCATCCCTGGCCATGGATCATGGTTGTATCGCTGACTCCCTTGAACAGATGAATCCCGTCGACAACGGATGCCAGCGCCTCATTGATGCTGGAACGGAACTGAGCTTGCGCCTGCTGCGAATGCATCTGATGGAAGAGCCGATTAAGGCGTTGCCACTGCTCGCTGGAAATTTCTTCGCGCACCTGGCGAGCGTTTTCCCGCGCGCCGTTAATGCAAAACGTAACCGAAGCGGGATTTAGATTGTCGAAGACCAGTGAGCGGGCCATCGAATCGAGATCGCCGTTCCACTCCATGCCAGTATGTTTGCCCAACGACGCTGTCAAGCGCGCCCATCGGGTCTCCGCGCTGGTGCCGCTGGTATCGAGCATCAGGCCCATAGTCACATCAAGCTGGCGCACGGTATTCTCCGCCCGCTCCAGGTAGCGGCTCATCCAGTAGAGACTGTCGGCAACACGCGATAGCATCGTCGTATTCTCCCGAACTTCGTTCTTGGCTACTGTTCCAAAACCCATGTGTCTTTGCTTCCGCCGCCTTGGGAAGAATTGACCACCAGCGACCCTTTTTCGAGCGCAACGCGAGTCAGGCCGCCGGGAACGATATTCACCTTTTCGCCAAAAAGTATGTAGGGCCGCAAATCCACATGGCGCGGCTCAAGATGATTGCCGATCAGGCATGGCGCGCGTGAAAAATCGAGCGTCGGCTGAGCAATGTAGTTGCGCGGGTTGGCCTCAATCTGGCGGGCAAACTCCTCGCGCTGACGCGCGGTGGATTGCGGCCCAATCAACATTCCATAGCCACCGCTTTCGCCCACCGCTTTCACCACCAGTTTTTCAAGATTGGCCAGCACGTGCTGGCGCTGCTTGTCATCGCTCAGCAGGAAGGTCTTCACGTTGGGCAGGATGGGATCTTCCTTCAAGTAGTAACTGATCATGTCCGGCACGTAAGCGTAAACCGCCTTATCGTCGGCAAGCCCGGTTCCAAAAGCATTGGTCACTGTCACGTTGCCGGCACGGTAGGCATTGAAGAGGCCCGCGCAGCCCAGCGAGGAGTCGGAGCGGAAGATCAACGGATCGCTGAAGTCGTCGTCCACTCGGCGATAAATCACGTCAACGCGCTTCAGGCCATCGGTGGTGCGCATGTACACAACGTTGTCGTGCGTAACCAGATCGCGGCCCTCTACCAGATCGATGCCCATCTGACGCGCCAGGTAGGTGTGCTCGAAGTACGCCGAATTGAAAACTCCCGGGGTGAGCAGGACGATGTTCGGCTCCGGCCGGCCTTCCGGCGCCAGCGAACGAAGCGTAGCCAGCAACAGTTGCGAGTAATGCTCGATGGGCTTGACCCCGTAACTGTGAAAGAGCTGCGGAAATGTCCGCTTCATTACGCGGCGGTTGGTGAGCATGTAGCTCACGCCCGAGGGCACGCGCAGATTATCCTCAAGCACCACATACTCGCCGGTGTTAAGCCGCAACAGGTCAGAACCGACAACAGCGATGTACACGTTACGCGGCACCTGCAGACCGCGCATTTGACGCCGGTAATGCTTGCAGCTGTAAACCAGCTCGCGTGGAATAACGCGGTCGCTGAGGATTTTTGCGTCGGAGTAAACATCGCGAAGAAAAAGATTCAACGCGGTAATCCGCTGAGTAAGGCCGCGTTCAATCCGGTCCCACTCCTGAGCGGTGATCAGGCGCGGCAGCAGGTCATAAGGAAAAATGCGCTCGGTTCCCTCATCGCGCCCGTAAACCGTAAAGGTGATGCCCTGAGTCAGGAAGGAAAGATCCGCGGATTGCTTGCGGCGCTGCAATTCCTCTTCCGGAAGGCGGGCCAGGGTTTCTGCAAGAGCGCGGTAATGCTGCCGCACATCCCCGTTGGGCTCGCGCATCTCGTCGTATGCCCGGTCGAGAGGATAGTCTCCGAAGAGAGAGTCCACTTCCACTGTTAATTCCTCTTTGGGACCTGGGTTCATGAGGGACAGAAAGCTCTTTTCACCGCAATTTCAGGGTTCCAGCCGCCAACACATTAGCCGGGGCCTTAAAGGAACTCGCCAACGGGCTTTTTCGCTCCCGTTTTTGAAGCCCGCGCCGCCAGTACCCTGTTACTTAGCTTCTAACACACCGCATATAAGGGCGCCATCAGGAACGGGTAAAGGGCTGCGGCGCACAGGTCTCCCCGGGCTACCCAGGTATCCCGGGTTGACAACACGCAACTTAAAAGCCAGCCTGGTGCGGTAATCTGAAACTCTCAGGAGATTCTGCGCCCCATGAGTCCAATGCCCCGCGTTCCGGCCGCATTCATGCCTTCCCTCTTGCTTGCCTGCGCAGTTTTCCCGGCCCTTGCGCAGAAGGCTCCGATCCAGATTACTGCCGATCTATCCGAGGCGCCGCGCAAGCTCTATCATGCTGAGATCGATTTGCCGGTTTCCCCAGGGCCGTTGGCCCTCACTACGCCGCAATGGATTCCCGGCAATCACCGCCCCACCGGCCCGGTCGAAGAGATTACCGGGGTGGTTTTTACGGCCAATGGCCAGCCGATACCATGGCGGCGCGATGATGTGGATCTCTACCAGTTCCACCTCGTCGTACCTGACGGTGTGACTACGATCCATGCTCACCTGGACTGCATCGTCACGGAGCGCGTCACTCAGAAGCTGGCCGTTCTCGAATGGGAAAAGCTGATGCTTTATCCTGCCAACACACCGGTCCGGGACATTCCCATTCAACCTTCGCTGATTGTTCCAGCGGGCTGGGGTGTAGGCACTGCGCTCACACCCATGGGCTCAGGCGCTTTTCCGATTCCCGCCGCAGGCGCCATCACTCACTTTGCCGCGACCAGCGTGGAACAGCTTGAGGACTCACCAATCATCACGGGCCAGTACTTCCGCGAGTTTCCGCTGGCCCCGGAAATTTCGCCGAAGCATTTCATCGACACAGTTTCGGACCATCCTGAAGATTCAGATTTGCGCCCCGCGTTGCTTGCTGCACTCAACAACCTGGTACGCGAGGCCAGCACTCTTTACGGCTCACATCATTACAACGTCTACCACTTTCTGCTAACGCTCTCTGACGCGGGCGGCGAGGAAGGCCTGGAGCATGGACAGTCGTCTGACAATGGTGTAGCAGAAAAGGGCTATGCCGACGACTCCCATCAGCTTCTCAACGCCGACCTGTTGCCGCATGAGTTCACCCACTCATGGAATGGGAAATATCGCCGGCCTGTGGGCTTGTATCAGCCGGACTTCGCCACTGCGCAGCAAGGCGCGTTGTTGTGGGTCTATGAAGGGATGACACAGTATCTCGGTAATATGCTTGCGGCGCGCTCCGGCATTGAGACGCAAGCGCAGTATCGCGAAATGCTGGCCATCTCCGCCGCTAACCTTGACTACCGCCCGGGCCGCACCTGGCGTCCGACAGAGGACACCGCCGTTGCCGCGAGTATTTTGCGCGACGGCAGTCGTGCATGGTCGAACTGGAGGCGCGGCCAGGACTACTACGAAGAGGGCGAATTGCTGTGGCTCGACGCGGACACGCTTATCCGCAAGCGGACTCAGAACAAGAAATCGCTCGATGACTTTCAGAAGATTTTTTTGGGTAAGGGCGGAGACACAGGGCCGTTGATCGTCCCTTATAACTTCGATGAACTGGTCGCGGATCTGAACGCGATTGTTCCGTACGACTGGGCTACGTTTCTGCACGATCGAGTGGATAAGATCAACCCGCGCGCCGATCTGGCTGGAATCGAACATGGCGGCTACAAGCTGGTGTATCGCGACAAGCCCACTGCCGCTGGACTTGCCATCGCGGACATGCCGGGCAGGGGTCTGGACTGCTGGTTCTCCATCGGGCTGCGTCTTGGGACCACCGGCAGCATCAGCGACGTTCGCTGGAATGGCCCGGCGGACAAGGCGCGCCTGGCCCCCGGGGAAAAGATCATAGCCGTGAACGGACAAATCTTCTCAAGCGATGCGCTGAAGGAAGCCATCCGCGTAGCGAAAGGTGATGCTGAACCCATTCATCTCATCGTGCAAGCCGACTCGTTTGTCTCCACTGTCGATCTCGATTACCACGATGGCGAACGCTACCCAGGGCTCGAACGGGTGGATGAGGCCCCGGCTTACCTTGACGACATCACCAAGCCGTTGACAGCGCCGGAAAAAGCGCCGGCAACGGCTAATCCACGGAGCGAACCGTAAGAATCACTCTTTAGAATCCGGCGCCAGCAGAAGAATTTTCCCAACGCCGCCTTTCTCTCCCAGCATCTGAGCTTCAGCCGCATCATGCAGCGGCATCCGTCGGCCGATAGGCAAGACGAACTTGCCATCGCGCACGTCATCGGCAAACTCGCGCACTTTGGACGGATCAGGCTGAGCACGCACACGCGTAATCTTCACTGTCGGATTTTGGGCCGCCGCATTTTCCGGCAACACGGCGGCGTAGCCAAACGAGCCGTTCTGCTTTACCTTCGCGATCAGCTTCGCCGCAACGTCACCGCCAACGGTGTCGGCAATCGCATCTACCAGGCTGAAGTTCTCAATCGCTTTATCGTCATCGATCGCGAGTACGTCAGAGACACCGAGCGAGCGGGCGTCATCCAGCTCCTTCCCGCGAACACCTGCAATCACCTGCGCGCCTATCTTCTTCGCCGTATGCACTGCCGCGCGCCCAACACTGCCCAGCGCTCCCGTTATCAGAACGACCTGTCCCTTTTTCACATTTGTCGCAAGGCGCACCAGCTGGTCTCCGGTAAGTGAAATCAGCGGAATCGCGGCCGCGTCCGCCAGGTCCATTCCGTCCGGGAGATGTGTCACGTCCGAATCGTCCACTGCAACCAACTCCGCATAGGTCTCATTAGATAGTGCAAGAACGCGGTCGCCGACTTTGAAGTGCTTCACGTTTGCGCCGACCGCCCTTACTACGCCACTTACATCGCGGCCCAGAATCGCCGGAAACGACAAAGGAAAATCCTTCTTGCGCGTCCCTGTGCGCAGTTTCCAGTCGATTGGATTAACGCTCGCTGCGGCGGCCGCGATCAGTACCGTATTTCCGCTGACCTGGGGCTCGGGAACGTTGTCTTCAAATTTCAGCTTCTCGGGACCGCCGTATTCATGCAACACTACTGCCTTCATCGCGTACCTCCAGAGATACTGGCATAACCAGCCTTAAATGAGATGCACGGAAGAGAACTCACGTTTCAATGGGATCATTCCGGAGGCTGATATTCCCTGTGCGCGAGGGCAATTTGCATACGCCGGTCATGATGTTATTTGCTCACAGGCGTTAGTGGCCGGGATGATCGACCTCGCGTTGCACGACCACGGGGGGCGCTTTCTGTGCGGCGTGGGTTTGCAGAGCCTTTGTCTGCGTGTCAGTGCAGAATGACCCGTTGTTCTGCGTGCAGCTCATCGTTCCATCGAGTGCCTTTAAGGCAAGCGATCCGATCCCCTTCAGGTCCTTCGCAGTCTGTGCCAAATCCTGCGCATTCTGTTGAACATCCTGCGCCGTCGATTGAGCATCGGATTTCGTCTGCTGGGCGTCGTCATAGGTCTGTTTAGCGTTGCTTACCGTCTGCTCGGTGTCGCCCACATCCTGCTTGGCGTTGGCTATCGGGTGCTTTGCGTCTGAGGCCGATTGCTGAATGTCGGATCCGTTCTGTTGCACATCGCCGACCGTCTGCCGGGTGTCCCCTGTCGTGGACTTCGCATCGCGGATGTCTGCTTCAGATCGGCAATGTCCTTGTTCAAATCTGAAACCGCAGAGGGCGTGCATGGCGTCTTCCCATCGGCCTTCAGGCACTTGATTGCGTGTCCAGGAGGAGCCTCGGCAGGTTGGGCTTTGGCTTGCGCCGCAAGATGGATTGCCGAAGCAACCAGGAATGGAGCCGCGAAAATCGAGATGAGTCTCAATTGCATGTGCCCTCCTTGGTAGAGGCAGTCCCAGTCGGTCAAGAGGTTTCGATGTTGCAACAGAGAATATTCGCCGCGCAGCTGGCCGTGATTGCCGCCGCGCGCCAATGAGAGGGTCGATGCCGCAAGAATACATTACTGCGCGAAAATGGGACTGGAAGGGCAAGGCTCAGAGGTCATGAATTGTGCGCCAACGCAGCCGCTGGGTTAATCTTGTCTGTTAGGAGATTTGAGCCGCTGATGTTTCGAATACACCGTTGTCCGGCCGCTATTTTGGCCGTTCTGATTCTCGCGATCCCGTTTGCAGGTGCGCAGCAATCCGCTAACGCGGCTCCTGCCGAGGACTACGTTCGCGCCCACTACACCAAGTATGAGTTCCGTATTCCCATGCGCGACGGCAAGCGATTATTCACGGCGGTTTATGTGCCCAAGGATGCAGCCGGCGGCCCGTATCCATTCCTGATGAGCCGCACGCCATACAGCGTTGCGCCTTATGGCGAGGATCAGTATCCAAAGCAGCTTGGCCCTTCAGACGAGTTCGAAAAGAGCGGCTATATCTTTGTCTATCAGGATGTGCGCGGGCGCTGGATGAGCGAGGGCGACTTCGTCGAGATGCGGCCGCACATCGACGAGAAGAAATCCCATCAGGATGTTGACGACGCATCCGATATGTACGACACCATTGAGTTTCTGCTCAAGCACGTTCCTGATAACAACGATAAGGTCGGCATCTGGGGCATCTCTTATCCCGGCTTTTATACTTCGGCCTCCATTATTGATTCCCACCCGGCGCTGGCAGCGGCGAGCCCGCAGGCTCCGATGACCGACCTCTTTCTGGGCGACGACAGTTATCATGGTGGAGCGTTCATGCTCTCGGCGGGCTTCGGATTCTATGCCCCATTTTTCCGTCCACAGAACAATCCCGAGCCCGCTGAACCCAGCGCTCCCTTCAATTTTGGAACTCCGGATCATTACAAGTTCTATCTGCAGGCGGGTAACATCGCCAATTTATCTGCCACTTATTTGAAAGGCTCTAACTGGCTGTTCAACGACCAGTTCAAGCACGATACCTATGACGATTATTGGCAGTCCCGCGATCTATCCCGCCACATGCATAATGTGCATTGCGCGGTATTGGTAGTGGGCGGATGGTTTGACGCGGAAGATCTTGAGGGTCCTTTTCGCACCTTCAATGCAATCGAAAAGTCCAACCCGGTAACTCCGACCACGCTGGTCGAGGGCCCATGGGTCCACGGCGGTTGGGCGCGAAGCGACGGAAGTCATCTTGGCGACGTGCAATTCAACTCGAAAGCGAGCGATTATTTCCGTACTAACATCCAGTTCCCCTTTTTCGAGCATTACCTCAAGGGCAAGGGCGCAACGCTTCCCAAGGCCGTGGTATTTGAGACCGGCACCAATGTCTGGCGCAACTTTGACACCTGGCCGCCAAAGGCAGCGGCCCCAAAAACACTCTACTTTCACTCGGGCGGCAAGCTTAGTTTCGACCCACCCGCTGAAACGAAAGGTGTCGACGAATACGTCAGCGACCCCAACCATCCCGTGCCGTTTGTCGGCTACACCACCGACACTGTTCCACAACGTTATATGGTTGACGACCAGCGCTTCGCTAGTTACCGGCCTGACGTGCTGGTTTATCAGACCGATCCGCTTGAACAGGACATGACCATCGCCGGACCAATCTCACCGAAGCTTAAGATCGCAAGCTCCGGTACCGACTCCGATTTTGTGGTCAAGCTGATCGACGTCTATCCGGAAGACGCTCCCGACCCCGACATTATGTTGACTGCAAACAAGCACATCCTCGATGCACCACCGCTGCACATGGGCGGATACGAGCAGTTACTGCGCGGCGAACCATTCCGCGCCAAGTTCCGCAACAGCTGGGAAAAGCCTGAGCCGCTTACGCCCGGCAAGAAAGCAGACATCGACTTTACGATGCCCGATCTCTTTCACACTTTCCGGCGCGGCCATCGCATCATGATCCAGGTGCAAAGTTCCTGGTTCCCCCTGGTAGATCGCAACCCACAAACCTTCACTGACATTCCCAACGCCAAGCCGGAAGACTTTCAGAACGCAACTGAACAAATCTTCCGCCAGAACGATGCGGCATCGGGGGTAGAAGTTCTGGTGATGCCATCACCCTAGCCTGAGCGAAGTTGGCACGGTTGTCGTCGACCTATCGGGCGCCCCCATTGGCGTTGCTTGCCTTCATAAACGTTCCGGCATCGCAGAGAGCATATCCCATGAAAAGCAGATCAAATCGCATCGGAACGGTTGTTTTGCTGCTGATGGTTGCGGTGGCAGCACCCCTGGGTGGTTGTAAAGACTTCTGGCAGGCGCCAACCGGCGCGGGCGCTACCACGACCACGCTCACGGCATCGCCGACTACGGCGGCGGTGAATGCGAGTGTGACATTTACGGCCACAGTTTCCCCTGCAACCGCAACCGGAACGGTTACGTTTTATAACGGCACGGCGCTGCTGGGAACGGGGACCCTGAGTTCAGGGACAGCAACCTATGGCACCAAGTTCTCCTCTGCCGGCATGCTTTCAATCACTGCCGACTACAGTGGCGATGCAAGCGATGCGGCCAGCACTTCCACTGCGGTGACCATCAACATTACCGGATCGTCAAGTCTTACACCCACCACCACCACGCTCCAGGCGTCGAACAGTTCGCCCACGATCGGAGACACGGTAACTTTGACGGCTACCGTAACTCCCGAGGCCACCGGAACGGTTGCGTTTTACGATGCTACGACTAGCCCATCGACTTTGCTTGGAACCTCGGCGCTGAATTCCGGAACTGCGACCTGGGCGACTAGTTTCAGCACTGCCGGAACGCACTCTTTGACCGCTACATATGACGGATCAACCGCTTACTCGCTCAGCACCACGGCCACCCCGTTGAGTATTACCGTAAGTCAATGATGATCAAAATCCCATCGAGCTTTATGGCGCGAATGCGCTTGCCGATGAGTAACAAGTCAAGCACCTTGTCGCCTTGAACTCTGCTTACTCTAAGAGTGCAGCTGCAATAGCTCCCTCAACTTTTTCTACCCTCACACTTAGTGCGTCGGCGCCCTTGATGGGGCGGCATAAGGCGAGTCCGCTGAGGCTGGGCCGCCTGGTTGATTCGGGGCCAGACCGTCCCCCGTCAAAATGCGCGTCTCCGATCCGAAGCGGCGATACTGCCCGAATGCAACGTCATTGAGAAACGTCTTGGCAGCGCCCTGATAGTTTGTCCTGGCTTGCATCCCCTGCTGCACGGCAGTATGGGCCATCAAAACAGAGACGCTCTTGACGGGGCAAATATAGCTCTGGCCCCCAATTTCCACTGAGCTGTATTCCATGGCGATGTCGGCAGTCGAGACGAGTCCTTTGGGCGGCATCTCCGCCTCGATGGTCATGCGCAGAATCGAGCCGTCAGCGGGGTCGAAGACGATTTCACCGCGATAGCTCGAACGCTCGTCGAAAACCTCCGACGAATATCCATTCCCAATGCAGCAGAACTTTACATAGTAGTTCGACTTGTCGTCGGGAACTATGTAGTGGAAGACTGCCAGTCGTCCGCTCGAACTCTGCTCCCAGCGGGCCCAGACGATTTTTCCCTTGAGCGCGTCTGACAGCACCATGCTCAGGACCGGTCCAAACTCTCCTGACGTAACCAGTCCCCCAATCTTTCCCTCGTGCTTCAGGGCTTTCGTCGCCTTCTCGTCCACCACCTCCTTACGGTCGCGGTAGGTTACCGCCAAACTGGACTTGCCCACAAAGTGTATTGGCAAGTAGCTGTAGCTGACGACGCCTGTCGCTTCCAGAGCATCCTGCTGCGGCCTGTCCTCAAAGGCGGTTGTTTCTCGTACAGCGCTCAGATTTGGAAGTTGACGCAATGTGGCATTCACGTAGTTCACGATCTTGACGAGCATCTGGCGTGTTGCGGCGGGGTCGGGCGCGGGATCGGCTGAAATCATCGTAGCCGGAGGGTCAAGAAACGCGGACTCATCGGCCAGGATAAGCAGCGCCTCGCGCGACTTTTCGCCTGGAGCGCCGGCGTTGAATTGGGCCAGTAGCGTTGTGCTCAGCCGTTGCGTGAGTTCGAACGCGGAAAGTTGCTGTGCCACATCCGCATCAGGCTTGTCCCGGTCTGCTGCCAGCGCCTGTTTCAACTCGTCCACTGAGATCTTCACGACCTTTACTGGTTCTTCCGCACTGGCGGACAAAGCAATCAAGACCGATACCCATAGAACGGTCAACTTGCGCATGATTGGATCTCCTATCCAAGTGGTTCCAATTTAAGGTTGAGCCCTTTGGATTAATCGAACGGGCGATTAAGTCAAATTCGTTCGAATCCTCTGGCCATAAGCAACTGATTTTCAGCTGCGCTTGCCGCGGGCGCGGCCGGGATTGGGTCCAGAAGTCGACTCGCGAATCACCAGTTCCGGCAGGATCGGCACCGCATCGGGAAACGTCGCCTGCCCGCGCAACCGCTGCAACAGGATGCGCGCCGCCACAACTCCCATCTGATGGAGCGGCTGGCGAATCGTAGTCAGGCTCGGGTTGTGGTAAGCCGCCGCCTGAATATCGTCGAAGCCGACCACAGAAACATCTTCCGGTACGCGCATACCATGGTCCATAAGCGCGCGGATGGCTCCAATTGCGGAGACATCGTTGTAGCAAACCATGGCGGTAAAGTCCGTGCCGCGATTGAACAATTCATTGGCCGGCCCAAACCCCATCTCCGGTGTTGAGATCCGCAACTGAATCTGGGCCGTCAATTCCGCTGGCACATCCAGCTTCAAATCCCTGGCTACGGCCATCTGGCACTCCCACCGCTCGTCGGCATCGGAACTGTGACTGCCCCCACGCATGAATGCAATCTTCCGGTGCCCCAGCTTGTACAAGTGGCGCAGCGCCAACTCCGCCGCCCGACGCTGATCCAAAACAACGTTCGTGACTCCATCAAGCTTGCGGTGCCCTGCCACTGCCACAACCGGCAGCTTCAGGCCGTGCTCGAGCAGCGTGTCAATAACGATGAACCCTTCCACACTGCGGTCCATCAACAGGCGCTGATATTCCTCGATTAAGTCTGGTTTGCGGCGGTGGCTGACGGTGAGGTAGAAGTAGCCCTCCTCGATGAGCAATTCCTCCATCCCGGTAAGCACCTGCGATGCATAGTTGTCATTTAAATCCGGGATCAATACCCCAATCGAGAACGTCTGCCGCTTGCGCAGCGACCGCGCATAGAAGCTGGGCCGATAGTCGAATTTCGCAGCCGCCCCAATGACGCGATCACGCGTTTCCTGAGGAATTGAGCGGACCCCGGGCGCGTTGTTCAGCACCAGGGAGATGGTGGCCGGCGAAAGGTTTAGATACTCCCCCAGAGTCCTCAGACTTATCGGTTGCCCCGGCGTCGGCTCAGTTCCCGGTTTTGAACGCTTAACCATCACCATCTGTTCTAACATCCCACACGCTCTATGGGCAGTGATTTCAATAGTTTTCGCCAACTTTCCACTGTGATTGCAGACCGCTCAGCGCCAATCTGAATCTCGGAAAGAATGCGAACTGCCGATTGGGAATTTCCATAAGGCAGTCACGTCGTTGTCGCCAGACCGTTACCGGCAAATTGCTTTTGAAATGTCATTTTGGGCTTACAATCGAAGAGGGCCCCCAAAGCGGAGGGATGGGTGAGCGGTTGATACCGGCGGTCTTGAAAACCGTTGTGCCTGAAAGGGTACCGGGGGTTCGAATCCCTCTCCCTCCGCCATCTACATTAAAAGAAAAAGCTTACGAGGACGCAAAGCGGCGGTCATGTTTGACTTTGCATGCAACTTAACCAGACTCTTTAAGAGCCCACTTAGGCGGGACAATTCGAACTGAATTTGGCTCACTTCGTGAGCATTTCGCCAATAGAGCCTCTTCAAGGTCTTTTCGCGGGTGGGAAGATCAGTGCTCGGTCCGGTCGGTCGACCCCCTCGGCAGTTACAAGTTGGACAATTTCGCCATGGCGGAAAGGTTCCATGGCCGCCTGGAATTTGCCTCAAAACGTGAAATGCCCGGTTATCGATATTCGAGCGCAAATCGCTGACTACTCAGGAGCCCCATACTCCCACTCGAACAGCTTGATTGCGCGGCGGCCCAATTCATGAAGTTCGATCGTTCCAACCGGCTCCCCGAGAGGAATGTTGAACTCCTGGCACGCCTCTATGGCAACGTCGTCCAGAAGCGCGAAATTCCCGAAACCCGCTCCGAACCGGCGTTCGAGAAAATAGAAACCGTCCGCCCCCACCGCGTACGCTCGCATTATTCGTTCGCGTGACGTCTGGGCCGCGCGGGCGGCTTTGCACTCAAGCGAATCGTTGAGCAGCCGTGCTGTCTCAAGGAACCCCGACCGGAAGCCGAAAACCGTGTAGGCCATTTGATCCGCAGCCTAACACCAGGTTGGAGTCGCGCCTATCCCACAAACGATTCATCCGGACCGGATTAACGCTCGACTCTTCCCCGGGTTCTCTGGGCCGACGGGACGGACAAAGCACGCACCCTTTCCCGACTGTGGCCAACGCCTCAAAGACAATCAGGAGGGGCAGAAAGCCGAGTTGGAGACGAGTTGGCGATGGCATCCAAGCCATCCAGCCCAAGAGGCGGAAATTGATCGGCGATTAGCAGCAATTGGCATCGGTAATCAGCATCAAACTTGTGGGGCCAACTTATCGACATTTAACCACTCAGTGTCCAGTTTGCCGTTTGAGCCGTGGCATCTGTCTTGACACTTCACCCCGCGGACTTTAGGCTACAGAGAGTCGGTTGGCGCTGAAGTTTGAGGTGCGGCTGACAAAGGATCGAATGCCCCCAATGACCAAGCCCGTAACTTGTCAGCGCTGCTGCTGTCCGAGCTGTGCCGTGCGGGCGTGTTCGCTGGGCTAGACTTCTAATCGAGAATCTCGCTTCCCAACGACCCACCCGCCGCCTGGCCGGTGGGTTTTGCTTTTGGGCAGCGTTTTACTTGAGATGGATGCAGAGGATTGATCAGACTTGAAGCGGTACCGGTGCAGAATTGGCGTCGAATGGACTCAACACCCGGCTGCCTTCGCAAACACAAATTTCTACAGAGTTCGAGCCCGAGGAGGGTGTAGCTTGAAAAGTATCTCTCGCAGAATCGCTTTTTCGTTTTTTCTGGCCGTTCTCATGATCGTTGGGCCGAGCGCGCTGCACGGACAAAGCCGTATCCTCAATGTCTCCTACGATCCCACTCGTGAGTTTTACGAGGAGTACAACAAGCTTTTTGCACAGCACTGGAAAGCGACGACCGGACAAGATGTCGTCATCAACCAATCGCACGGTGGGTCTGGAAAACAGGCGCGCGCGGTGATCGATGGACTTGAGGCCGATGTGGTTACGCTTGCCCTCGCATACGATATCGATGCCATCGCGCAGAATGGCGGATTGCTCGACAAGGATTGGCAATCGAAACTTCCTTACAACAGCACGCCCTACACTTCGACGATCGTGCTCCTGGTGCGTAAGGGGAATCCTCAGCATATCCACGACTGGGATGATCTGATCCGGCCCGGCGTGCAGGTCATTACTCCAAATCCGAAGACTTCAGGTGGGGCTCGCTGGAATTATCTGGCTGCCTGGGGCTATGCGCTGCGAAAATCGGGAAACAACGAACAAGGCGCCCGAGATTTTATGAAGAAGCTCTTCAATAACGTGCCGGTGCTCGACTCTGGCGCGCGAGGCGCAACCACCACATTTGTGCAGCGGGGTGTGGGCGATGTACTGATCGCGTGGGAGAATGAAGCGCTGCTGGCGCTCAAGGAGTTTGGATCCGACAAGTTTGAGATCGTGATTCCATCTGCCACGATTCTTGCTGAGCCTCCCGTCGCCGTCGTGGACAAAGTCGCTCAGCGGCACGGCACCGAGAAACTTGCACGAGCTTATCTTGAGTATCTCTATTCGCCGGAAGCGCAGGACCTGGCGGCAAGGTATTACTATCGCCCGCGCCTGAAGCAGGTGGCTGACAAGTATGCCAGCACGTTTCCTAAGGTGAATACCTTCACTGTGGTCGAGGGGTGCGGCGGGTGGCAGAACGCGCAGGCCAAGCACTTCAGCGACGGCGGAACTTTTGATCAAATCTATGGGAAATAGGGTCAACACGTGGCATTCATGCAAGACAACAAAGGGCGGACCTCTGGGCGCCGATGGAACTTCGTAGCAAAGAGTTCGCCATTGCCAGGATTCCGCCTGAGCTTCGGATTCACGATTGTCTACCTGACGGTCATCGTCTTGATCCCGCTGGTGGCCACTCTGCTCCGTGCCACACGAGGAGGGTTCGGCGTATTTCTGCATACGGTTACGGCTCCACGGGTGCTGGCATCGTATCGAGTCACTCTAGGCTCTGCGGCCGTCGCGGCATTGATCTCCGCGATCTTCGGAATGTTGCTGGCATGGGTTCTGGCGAGGTACACATTCCCTGGCAAACGCATTGTTGACGCGCTGGTCGATCTTCCCTTTGCGCTTCCTACGGCGGTTGCCGGAATTTCGCTGACAGCGCTGTACGCGGAGCACGGATGGATCGGTCGCTATCTCGAACCGCTTGGAATCCATGTGGCATTTACGCCCGTCGGCATCGTCATGGCCATGTCGTTTGTGGGCTTTCCTTTTGTTGTGCGCAGCGTGCAACCGGTGCTCGAAGATCTGGATCCGGCGATGGAGGAGGCCGCGGCGAGTTTAGGCGCGAATGCGTGGCAGCGCACCACACGCGTTATCCTCCCCGTTGCCCTCCCCGCTTTGCTGACAGGCTCTGCCCTTGCGTTTGCGCGAGCAGCTGGGGAATATGGCTCGGTGATCTTCATCGCAGGCAATATGCCGATGAGGACCGAAATTACAGCGCTCTTGATTGTCACCAAGTTGGAGGAATACGACTACTCCGGCGCAGCCGCGATTGCCGGAGCTATGTTGGCCTTGTCGTTCACTATCATGCTTCTGGTAAACCTGCTGCAGTGGTGGATTCAACGAAAAGAAGGCAAGCGCGCATGAGCGCACCCGTTCCAATACCATCCTCCGTATTGCTTCAGCCCACCGCTCTTCAGCGGCTGGCGCGTGGCGCGCTCATTGTCGCGGCCTTGCTGTTTCTCGGCGGATTCCTGATCCTTCCCGTCGTTGCCGTTTTCGCCCAGGCGTTCTCGCAGGGATGGAGGATGTATTTCTCATCGGTTAGTCAGGAAGATGTGCTCTCCGCCCTGCGGCTAACGGGATTCGTAGCCTGCACAGCGGTGCCGCTGAATGTATTGTTCGGCATCGCCGCGAGCTGGGCCATCACTCGATTCGATTTCTATGGCAAGAATCTTTTGGTTACGCTTATCGATATTCCTCTGTCTGTTTCTCCGGTTGTCGCGGGCATGATGTATGTTGAGGTCTTCGGTTTGCATGGATGGCTTGGACCCTGGTTGTCCGCACACAACCTGCACGTCATCTTCGCGGTCCCTGGAATTGTTTTGGCCACCGTCTTCGTCACGTTTCCCTTCGTGGCTCGGGAATTGATTCCGTTCATGCAAGCGCAGGGCAGCGACGAGGAGATTGCCGCGGTGGTGCTTGGTGCGAATGGATGGAACGTCTTTTGGCGTATAACGCTGCCCAATATCAAGTGGGCGCTGCTCTATGGCACGATCCTGTCGGCCTCACGCTCCATCGGCGAGTTTGGTGCAGTTTCCGTAGTCTCCGGTCACATTCGCGGCCAGACCACCACACTGCCCCTGGAAGTGGAGATGCTCTACAACGAGTACAGTTTTACCGCTGCGTTTGCAGCTGCATCGCTACTCACACTGGCCGCGCTTGTCACCCTTGTCATCAAGAGAGCGATTGAATTGACCTCCGGCGTGAATAGCGTCCCGGGGGAGGAAGAAGTCAAATCGTGAGCATCCAGATTGAAGGAATTTCAAAGCATTACGGCTCGTTTGCTGCGCTTTCTGGCGTAAGCATGACCATCGAAGCCGGGGAGTTGATGGCACTGCTCGGTCCATCCGGATCAGGGAAGACGACCCTCCTCCGAATTATTGCAGGACTTGAATTGCCCGATGGCGGCTCAATTCTGCTTCATGGCAAAGAGGCTGCTCGGCAAAACGCGTCGAGGCGCGGAATTGGCTTCGTATTCCAACATTACGCACTCTTCCGCCACATGACTATTTTTGAGAACGTCGCGTTTGGCTTGCGCGTGCAGACAATCTCAGGCGGCCCCTCACGCAAGGAGATCCGCGAGCGTGTGGAGGAGCTGCTCCATTTGGTGCAATTGGACAGGTTCGCGAAGATGTATCCAGAGCAGCTTTCCGGGGGGCAAAGGCAGCGCGTGGCTTTGGCGCGCGCGTTGGCGGTTCGCCCGAAGGTTCTGTTGCTGGATGAGCCATTCAGCGCACTGGATGCGAAGGTGCGCAAGGAACTGCGCGACTGGCTTCGTCGTGTTCACGATGAGTTGCATGTGACTACCGTGCTGGTCACACACGATCAGGAGGAGGCGCTGGAAGTCGCAGACAGAGTGGCAATTCTCAACCACGGCAAGTTGGAGCAGGTCGGCACGCCGGAAGCGATCTACGACCATCCGGTCTCCCCGTTTGTCTACGATTTTCTTGGAAATGTAAATCTCTTTCACGGGCGTCTCTTGGCGGAGCTTTCGCTCAACAATCGAGGAAGCGAAGCGGAAGAACATATCGAGAGTGCGATTGGATTTGTTCGCCCACACGAGCTGAAGCTTTCGCGCGATTTGCCAGAAGGCCAAAAGGCGGTTTTAGCGAGCGTGCTTCGTATTCATGCCGCTGGACCCCGCGTTCGGCTGGAACTCAGCATAACAGGGAACGGGAGGCCGGTAGCCGCCGAGCTGAGTCGGTCGGGATTTGAGCAACTGGCGCTCACACCAGGCGAATATGTCTTTGTGTGGCCGCAGTCGATTCGCCTGTTTGACGATGCGGGGGCTGCATCTTCGCTGCTTGATCAAGGCGCCGGCATTTGAAACACTGGCTGCCGCAACTCCGTGGATAAGGATAAGAGTTGCCCTCGCCAGCCTCTGAATCTGTCTGTGGACATTTCCGCAAAGAGCCTTATGCACCTTCGCGTTGCTGGCAATCTCTACGACCTTTGTATCTAATATCAGATTGGCGAAAAGCGCATTGTCCTCGAATTGACTGAAACCAGTCCAATGATGGATCCGGTTCTCTCGCTCGATCTGATGACGCGGTTTCGCCTGAAGGGTTTTCAATTGTCAATCGATGACTTCGGCTTTCTTCAATGTTGCAACTGGTAAGATTGCCCTTCTCAGAGATCAATAAATCGTTTGTGATGTGGGCCCATCCATCTCGGGAATCCGCACTGTTGTCAAATCGATAATTGCTCTTCGAACATCAGGATTCGAGCATCTCCATGTCAACGGCAACCTTGAGTGCGTGTACTCCGCCTCCCAGAATCAAGCCGCGGAGAGGGCTCACGTCGCCGTAGTCTCGGCCCCAGGCCAGTGTCACGTGTCCATTTGAGGGAACAAGGTTGTTCGTGGGATCGAGGTCAAGCCAGCCGGTCCCGGGACAATAGGCGGACACCCACGCGTGAGATGCATCGGCGCCCACAAGCCTCGGTTGTCCTGGAGGCGGATAGGTTCGAAGGTATCCGCTGACATAGCGTGCCGACAGATTCAGGGAGCGCAGGCAGGCAATTTGAAAGTGCGCAAAATCCTGGCACACGCCCCTCCGCTTTCGAAAGACCTCTTCCGTAGGTGTCCGGACAGTCGTCACTTTTGAGTCGAAGCGAAAGTCTTTGTGGATGCGCGCCGTCAGATCCAGAAGGCCCTCCCGCAGCGGCCGCCTGCGAGTAAACGACTGGAGCGCATAGGCGGCAAACTCCGGCCGCAAGCGGAATGCGCGGCGACTCAAATCTGAATTGGTAGGCTTCAAGTCCCTCGGGGCTATGATCTCCGGGCAGCGATCGAACTGCTTCTTCCCAGGGGATCGCGTCGTGCGGCGATGCTGCCGCACCGCTGTCCATCATCACTTCGCTTCGCGCCTCCACTACCAATTCCGTGTGCGGCTCCTGAACAGTGAAAAAGCAGAGAGTGTTTCCAAAATAGTCCACTCTCTCGGTGATCGTTGCCGGGGTTGGCTGGATGTGCAGTTCGCACTGTGCCAACCGATGGCGCGGAAGAGAACGCGGCTTGAGGCACGCCACGTGGTTCCCGACCGAGACCGGATACTTGTACTTGTATGTGGTTCGATGAACAATTTTGTAGATCATAGGCCCATGGTGATCGGCAAGGTGCGAGCGTGGCTGAAGTATCTGCTCGATAAGTTATTTGACCATGAGGGCAGCAATCGTTCCAAGCTCTCTGAGGAATTGCTCAAGCCGAGAAAGACCATCGGCACCATTTGGCGTCCTTGCGGCGCCTGGCAACGGGTATCTTCAGCTTGCGCAGATCGAAACTGCGCAACAAGGCCAATGCGTCCCGCATCGCCTGCAATTCACCCGGCAAATGCCGAGGCAGCTTTTGATAGAGATCCGCGAGATGGGCCAGTTGAAAGTCCAACGACCGGGGATTGGTCTCATCGGCCATGAGAACATCCAGGACCGCCAAAGGCTGCAGAGTGGTGTAGTACCGGGCCGGTAAGTCATGGAGCTGTCGGCAACTTCAAGCAAGCACTCAAGGAGCGGCCAGTCCTGCTCGGCGAGCGGCGTGGTGATTTCGCGCAGTTGCCTGGTCAGATAGATTGCGCGCTCGAGACGCCGCCCGATGCTCATGAACAACCAGCCCACTCCGCGGTTGATGTTTTCGCGCTCCATTCCGGAAAATGCGGAGAGCAGTTCCAGGCAGACGGTCAGCATGGCCGGATACTCGAGAAACTGCGTATCCCGCCCAACCTCGACTGTGTCCCGCAACTGGCCGATGAGAAACATCATATCGGCCGATAGCCGCTCGCGAACCTTGCCGCCGACGCGAGATACCTCCGCCAAAGTGGAAGCCAGGCTGTCAGCTCCGCTTGGGGTCGGTGACGATGGAGATCAATTCCTGTTCAAGTTCGAGCGAAGTGGGTCGCTTGCTCTTTGCCTTTGGCAACTTGCTTTGCCGCGATTCCAGACAACTGTGCAGTCGGATCAGGCAGGCCAGCTCCGCCTCGTTGGCCCGCCGCACGCGGGAGGTCATGGAGCGCACGATCCGGGCGGTATTCTCCGCCCGCTCGACATATCGGCCCAACCAAAAGACGTTGTCGGCCACGCTGCTGGGCACACCCGGCAACTCACGGCGCAACGCAACCGGCTCATTGCGCGGACGGAGCATGCTGAATGTGTCGACGGGGCTGTCCCAAAGCACCCAGGCGTCCTTGCTGTGTCCGCCGCGCTGCATCGAGACGACCGATCCTTCCGCTTCGGCAACCCGCACCAATCCCCCCGGAATCGCGGTCCACCCATTGCCGGTATTGAGCACGTAAGCGCGCAGCACGACGCTGCGCGAATGAAGGCTGCCCGTTGTCCCAGACGGGTGCATTGGACAAGGCGACCTGCTCCTGCGCCACATACTCATGAGGATGGGCGCGCAGCTTCTCGGCAAGCTTGCCCTTTTCGGCTTGGATCGAGTTCGGCCCCGAATACCGGCTCCATGCCGCGCGATGGAAACGCCGGCTTCACCACCACGGAATCGAGATGGTTCAGCACCCAATCGAGCGCGTACGGCTGCCCGCACCACCAGGTCGCGACGGATGGAAGCTTCAGCTTCTCGCCAATCAGGTGTCTGGAAAGGCCGGGAAGAAAGGGCATGATCGCGGCCGTCTCAATCAGTCCGCTTCCCAACGCATTTGCAACTTCGACGTTTCCAGCGACGATGGCGTCGACCAGGCCCGGCACGCCGAGAAGCGAATCGCTGCGCAATTCGAGAGGATCGCAAAAGCTATCGTCCACGCGGCGCAAGATCACATCGACCTGCTCCAACCCGTCGACGGTCTTGAGATAAACGCACCGGTCGCGCACGGTGAGGTCCGCTCCCTCGACCAGAGTGAATCCCAGGTATCGCGCGATATAGGAGTGTTCGAAGTAGGTCTCGTTGTGCGGACCGGGGGTCAGCAGCACGATGCGCGGATTGCTGCGCTGCGAGAGAGCGGTAAGCGCTTCGCGCTGCGCGCGGAAAAAAGGAGCGAGGCGCAGGACGTTCGAGTTGCGGAAGATATCGGGCAGAACATCGGAGACGATGGTGCGGTTCTCCAGTGCATAGCCGCTGCCTGAAGGAGCCTGAGTGCGATCGGCAAGCACCCACCATTGGCCGTCCGGCGAACGCGCAAGATCGACGGCCAGCATATGAAGATAACTGTGCGCGGGAACCCGCACGCCCACCAGCGGTCGAAGAAATGCAGGGTTGGCGTAGAGAAGCGCGGCAGGAAAGTGGCCATTCGCGAGAAGTTCCTGCGCGCCGTAAAGATCCTCGAGAATCCGACTCAGCAACTGGGCGCGCTGAATGATGCCGGCTTCGATGAAGCGCCACTCGTCGGCCGGAATCAGGAAGGGAACGATGTCGATTTTCCAGGGCCGGTTTGCGCCGAGCGGATCGCCGTAGATGTTGTAGGTGATGCCGTTCTCGCGAATGCGGCGTTCGGCGCGCTCCCAGCGGCGTCCCAACTCCTCGGGGCCGATCGCGCGGAGGGACTCCATGAGGTGCGCCCAGTGCGGCCGAGGAGTCACGCCGTCGGCCGATAACTCGTCATAGGCGCTCCCGTAGCGGAGCGGAGTCTGATATAGATCCACCGTCATGACACGGGCCCCGGCGTCTCGATTTGGGTCTTTTGTCTCGCGTGACGGCAGCCGCAGATCGAGAGTCATCGGAAAGAGCGGAGTTGGCTCTCTTCCTCGGGCGCCGCCATCGGAGCTGAGCGCAGGGCGCGCCACCTGAAAGCGTTCCATGCGCCGGCCTTCGGCCTCCGCAGCGTCAGCTGGACGCGCTGTGTACATGCGGCCGTCGGGTGGTCCAACGTGGTAAGTGCATTGGCCAATCGAATAGCCTCTCAGCGGTCGATAAGGTCGAAGACAAGGGGCGCATGCACGGGAACCGTAGGGTGCAACGACGCCGACAACCGCCGCGCGCGAAACCGCACGCCGGCCAAAGCCACGCCGGGCTCGCCAGTGGGCTGAAGCGGCACCCTGCGCCCATTGCAGGCAACAACGTAGCGAGATTCCGTTGCGAACCCGGACAGCTTCACCTGCATCCGCTCCAGCGATGAGTCCACAGCTACGAACCGTGCGGCCGGAATAGCGCTTCCTCCGCGAGCACGTTCCAAGGCTCGAGGGCCTGACGCAGTTCGAGTTCGACTCCGTCCGCGGCGATCGACCCGATCTTCGGAAAGCGAAACTCCAGATGCGAATCGAACCACTCGTCCTCGAAGTTGTAGCCGGACAACCGCAACCGGGCGAGCACCTCGCGAAAGTCGCGCCTGACAAAGTCGCGGCAACATAAAGCGGTCATGAAGCGCGGTGCCCCAGCGAACCAGGCCGCCTTCGAATGGCGTCTTCCAAAACATGCTCACCAGCGCGCGAACCAGCAGCATCTGCAGAAGATTCATTCTGCACGTGAGGAGCCATTTCGAAGGCTCGCAATTCGAGCAAGCCAAGTTGCAACCCGAGGCCCTGCGGCGGATAAAGCTTGTCGACGCAGAACTCGGCGCGATGCGAATTTCCCGTAACGTCGACGAGCAGGTTGCGGAACAATCCATCGATAACGAACGGCGGACAATCGCCTGAAGGGAGATTGCGAAAGGCAATCTCAAGCTCATACAAGGCATCCATGCGGGCTTCGTCCACGCGCGGATACTGGCTTGTCGGGCCGACATACATGCCGGAAAACAGGTACGACAGCGACGGATGATTCTGCCAGAACGCCACCATGCTGCGCAGCAGGTCCGGGCGGCGCAGAATGGGCTGTCCAGCACGGTCGCTCCGCCAATCACGATGTGGCTGCCGCCGCCGGTAGCGATTGGCTGCCATCATAGGCGAATTTCTCAGCGGTTAACCGATTGCGACGGGCTTCCTCGTCGAGCAATGTATTGATCTGCTCCAGTTCGTCCCAATTGCTCGCGGGCGGCAGATTTACTTCCAAGAACGCCGGGGTCGGGTGTGACGCTGAATGATCGCAGCCGCGGATCGGAAGCCGGCGCGTAGCCCTCCACCCAAACCGGGATTTTCAGATAGCTGGCATGTATCCTCGACCGCGCTGACCAGGTCGAGATAGTCCGCGAGCTTGGGCGCATAGGGCAGAAACACATGCAGGCGGCCTTCGCGAGCCTGCACACAGAGCGATGGCCGGATCAGTTCCGGGACTGTCTCGGCTGCACGCGAGACAGCGGGCAGCGGATCGGCGCTGGGGTTACTTCGAAGAGTTCCATGCGGCGCGACGGGCGTGCCGGGAGCTTGACCCATTGTTCGAATGGCGCAGCATCAAACTCGTATTCAAGCTCGTCGGGCGCAACCCAGGGCATGGACTCGGTGGGAATGCGAAAGCCTATGGGCGAATCGCCGGCGACAACAGCAGACGTTCCGGGCGAGGGAACCACAACTGACTCGACCAGCGCAATTGTCCCTCTGGCTGCCGGCGGCGAATGGGCAGTATGTAGCCAACCGGCTCCGTCGCTTCGCTATCCGGGTTATAAGCGGGCAGCAGGTTTTCGGAGCTCACCTGAAGACGGCGCGTGAGCGCTTCCATGAATCTGAAAGCTTCGGCCGCGCCAAAACCGTACTCCTGATCTTCGTGCGCGATGAGGCCGACATCCTCCCAGACGGGAACGCCGTCGGCACGCCAGATAGCAGCTCAACGCCCAACGCGGCACGGCTCGCCGGGATACCATTTGCCCTGACCGTAGTGAAGCAAGTCGCGCCGGAGGCCATCCTCTCGCGGAGACCTCTGGATCAGCGCCAGGCCGCGAGTTCGCTTCATCGAGCCCAGCGGCATCGATGTTCCATTGCGGGCTCTCGGGATCGTCGATGCCGACGTAGGTTGGCTCGCCGCCCATGGTCAGGCGCACATCCTGTGCCTTCAGTTCCGCGTCGACGCTGTGTGCAACGTCTCTAATCCGCAGCCAGTCCTGCCTCGGTAAATGGCTTGGAAGGCCGTCGCGGATCATTCAAGCGGCGAATCGAGATGGAGTAGCTGAACTCCACTCTGGCTGGCTCCGACGGTGCCCCCGATGGGCGCGGCCTGCGAAGCGTTCGGGGTGCAGACGAGCGGGATGTGACCCTCGCCGGCGAGCAGGCCCGAGGTCGGATCCATTCCAATCCAACCCGCGCCGGGCAAAAACGCCTCTGCCCAGGCATGCAGATCCGCTGAATCCGACTTCCGGACCTTCCGACGCCGGCATCGGGTCGACTGCAACTGAATCAGATACCCGGAGACAAATCGTGCCGCAATCCCAAGATTCCGGAGGCTCTGAACCAGCAGCCACGCAGAATCGCGGCATGATCCCGTGCGTTTTTCGAGGGTCTCCTCGCAGGTCTGGACGCCCGGCTCCAGCCTCGTTCACATAGCCAATTTCGTCTCGCACGTTTCGATTCAAGTCAAGCAGAAGACTGATCGTCCCGCTCTTCCGCCCCACGAAACTCTCAAGAAACGCCTGAAGCAGCGGGCCAGGCGGATCGTCAACAGATCGATAGGGTTCAAGATCCTTGGCCAGACCTGGCGCGTACGCGAAAGGGTATTCCTCGACTCCCGGCTCCAGAAAAAATTCGAATGGATTGTAAGGGGACAGGTCCGCGACGAGGTTCACGTCGACCAGAAATTCGCTCGTCTTCTCGGAGAAGAGAAGGCGCGCAAGACGATTATTGTGCGGGTCCAGTTGCCAGTTCAGAATGTGTTCGGCGGGGGTTACGTCAAGCGAGTAGCTGAGGATTGGCGTTCGACAATGCAGTGCGGGACGCAACTGGATCACCTGGGGACCGAGGGATATCGCTTTTTCGTACCGGTAGAGTGTCCGGTGATTCAGCGCAACTTGTATGCCCATCCGCCCCCTCGCCGCCCGCACCTGGAATTCCGGGCCTGCCGGCCTTTGGCGACACTGCCGACGACACCAGCCAAAATGTCTCATGGAAGTCGGGGCGTAAACAAACGTTAACATATTTACCACCCGAAGAATGTCCCTATCGCTCCTGAAAAGCGCTGCGCTCGAACGGACCATTCTATTGTGATGAAGTAACCGTATCGCGATCTTCACCTCGTTTGGACAAGTCGACTTTGGCTACTTTTCGCAGTCACTGGAGAAGAGGCTTAGTCGCCTGGCGGAGAATCGTTGCTGCCTTCTCTCGGTTTGATCGGCCTGAGCCACCGCTGGCCTTCCTCGCCATCACGGAGGCTGGCACGCAGCTTATACCCCAAAAGTGTCATTGCGATTGATTACCAACATGGTTACTTTTGGCCTCGAAGCCTCTGCCTCCCTGACGCGTCGTCCGCATTCTACAACGCATTGATCTCTTGTTGCCTTAATTTGGAGCATCCATGCAAAGAGTCCCCACACGCATTCGTAGGCCCGATATTGTGCTGATGCTTGCATGTTTCGCGAGCGCAGCGTCTTTGTTGACCGGCTGCAACAGCTTCAACATTGAAAATCCAGGCGCCTTCGCCGCCATTTCCGCACCCAGCGGCACCATCCGGGTCAATCAGCAAATCCAACTGACCACCCACTGGCAGTTGCCCGGCTCGGTGCTGACTTTTTACGTCAACGGCGTACAAGGAGGCAATGCCGAGCTTGGAACCGTAAACAGCTCTGGAATGTATACGGCGCCGGCGATCGTCCCGGTTCCCAACTCGGTGATTATTAGCAGCGTCGCAACCAATCATCCCGACTTTCCGCCCGGCTCTGTGACGCTCGGCGTATTAAACCCCATTCCTGTTCTCGGCAGCGTCACACCGTCGGGCTTTGCGGAAGGCACAACAACGGTTGCGGTAGCGGGGTCTCAGTTTGTTTATGGCGCGCAGATACTCTGGAATGGCACTCCGGTTCCAACCACCTTTGTTTCGGGCAATCAGTTGGAAGCAGCCATCCCGGCGCCCAATCCCGGCACGTTTCCCTTGATTGTTAGCAATCCCGATCCAGGGTCGGCTAACTCGGCCACCGTTGCGGTACAAGTAAAACCGGGTCAGGTGGTGCTCACGCTGCAGCCGTACTCAGGCACGGATGTACGCGTAACAAATTCCTTGAACATTGGGCTCAACGTCAGCGGAACCAACAATACAGGCGTGACCCTGCAGGTAAATGGGGCCGGCGGCGGCAATGCGCAGGTGGGCACGGCGGTTTCCAATGCGGACGGATCCATCACCTACACCGCGCCGGCGGTTGTCCCAACGCCTAACAACGTCGTGCAGCTTACCCTGACCAGTGTCGATAATCCTGCCATTTCCATCACGCAGAATATTTCGGTGCTCAATCCGATTCCGATTCTCGCCACGGCTACGCCCATGTCGTTCGATCCCGCGCAACCATCAACTGTCACGTTGAACGGCTCGAATTTTATCAATGGCGCGCAGGTGTTGATGAATGGCTCTCCGGTGCCGACGACCTTTAATACTGGAAACCAATTGACCGCGACAGTAACTCCGACTGAATCAGGCAATCTCGATCTACAGGTGCTGAATCCCAATCCCGGTCCGGCTACTTCGGCGGACCTGATCGCGCTTGTGAGCGGCACGCCGCCGGTTCCGGTTGTAAGCCCTGAAGATGCCGCTCGTTTTCTGGAGCAGGCGACCTTCGGCGCCACCGATTCCGACATTCATCACCTGTCGATGATCGGCTATCCGGCGTGGCTCAACGAGCAGTTCAGCATCGCGCCCAGTCCACAGGAACCGGCCGTCGAACAGGCGGTCATCCTCAACAATCCTCCTTGCGCCGCAAGCAGCGTAACCTGCAATGCGGCGCTGTTCGTTCAGAACAATTCTGATGAGGGTTTTGTCCGGGATGCATTCTGGCAGCAGAGCCTGGCCGCGAGCGATCAGTTGCGCCAGCGAGTGAAGTATGCACTGTCGGAGCTGATGGTTATCTCCAGTTCCAACTCCAGCGTGCAGAACATGCCGCGCGGCGAAGCCAATTACTATGACATGCTCGGCAATGATGCCTTCGGAAATTTCCGTACCTTGCTGAAGATGTGACCCTGAACCCGATGATGGGCCAGTTTCTGTCCATGCTCGGCAATGACAAGGGCAACGCGACTACCGATCCCGACGAGAATTACGCGCGCGAGGTGATGCAGCTTTTCACCATCGGTCTTTACCAGTTAAATGACGATGGCTGTCAAAAGCTGGATACATCGGGTAAGCCTATTCCAACTTACTCAAACAATGACGTGATGGGCCTGGCAGCGGTTTTTACCGGCTTCAGTTGGAATATACCGGGCAACAATAGCGACACCGCCTGGTCGAACTGCTGCGTGTATGTAGGCCCTGGATATGGAGAAGAGCTTCTGCCAATGCAGAGCTTCCCGACCCATCACTCGACTGTCGAAAAAGACTTTCTTGGTGTCACCATAGCTCAAGGGAGCGATGACCCCGCAGGCGATCTCAACATTGCGCTCGACACCCTGTTCAATCACCCCAACGTGCCTCCGTTCTTCTGCAAGCAGATGATCCAGCACCTGGTGACGAGCAATCCCAGTCCCGCCTACATCAGCAACTGCTCAGCGACGTTTGAAAACGATGGGACAGGCGTGCGCGGGAATTTGCAGGCTGTCATTTCGGAGATTTTGCTTGACCCCGAGGCGCGCGGCTCCGCCAATGATTTCAGCAATCCGCAATATGGCAAAGTGCGCGAGGCGCTGCTGCGCTATACGGAATGGGCGCGGGCGTTCACTGCGCAATCACGCACAGGATCTTATGGCGTGGGCAGCACTGAAGACCCGATTTACGGCCTCGGCCAGATGGCGCTCCGTTCGCCAACGGTGTTCAATTGGTTTGCCCCGGGATTTGTCCCTCCCGGCACGAGCATTGCGCAAGCCGGCCTTGTGGCTCCTGAGATGCAGATGACGGATGTGACCACCGTTGTGGGCTACTTGAACTATTTGCAGAGCGCGATCGGCGCCGGCGCAACCGCGGGCCCCGACATTTTCTCAAGCTATGAAACCGAAATGAATCTGGCGGCAACGCCCGGCGCACTGCTCGACCGCATCAACCTCTTGCTCATGGCCGGCGAAATGGACAGCACCCTTTATGGCCAGATCCTCGGAGCCATCTCTTCAATCCCAATTCCAACCGGCGATCAAAACGCGATCAACACCGCGCTGCAGAATCGAGTGAAGGCCGCGATTTATCTCACCGTCGCTTCGCCATCATTCAGCGCGCAATTTTAGGGAGCCCACCATGTGCAAATTCGAGCATTCCCGGCGACAGTTTTTGAGAACGGCCTCCCTGGCTTCGATGGCCGGCATCTCCGCGAGCCCATTCATTCTCGGACTCAATTCCATGGCCGCGATGGCCCAGGGAAGCGGCGCATCCGGCTATAAGGCGCTGGTTTGCGTCTTCCTGCAGGGCGGCAATGATGGTCACGGCACGGTGATTGCCACCGATCCAACTTCATTCACGCGTTCACACAGGCGCGGTCAGGAGCGCCAGGGCTGGCGTATCCGCATAAGCGAATTGTTGCCGATTGTGCTAAAGACCCCGCAGAGCGGCCGCACCTTCGCACTCAATCCCGCTCTGGTTGGCGTGCAGAATCTATTCAATGCCGGGCGCGCCGCAATCGTAGCTAATTTCGGCACACTGATTGCTCCCGCCACGAAGGCCCAGGTCAATGCCAACTCCGTTCCCCTGCCCGCCTCATTGTTCTCGCACTTCGATCAGACAGCCGCCTGGCAGGCTATCGCCTCAAACGGCGGCAGCGCGGAGCATGTAGGATGGGGCGGCGCGGTGGCCGATTTGATCGAAAGCATGAACATGAATTCAAACTCCATGTTCACCTGCATCTCCACTGCCGGCATCGCTCTGTTTCTCTCCGGGCAAACCTCGTTTCAGCTCAACGTCACTTCCGCGGGTCCAATCCCCATCGGCGGAATGGCCCAGCCTGCGTTCGGGCTGCCCGCATCCAACCCGCTTTCGTCCATTCTTACCGCAGACGAGACCAACCTCTTTGCCAAAGAGTATGGAGTGGTTATCAACCGCTCACTGCAGGCCCAGGCACTCCTCGCCTCTTCCATGCTTGCGGCCGGTGTCGGCGGCGTTCCCAATCCCCCTCAGTATCTTGATCCGGTTACGAATAAACTCGTCGACAATCCGCTCGCCGTCTCGATGCAAACGGTCGCCAGAATCATTGGTGGAAGAGCGAGCCTCGGCGTCAATCGCCAGATTTTCTACGTTCAACTCGGCAGCTTCGACACCCACAATAACCAGGCGATACAACATGCGCAACTGCTCACCCAGCTAGGATCGGCTTTTGAGTATTTTGACGGATTGATGACCGCAGCCGGCCTGGGCAACCAGGTAACCAGCTTCACAGCATCTGACTTTGGCCGCACCCTCACCAGCAACAGCGACGGCACCGACCATGGCTGGGGAAGCCACCACTTCGTCGTTGGCGGCGCAGTACAAGGCCAGGATATGTATGGCCAATACCCGGTGATCGGCGTCGATCAAGCCAACGACTTGGGCGCTGGCCGACTCATTCCAACTACTTCAGTGGACCAATATGCCGGAACGCTCGCCAACTGGTTCGGGCTCTCCGATGGCCAGGTCCGAGAGGTCTTTCCAAACTTTGCCAACTTCGGATCGAACCCATACTTAGGATTCATGGCGTAGAAGGCGGGCGGCAACAATTTCCCATATTCCGGCCCACATCAAATCGTTTCCTCTATACTATTTTTCGTGGTTCACATTCTTCGGGGCGTTGCTGGAGAGACTCACCACCGGCGCCCAGGCTCATCGTGATTCGGCCATGCATTTTTCCTGCCTCACGCGTCGTTTTTCGGCTGTCTTGCTTAGTCTGTTCGTGGCTTGTGCTGTCACGCACGCCAGCGACAAGAAGACGGAACTGACTCCGCTGATGTCCGCTGCAGCTAGCAGCGACTTGAATACCATTCAAGATTTGATCGCGAAAGGCGCCAACGTTCGTGAAAGAACCAAGATTGGCGAGACAGCCCTTTACGAGGCTATAGACCGGCACAATCCTGACCAGGACAACCTGCCGATCGTCGCTGCCTTGCTCAAGGCTGGCGCAGATCCAAACGAAGTCGAAATTTTCTCCACCAGCGCACTCGTAAGTTCCCTCACCGCAGAGTATGGCAATCCGGATGTGACGCTGCTGCTGATTCGTTCGGGCGCTCGGGTTCCTCTCAGTTGCGAGGATGGAGATTCGGTAGTTGCTTTGGCCACGATGAGTAGCAGCCTTGAAGTCATGCGGGCGCTGCTCGGAGTGGGCGCTCCAGCCGACTGTCCCGGCCTCCACAATCAGACGGCGCTGCATAAGGCCGTGTTGAGCGCACAAGCCGATCGCGTGACGCTTCTGCTGCAATACGGCGCTAGCCCGTGGCGACGCGATGCCGACGGCGTGAGCCCGCTTGACGAGACGATCACAGACAGTCCGGACGAATTTGTGCAAGCTCAATTTGAAAAGATTCGCGAACTCCTCAACCCCGCCTTGCGCAAACCCGCGCCGAAAAAAGAAGAAACTGCGCACTGATGCGGCTGTGAGACGCCTACGATGTGGAGGATCGCGCCGCATTCGTCGCTTCCATACCTGTTCTGGTTGGTGCCCGCACGGTTGCATTTGCGATCAAAGGCGCTCTAGTTAGTGGTGGCGGCGGGTGACGGCGATTGCGGCTGGCTGCGCGGCACCCATGCGAGGTCGCCGCTGAGCACGTAGATGGCGATTGCAGCTGCCATAAGAATCGCGCCTACCCAAAAGCGCCAATCAAGGTGCATCCGTCTCCAATAAGGGCCGGGATCCGGCTCCCGGTGCTCGCCACTATTTCCTTCAGGGTTGTGCTTGTTTCCGGTCATCTCTTCTCCATCGACCAAGGTCATTCGCCGCTCTGGGCAGGCCCTCTCAACTGTATATGCTGGCGTTGACTATTCCCATCGAAATGCTCTCAGAGATGGATTCTCGAAGAGTGGCCAGGTTTGCTCACCGCCAAAACGGCGCGTTACCGGGGATTCGCGGCGCAACACCGCTGTGGCATCCCCGTCAGCGCTGTGAATTGATGTTGAATGTTCAAAAAAGCACAGCCCGGGGTCTAAATCATGGAGGAGAATGAGCTATCATCCGCTCTCATGGTTCGAAAGGCGACCGTCATGTCCAAAGTTCATGCTTTCCCCGCCATCCCCACGAAGATCTTATTGCCCATCGACTTTAGTCCTTCCTCCCAAACCGCACTGGAAATGGCTGCCGATCTTGCGCTGCACTTCAAGGCGCATCTCTTTCTGTTCCATGTCATTCCCATGTTTCCCACCACGACGGTTCCCGATTTAGTGCCGGAGGGCCAATTCATGCGGGAAGCTCAGGCATTCGCGGAGCGCCATCTGGCCAAATGCCATTCAGCCCTCGCAAAACGGGGAGTCAAATCGACGTCCAGTATCGATGTCGGCAACGACGTTGCGGGGAACATCATGGAGGCGGTTGAACGCGAGCATATCGATATGGTAGTCATCTCTACCCACGGCATCTCGGGCTGGCACCCTTTGGTGTTCGGCTCGATCGCTGAAAAGGTGGTGAAGCTAGTGCAATGCCCACTTTTGCTTCTTCGTTCAGCCACGCCAGAAACCACCGCGAAGGTTCCATCCGACCGTGCTTCGGAATGGTGGTAGCGGGACCGGCAGAACCCTGTTACCACCCCATCTGCAGATTGTTGCATCGTGGATCTTCCAGCTTCATCCCCGCGCTGTAATACCGTCGATCATCTATCGCCAGAACCGCGTGGCTTTTCAGCCCGTTGCAACGCTGGTCTTCTATCTCAGCCAGAAAAGCTCGCTGAGCGAAACCGAAGACTGGCAAGCTGATCGCCCGAGCCGCGGTCTCATTGATCTCCCATTTCAAAGCACCCCGAGCAAATAGCACACCAGCAGAATCAGCAGTATCGTACCGAGTCCAATGCCCGCTCCTCCGCGGGTTCCCCACCTGCCGTAGCCGTAATATCCTCCGCCGCCTCCCAGAACCAGCACCAGTAGAACGATGATTATGATCAGCATTTCCGACCTCCTAGATTCCGGATTGCAGCTTCCGGGTCTTGCGATTGATTGGCGAGAGCCCTGTGTCGAAGCCCAAAGGGCTTCCTCGAATCGTGCTCAGTCCACCCCGTACGCCGTATTGGCGTATTTTCACATCCATCGGGAAAACCGAACCACTTCATTCCGCAGTCTTCGCGGCTCGTAAGTATGGAGTTTCCCACTCGGTACCGGAACGCGCTGAGCAATTGAATACACGACTTACTGCAAGCCTTTCGATGGGCGGCTTTGCCGGTAATTCTCGCTGTGACCGATATTGAACAGAATAGTGGCCCGTTCGATGCGATCTTTGTCAGAAGCATCTATTCAAAGCTGTGTTTCCGGGACAAAGAAGGGACCTCAAACCCCTCGGTTCACCAATGAATGTGCAAATAAGGAGTTAGCCATGCGGACCATCACTGAACAGAACATGCTTTTGCGCATGCCCGTTGAATTGCCGGTTGGCCTCAAGCTGACGACACATCAATTTCGCGAGGGATGGAACTTTGTGTCCGGTGACGCGAGCCGGCTCGAAAAGAAGATTCGGAAGCGGGGATGGAACTTCATAAAGATTGCGGACGGAGCCCTGAAGAGCGGGGTAGGAGAAACGTCACAAGAAGCTATCGCCAGCGCGCTCAAGCTTGCGCTCCGCCGAATGAGCGCGCACTTCAACGCAGTAGAAGTGGAACACATCGCGCTCACGCAGTATCCCTGGTTCTTTTTGGCTCGCGTAAGAATCTATCCCTACCGAATTCAGGAAGGCGCGGTGATGCCGGTGTCCGATGATTCGGAACTTTTTACAATTGCTCCCCCCGGAAACGGCGCCATTGAATGCGGCCGCGCTTTGTCCGGAGTTCGGAAGTGCCATGCCCGAGCTCAAGCAAATGCTGATGCTGTCAAGAAGATCACAAGGAGAATTCCGTCCGCCATCGTTCGACTAGCGCCCGTGTGCCAAATCCGCAACATTGACCATGAGCAATTCTGCACAGTCATTCTGCGGAGCAGCGCGGATGTTAATACAAGGAGGGTTCCCGCTTGCTTTTGTGCCTCCGCGGTCGGTCTGATCATTGCCGCGATTTGTGGCCAAAGCGATCACTCGATAACCCGATCCTGCTCACATGCGTTCAGTCTTGACCAGCCACTCGATCGTCCAAGGCGAAAATACGAACCGCCGAGACAACTGGTCGTTCACTTCTTTTCGCCAATAACCAGTAAAGGAGAATCTATGCACTACGGTAAAGCACTCGCTTTGTCAGTTCTCGCAGTTGCCATGTTATGGTCTGCACCCCAGGCGCCAGCGCAGATTTCTGTCGGTATCGGAGTCGCTCCAGTGTGCCCATATGGGTATTTTGACTATGCGCCGTATGACTGTTCTCCCTATGGCTACTATGGGCCGGATTGGTTTTCCGGCGGGATATTTCTTGGAGCTGGTCCATGGTTCCACGGCCATAGCGGCTTCTACGGCCACGTTGACAACCGCTTCGACCCACATCACGGATACAACGGTCCGGTGCCCGGACGCGGCGAGGGGCAATTCAACCACTTTCACGGCAACGAGGCCCGCGATGGTCAAGGCCACGTAGGCAACGCCAGCCACGAAGCGGGGGGCGAACATGCGCTTCCTGGATATAGAGGTGGTGGAGGCCGTGGACGTCGCTAAAGCGCGATCTAAATGAGAGACGAGATGAGGCGTATTGGATGCTGCGTCCAGTGCGCCTTATCTCGCCCGTACCTTGTTTTGTTCGTTTCAGTGCTGCGCCCGGTTGCGCCGTTGCATCAGATACATAGATTAAAATTGATGTCATGAACGTCATGCGAAAGTGGCGGAATTGGCAGACGCACCAGACTTAGGATCTGGCGGGGTAACCCATGGGGGTTCGAGTCCCCCCTTTCGCACCAACCATTGGCGGTGAGCCGCGAGCCTGGGAACAAGAAGAAATTTTGGAATTTGAGCAACGCAGGAAGATCGAATTTTCTTTTCAGCGTGGTATGACCACCGGGCCTTTGAAGGCGTATTATCAGTTTGCGCGGCAAGCCAAACGCCTTCGAGGAATTCCGCCCATGCAACAGAAAAGCTCGATTCTGCACCTCTTTTCAGTGTTGGCCCTGGTGGCCGGCTTCGCAGCTATTCCGGCCCGCGCGGCCGCTTCCGCCGACCTATGCAATCCGAGCAAGCATGGGGCCAAAGGTGATGGCGCAACAAAGGATACCGCTGCGATTCAGGCTGCAATCGATGCATGCGAAGCGCAGGGCGGCGGGACGGTTCGTCTTGTTGCGGGAACATATCTGAGCGCTCCAATTGTGTTGAAGAGCAACATCACTCTGCAACTCGATAAGGGCGCAACGCTGCTGGGGTCCCCCGACCATGCGGACTATCCGGCGCTGACCATGTTTCATCTGCCTGACTTGCAGCCGCTGGTCAGCGCAACCAATGCCATCAATGTGTCGATCACAGGCGAAGGCGTGATCGACGGCAACGGGGAAACCTGGTGGGAGATGGCGCGTTCGATCAAGGACGCGGGCATATTGGGGACAGGCCACCCGCGGCCGAAGCTGATTATTTTCGACCACTGCAAGCATGTGCGCGTGGAAGGGATAACGATTCAGAATTCCCCGATGTGGCAGTTGGTTCCTTACTACTCGGACGATGTAATTATTCGGAAGATCAAAATACTGGCGCCTCCCCGCTCGCCAAATACGGATGCAATCGATCCGTTCTCATCGTCGCATGTAGTCATCGATCATGTGACTTCCGACGTGGGAGACGACAACGTTGCCATCAAGTCGGGGCCGATCAACTCTCCAGGGCCCGACGATCCGAGCCGTGACATCACAATTACCGATTGCACGTTCCTGCACGGGCACGGGCTTTCTATCGGCAGCGAGATTGCCGGAGGCGCGCAGAATATTACGGCTGAGCGAATTCACTTTGAGGGAACGGACAACGGAATTCGAGTCAAGGCCAACCGGGATCGCGGCAACGATGTTGGACATTTGACCTTCCGCGACATCGATATGAAGGACGTGAAAAATGCGCTGATCATCAGCGAGTATTATCCGAAAGTTCTTCCGCCCGCCGGGGAAGCAGCTCAGCCGATTACTCGTCTGACTCCGCACTTTCATGACATCACGCTTGAAAATGTTACGGCCACGGGAAGCGAAGTGGCGGGAGCGATTGTGGGACTGCCGGAGTCTCCGGTCATGGGTGTGGTTCTTCACAACGTGAAGATCAGTGCCAGGCAGGGGCTGACTATCGGATATGCCGAGGTCTCCGGCTCGGGCGTGGTGATTGATGCCGGCGAGGGACAAGCAATAGCTCAGGAGGCGGGGGCAAAGGTTTCCTTGCGCTGACCGAGGGGCGAGCTCTTCACGAGGCAGTATTTTGGAGCGCTGGTCGCGATTTAAGGTACTATCGGCAACTTTTTTGCTGGCCTCGAGTAAATCGCTTGAGTGATCGAGAGGTCCAACCACCGCTGCTGATCCTGGGTCGGGGATTTTCTATCTAAATATCTCGTTATCTTTGATTTTCGGAGCGAAAGCGAAAAAACGCCCGTATTGAAACGTAATACGTCATCAATTTCGGATTTGACATTACAAGTCTTGTGCGGGAAACTAAACTTTACTGAATCGTGGTCAGACCACAATTCTAATTTAAATCAAGGTGTGGTCAGTCCACGAGTACGTAATGTTCGTCTGCTCAAGGTGGAAAGAATGAAGAACTTGAGCTAAACAAAAACTTCTGGAGGCTTCAATGAGACTGGCTGTAGAAGGACAGTTGCGTACCGGTGCGCCATCGAATAGACGGTATCGAGTTTTGCTGAGCGGCCTGGGCTTGGGGTGGCTGCTTTTGCTGGTCATTGCCATCATGGCGCCATTCGGCGCGAAGGCGCAGTTGGGTGGAACGGCAACAATCGAAGGAACAGTTTCCGATACAACCGGGGCAGTTGTCGTTGGCGCGAAAGTATCTGCTCGAAATGTGGCAACGGGCGCCGAAGCCGTTCGCAGCACGACAAGAGCCGGCCTCTTCACACTCTCTCCACTCGACCCCGGCGACTATACCGTCACGATTACCGCAGCTAGTTTTCAGCAGCTTGTGCAGGAGCAAATTCACCTGGATGGACTGCAGGTGCTCTCGCTCAATCTGACATTGCAACCCGGATCGGCGAATGAGGTCGTGACAGTAAAGGACGAACCGCCGGCGCTCGAAACGGGAGAAGCCACATTGGGCGCCGTGATTGAGAACGATGTCTATCAGTCGCTCCCGCTTGAGATGGGCGGCGCCAATGGGATCAGTACCGATCAGCGGAGGACCACCGACTCGGCCCTGCTGATGCCCGGTGTGACCAACAACGAGACCAAGAACAATGAATCTGACGAACCGATGGTGGTCGAGGGCAACGCCAACTCCACAGAAATGTACATAGAGGGGCTTCCATTCGAGTCCGCATCGGTCGCCGGCGATCCGCGATACATCTGGTCGGCAATTTCGGTTGAGGCAGTCGATCAGTTTCAGGTCAAGACCACGGCCTATTCAGCGGAATATCAGGGCCTGGGCGTGGAGAACTTTACCATCAAGTCGGGCGCCAACCAAATCCACGGCTCGCTGTACGAGATCGTGCGCAACACCGCACTCGACTCGGCCGGCTTCGATCCTGCCCAGTACCCTCTCAACTATCCCATCGTGGCGAAGCAAGGCACGTTTTTCGTTCCGCCGGAGCCACATCGAACGAATACGGCGTGACCATTGGCGGCCCGATTTGGAAGAACAAGATTTTTGTCTTCAGCAATTACATGGGCTTCCGGTTCTCCGCACTCACAACGCCAGTTAGTGAAACCATCCCCACTCCAGCGGAGCTTTGTGGCGACTTCTCCGCGCTTCCAAACCCCATTTACGATCCGACGACGCAAACGCTGACCGCCGGCAATTACTCGCGTGCACAGTTCACAGGGACCAGCTACGCCGGTTCGAGCACATCCTGGTCCGGCTCGGGCAGCTGCGGCACCGGCACGCCGGGCACGGCGAACGTAATCCCACAGAAAGAAATTTCGCCCATTTCCAACTATCTTCAGCAGTATTGGGCGGGGGTCAATTACTCCAATTCGGGCCTAACCAACAACTATGTTGGCGCTTATACCTGGGGACTGAACAATTGGTCGACGACGAATCGCGTGGATTTCGATCTTTCCGACAAACATAAGTTGTCAGTGATTTTGGCGTCGGGCCGCCAGGGACTGGTGGGCAACGCAGGCGCCCAGTCGACACAAGTGGCGCCATTGCCTTATGAATACGCAAAGACCTACGCTCCCATCACCAGGGTGGCGCTCTTCCAGGACACCTACGTGATCAACCAGAGCCTGGTGAACCAGTTCAATTATGGGATTGGACAATACCATGCGCCCGACGGCAACCCATCGCTATTGAACAAAGCCTATGCGGCGACCGCGGCCGGCATCACCAACCTGACCGCGGCAGGCCAGACCCCAAATAGCTTCCCAATCGTAAAGTTCTCTGGAACAGACGACCCGAACCAGTGGGGGCCTAATACGGGCCAGTATGTCCAAAGCACTGACACCTATTCGCTGAAGGATAACGTGCAGTGGGTGCACGGCAAACACTCCTTCACCTTCGGCGGCCAGTCTGAGTGGCTGCTGTTCAACGACCTATATTCGTACGGTGCAAGCAATCCGCTGACGTTGAGCTATGCCGTTACTGAGACGGCAAAGGTGAGCGGCGCTTCGGCGGCCGTAACAGCCAACACCGGGTTGGCCTACGCCAGCTTCCTTGAGGGCGCGGTCGATTCGTCAACCTACACCCAGTATGCGCAGATAGCGCAGGAAACCGGCTCGAGGTACCATCCATTCGCTTTTTATGGCAATGACGACTGGAAGTTAACCAATAAGCTGAGCCTCAACCTCGGACTCCGCTGGGATACGATGCCTCCATTTCGCGAATCAGAAAACCGTTTCTCGTTTCTGAATGCGACACTGTCCAATCCCATCACTGCCACTCCCGGCGCGCTACAGTTCGCGGGCGGCGGGACGGATGGCTGCAATTGCGCTACCCCCATCAATACCTATCACGGCGAGTGGGGTCCCCGGCTCGGCCTGGCCTATTCGCTCGATAACAAGACGGTTATCCGCGCCGGCTTAGGCATCTATTATGCGCATGGTGGTGGCACCTCGGGCGGAGCGACCACACTTCCGGCGTCCGGTATGGAGCTGGGCTTCTCGGCTGCGCCAAATCCACCGAGCCCTGGCGATTCCCTGCCTGCCTTCTACCTGAACAACAGCGGCTACAACGGCACACTGACAAATTCGGCTTTCGGAGGCGTCGGATATTCCGTTACCCCGCCGCCCATCTACAACGCGGCCTATGCAACTTACTATTCCACCATTGCCAAAGCAAACGGGGCCCCGAACTACATCTCATCAACGGTGGACTATCTCGATCCCAAGTTTGGTGGACGTACGCCGACTTTCCAGGGAATTTCCTTCGGAATCCAACGCCTGCTCACCAAAGACATCACCGCTACGGTGAGCTACGTTGCCAACAATGGACACTACCTGGTTCCCACCGGTTCGCCCCGCGGCTACTGGAGTAACCAGTTAAATCCGAGTTACCTATCGCTGGGCAGCACCGTTCTGGGGGCGACGGCGACATCCTCCAACACACCGGGAGGTTTGCCGTACGCGTCCTTCAACAACAAAGTCGACCAGGCCTTGGTAGCGTTTCCTCAGTACAGCGGCGTCACCGACCTGCTTCCCGCGGTGGGCAACTCGAACTACAACGCGTTGCAGCTCTCCATCGTGCAGCGGCTTAGCCGCGGCATGACCTTCATGCTGAACTACACCTATAGCCATACGGTTGACGATCTAGGGACCTTCCGTACCGGCTATGCGATCCCCTCGGGCGCTCTGGCCAACAGTACGGCGTCCTGGCCAGTCGATCGCATCGAACGGTCGCGCAGTGTGCAGGACCAGCCGCAGAACCTGGTCATCACCAGCACTTACGATTTGCCGTTTGGCAAGGGACACATCGGCGGCGAGAACCCGATTGTGCGGAACATCGTGGGCGGATGGCGAATCTCTGACATCTTTACTTACGTCGCGGGCAATCCTCTGGCGATTGTCGGCGGCTCCGCCACATGCACCGCTCTCTTGCAAGGCACTTGCATGCCGGTCTACACACCAGGCTTCACGGGATCAGCACGCCAAAATGGGGGATGGGGACACGGTGCAACCAGAAATGGAATCGCCGGCACCGTCCCCGCAGGAACCGAGTTGTCCGCAATTCAATACATCAACCCGGGAGCATTCACCAACGCATCCAGCGTCGTGAACCCTAATTGCACAGCAACCGGGAATCCGAATCCGTGCTTGGGAATGGTGCTCGGCAATATTGCTCGCACCGCTCCATATGGCCTTCGCGGTCCCGGCAACTACGACATAGACGGCGACCTCCGCCGAACCTTCGATCTATGGAGGGACGGAAGAGTGAAATTTATTTTTGAGGCCAGCGTCTTCAATGCTGTCAACCACGTCTGGTTTGGCAGCTCTTCCAGCACCGCGAACGGCTCGATCGGTTCGACTACCGGATCTTCAAGCTTCGGCGCGATTACTGGCCAGTCAAACAGCCCGCGCCAGTGGCAAATGGCGGGGCATGTCACTTTCTAAAGACGCTTCTGCATCGTACTTCAATGGAAGAGGGGCTGGGACATCCAGCTCCTCTTCCGTTGTTGCGGGCCATTCCATTGGGCGTGTTTAGATGCGTGGTATTCTGAGCGCCCGGAGACAAAATGAAGAGAACAAGTAATCTTGTTTGCCTAATGGTGTTCGCCGCAATGGTGAGCGGAACTGTTTCTTCTGCACGTGGACAGGAGAAGCCCTGGTCAGTGCGAGCTGCGAATGCGGCGATAGAACGTTGGCCGAACGGCCGGTTCGTTGGGGCCGACGCCCACTGGGTCTGGAACTACGAACTGGGCACCCTGCTGCGGGGCATGGATGCGGTGTGGTTCACAACGGCGGATGGCCGCTACTACACCTACATCAAGAATTCTGTCGACCAGTTTGTGAACGCCGATGGTTCTATTCCGACTTACAATGCGGAAGAAAATCAGCTCGACAGTATATTGCTGGGACGGCAACTTCTGCTGTTATACGGTGTGACGCGGGATGCACGCTATGCAAAGGCCGCAACACTGCTTTACCAGCAACTGGTGCATCAGCCGCGAACGGCTCCGGCGGATTCTGGCACAAACAAAGGTATCCGAATCAAATGTGGCTGGACGGACTGTATATGGCGGAGCCGTTCTACGCCGAGTATGCGGCAACATTTCATCATCCCGAGGCATTCAGCGATATAACTCGCCAGTTTGAATTGCTCGACGAGCACGCACGAGACGCGAAGACCGGCTTGCTTTATCACGGATGGGATGAGTCGAGGCACGAGCGTTGGGCCGATAAGAAAACAGGAGACTCTTCGCAGTTCTGGGCCAGAGGTATGGGCTGGCACATGATGGCTCTGGTGGACACTATTTCGTTTTATCCCGAACAGGATTCGGGACGGAAGGAGTTAGTCGCCGAACTCAACCGAGACGCGGCCGCTGTTGCGAAGGTCCAGGACGATGACTCAGGTTTATGGTATCAAGTGATGGACAGGGGCAGTGCGAAGGGAAATTATCTTGAGTCATCGGCGTCCTGCATGATTGTCTATGCGCTAACTCGAGGTGTGCGCCAGGGCTATCTTCCGCAGAGTTATCTTGCCAATTCCGAACGCGGATATCATGGGATACTAAGTCACTTCATCCAAACCGGACCGGGAGACTCAGTGTCACTTACGGGGACAGTCAAGGTCGGGGGGCTCGGTGGCGAGCCTTATCGCGATGGGAGTTATGCTTATTACCTTGGCGAAAAAGTTGTAACTGACGATCCTAAGGGCGTGGGCCCGTTTCTGTTGGCGAGTGTGGAGCACGAGAACGCTCAGAATGCGAAGCTGGGGCGCGGCGACACGGTTCTGGTGGACGCGTGGTTCAACAGCCAGAAAAGACTCGATGCGTTTGGCCATCAGGACTACTTTCACTACAAATGGAATGATCAAAGTAACGACGGATACTCGTTGCTTGGCCACGTCTTCCGCAACTTTGGCGCTCAAACTAAAACGCTCTACACAGAGCCGACGGCTGCTTCGCTTCAACATGCCCAGGTTTACCTCATCGCTTCGCCCGACACGCTTCAAAAGAATTCCAATCCGCATTATGTAAACTCCGAGGACGGAGCGCAGATTGCGGAATGGGTGAAAGGCGGCGGCGTGCTGGTATTGATGGCGAACGATCCGGCGAACACCGACCTCGAGCACTTCAATCTGATTGCGGATCGATTCGGCATTCACTTCAACAGCGTGCTGCGGAAACACGTCGTCGGAGATGCACATGACTCGGGCAAGCTTATTGTGCCGGGCGGCGGTCCCATCTTCCATGATCCGCATACGCTCTTCATGAAAGATGTTTGCAACATTTCCGTGCAGGCACCAGCTGTGACAGTATTTGAGGACGACCAGGGAATCCTAATGGCGACGACGAAGTACGGCAAGGGCACCGTCTTTGCGACGGTGGATCCCTGGCTTTACAACGAATACACGGACGGACGGAAATTGCCGGGAACATTCGACAATTTCGTCGGCGGCAAAGAACTGGTTCGCTGGATCGTTGCGCAGATTCCGTCCCAGCCTTAGTCGGCGCGCAACTTCGGTCGCAGCGGCCGCGGCACATTGCCGCGCGGAGAGGAGTTCGGAATGCCGATCCGACGCGTTTTGTTGTTCTTCGTCGTCCCCATATTACTTGCTTCCTCGGGCACTATTGCGCAGGACACGCGAAAGGTGAGCGAGCCGCATATTCCGGCGGCTTGCATCACTCTGGACGCCAGTATCGCCGCTGTTCACGGCGCGATTTCACCCGACGATGAGCAGAAGCTGGATACCGAGCGCGTTCAAAATGCAATGGATAACTGCGCGGCGGGCAAGGCCGTGGTGTTGCGCGCGAAGGGGCAGAAAAATGTGTTCCTGACAGGACCTCTTCAATTGCATTCAGGCGTAACCCTGGTGGTAGCGGCAAACACTTCTCTGGTTGCTTCGCGCGATCCGCGTGTATACGATCTGACTCCTGGCAGTTGCGGCGTGGTGGCAGAAAAAGGCCACGGATGCAAGCCGTTGATCGTGGGCAATGGCGCAGTGGACAGCGGGATCATGGGCGACGGCTCGATCGATGGACGAGGCGGGGCCAAGCTGCTGGGTCAAGATATGACCTGGTGGGACCTGGCGCATCAGGCGAAGATCGACGACAAGCAGCAGAGTGTTCCTACGCTTATTTCCTTGCGTCACGCGGATCGGTTCACGCTCTACAGGATCACGCTGCGCAACTCGCCGAACTTCCATGTCGGGGTGAACGAGACGGATGGATTTACGGCATGGGGCGTGAAGATCATGACGCCGAAAACGGCGCGGAATACGGATGGAATCGATCCGGGATCGTCCCGCAATGTGACGATTGAGAATTGCTGGATTCATACAGGTGACGACGACGTTGCGGTGAAGTCGGGCAAGGCCGGACCGGCTCAGAACATTTCGATTCTGCACAATCATTTCTATTCCGGACACGGCATGTCCATCGGCAGCGGGACCAGCGGCGGTGTGAGCCACATGCTCGTCGAGGACCTCACAATCGATGGCGCGGACAACGGCATCCGTATCAAGTCCGACCGCAGCAGAGGCGGCCTGGTACATGACTTGACTTATCGCGACATTTGCATTCGCGACACGAAGAACCCGCTGGTGTTTACGCCGCTCTATACAACCTTCAGCGGGGATCAGCTTCCTAATTACCACGATATTTCTCTCGATAACATACATATAGTTACAGCAGGGAGTTATACATTTCTCGGACTGGACGCTGAGCACAAGTTAGGACTCAATCTGGACAATGTATTTGCCGACGACCAGCAGCACTCAACGTGGCTGGTCAAGGATGCGGAAATTACGATTGGAAGCAAGCTCGGCAATCTTGAGCCTAGAGGCGAGGAGGTGACGGTAGAGCAAACAGCAAACAGCGCGCCCGGCAAGCCTCTGGAGTGCGACACCCGCTTGGTTCCTTTCCCCGCGCTGCCAACGGCTCCGGAGATGGCTGGGGCGGTTCCACCGGAGGACGAGACTCTATATGTAGCGGCGGATGGAACTGGCGATTTCTATTCCATCCAGCGGGCACTCGATGCTGCTCCCGCGAAAGGAGCTTTGGTGCTGGTGGCTCCCGGAACTTATCGTGAAGTGCTGACCATCGATAAGAACAACATTCAACTGCGCAGCACGAACAAGGATGCAGGTAAGACCGTGGTCGTGATGGATAAGAGCGCGGGCGCGAATGGAGGAACGCTTCATTCCGCTACCGTGAACGTAACTGGGGATAACTTTTTCGCGGAGAACATTACATTCCAGAATGATTTCAACGCTACACATGAGCAGATTCCAGTAGGGTCACAGGCTCCGGCACTGCTCGTCACCGGCGACCGCGCAGTTTTTTACAACGTTCGTCTGCTGGGCAACCAGGATACCGTGTATGCGGGCAACCGCCCCTGCACTGCCGGCAAGCAAGTCTGCGTTCCATCCCGGCAATATTTTGCCGACTGCTACATCGCGGGAAACGTTGATTTCATTTTTGGAGACAGCAAAGCCGTCTTTGACCGCTGCGAGATCCATAGCACGGCACATGCTGGGGGATTCATCACCGCACAGTCGAAACATTTTCCCGAGCAAGACTCGGGTTACGTTTTGAACAAGTGCAAGCTCATTGCAGATGCGGGTGTGGCCGGCACTGTTTTTCTGGGACGACCCTGGCGGGCCTATGCCTCAGTGATCTACCTCAATACGGAGATGGGCGAGCATATCGACCCGGCCGGCTGGCGGGAGTGGCATCCCGGGGAAACGCATTCGCTCGAAACAGCGTACTTTGCAGAATTCAATTCGACGGGGCCCGGAGCCAACCGAGACCGCCGAGATCCGCACGCACATTTCCTTACTCCGGAACAGGCGAGGCAGTTTGAGCCATCCGTGTTTCTGAGAGGCAGCGACAATTGGGATCCAGCGACACTGGCCCGGCCGGAGTAATCTGGAATGACTATGAGTCCATCTCAACCGCCCCATTTAAACGTTACCCAAACCTCCGACTACCGTGAATCCTATGCCAACAGCGTGCAGGTGCGCGTGAGCGTGTGGGATTTTCAGCTTGTGTTCGGTCTGGCCGCGAGCGAAAGCCCGGAGCAGGTGACCATTCGCAACCACCAGTCCGTGTTCCTGAGCCCGCAGCAGGCCAAGGCGCTTTGGAATGTGCTGGGGCAGAATATTTCCCAGTATGAGCAAACCTTCGGCGCGCTGAACCTGGAGCCACAAGGTCATAATTTTCCGCAAGGGCCTGTGAACTAATTCCGGCGGTTTTCCAGTTGGTTCCAGGAGCGATCCCTTGCGTTTGAGAAAAGTTCTAGAGCCGCGGCTGGACGCACCTTTGCCGCTCTGGATGATTTTTCCGGTCGTGTTTGCGGCGCTGTACGCAACCCACTTTACGTTGCTACGGCTGCCCTACTACTGGGACGAGGCGGGCTATTACATTCCCGCTGCCTGGGACTTTTTTCGCACCGGATCGCTGATCCCCGTCACGACGCTTACAAATGCCCATCCTCCGCTCGAGAGCGTTTATCTCGCGCTGTGGTGGAAGGTTTCCGGGTTTTATCCAGAGGTGACGCGGGAAGCGGTGTTGATGGTGGCGGCGATGGGGCTGTTGGGGGTTTGGCGGCTGGCGGTGCGGTTAACGGGTGTGGGATCGGTGGCTTTCTGGACTGTGGTGCTTACCGGTTTGTATCCCATTTGGTTTGCGCAGAGCACGCTGGCGCACGCGGATATTTTTGCCGCGGCCTGCGCCCTGTGGGGGTTGGTCTACGCGCTTCCGGAGCGAGATCGTAAGCCCTGGGCTGCCGCGCTTTGGTTCTCTGCCGCAGTCATGTGCAAGGAGACGGCGGTGGCCATTCCGCTGACCCTGGCGCTGGTGTGCGTCGTGGAGGGGCTTCGGGCCCGGTCCTCAGCCCGGTTCAGACTTTGGCGAGAGGCTGCGTGGCTGGCAAGTTGCGTGCTGCCTTTGGCCGCGTGGTATGTCTGGCACTATGCCAAGACCGGTTTTCTCTTTGGGAATCCTGAGTTTCTGCGCTACAACGCCCAGGCCAACCTGGACCCATTGCGCTTTCTGGCGGCGTTTGGGCATCGGATTCTGCATCTTACCGCGCACATGAATTTGTTTGTGCCGGTGCTGATCGCTCTTGCGGCAAGGCTGCTGCTGGAGCCTCGGCTGGATGCAGAAGGGTATGAGCGTTTAGGAATCGGACGCCCAGCGTTGCAGCGGATTCTGCTTCTGATTCTGGTCAATGCGCTGCTTTTCAGCGTGTTGGGCGGGGCGCTGCTGACGCGTTATTGCTGCCCATGTATCCGCTGGTGCTGCTACTGGCTGTATCGACGTTTTACCGGCGGGTTCCTTTCTGGCAGGCGCTGGCCGTGTTTTCCGCGGCGGCATTTGTAGCTGGGGCTGTTCATCAATCCGCCGTATGGGTTTGCGCCGGAGGACAATCTGGCTTATGCGCACGTGATCCGGCTGCATCTGGCCGGAATTGCGCAGCTGAACAAGCGCTATCCGGACGCGACGGTGCTTTCAGCGTGGCCGATGACCGACGAACTGACGCGGCCCGAGCTGGGCTATCTGAAGCAGCCGTACGACGTCTATCGGCATGGAGGATTTTACCGGGCCGCAGATCGCGCGCGCCGCGGAAGAGCCGGGGAAGTACTCGGCGGCGCTGGTGTTCTCGACCAAGTACGATCCGCCGAGGCCGCTGCTTAGCCTGGGCCCGAAGAGCGAAGCGCTGGACGAGGAGTTCTTTGGCTTGCATCACGATCTGCCGCCGGAGGAGATTGCCAGACAACTGGAGGCGACGCTGGTGTGGGAGCGATGCGATCAGGGGCATTGGGTGGCGCCTGATCCGGTTCGATCGGGTGCTGGACGCATCGATGCGAACGCCGGATTGGCCCCGATAGCCGACGGAGGCGAACGACCTATAATCAACCTGTTGTGCATATTCATCTTTCATCTCGTTCAGCAGGTTTGGCATACGGCTGGCGGCGGCAGCTTTCGCCTGCGACCGGGCTGGCTCTGTTCTTCGGCTGGGGCATTGCCTGCTTATGCCAGACGGACGAGGCGAATGTGAATCCGGCCGCGGGTCACGGGCGCATTCTGCTGGTGCTGCCGTTCGACAACCGCACCGGGCAGCCGAGCCTGGATTGGATTCGCGAGGCGGCGCCGGAATTCTGGGGCAGCCGGTTTGCTTCGGCGGGGTTTGCGCCCATGAGCCGTGCGGACCGGCTGTATGCGCTGGATCATCTTGGACTGCCGCAGGGGTTTCAGCCGTCGCGGGCCAGCGCGCTGAAGCTGGCGCAGACGCTGGATGCCGATTCGATTGTGGTGGGCAGTTATCATCACCGACGGGCACGCAGATTGCGGTCGAGGCGCAGGTGGTGGATGTGCCGCATCTGCGCATGAGCGAGCCGGTGAGCGCGCGGGGCGAAATGCGCGACCTGATCGGCGTCCTCGACTCGCTGGCGTGGAAGCTGACGCGGCAGATCGATCCCGGATTCAGCGTGGCCGAGGAGACGTTTGTCGCCGCGGGGCGCGGCATGCGCCTGGACGCGTTTGAGCAGTACATTCGCGGCATCACTGAGCCGGACCAGGCGGAGCGGCTGCGACATCTGAACAGGCAGTGAAGCTGAGCCCGGCGTTCAGCCAGGCATGGATGGCGCTGGGCCGCGAGGACTTACAACGGCGCAGCAGTACGAGGAGGCCGCAGCGGCGTTTGCCAAGGTGGGCAGCGACGATCCGGACTGCGCTGGAGGCGGGCTTCTATCGCGGTCTGTCGCTGCTGTTCTCAGGAGACTATCCAAGGCGGAGAAGGCATTTGCCGGCGTGGCGCGCGGTGCTGCCGCTGGCCGAGGTGGTGAACAACGAAGGGGTCGCCGCGAGCCGGCAGGGCCACGACGGCATTGCGCTTTTCGGCAGGCGGAGACCGCCGACCCCAATGCGGCGGACTACCACTTTAACCTGGCGGTGAGTCTGAAGCGCCATGGAGAAAGCGCAGAGGCGCCTTGCGCGAACTGGCGCAGTGCCTGCGACTGCGGCCCAATGACACTGAAGCTCAAGCGCTGAGCCGGGAGTGGACAGGCGCCAGCCAAGCAGCCTGCCGCCGGCGGCAGATTCGGCTTCGGGCGACTGAGCGAAGGCCGATCCGCTGGAGCGGATTGCGCGCAGCTTCGATGCGGTTGCATTCCGCCAGGCGGCGTAGATGATGGACCAGATGGATGCAGCGCGACTGGCAGCACTGACGCCGCAAGAGCGGGCGCAGAAGCTGGCTGGCCAGGCCAATGACTACCTTGACCGCGGGCTGCTGCTTGAGGCTGAGCGGCTCTATCAGGCGGCCGTCGCGGCTGACAAGCGCGCGGCGGTGCGCACGCAGGATTGGCTGAAGTTTGTGAGCGAACGGGGGATGCAGCCGGCGCACGCAAGGAGGCTCACACCGCACTGGAACTGGAGCCTTCGGCCGATGCGTACCTGGTGCTGGGCAGGCTGGATTTTGCGGCTAGCCACTTGAATGAAGCGAGCAAAGAGGCCGGCGAAGCCTTGAAGCTGGACCCGGCGAATCGAGCTGCGCAGGAACTGCGTAAGCAGATCGAGTCTCGGGGAGGACCGAGGCCCTAGCCTAAGGCACTGGGCAATAAAGGAGCAAGCCATGCACAGGAATGCGCGGGAGATTGCGGCTGCAATTGTGTGGATTGCGGCGGCAGGACTGGGAATTCCAGCCGCAGCTCAGCAGCAAGCGTCCCAGCAACCCATTGTGGATAAGGTGGTGCTGTCGGACACTATTCAGCCGGTAAGTGCGGCGCAACTGGAGCGGGCAATTGCGAAGGCCAATTCCGATGGCGCGCAGGCGCTGCTGGTGGAGATGGATACGCCGGGTGGGCTGCTGGACTCGATGCGTGCAATGGTCAGGAGCATCCTTGGTTCGCGGGTTCCGGTGATTGTATACGTTGCTCCGGCAGGGGCGCGCGCGGGTTCGGCGGGTTTCTATCTGCTGGAGTCGGCAGATGTGGCAGCCATGGCTCCCGGCAGCAACGCGGGCGCGGCTCACGTAGTTTCAGAGTTTGGCAAAATCGACGATACCGAAATGCAGAAGATTGAGAACGACGCGGAAGCTCTGCTGCGCTCTTCCGTGACCGCGCGCGGCCGCAATGCCGAGGCTGCCCTGGCTGCGGCTGCGTCGTCGCATTCCTACACGGCTCAGGAAGCGCTCGACCAACACCTGATCGATCTAATCGCCAACAGCGACGCGCAACTGCTGGGGGCGCTTGACGGGCGCACGATTACACGCAACGACGGATCAAAGCTGGTGCTTCACCTTGCCGGTGCGCGGATTGAATTGTTGAAGCCGACACTGCGCGACGATCTGTTGGGCTGGCTTGTGAATCCTAATATCGCGTTGCTGATGCTGGTATTTGGCGCGTTGCTGATCTATCTGGAGTTCAACACGCCGGGAACCATCGTTCCCGGAGCGCTGGGCACTCTGATGGTGCTGCTGGCGATCTTTGGGCTGAACTTGTTGCCAATCCGATTTACCGCAGTGTTGCTGCTGGTGGCGGCGCTGGTGTTTTTGATGCTTGAGGCTAAGTTTGGCGGTCACGGCGCGCTCGCCATAGCGGGAATTGTGTGCCTGACCTTCGGTACCCTTACGCTGGTTGCCGCGCCGGTACCGGAGATGGAGATCAGCCCGGCGATCGCCATCGGGGTAAGCGTGGGGTTTGGGTTGATTACCGTCTTTCTTGTGCGGCTGGCAATGCGTGCTCGCAAGTTGAAAACCCGGCTGGGCGCGGAAGCGCTGGTGGGCAGCCACGCTTCGGCCATGGAGGCACTTACGCTCCGAGGGCATGTGCTTGTGGAGGGCGAGATTTGGCTGGCGGTGGCTAGCGAGCCGGTTGCCGCAGGGACGCCTCTTCGCGTGACCGGGAATGAGAGTTACTTGCTGCATGTTGCTCCGGCTGAGCGAACTGGGATTTCGAAGTCCGCTGCATAGAGTTGACCGCGGGATCGAGGCTCCTCTGGAGTACAATCCGTGCTGAGTGAGGGAGTGAAATGGGAACTGTATTGCTGGTTGTTATCGCCATCGTTGTTCTCTACCTGATCAATTCCATCAAGATTCTGCGCGAGTACGAGCGTGGGGTAATCTTCCGTCTGGGCCGCGCGCTGCCTACGCCAAAGGGGCCTGGGATCATCATGGTCTTTCGGCCGTTTGATCAGATGGTGCGCATTTCTCTGCGGCAGGATGTGCTCGAGGTCCCGCCTCAGGACGTCATTACACGTGACAATGTGACCATCAAGGTGAACGCAGTGGTTACGTTGTATGTTGTGAACCCGAACGATGCTGCCATTAAGGTGGCCAATTACGTCTATCAGACATCGCAGTTTGCGCAGACGACTCTGCGGTCGGTTCTGGGCGAAGTAGAGCTGGACGAGTTGCTGAGCCACCGCGACAAGCTCAACCTGAGGATTCAAAGCATCATCGACACACGGACCGAACCATTTGGTGTGAAGGTGACTTCAGTCGAGGTAAAGCAGGTGGACCTGCCTGAGACTATGACGCGCGCAATGGCCAAGCAGGCCGAGGCAGAACGCGAAAGGCGGTCGAAGATCATCCACGCGGAGGGCGAGTTCAACGCGGCGCAAAAGCTGGTGGATGCGGCTGCGCTGCTGGCCACGCAGCCTATGACGCTGCAATTGCGCTACCTGCAAACGCTTACCGAGATTGGAGTGGAAAAGAATACGACGATCGTGTTCCCGCTGCCCATGGAGATGCTGACGTTGCTGAACAAGATAGGATCGCTGGGAACGGGAACGGCGCAGAACCCGTAATGCTACTTTGAAGAGGGCGCGGCTTTTGCCGGGCACCATATTGCGAAACGCGAGCAATTTTCTGATAGGGCGTGACTAAGGCCGTGCCCTTTAAATACCTCCGCTTGAACACAGGAGCAACCTTTCTGAGGATGCGAGAGTCAGAGGAACTGGTATGACGGCGCCATTCGTCGAACAGCGGTCTCAGCCGGTGTCACCACCAGGGCATGAACCCGAAGTCACGTTAAGTTCGGGAATGCTCGTCGCAATCTGTGCCGGGTTGGTGCTGCTCTGTGGGCTCTGCTTCGGCTTGGGATACTCCGTGGGCCACCACCGCAGTGCACAGGATCCTGTGGCAGCCGCACAACCTGTCGACAGCGTGCAACTCGCGCAAGAAGTGAGTGCATCGGCGCCTAAGCCCTCGGCGAACAAACAGAGCGCAGCCAGCGGAGCGGCGAGCACGACGCCCGATGCAGGCGGGCAAGCCAGCGATCCGGCGGCGACCGCGGCGTCTGACACCCAAGCCGGGGCTAGCTCACGTGGTTCTCAGCCAGATGCTGCGGGCGCATCGCCTGGGACGCCTGAAACCACTTCGACTCAGGCGCAGCCAGTTCAAGCCCGGCCCGTTGCACCGGCGATGTCAGCCAATTCTCCGTCTGTGCAGCCCGCAACCGGATTCGCTTCCGGCGTCAGGGTTCAGCCGGCAATGCCTTCGCAGGCGGCATTTCTGGTCCAGATTGCCTCGGTCTCACGTCCCGAGGACGCGTCGGTGCTGGTGAATGCCCTACGCCAACGCGGTTACACGGTTACCGCCCAGCGCAAGCCCGAAGATGGCCTGATCCATGTGTGGATTGGCCCGTTCAACACCCGCGATGAGGCTAACCGATGGAAGCTGAAGCTGCTTGACGACGGGTATAACGCGATCGTGCAGCCGTAAATTCCCTAAATGTTTAGCTCCGCATCCATTTCGGCAGGCCGGAAGCGATAGCTGCGCGTACGGCTTCAAGTAAATCTTCACGGCTGGCAAAGTTGGATGGATAAATGGGCGCATGGAAGACGATGTGCGCTGTTCCAGGATGGATGCGCAGGCTGCCTTTGGCCATGATGGTTTCAGTGCCATAAATTGAGACGGGAATGCAGGGCGCGCCGGTTTCCATGGCCAGGTAGAACGGACCCTTCTTGAACGGCAACATGCGGCCGTCTTTGGAGCGCGTGCCTTCAACGAATGTGGTGATGTGGATTCCCTTATCAAGGAGACGTCTGGCCGCGGCTACGCCTTCCTGCGCGCCGGCCACGCTGCCTGCTCGGTCAACGGGAATGAACTCTCCCAGTTTGAAGCCCCAGCCGACGATCGGTATCTTCATCAGCGAGCGCTTCAGAAAAGCGGCAGTGCGCCCGGGAATCTCCGGGATCAAAGCTTGCGGATCGAGATTCGAGACATGGTTGGCCATGAAGATGCACGCCGTATTCGCCGGCACGCGCTCGCGCCCCTCGACTGCAATCCGGATTCCCGCTACGCGATAACTGGTGCGCACCAGCCAATGCGTGGCCTTGTAAAGCGGCAGCACATTGCCGGTGATCAGCGTCCAGGGGATGAAGATCAAACCCACGGGGGGAATCAGCACAACAAGCGTGAGGAGTAAGAGGAGGGCGGGAATCATGCGGGTCTTTCAGTAGTGAGACTGGCAGCGGTGAGGCTGGCTGAATCCAGGTTGACCTCTTTCAGGCGCGCAGGCAGTTTTTCATAGATTCCATCGAAGCTGCCATTGGAGAGAATTGCGACCACGTCTCCGGACGTGAGCTGCGGCGCGATGGCGTTGACGATGGCTTCGACGTCTGAGTAAAGATTCGCCGGGGTTCCGAGAGAGTTGAGCGCTCTAACCACATCTTCGGGATGCAGGCGCTCATCGTCGGGGATGTTCTGCTGCATGTAAACGCCGGCCAGCAGGACATGATCTGCGAGGCCCAGGCTGGCCACCAGATCGGCTTGAAGCACCTTGCGGCGAAGTGTGTTGGAGCGCGGCTCGAGAACTGCCCACAGTCGCGATCGCGGGTAAACAAAACGCAGGGCGCGAAGTGTTTCGCGAATGGCCGTGGGGTGATGCGCAAAATCTTCGATGATGGTGATTCCACCGATTTCCGCGCGTATCTCAAGACGACGTTTGACGCTCTTGAAGCCGGCGAGCGCGGACTTGATTGCTGGCTTGTCGATGCCCTGACTCGATGCAAGTGCGGCGGCGGCAGTCGCGTTGAGTGCGTTGTGTTCGCCGGCAAGACGCGTCTCGATCTCGGCCCACAATTCGCCGTTGTGCCAGATCTGCCAATGCGTTTGGCCAGCTTCGTATTTCAGATTCCGGATTTGCCAGTCCGCGCTTGCAGAGAAGCCGTAGCGCTCGACGCGACAAAATGCGTGGGCCACACATTCGGTTACATTGGGGCTGCCGTCCCAGGCCACGATCACGCCGCGGCGCGGAATCAGATTGACCAGACGTTTGAATGCGGTCTTCACCGCGTCAAGGTCTGCATAGATGTCGGCGTGGTCAAACTCGACAGAAGTCAGGATGAGCGCATCGGGAAAGTAGTGAAGAAATTTGGGTCCTTTGTCGAAGAAGGCAGTGTCGTACTCGTCGCCTTCTACGATGAATGATCGCGTGGGCCGAAGCTGGAAGCTGGACGCGAAATTTTCCGCCACGCCGCCAATGAGGAATGAGGGCTCGAGCGCGGGATTCTGGTTCGACGCGAACTGATAAATCCAGGCCAACATGCTGGTCGTGGTTGTCTTGCCGTGTGTGCCGGCGACTACAAGCGATTCGCGCCCTTTGAGAAACTCTTCGCGCAAGAGAGCTGCCATTGAAGTGAACGGAATGCGCTGGTCGAGAACGCGCTCGACCTCCGGGTTGCCGCGGGAAAGCGCGTTTCCGATGACTACGAGGTCCGGGGCGGGATCGAGATTGGACTCGGCATAAGGCTCGAAGATGGGAATGCCGAGCGAGTGGAGCAAATCGCTCATGGGCGGATAGGCGGCCTTGTCGGAACCGGTGATGCGGTGACCCTGTAATTGCAGCAGGCCCGCCAGCGAGGCCATCGCAGTGCCGCAAATGCCGCTGAGATGAATGTGGCGTCCTGTTCCCCGCTGATTCATCGCGTGACCGCCGGCTCAAGCAGGTTCAACATCGGCTCATTGCTAACGCTTAGCTCGGCTTCAACGCCGAAGGTCAGCGTGACGTTCTGGCGCGAGACATGGCCGCTGCGCAGGCCGATAGCGATGGGGCCGTCGAAGTCCTGAAACACGTGAAGAATCACCTCTTCGAGAAGTTTTGGGGACGCTCCCGGGGAAGCGCAGTTGAGCATCTCACCGAAGACGATGCCGCGCACCCCGGCCAGCTTGCCGGCCTGCCTCAATTGCCACAACATGCGGTCGATCTGGTAGGGCTTCGCGCCGGTGTCTTCAAGAAAAAGCAGCTTGCCTTCGGTTTGCGGCTCATAAGGCGTTCCCAGCAACGAAACAAGAATGCTGAGGCAGCCGCCATACAAAATTCCACGCGTCGCGCTTTGCACTTCACCGTACTTCAAGACGCGCAGTCCTTCCGCGGGACCAAGCGTGTAAAGCTGGCCGCTAAGCGCCGATTGAAAACTGGGCAAGTGAACACCGTTCTCGTCTGAAAAATCGGCCGCGACCATGGGTCCATGAAACACGGGCAAGCCAATCTCGTCGAGCAGACGGAGTTGAATGCCGGTCAGGTCACTGTAGCCGAAAAAGGGCTTGGGATGCCGGCGGATGAGATCGAAGTCGAGCCCGTCAAGCAAGTAGTTGGAACCGTAGCCGCCACGGAGACACGCGACGATGCTGGTGTGTGCGTCGGAGAAGGCCTCATGCAGATCTGCCAATCGCTGCGCTCTCGTCCCGGCGAAGTAGAGTGGGCCCTTTTGAAATGCGTTGCGACCTGGGCTGGAGGAAAAGCCGAGAGCATTTAAGCGCTCAATTCCCTGCTCCGCACGCTCGAGCTTGGCAGAAGCCGCGGGCGCAATCACGCTGACGCCGGCGCCCTCCTTGACGGCGGCGATCTTCAAGAGCGATCTAGGCTCGGCAGGCGCAGTCATTTGTAGAATGCCTCGCCTCGGGCAATTAGAGTGGCTGGGCCGGTGAGGTAGAGTTTTTCGCCGGGGCCTTGCCATTGGACGGTCTGCGCACCTCCGGATGCGATGACTTCAAGTTCCCGCTCTGCGTCGTAGACCCCGATCATCGCGGTGGCCACGGCGGAGGTCCCCGTTCCCGATGAAGTTGTGGGCCCCACTCCGCGCTCGAAGATGCGAATAGCCACTTGATGGATCGGTTCCGACATGCTTCCCAGGACGTGAACGAATTCGACGTTAGTCTGATCGGGAAAATCGGGATGGAGGCAGATCTCCTCGCCGATCTCCTCCCAGGATCGGTCGTGCAAAGAGAAGTCAAGCCCGGAAAGAGTGGCTTCGCCGGCGTCGAGCGGATTTGCGTTGTCATCGCCGAAGTCGCTGCGCTGGGGCCGGGGCTCGGGAAGCACGATCACGAGGTGCGGGTTTCCCATGGAGACATAGACGCCGTTGATCGCGGTCCCGTCCGCCAGTTCCACCGTGCGCTTCTCGAATTCGGGAAGATCCATATCGGTGGTCACGAGCACCGTCGGCCCGTCCATTTCCAACTCACGGAATTCTCGAATTGTGCAGACGCGGATGCCGGCATCAGTGACGATGGAAAACTCATCGCCTGGCTGAGCGTTGCGTTCCTCAGCCATCCAAGCTGCCACGCAGCGGGTTCCGTTTCCGCTGATTTCGGCAATGGAACCGTCCGCATTGTGCAAGCGGATGCGGCCAGAGTTTGGGCCTGTCCATGCGAAAAACTCAATGCCGTCGGCGCCGATGCCGGTGTTGCGCGCGCAAAGATGCCGAGTGAGTTCGGGTTTGTCGAAATGCGCTGCGTCTTCTTCAGTCACGATCAAAAAGTCGTTACCGCAAGCGTGGGCTTTGGTGAAGGGAATCAATCTTCCTCCGGATCGCGGAAGGTGAAGAGCTTGTCAATGCCAGGCGCGGAGATCAACGCGGCCTGCATACGCTCATGCAGGCGCTTAACGGCGGTGAAAGAAAAGCAGACCCGTTGGAGCTCGCCGATCGCATCGGACTCAACGCCGGTGAGGCGCTGGCCGGCTTTGTCCATCGCGCCCAGAATCGACTGAAGCATGAGCGGCTGATCCTGGCCTCGCGCTTCATAAGTAACGGTGTACATCTTGATGTTGGCGCGCCGCTCGAGAAAGCCGACTACCTCCAACGCAAAAATGACGATGACAGCCGCGACCGATGCCGCAGCATAAAGTCCCGCACCGCAGGCCATGCCGATGGAGGCGACCACCCAGATGCTGGCCGCGCTGGTGAGCCCGTTGATGCGGCTCCGATTGTGGAGGATGAGACCCGCGCCCAGGAAGCCGATGCCCTGCACTATGTTTGAGGCCACCTGGCCCTTGTTGGGGCTATTGTCGCCGGCCAGAACCGCGGAGAGCAGCGTAAAGAACGCGCTGCCCATGCAGATGAGCAGGTTGGTGCGAACTCCGGCAGCCTTTTTATTAATCTCGCGATCAAAGCCGACGGCGCCACCAAGCAAGCAGGCGAGAAGCAAGCGACCGACAGCGCCATTCATGACAACGATCTGTTCAAGCCAATTGAAATTGAAGGGCTGCGTAAATTGGGCCAGGACTGTGTTCATCAGATTTCCATGCCCGATGCTACCACCGGGAAGCTCGGCTTGTTGAGTCCTGTTCTCGGCGGATGGGCGGAACCCGTATCGGAGATGTAAAGTGTCCCGGAGGGACGGCCGGGAGCAGAAAAGCGTCGGGCCACCGTCAAGCCCGCTGGATGAGCTTTGACGGCCTGGTCGATTTCGTCGCCGTCGAAAGCAAGCACCAGGTCCGCATGGGCGGCTGGCGCGGCCAATGCTGCCTTATAGATTTCGAGATCGCTTTCGTTGATGGTCTGACGCAGCGGAATTCCAGTGAGGGCAACCATCTCTGGATCGACCGAGGTATCCATTAGAATTACGGAGCCGGGCCGTCGGGCGAGGAGCGCTTTCAGAGCTTGCGGAATTTGGTTCTCGTAACTTTGGCGGGCGTCGATGTTCTTTGTGCCTTCAACGTAAACCAGAGGCCGTTCGCGCAGCATTTGCAGAACATTCAAGCTGGTTACAGCAAGCAGAAAGGCCACGGCGCTGTTGAGCCTTAAAGTCAGGGTCCTTCCGGACAAATGGCGGGGCTTGAACTCGAGCATGATTGCGCGGATAAACTGCGCCGCGAATCCAACACCGAGCGCAAGCGCGGGCAACAGCTCCATTCCGTAACGCACGTTGTACCAGGAGTGGGGCCACCAGACGGGCAGAAAGATTGGCACCGATCCATAGGCTACCGAGTAGGCATAGAAAGGAACCGGGAGCCAGAACAGCAAGGCCCACGCAAAGGCGCGGCGGCGTTCCGTGAGCCACGCGTAGAAGGTACCGAGGATCGATACAGCCAGCAGAACGTTACCCCATGCGGCAGCGGCCGCGTCAAGCTCTGCGCATTTCATGAAAAAGATCAGGCCGACCCATGGATTGTGCCAGCCAGGATGCGGTGGAAAGCCAGGCGCGGAGGTGCGTATCTCGATGGCTTTGGCGGAATAGGGGCCGCGCATGAAGTAAAGCCAATCGCCGAAGGCAGCGGCGTTATAGATAAACCACGCGACCGGCGCGGCCACAACCAATGCAGATGCCAACCAAAAGGTCCGCGAGTTGAGTCCGCCGCGCCTCGCGAGAATGATCCCGACCGCTGTCCAGGCCACCAGCGCGATCACCCAGCCGTCATAGCGCGTGAAGATGGCGGCGACGAGCGCAGCGGCAATGAACACAGAGCAGGCGGCGAGCTTGCCGGGGATCTGCGTCGAGTCTAATGCGCCACTCTACCAGCCAGTGCGCGATCCAGATCATCTCGCAAAGGAAGAGCGGCTCGGTCATTGCCGTGGTTTGCAGGTAGAGCAGATTTGGATTGGTAGCGAAAACGAACAGTGCCAACGCGGCACTGGGCCACGGGAGCCAGCGGCGAGCGAGCCGTAGAAACCCGTGCAGGCGGCCAAATAGGCGAGCGCCGATGGAATCACGCCGGCAATTCCGTTGGCCCACCAACTGTAGACCTGAACAAACGGAAGCAGCAGAATATGCGGCAGCGGCAGCCACACTGAGCCCAACTGCGAAAAGCGCGGCTGGTGGGAATCGAAAACGCGGCGCGCGATGTGCAGGTGGGCAACCGCGTCGCCGTAGTTGAGCATGGCCCCATGCTGCCAGCTCCAGATCGCTGCCACTATCGAGGCCGCCGCACAGAAGGCCAGCACTGCGAGGGATTCCCTGCGCGAAATCGGGCTGGCCGAAATAGACTCTTCAGTCAAGGTGCGTCAACTCGCGGAAGAGGATGAAGCGGTCGTCGATTTCCTGACGCGTGACCTGTTGCAACCGCTCGGTTCCAAAGCGCTCGCACTGCAAACGACCCCATCACGCTGCCATAAAACATGGCGCGGCGAAAAGCCGCTGGGTTGAGCTCGGGCTGCGAGGCAAGATAGCCGAAGAAGCCTCCGGCAAAGCTGTCGCCCGCGCCGGTAGGGTCAACCACTTCTTCGAGTGGCAGCGCGGGCGCTCGGAATATGTGCTCCGCATACTTGCTCTTCTTTGAAAAGCTATGGCTGCTGAAAAAGGCCGTTGCTCCATACTCGCCGTGCTTGACCACCAGTGTATGCGGGCCGAAGGCCATGACCGCGCGCGCCGCCTGCACCAGGTTGTTGTTGCCGGCCAGCATCTGGGTCTCAGTGTCGTTGATGAGCAGAATATCGAGCCCCTTCAGTACTTCCAGCAGCGCCTCGCGATGATCCTTGATCCAGTAGTTCATGGTGTCGCCCGCCACCAGGCGCGCGTCCGGCATGGCCTCGCGGACGCGCCGTTGCAGCACGGGATCGATGTTGGCCAGAAACAAAAACTCCGAATCGCGATAAGCATCGGGAATCTTCGGCTCGAATGCCGCGAAGACGTTCAGCTCAGTGACGTGAGTCTTGGCCTCATTCAGGTTTTCGAGATACGAACCCTCCCAGAAGAAGCTTTTGCCGGCGATGCGCTCAATGCCGCGTGTGTCGATGCCGCGCGCCTGGAAGACAGCTTCCTGCTCCGCGCCAAAGTCTTCGCCGACGACGGCGATTACGCGCACATCTGTAAAGAAGCTGGCGGCAAGAGCAAAGTGTGTGGCCGCTCCGCCCAGGCAACGCTCGCGCCGGCCCGCCGGAGTCTCAATTGAATCGAAGGCCACACTGCCCACTACGGTGATTGCCATTCTTCTTCCTCTCTTGCTAAGTTCTGTCTAATTCAATTGAGCTAACTTACTCATTGCCAGCCCAGGTACTTGCCAAATAGCAGGCCCACTCTATCTTTGGCCGCAGCTGGAATCGCGTCGGGCTGAGTGAGAACGGCGAAGCGAGCAGCCGAGGCGCAAGCGCATGTTCGCTCAACAGGCATCGCCGCAACGGCCGCTCTTACTACCCGGGCCGCGTTGTCGGCGTTCTTATGCAGCACAGCAACAATCTCCTCAATGGTCACCGAGTCATGCCCCTCGCGCCAGCAGTCGTAATCGGTGACCATGGCAACGGTGGCGTAACAGATTTCTGCTTCGCGAGCCAGTTTGGCTTCCTGCAAATTGGTCATGCCGATCACATCCGCGCCCCAACTGCGGTAGAGATGCGACTCAGCCTTGGTGGAAAACTGCGGGCCCTCCATGCAGACGTAAGTTCCGCCCAGCTTGCCTACAACGCCCACCGTAGCGCAGGCCTCGGCCGCGGCTTTGGCTACAGTGGCGCACACCGGATCGCCAAACGCAACGTGGCCGACGATTCCATCGCCAAAGAACGTTGAGATGCGATGGAAGGTGCGGTCGATGAACTGGTCGGGCATCACGAAGTCGGTTGGCTTGTGCTCTTCCTTGAGCGAGCCTACGGCTGAAACCGAGACAATGCGCTCGACGCCGAGCTTCTTGAATGCATAGATATTGGCGCGAAAGTTTAACTCTGACGGAAGGATGCGATGGCCGCGCCCATGGCGAGCCAAGAAAGCAACCTTGCGGCCCTCGAGTTCGCCGAGTACAAAGGCATCGGACGGGTCGCCGAAGGGCGTTTCCACGCGCTCCTCTTGCACGTTTGTAAATCCCGGCATGGAATAGAGCCCGCTGCCGCCGATGATGCCGATTTCCGCTTGTGCCAATTCCTTCTCTCTTTCACAGACCATTTCTTGGCCCGCGCAACAGTCATGTAGCAAACACCTAAGTATAAAGGCAGGGCGCGGCGTCGATTCTTGGATGGCGTTTCAATGCAAGTTGCGGAATTGAGACAGAACACTACTTGTCTCGCGCCACCACGAAATCAGGCACCCAGAGCAGGGCTCGCTTGAATTCGGAATCGGGCAGCGAGGCAAGCGCCATGCGGGACTGCTCGGCATAGCGGTCGGCGACGGCCATGGCGTACTCGACCGAGCCGTAGCGTTGCAAAATTTCCTGGATCTGCTGGCGGCTCACATTTTCAAAACTTCGGTCGTCAAGAACGCGCTGAATAATCTGGCGTTCAGCTGCCGTGCCGTGGTCAAAGGCGTGGATCACGGAGAGCGTTGCCTTGCCCTCACGCAGGTCGCTGGCTACCGGCTTACCGAGAACCTCCTCGGTAGCCGTCAGGTCGAGCACGTCGTCCACAATCTGAAAAGCCAAGCCAACGGCCCGGCCATAGGCAGCCAGGTTCGTCTCCTGAGCTTCGCTGGCGCCGGCCAGCACCGCGCCCAAGCGCATCGAGACGGCAAACAGGCAGGCGGTTTTGCGAAAGATCAGGTCGTAGTATTCCGCCTCGGAGACTGCCTTGCCGAGCTTTTGAATCTGCAGCAGTTCGCCTTCAACCATCTGCTGCGTCAGACCGATAAGCAGATCAAGCACTCGCAGATTCTTCTCTTCCAGAGCCACCCTGAAGGCCTGCATATAAAGCCAGTCGCCGGCCAGCACACACTTTTCATTTCCCCAGGTGGTATTGGCTGAAGGCCGACCGCGTCGGGTATCTGCGCCGTCGATGATGTCGTCGTGCACCAGCGTAGCGGTGTGCACCATCTCCACCACCGCGCCCAGACGGACTGCGCCGTGCCCTGAGAAGCCGAGCATGTGCGCGGAGAGCAGCAGCAGCGAAGGCCGAATGCGCTTGCCACCGCCTTCGCGCAGATATTCGGCGATCTCCGTGATGGTGCTTACGCTGGAGGCGGCGTCGCGGCCCAACTCCTGCTCAATCGCCACGAGGTCGTCCCGCAGCAGATCGAACACTTCTCTCGCCGTCGCTATCGCTAATGTGCTCAAATTTCTCCGCTTCCCGCGCGTTCCTGTATTAAACGGCCCCTAGTGTCCATCCGCAACAAAAATTCGCCCCTAGCCGTCCCAAAGGCCTGCCCCACCGCAGGTGGTTAATTCGTGCGGTAATTGGTAAACTGCAACTCCACGCCGAGATCCTTGCCTCGTAACAAGGCGATGATCGATTGCAGCTCGTCGCGGTCCTTGCTCGATATTCTTACCGTATCGCCCTGAATGCTGGCCTGCGCCTTCTTCTTCGAATCCTTCACCAGGCGGACAATCTCTTTGGCTTTGTCTGTCGGAATGCCCTGCTGCAGCTTAATCTTCTGCCGCACACTTTGGCCCGAGGCCTGCTCCAGTTTTTCGTATGTGAGGTTCTTCAGCGAGACGCCGCGCTTCACCAGCTTCTGGCCAAGAATCTCCTTTACCGCCTCCAGCTTATACTCCCCCGCGGAGGCCAGCTGAATCGCATCGCTGCCTTCGAGAGTAACTTCGGAATTGGAATCCTTCAGGTCGAAGCGCTGCCTGATCTCCTTGATGGCCTGGTCGATGGCGTTGCGGACTTCCTGAATATCCACTTTGCTGACAATATCGAACGAATTCTCCTGGGCCATGTTTCCTTCCCTCAAATCCTCAAACGCTTCTGCATGCAATGCCCCCTATCAGTTTCCCACGTCAGGCCCGAGCCGAAACAGGCTGAAGAAGTTTTTCGTGGTCGCGGCGGCGATTTCCTCCTCCGTAACGCCCATCAATCCGGCCAAAGTCTGGGCCGTCCGGGTGACCAACGCCGGCTCGTTTCGCTTGCCGCGATCCGGCGCCGGTGCCAGCCAGGGCGCGTCCGTCTCCACCAGCACCGCGTCCAGCGGCATTTTGCGCCGCCACGTCGCGCAGCGGCTGAGCCTTGGGATAGGTCAGATTCCCGGCGAACGAAACCAGAAAACCCAGATCGAGCGAACGCCGCGCCTGCTCCCAGTCGCCGCCGAAGCAGTGCATCACGCCGCCGAGGCCGGTTGGCCGCCAATGGTCTTCCAAAACGGGGAAAAGATCGTCCCAGGCATCGGTGGACTCGTTGCGTTCCGTCCGGCAATGGATGAGGATCGGCCGCTTGCGGGCGGCGGCAATCTCCAGTTGCTTGATGAGGCCTCCCGCTGGATGTCGTGCGGCGCGCCGTCGTGGTAATAGTCAAGTCCAATCTCGCCGCAGGCAATCACTTCAGGCTCAGCAAGCAGGCCGTCCAGCTTGGCCAGCAGCGCGTCGCCTGCCTCGTGGGTATTGTGCGGATAAATGCCGGCGCTGGCGTAAAGCCGGGGAATGCCTGCCTGCCCATTGAACTGGCGGCAAACCTGGAGTGCCCGGTCCATGCCGTCCGCCTGCTCGCCGATGCCGATTGCCAGAACCGTCCCCACGCCTGCCTCAAAGGCGCGGCTGAGCATCGCCGCACGGTCGTCCGCATAGCGTTCGTTATCCAGGTGAGCATGGGAATCGATCAGCAAATGAGCCTCGGCGGACTGACCGCAGACGCGCTAGGAATTTGGCAACGGGATTGTCGCGGGTTCATGGGTCAATTTTACGGCTGGCCACAGCGTTATACTAGCTGTCTTTGGGCAGATGACATTCGGTAACGCGGTGTCGGGAGGCGGAATGCTCAAATCTTCAAAGGCAGTTACTGCAGTACGCGCGAATGTGGCCGCGCGAAATCTTTGATCACGCCGCTTCAGCTGGAGCAAGCCCTAGTAAGCCTCTGGCGAGGATTCTAGAGTTCCTAGACCAGCCCGGCGTTTACGTTCTTTACCGGGACGACTTACCGTATTACATCGGCAAGGCGACTAAGCCCCGCCAAAGGCTCTGGCTGCATGCCACAAAGCCCCAAGCGCGCTATTACAACTTCTGGAATTTCTTCTCCGCATTTGTGGTGCCTGACGTGACGAGCCGGAATGAGATGGAAGGAATTCTCATTGCTGCTATGCCGACCGCAAATAGTGCTCAGCCACGACTGCCAAGAGAGAAGTTTCCTACTGAGGTAATAGCGATGGTAAGGAAGCTTCGCAGGGACCGCGCGAATCCGGAATGAGATAATTCCGCTGTTGAAGCGCAGCGAGAGAATCTTTCTTCCTACTTCAGCCGCGCCCCCAGCGGAACCTCTTCCAGAAATCCGGCCAGCACCGGCGCGCCTCCGGCGAGCGAAGCAGCCAGCAACATTCCGTTCGACTCCAGGCCGCGCATCTTGCGGGGAGCCAGGTTGGCGACGATGACTATCTTTCGGCCAATCAGCTTTTCCGGCTCGTAGTACTGTGCAATGCCAGCCAGAATCTGCCGCTTCTCGTAGCCCAGATCGACCTCCAGGCGCAACAGCTTGTCCGCCTTGGGCACGCGCTCCGCCACCAGAATCTGCGCCACGCGCAGGTCAACCTTGACGAAGTCGTCAATCGATATGTGCTCCGATCTTGCGACTGGCGCAGCCTGTTCCGCCGGGGTAAGCGGAGCAGTCGACGGTACGGCAGGCGGCGCTGTAGCTCGAGCCGGCTGCTGGCTAACTCGGCTGGGACCGAGTGCACCTTCGCGGTCGCGATCGGCTTTGCGGGGTCTACAGGAGCAGCGGAAGTTGGCGTAAGCGCATCTTGTGACCGGTCGCCGGCCGCGCTGCTGCCCCACTATGAGAGACGGATGGAGATGCCGTGGCCGGCCCGGGCGAAGCTGTCGGATCTTCTAGCCCGGACGCCGGTACACCTGGAGCGGCTGATGCCTCATCCGGCGCACCACTGGCCGCTTCAATGACGGTCTTGTTGTTCTGGTCTTCAATGTTCTGCATACGCTCGATCGCATCCTTTTCCGCGCGGGGAAACAGCGGCGCGGGCTCGCCAAACTTCGTTCCGGCCTTCAATCCGCCCCATGCGAGATTCGGTTAGAAATGCATTCTTTGCGGCGTCCGCAATCTCGCCCTGGCCAAGTTGCCGCCAGACCTTCGCAGCCGACGTCCGGCAAGATCGGATAAACCAGCGCTGTGATGATGCGGATGGCCTCGGCAGCCGTTGCCAGCACGCGGGCCTGGAGCGCGGCATGATCCGCCTCAGAGCGGTCCGCCGGCTTCTTCCACGGAGCATTGCCGTCAAGTAGCCATCCGTCTCCGCCACCAGAAGCCCACAGCGCTCTTCAGCGCTTCAGAAAAATTCAGCTCGTCGAAGTGCAGGCCAAAGCCGGCAATCGCCTCAGCGGCAAATGTCGCGCAGAGCCGCCTCAGCCGGCGTTTCCGCGCCCAGTCTCCGGCACAACCCCGCCGAAGTACTTGTGCACCATGTTCACCACGCGGCTCACCAGGTTGCCGTAGCCGTTGGCGAGGTCGCCGTTGTAGCGCTGGACTAAAGCGTCAAAGGAAAAACTGCCATCCTGGCCGAAAGGAATCTCGCGCAGCAGAAAATACCGCAGCGCATCCGCGCCCAGCACCTCCTGCACCGTCTCAGCGCGAACAATGTTGCCGCGCGACTTCGACATCTTTCCTTGATCGAACAGCAGCCAGCCGTTGGCCTTGACCGAACGCGGCGTAGGCAGCCCCGCAGCCATCAGAAACGCCGGCCAGTAGACGCAATGGAAGCGGCTGATCTCCTTGCCGATCAGGTGCATGTCCGCCGGCCAGAATTTTGCAAAGCGCGCCTGATCCGCCGGATCGTCAGACCCGTAGCCCAGCGCAGTGATGTAGTTGGCCAGCGCGTCCAGCCAGACATAGATCACGTGCTTCTCATCGCCTGGAACGGGAATGCCCCACGAGAAACTTGTCCGGCTCACCGAAAGATCTTTCAAGCCCGCCGCGCACGAAGGAGATGACTTCGCGCCGAGTCGATTCCGGCCCCATGAACTCGGGATTTGCTTCGTAGAACTCCAGCAGCTTGCGCTCGAATGCCGAAAGCTTGAAGAAATAATTCTCCTCCGTCACCGTCTCCGTCATGCGGCCGCAATCCGGGCAGGGCGTGCCCGGCAGGCACATCGACCCAAGCCTCGTCGGAAACGCAATACTGCCCCGTGTACGAGCCCTTGTAGATGAAGCCCTTGTCGCGCAGCGTGGCAAACAGCTTCTGCACGCCGCGCTTGTGCCGGTCTTCCGTGGTGCGGATGAAGTCGTCGTAAGTCAGCCCAAGCCGATCCCACAAGCCCGCGAAACTCCGCCGAAATTGCCGTCGCAAATTCGGCCGGAGTGCGCCCCGCCAAGCTCGGCCGACCGCTCGATTTTCTGCCCATGCTCGTCGGTGCCGGTAAGGAACCAGGTGTCGATGCCCAGCGCCCGCTTGCGCCGCGCAATGGCATCGCAAACGATGGTCGAGTAGGCATGCCCCAGGTGCGGCCGCGCGTTCACGTAGTAGATCGGCGTGGTGAGATAAAAGCGGGCTGGGCTGGATTCGGAGTTCGTCATGAGGTGGGACATTTCGTTCAATTCTTCCGGTTGTCGGAAGCAGAATCATAGAGGCAATCTATGTCCATCTTAGGGCGATGGGAGCGTCAAACCCAGCGATGCGCTCTGCTAGAATCGCCCTTGAAAATCAAGGATTTCTGAGGCAGACTGACGTGTATCTGGAACTGCAAAAACGGCTCGGCGCTCGTCTCCGCGCAGTATTGAAGGAGAAGTACGATCTCGAGATCGAGAACATCCCGCTGGAAATTCCGCCAGATCTGAAATTCGGCGAGTTGTCTACGCCGATCGCATTTGAGCTGGCCCGCAAGCTCCGCAAAGCACCGAAAATCATCGCGCAGGAGATCGTAGCCGCGCTGGCTGAGGTTGAGGGCTTCGCCGGATTTGAAGTTGCCGGAGCCGGCTATATCAATGCGCGGCTTGATCGCGCTGCCGGCGTGCGCATGATTGCCTCGACAGGTATTGGACCGCAGGCAGCATCGGGCATACATGCATTGGTTGAGCACACCAGCATCAATCCCAACAAGGCCGCGCACGTCGGCCATCTGCGCAATGCAATTCTTGGCGACACCTTTGTTCGCCTGCTGCGCGCCGCCGGGCAAAAAGTCGATGTGCAGAATTACATCGACAATACCGGCGTTCAGGTTGCGGATGTGGTCGTGGGCTTTCTGCATCTTGAAGGCACGTCGACGGCCCAAGTGCGTCAACTGCTCGAAGACCTGAAGCAAAAAGGCGAGCGCATCGACTACTACTGCTGGGATCTCTACGCGCGTACCTCGCAGTGGTACTCGAGCAGGGCAGCGAGGAAGAGAATGCTGAGCGCAAGAAGCTGCGCTATGCGACGCTTGCACGAGATTGAGCACGGCGGCAATGAGACCGCTGAAGTTGCCGAGCTGATTTCTACTGCGGTGCTTACGGCGGCATCTGGAAACCATGCTGCGGCTCGGACATTGAATACGATTTTCTGCCCCGCGAGAGCGAGATTCTTCACCTCAAGTTCTGGGAAGCGGCTTTCGAGCAACTGAAGCAGACCGGCGTGCTTTACTTTGAGACTGAGGGCAAGAACAAAGGCTGCTGGGTGATGACGCGGCCCGGCGCTGGTGTTGCCGAAGGCGCATCTAGATGAAGACGCGAAAGTCATCGTCCGCTCCAACGGCACGGTAACTTATGTCGGCAAAGACATTGCTTATCACTTATGGAAGTTCGGCCTTGCTGGGCAAGGACTTCGGCTACAAACCATTCTTCACTTATCCCGATCATGTGTGCTGGATATCAGCGGAACATGGCGATGAACCGCATCCGCATTTTGGCGGAGCGCAGGCTATCTACAACGTCATCGACGCGCGGCAGTCAGACCCGCAGGCCAATGTGATCCAGGCCCTGCGCGGAATGGGCTACACCGAGCAGGCCGATCGCTATACGCACTTCAGCTATGAGATGGTTGCGCTCACGCCGCGCTGCGCGGTCGAGTTAGGCTACGATGTTTCTCCCGAAGACCTGGCGCGGCCTTACATCGAAGTCAGCGGCCGCAAAGGATTCGGCGTCAAGGCCGACGACCTGATCGACAAGCTCATCGCCGCCACGCGCGCAGAAGTGGATGCGCGCCAGACTGGAGGCGCCGACGCCGAGGCCGGCCGCCAGCGCATTGCCGAGCAGATCGCCATCGGCGCACTGCGCTACTTCATGCTCAAGTTCACGCGCAATTCGGTGATCGCTTTTGACTTCAAAGATGCGCTCAGCTTTGAGGGCGAGACCGGGCCGTACATTCAATATGCCGTCGTCCGCGCACGCAACATCTTCCGCAAGGCGGGAACCACTCCTGAAGCAGTGTTGGCGGAGTTTTCCGATTTAGCCGCAGAGGCCCTGGCGGACTATCTGAACGGCGAAGACATCTGGGCGCTGTGGCTGCGCGCCGGGCGTCGCACGCTGGTGTTGGAGCAATGCATTGCAACCTCTGAGCCAGCTTATCTTGCCAAGCACGCCTTCCAGTTAGCCCAGGAGTTCAATAACTTCTACCACAAGCATCACATCCTCACCGAAGAAGACCCGGCGCGGAAGACCTTCCTGTTAGCCACGGCCGCTGTAGCTCTGCGCGAGTTAGTTGATGTGCTAAGCTGGCTGGGCATCGAAAGCCCTGAGGCGATGTAAGATTCTTTCGGAGATTTGCCGTCTCCCACCCATCGCTGAGAGCGCGATGGATGGGGCACCCATTTTGATGCTGCCGGCAACTATCTCAAAAAGCTAGAAGCTGCTTTTCAAAAGCTTCTTACCCACTCCAATATCGACCGCACCGCGATGCCGCTTGGGCCTTTGGCGATGTAGGGCTTCGAGTCGTCTATCCAGGCGGTTCCCGCAATGTCGAGATGAATCCACGGCGTGTCTTCGACGAATGTCTTCAGAAACTCCGCCGCGGTCGATGCGCCGCCATAACGTCCGCCGGTGTTCTTGATGTCGCCGATGTCGCTCTTGATCAGCTCGGCATACTCCTCGCCGAGCGGCAATCGCCAGAACTTTTCTCCGCTGATGCGCAAGTGCTGATTCAAATTTCGTGTAGCTCTCCTCGTCGTTTGAAAAGACACCCGCGTTCACCTTGCCTAGCGCGACGCCAATAGCGCCGGTAAGTGTGGCTGCGTCGATGAGGTGCGTCGCGCCCAGTTGTCTTGCATAACTCAGTCCATCGGCCAGCACCAGGCGGCCTTCGGCATCGGTGTTGATGATCTCGATAGTCTTGCCCGGCTTGTCCGCAGCTCCCGGCATCGCCGTCACCACATCGCCGGGCTTATACGCCTTGCCGTCGGGCATGTTTTCCGCAGCGCAAACAATGCAGATGACGCGGACCTTCGGTTTCAGCAGAGCAATGGCGCGCATAGCACCCAGCATGGCCGCGCCGCCTGCCATGTCATATTTCATCTTCTCCATGTTGTCGGACGGCTTGATGGAGATGCCGCCTGTGTCAAATGTGATGCCCTTGCCGACAAGCCCAAGCACCGGCCCATCCACCACGCCCTCCGGCTCATAACGCAGCACAATCAGCGCGGGCGGTTCCTCTGAGCCTTGCGCAACGCCCCAGAATGCACCCATCTTGAGTTCATGGATCTTTTCGGTGGAGAAAAGCGACCAGTTAAGCCCGACCTCTGAAGCCATATGTCCGGCGCGATGGCCGAGCGTCATAGGAGTGAGCTTGTTGCCTGGCTCGTTGACCAGCGAGCGGGTAAAGTTCTGACTCTGGCCCACGATCACACCCTCCGCGAATGCTGCTTGCAGCACATCCTGCTCTGAACTGCCGGAAGCCGTGAGCGTGAACGACTGGACGCTTTGGTCCTTGCGGTCGCTGCGATAAGTATCGGCGTCGAAGTCGCCCAGGATAGCGCCCTCAACGGCCGCGCGAACGCTGCCCGCTGCAGAAAGCGCCTCCAACTCAGGCAGAGCAAGGGTCAGCTCGCGAATGCCGCGTGGCTTGGTGAATCGAATCGCTGTGCCGGCTGCTTTGCGCACGCTGTGTACCGTGACTCTAGCTTGCTTGCCAAGACCGACAATCAGGAGCCGCTTTGCCGCAAGCCAGGCGGGAGAGTGCAGCAGCACAGTTTCATTTGCGCCAGCCTTGAATTCCCCACTGGCCAGCACGGCGGCCGCAGCGACTTTTATCGCTTCATCGGTCGTCAGCAGCACCGGCTCAGGCTTGGCGTCGGGCCCTTTTAAAACTTGCGCGTCTGCAGCAAGCACGACCAGTAATTCAGTCTCAATTCCAGCAAGATTGGCAAAAGTCAGTTGGGTGCGCATGATCTCTATTATTCCACTGGACTTGGACTTACGCTCAGAAGCCAAAAGAGGTTAATGGGTACTTCCGGGTGATTGACCGATTATGACATTTGACCGGAGAATGACATTTTTTAAAACTATGACATAATATGGGTGTGAGGTCACAATGGCAGCCTCAGTCCAAAATGCTTTCAGTGCCAAAGCGCGCCTAAATGACAATGGCCGCATCGTCATCCCTGCTGCCATCCGTAAGCAGATGGGCATCGCGCCGGGCGATACGCTTCTAATGGATGTCGAAGATGGCGTCCTCCGCATCGAGTCGTATCCGGCCAGAATCGCCAGAATTCAGCGCGAAATTGCGCAATTTATACCGCCCGGTGTCTCGCTGGCGGACGAACTCATCGCAGAGCGGCGTGAGGAAGCTCGCCGGGAGCACGAAGAGTCAGATCGCGAAATCGCACTTGGCCGTTTCGCGAGTTAGGAGAAGATTGCCTGATACCGCAGTCCTCGATTCCTCCGCCGTTCTCGCGCTGCTTCAAAATGAGGCGGGAGCCGCGGCTGTAGGCCGACTCGTTTACGGTGCGCTCTTAAGCGCGGTCAACCTCACTGAAGTTCACTCAAAGCTGATCGGGAAGGGGCTGTCCGCGCCCTTTACTTGGCAGAGAGTCTCCTCGCTGCAGTGCGACGTGTGCTCCTATACCGGCGCGCAGGCGCGGATCGCCGCGGAACTGATGCCCATCACCAGGTCCTATGGCCTGTCGCTAGGCGATCGGGCCTGCCTCGCTCTCGCCATTGAGCGCAAAGCTACTGTGTACACGACCGACAAGTTATGGAAAAAGCTGTCGCTGGGAATCGGAATTGAAGTGATCCGCTGAAACCTGGGGCTCGATGCGAGGCCCAATACCAGCCCATCTATCGCCCCATGCGATGCTTGCTGGCATTCACGGCCGCGCGGGCCGCGCGATCGGCTTCCCTGCTCTTCTCCGTCTCACGCTTGTCCCAATCCTGCTTGCCCTTGGCAACCGCCAGTTCGCACTTGACTCTCCCATTGCGAAAATAGAGCCGGATCGGAATGAGCGTGTGGCCCTTGATCTGCGTCTTGGAGAGTAGCTTGCGAACTTCCTCGCGGTGCAACAGCAACTTACGGGTGCGTGTGGCGTCGTGATTGGCTATATTTCCGTGGGAATAAGGACCGATATGCACGTTGAGCAAAAACGCCTCGCCGTCTTTGATGAGTCCGTAAGAGTCTTTAAGGTTGGCCTGGCCTTCGCGGATAGACTTAACCTCAGTGCCGCGAAGAGCGACACCGGCCTCGAACTTTTCCAGCAGAAAATAATGATGGCTGGCAGCGCGGTTGTGCGCGGCATCCCGCTCGCCGCTGGCCACGGGATCGCGTGGTTTAGGCGGCTTGTTGGGGCCTGCCGCAGCGGGCTGAACGATGGTATGGCTGGTTTGGCGAGCCATCGGGAAGCATCCTCGAACCTTCATCCTAGCATTTACTTGGGTCTAAAGCCGGTTATGAACTATAGTGCAAGCCGCGCCGCAATGGGGCTTTGCTAAAATGAGGCATCGGTGAATGGGAAGAATTGGCAAAAGGAACTGCGTCGAGATATGCGTCCGGAACGGCCAGCATGGAGTGGCCGCTGAACGCCAATTCACCACGGCGCCTGGGAGAACGATGATAAGCCGCTCTGTTGCACAGGCCGCCACTGGATGCATTGGGACCAAGTTTTTTCAGATTAGCCCGGTTTCTTTGAGAGCCTATTTCTGGTTTGCGCTCTTCGCCGTCGTGTCTGTTTTCGGGCTGTCGAGCATTAAACTGCATGCAGAGTCGGCTGCCTCCCTGTTCAAGCACGGGCAAGCAGCGGAAGCGCGTGAAGACTATGATGCCGCCCTCGACGACTACCAGAAGGCCCTCGCCAAGGCGCCCAAAGACTTGACCTACCGCACGGCGCTCTACAGAATACGGACTTCTGCTTCTGCTGCGCACCTGTCAAAAGGCCGCAAGCTGCTGTTGGGCGGCGACGAGCAGGCTGCGCTGGTTGAGTTTCTGCACGCGGCAGAGATAGACCCGGGAAATGAGGCCGCACAGCAGGAGATTGCCAAACTGCGCGAAAAGAATGGCGAAACGTCGCCACAGGCTGAGTCCAGCCTGATTGAGCAAGCAGGGGCGCAGGCAGAGATTGATTCGATCGGTGCGCCGGCTGTTCTGAAACCGCTCTCGAACGAGCCTCTCACCCTGCATTACACTGAGGACGCGAAGATTGTTTACGAGGCCATTGGCAAGGCAGCCGGCATCAATGTACTGTTTGATCCCGACTACACATCCAAGCGCATTCAAGTGGACCTGAATAATTCGTCCTTGCTTGATGCCTTGCGCATCGTGGGCACCTTGTCCAACACATTCTGGCGCCCGGTGACCGACAATACGATATTTGTCGCACAGAATAATCGCGCCAAGCGCACCGAGTTGGACGAGCAGGCGGTGCAAACCTTCTATCTGGCCAATGCCTGGCAGCAGACTGATTTGACCGATGTACAGAGCGCATTGCGCAATGTGCTGGCGGGCAACTTCAAGGCGTACGCCGTTGCGGGCCAGAACGCAATCGTTTGCCGGGGCACGCCCGACGAGCTGCTGCTGGCGCAAAAGCTGATTAACGACCTGGATAAGGCGCGCGCCGAGGTGGTAGTAGACATAGCCGTGCTCGAGGTGAGCAAAAACTGGGAGAGAACCCTCGGCATCGCCTGGCCCTCCAGCGTCGGCGTCGCCCTGGTGCCACCTAACTCCAGCAGCACCAGCACAAATTCGAATTGCGCCACCGGCAGCACCAATTGCACTTCCACAAGCGGCACCAGCCCGACCCTCTACAACCTGGCTCACCTCAAGGCGACGGATTTTGCGGTGACCGTTGGCTCCGCGACGGCCAATCTGCTGCTGACCGACGACAACACGAAGATTCTTGATAATCCGCGCATCCGGGCGACCGACCAACAGAAGGCATTGTTGACCATCGGCGAGAAGATTCCCATCGCCACCGGTTCCTATCAGACGGGCGCTGCTACCGCAGTGGTCAGTTCGCTGGTCAATACGCAGTTTCAGTATCAGGACGTGGGTGTGAAAGTGGAGATGACGCCGACAGTTCATTACGACAACGACGTCACTTTGAAAATCAAGATCGAGGTGTCATCGCAGAGCGGTTCGGTGACCATCAGCGGCGTAACCGAGCCAATCATCGCGCAGAACATTGTGGACCAGGTGATCCGCCTCCGTGAGGGTGAGGCCAGCATTCTAGGCGGCATTCAGCAGAATCAAGACCAGACCAACTGGACCGGGATTCCCGGCTTGAGCTCGATTCCGATCCTCAAGTATCTATTTGGCTCCAAAGATCACACCATCACCGACAACGAGCTGGTGTTTTTGGTGGTGCCGCACATCGTGCGCTCGCAAAGCATCGATCGGGCCAATCTGCGCCAAATCGATACCGGCGCAGGCACAACGACCATCGATCTTCGCCACGTCCCGACGGACGGTGCAGGTACCGCACCGGTTCCGATCGCTACGCCTGCCACCGGACCGACCGCGAATGTGGCGCCCCAGAATCTGCCAACGCACCGCGGTCCCCATGGTTCGCAGCCCAACGTTGGCGTGGTTCCCGGTCAAAGCGCAATGGCGGCGGCTCCAGCTGCGCTGGCGCAACTGAGCGCATCCGCGGATGTGAATGGACAAACAGCGACTGCGGCAGGTGCGCATACGCCCAATGTGCCTGGCGCTCCCAGCTTGCCTGGCGGCCCCAGTCCGGGCCCGACGACGAGTGCGAGTTTGTCATTCAGTCCACTGGCGGCTCCGGTCGCCGTGGGCTCTACCTTCCAGATTCCCATTGTGGTGACAAATGGAACCGATATTTCTTCAGTGGCCGTACAAGTCAAGTATGATCCAGCCAAACTTTCGCTGGTCAACGTAAGTCCTGGCGACTATCTCATCCACGATGGCCAGGCTGCGTCGCCGGTGCACAGCGATGACGACGGCTCGGGCAGCGTAAACGTCGTTGCGGCGCGGCCGCCGGGAACACCCGGCGTGGCAGGAACGGGCGTAGTGTACTCTCTCAGCTTCCAGGCCAAAGTCGCGGGACAGACCGTTCTCTCCATGGCCCGTGGGGCCACAACAAATAGTGCGCAGCAGCAGGTTCCGGCCCAGGGCGGCCAGATCAGCATTGTGGTGAAGTAGATCGATGAGCATCATTCCGATGAGACCGGGAACACGCAGACAATTCCGGCCAACCTGGGCTGAGTCTGTTCGGAAGAGCGAGCGCGGTCTCACGCTCATCGAGCTGATTGTTACCGTGGCGATTCTGTCGATTCTCGCCTCGGCCGCTTTTCCCGTCGCCCGCTTTCAGGTAAAGCGCCAGAACGAGCGGCTACTGCGGCGCGACCTGTGGGAGATGCGAGACGCAATCGACGCCTACAAGGATGCCGCCGACAAACACGCTTTCCAAACCAAGGTAGACAGCCAGAATTATCCGCCGGACCTGGATACGCTGGTTAGCGGCGTGGATGTGCAGGGCAAGAAGTTGAAGTTTTTGCGCAAGATTCCAGTGGACCCGATGACGGGCAAGCCCGAGTGGGGCTTGCGCTCCATGCAGGACGATGCGGGGTCGGACTCCTTCAGCGGACAGAGCGTTTTTGACGTGTATTCAAAATCTCAGGGAACGGCCCTGGACGGCACCAAATACTCCACATGGTAGGAGCGGAGTTAGCGGTGATAGCGGAGTCAAGAACCGTCATCGTGAGGGAAGCCGGATTAACACCGCTAACATAGACAAGAGGTTTGAATGGGCGGCATTCGTAAACAAGACGCGGGCTTTACGCTGGTTGAACTGATGATTGTCATGGCCATCATCGGAATTCTGGCTGTGATCGCCGTGCCCAGCTACATTACCGCCGTCAGGCATTCAAAAGAAGCGGTGCTCAAGGAAGACCTGTTCGTGCTGCGCGGCGCCATCGACTCGTATACGATGGACAAGCAGAAGGCGCCTCAGGAGCTCGACGATCTGGTTCAGGAAGGATACATCAAGGTCATACCCGATGATCCGATGACCCACAGCAACACCACCTGGGTGACCGATTCGAGCGACGCGATGCATTCGCTGGACCAAACCGATGCCGGAATCGACGACATCCACTCGGGCTCGAGCGAGGCTGGAACCGACGGGCAAGCATATTCGACATGGTGATCCGGGACTGGTAAGTAAGTAGCTGGTGAACCAAGAGGCGATCATGATCAGACAGACTCATCGAGCGCTCTACTCGCTCTTGTGCATCGCCGCAATTTGCGGACCGATTCGCGCCCAAACTGATAAGACCGTTACCATCAGAATGCTGGACAGCAGAACCGGCATTCTCATCGCCAGCTCGGATTATCTTGTTCGCATCAATCATGAAGAAACCGCCCATGGCAATTGGGTCGTGAAAAATGAGGACGGTTCCGGCAAGTTGACTCTGCCGGGCAGCGCTACCGCACTTTCGATTCGGGCTACCTACGACAGCAATACCGTAATGTATGTCAATTGCGACGCGGCCAAGGACACGGGGTCATCGGATCATGCTCCCGGTTTGGATCGCTGGTATAAAGTCTCCGACATCGTTGACAAGGGTGTGGTAGCGCCCAACGGCTGCGCCGGGAAAAAGATTCCCGAGAGACTTCAGGTCGTAGCCAATCCCGGCGAGTTCGTCTTTTTTGTCAGAAAGCTGAACGCGAAAGAGCAGTTCGATCAATAGGCCCGGATGAAGGCCAATGCAGGATTGCGGAGAATATCTTCCCTTGGCGCTCGATCCCATTGAACCGGCCGCACTCGACTTCATCCTTCAGGTTGAACGGCATTATGCGAGCCTGATTGCGGCTGGCGACGCGGTGCTCGGTACTGATTCCGGACCGGGCCTTGGCGGCAAGCTCCTCTACGCGGGCGAGCTCGACGCGGCTGGCCGCGCTCTGCTGGTAGCCGGCAACATCGCAGGAGTTGCGTCGCTGGCTGCAACCGCCGATGAAGCTGGGCAGAAGCAGGCGATTCGAGAGGGTGTAGCCGACTTCCTGGTGACCTCTCTCAGTGAAGCGTTGCGCATCCTCAAGAATCAAATTCGCAAGCGCGAAACGGTTGCGGTTTGTATCGGGATGGCGTCCGAGATCATTGAGCGGGAGATGGTGGAGCGCGGCGTATTGCCCGATCTGCTGCGGCCTGCCGATACACGATCCCAATATTCATCTTTTGTCAGCGGAAGCGCGCGGCAAATATCGCCTCCAACGATGGCCGGCAACTCTATTCAACTCATATGGCGCGTGGCCAGCGCCCCAGCCATTTGGCTTCCCAAGCTCGACGCAATCGCCATCGAATGCCTTCAGCCTGATGCCTTGTCTGCCCGCCGTTGGCTGCGCCTAGCGCCGCGTTACCTGGGCCGTATGTCGCAAAGCGTCCGATTCTTGTTTTGCAATCAGAAATTCAAAGCTAGCTTCATCGAGGAGGTGCGCGGCCAGATCGAGCGCGGAGAGATTCGCATACCGGTAGAGATTCAGTCAACCGACCAGGACGGGGGTCAGGACACGTTCGACCTGCAATGGCTCTCTCCGCCCGGGCATTCAGAGAGCAAGAACTGATTTTATGCGCTGATTTCGCCGGCTGCTTCAATCCGCGTCCACAACTCCTTCACGCCGTAACCTGTTTTTGCAGAAACCGGAAGCACCTCTTCCAGTTCCAATCCCTTTTTCAGGGCCAGCAGGTTTCGCGTGCGCTCGTTACCGCTGAGCCGATCGATCTTGGTAGCCACAACAGCAAACTCGCGGCCAGCGGCGCGCAGCCAGTCGATCAACTGGCGGTCGCTTTGTTGCGCGGGCACATTCGAATCGACAAGACACACGCACAGTTTCAACGTGGAGCGGATAGCCAGGTAAGGCTCAATAAACGCCGGCCAGCCCGCTGAAATCGATTTGGAAATCTTGGCGTAACCGTAGCCGGGAAGATCGGCAAATACCAGCTTGCGCCGCTGGCTCTGGTCGAGAAGCGCAAAGAAATTGATGGCCCGCGTGCGTCCCGGCGTTTGCGAGACTTTGGCCGCCTTCTCGCCTACCAGCGCATTCAGCAAGCTCGATTTGCCTACGTTAGAGCGGCCGAGAAAGGCGATCTCCGGCACATCCGGCGCAGGAAACTGTGCCGCCGCCATTGCCGATAAAAGAAATTGAGCCGTATAGCGCATAGGAGTCCTGGATCGCAAATCAGCAGATCAACTAGGTGCCCCAAAGTATCGTCCGCCTCCGCGGAATGCCTGGGAAACCGGCTGCGCCATCTACTTTGAGGATACAGGATGGAACGATCCCACGCCCCAAAGTAAATGGTAATCAGGCGACGAGGAACTTGTCAGGCCGCGCTCTCATAAATGTTTGCCGGCGTACTTACTTCTTCTCCATAGAAGCGAAGCGTAAATGAGAACGTTAAGGCCAATCGCCATCCCGGTCAGTACATATTGCCAATTCAACGGCAGTCCCTCCTGGTAGATGATTGGCGCCAGATAGTGCGCAACAAAGTCTCCCCGGTAGGTTGTAATGCCGGCTCGGCCCGCAAAGTAATTCTCGACTGCGGTTAATGGGCACACGATTCCGGGAGATAATTCTGCGTAAATCGCCCAGGATAGAGCCGCTAAATGGATGGGTATAAGCCAGAGTCGCTTGAGTGCCAGAATGCCGCCCGCAATGACAAACACGATGAATGCCAGATGCGCGATGATCGTAATTTCAGTCAAGGCGCGATACATAGAAATGGTTCCGGTCGTATTGTTCTCTTGATCTAAACTGGCACTCTGATTCTTGCGCCGGCCCTATTGCGGCGCAGGTGCGTTGTTCGCGGCCTCAGTCGATGGCACCGAGGCCAGTACATCGGTCTCGCTCGAAAGGATCGTCGGCAGTGGGCTCTCGAGCGCCAGCGCCAGCACTTCGTCCATCGAGTCCACAAAGTGCAGCTTCATGGCCTTCTTGATGTTGTCGGGCAGCTCGGCAATATCTTTCTCGTTGGCGCGGGGCAGGATGATTTCAAAGACGCCTGCGCGTAACGCGGCAAGCAGCTTTTCTTTCAATCCGCCGATGGCCAGCACCTTGCCGCGCAGCGTGATCTCGCCGGTCATGGCAATGTCGCGGCGGACAGGAATTTTTGCAAGGGCGCTGGCAAGAGCCGTAGCCATGGTGATGCCGGCCGAAGGGCCGTCCTTCGGGATCGCACCCTCAGGAACATGCAGGTGCAGATCCACGTTGCGATAGAACTCGCGCGTAAGCCCCAGCGCCTGTGCCTTGCCGCGGATGTAACTCAGCGCGGCCTGCGCCGACTCCTGCATCACGTCGCCGAGCTGGCCGGTGATGGTGAGCTTGCCCTTGCCATCGAGCACCTGAACTTCCGTAGTGAGAATGCTGCCGCCCACTTCTGTCCACGCCAGGCCCGTGACCAGGCCCACTTCGCTCTTCTCATGCACTTCAGAGTCGCGGTACTTCGCAACTCCCAGATACTCGTTGATATTCGCTGCAGTGATTTCTTCCTTGTGCTTGACGCCGCGCTTCACCACCTTGCGCGCCACTTTGCGGCACACATTGCCAATCTCGCGCTCCAGGTTGCGCACGCCGGCCTCGCGTGTGTAATAGCGGATGATCTCCAGAATCGCTTCGTCGGTGAAGACAATGTTTTTCTCGCTCAGCCCGGTCTGCTCGCGCTGCTTCTTTACCAAATACTGGCGCGCAATCTCAAGCTTCTCCTGCTCGGTGTAACCTTGCAGGCGCAGAACCTCCATGCGGTCTTGCAGCGCCGCGGGAATCGTGTGCATCACGTTGGCCGTGGCCACAAATAATACCTGCGAGAGGTCGTAGTCCACGTCCAGATAGTGATCCTGAAACGTCGTGTTCTGTTCCGGATCAAGAACCTCGAGCAGCGCCGACGCCGGGTCGCCGCTGAAGTCCGAAGCCATCTTGTCCACTTCGTCGAGAAGGAAGACCGGGTTCTTCGTTCCCGCGCGCTTCATGTGCTGAATAATCTGCCCCGGCAGCGCGCCGATGTACGTCCGCCGATGGCCGCGAATCTCTGCCTCGTCGCGAACGCCGCCCAAGGAGAGCCGCACAAACTTGCGGCCCGTTGCTTTCGCAATCGACATGCCCAGCGAGGTCTTGCCCACGCCCGGAGGCCCGGCGAAGCACAGAATCGAGCCCTTCGGATTCTTTACCAACTGGCGCACCGCAAGAAATTCAAGAATGCGCTCCTTGATTTTTTCCAGGCCGTAGTGATCGGTGTTCAGCACCTTTTCGGCGTAGTCGATCGAGCGCGTTTCTTTCGAGCGCTTCTTCCACGGCACGGCCAGCAGCCAGTCAATGTAGTTGCGGCTCACGGTTGACTCGGCCGACATGGGCGGCATGGCCTCAAGCTTCTTGAGCTCCTGAATGGCTTTGTCGAGCACCTCTTTGGGCATGCCCGCCGCTTCAATCTTTTTTCGCAGCTCGTCGAATTCGCTCTTCTCGCCGCGGCCCAGCTCCTTTTGGATAGCCTTGATCTTTTCGTTGAGGTAGTACTCTTTTTGCGCCCGCTCCATCTGCCGCTTCACGCGCGATTGAATGTTGCGGTCGAGGTCCAGCTTCTCAATCTCAACGTCCAGCACATCGGCAATGCGCGCCAACCGCGCGGCCGGATCGAAGATGGCCAGCAGTTCCTGCTTCTCCTCGATGCCCAGCTGCAGATTGGCGGCGATCGTGTCAGATAGCTTGGCCGGCTCATCCATGCGCACCGTAGCGATGATGGTCTCGTAGTTCAGCGACTGCTGCAGCTTTACGTATTGCTCAAACAGCCCGGTCACGCGCGTCATCAGCTGCTCAACAGCCGGCGTCATCTCAAACTGCGACTTGCCGGTTCGCACAGTGGCCACAAAAAAGCCGTCGCGGTCGTTCACCTCCGATGGACTTGGCCCGCTCCACACCCTCCACCAGCACCTTGATGTTGCCGTCCGGCATCTTCACGCTCTGCACAATGTTGCAGATCGATCCGACCTGATAAATCTCCTTGGCCTTGGGCTCATCGATCGACGCATCATGCTGGGTGGCCAGAAATATCTTGCGGTCGCCGTTGAGCGCCTCTTCAAGCGCGCGCACGCTGGATTCGCGGCCGACCACGAAAGGCGTCATCATGTACGGAAAAATCACCATGTCCCGGATGGGCATCATGGGCAGCTTGCGTGCTTCGTTCTTTTCGCGGGATGCAGTCATTTAGCCCTCAGAAGAATTGAATTCGCGGAACAAACCTCAGCCTCGCAGCCAACAAAGAGGCGTCTATTCGAATTGTACACCGATTCAATCGTAAACCGTTGAAAAGAGGGTAGATACAGACTAAACCATTCATTTCAAAAGGGATTCCACTCATACCTGCGGCTTCTCTTTGACCTTCATCACAAAGGCCGTGAACGTTTTGTCGCTGGGAACCAGCATCTGATGCGGCAAGCCCGCCGGAACGTGCGCCACATCGCCGGCCCGCAGTTCCTGCCCAGCGCCTCCAACAATTGAGACGCCGCGAATTTCTCCGGGCCCGGTCATCTCAGCGCCCGCGATAGTCCCCCCGGTCACGAGCGTGGCGCGTCCATCGAGGACGACAAACAGATCGGCGAAGTCTTCATGCAACTCCACAACGCCGTCGCGGCTTCGGAAAGAAAGCATAGTGCAGTGCTGCGGATAATCCTTCAGCGTCTCACTCGCCGAGCCATCGCTGTGCTTGGCGAGTTTGCGCAGATACGATGCCCGCTCCATCAGGATTGCATGCGGCCAGTGATCCAACTGCATCGCTGCGTCTTTGCCGGCCTTTTTGCGCGGGACACGCGGCTCCGGCAACTCGGGGTTGATCGCGTTCAAAATCCGCCTGGAGAGCCGGTCACTATCCATCTTTTCGCCTCCATTGCAATGGACCTCTAAAACAACCTATTCCAATCCGCTTTATCCACAGCGCAATGATAACGCTGTTCCCCATCGAGCTGGTCCTCCCATTCCATGTCCCCAGTTCTCTCGAATGGTGTACTCTGGTTTGCGTGAATGAAAACGTTTAACAAAGGGTGCCATTCCAATGACCATCGTCGCCGGCGTCGACTTCGGCACACTCAGCGTTCGCGTCACTCTTGTCGACAGCGAAAAGGGTCCGATTGGAACTGCATCGGCCTCTTATCCTCTGCACCGGCGCCGCGAAGATCCCAATTTTGCTACGCAGTCTCATGCCGACCAGATGGCCGCGCTGGCCGCAGCAACACGCGATGTGTTGCAGGCTGCGGGAGTCGATGGCAGCACCGTTGCGGCCATCGCGCTCGATACGACTGGCTCCAGCGTGATTCCCGTCGGCGAGGATCTCGAACCGCTGGACGAATATTATTTATGGTGCGATCATCGCGCCTTTGCCGAGGCCGAAGAGATCACCCCCAAGGCACACGCGCTGGGCTTTGAAGGCATCGATTGGTGCGGCGGCGTCTATTCGCATGAGTGGGGATTCGCGAAGCTGCTGCATTGGCTGCGCCACAATCCTGAAAAGCGCGCTCGCTTTGTCACCGCTCTTGAGCACTGCGACATGGTGGCGGCCACGCTGAGCGGCATCAAGACCGTCCGACGAGTTGAAGCGCAGCGTCTGCGCCATGGGCCACAAGTGGATGTGGAATCCGAAGTGGGGCGGGCTGCCGCCGGAAGATTTTCTCGTTGCCGTCGACCCGCTGTTTGCCGGCGTGCGCGCAAAAATCGGCGGCGAATATCTGACCAGCGATCACCTGGCCGGCCATCTTTCGGCCAAATGGGCAGACGCGCTCGGCCTGCGCGCCGGCATCCCTATTCCCGTCGGCGCATTCGACGCGCATTGGGACGCCATCGGCTCGAACATCCGCGAAGGCGATGCGGTCAACGTGGTCGGCACCTCCACATGCATCATTGCCATGGCACGCGAGGCTGAGCTCGTTCCCGGCGTCTGCGGCGTGGTGCCGGGCAGCGTGCATCCTGACTACACGGGCATTGAGGCCGGACTCTCGGCGACCGGCGACATTTTCGACGCCATCGCGCGCCGCGCCAGCACTACTGTTGCCGCGCTCTCGGAAGGGCTGGAGAGTACAAAGCCGGGCAAACCGGCCTGCTGCGCCTGAGTTGGGATAATGGCGACCGCACCGTGCTCGTCAATCCCGAACTGGGCGGCGTCACGCTGGGCTGGAATCTGGTTCACACCGCGCAGGACGAGCTGTTTGCCGCCATCGAGGGCACGGCATTTCACACGCGCATCATTCTTGAGCGCATGGCCGAGCACGGCGTCCGCATCGACCGCGTCATCAACGCCGGCGGCATTCCGCAAAAAAGCGAAGTGCTGAACCAGGTTTACGCCAACGTGCTGAACAAGCCGGTGCTCGTGCCGGCGGGCATTCCCACGAGTCTCGGCTCGGGCATCTTTGCGTTGCTCGCGGCCGGCGCGTACAAGACCATTGAAGAAGCGCAGGCCGCGGTCTGTCTGCCGTTGCGCACGGTCGAGCCCGATCCAAAAGCTAGCGCAGTTTACGAAGCAGCTCTACAGGCTCTATCGCGATGTTTACTTTGCGCTGGGTCGGCGCGACGCGGCGCCGATTGCATTGGGCGCGTGCTGCCGGAACTGAGGAGAATCGCCGCTTCGGTTGTCAAAGCGGAGTAAGTTCGTCCTATGTCCTTCAGCCCTGGAGTGAAGGCCGTACGTCGGCCAATTCACGCGCTCGCTCGAAAACGCCAAGCAACATTGCCCGCGTCAGCTTGCCCGTATTCGTGTTCTGCAACGATGGATGATAACTCGTAATCAGCGTAAGCCCGCTCGGCAACTCATACTCCGCGCCATGCCCAAACTTGAATCCCACGCGCGATTTCAGCCTGCCGGCGCGCAGTTGATGGGCAAGGAATCCGTCAAACGCGATCTTGCCCAGGCAAACAACGACTCTCAAATCGCGCAGTAATTGAATCTCCTCATCCAGCCACGGCGCGCAGTTACGCTGCTCCTCAGGAGTGGGTTTGTTGCCCGGCGGAGCGCAGCGGACGACAGCGCTGATCCAAAGATCAGAAAGCTTCATCCCGTCGTCGCGCGTGATGGCATTTGGCTGCGATGCAAACCCGGCCTCATGCAACACTGGAAACAGGAAGTCCCCCGACCCGTCGCCGGTAAACATTCGCCCGGTGCGATTGGAACCATGCGCTCCCGGAGCCAGCCCTAAAATCAACACCCGCGCATCCTCATCGCCGAACGAGGGCACCGGCTGGCCCCAATAATCAAGCTCCGCATAAGCGCGCCGCTTCACCCGAGCAATCTCCGCGCAATAAGGCCGCAGCCGCTCGCAACGATCGCAGGCCACAATGCGGGCATTCAATGTAGTCAGATTTTTCACGGAAGCTGCCACCAGGCTATTTTAGAGCGCCTGAACTCACGACGTGCAACGGGGCGTCTCACCTGGCAAATGCATCTCATTTCCGCTGTTGTATAAGCACTAAAGGCGGGGCCCGATTCAAAGCCGATTCTCCGGCAACGCCGGAAGGAGATTCACATGCAGGAACAATGGACACAGGTTGACCGCTACTTCTGCGATCGGCTGGCGCCGGCCGGCGCTAACGACGAGTTCGATGCCTCCCTCGCAGCAAATAAAAAGGCCGGCCTTCCGGCGATCGACGTCACCAGGCTGCAGGGCAAATTCCTTGAGTTTCTGGTGCGCATCTCCGGCGCGAAGCGCGTGCTTGAGATTGGAACACTGGGCGGCTACAGCACGCTCTGGATGGCTCGCGGGCTGCCTGAAGACGGGAAGATTGTGACGATGGAATTCGATCCACATCATGCCAATATCGCACGCCAGAATCTGCGTAACGCGGGCGTGCTGGACCGCGTCGATCTGCGCGTGGGACGAGCGATCAGTAACCTTCCTGAGCTGGAACACTCTGCCTTCGCGCCATTCGATCTGATCTTCATTGATGCCGATAAAGAAAGCTATCCGGAATATCTGGAATGGGCGTTGAAGCTATCGCGCGCGGGGACGGTGATCGTGGCCGACAATGTGGTCCGAGACGGAAGGGTCGTTGATGCCGATTCGAATGATCACGACATCCAAGGCATTCGCCGCTTCACCGAGTTGCTGGCCGCAGAACCGCGCTTGAGCGCAACCGCGCTTCAGACTGTGGGAGCGAAAGGATACGATGGCTTTGCGCTGGCCCTGGTGCTGCGCTGAACTCGGAATTTCGCTTTGTTCCGTTCAATGGGGTGTAAAATTCGATGCAACATGAACGAGCGCATCGACAGGATTCGTCAACTTCTGAACGAAGTTGAAGTTGAAATGAAAGCCGGACCGTCCGCGGGCGATCCTGATTTTCCCGCGCAGGAATTGCCGCTCATCATTCAGCAAATCGTTGACGATCTGCAGCCGCTGCTCACGCCCTACGATGCCGCCTTCTATTGGTTCTTATTTCGGCACTCCATCGCAAAAAACGGTAGCCCTCATCTGCGCGCGAGCACGCGCTACCTGAGCCGCGCAGTGGTTCGATCATCCTATTCGCATGCTGCCGAGAACACGATCTCACTGGGCAAAGTGCAGGAGACGCTTCGCGCGCTGGAAGACATTGGCGCAATACGAAAAGAGGGCGAGCCAAACCGCGATGGCACTTTGTACCGCGTCCTGGTGCCGAGCGAGATTGAGGCGTGCCGGAAGTTTCACCTGGAACGGATCTCGTCCGAGCAGCAACTAAAATTCCCCTCTTCCGGAATTGAAGTCAGCTAGCTCGCTTGCGGCCTTTGCTCTTCAGGCATTCTGCACGATGGTTCCCTGATGGTAGACAATCTTCCAGCCGTCGGCGGTGCTGCGCCAGATGGTCATTCGCCGTGTTTGCCGCTCGTGGTCCTGGAGCAGCGTGTAAGTCAGCAAATAAGTATCTTCAGACAATCTGCGGCAATAAAAGTCTCGCGTCTCCCAGACATCTGCGTGAGGAACGGAGAACCGCTCCTCCAACGTGTCCAACACGCACTGCCGGGTCAGGTCATGGCCAACTGGAAAGTTATCCTTGTCTGAGAGTCATGCTCACGGTGATTGAATCGGTTTGGCTGGCAGCTACAACGGTCTGGCCACCAAAGGCAGACGCCGCTGGAGTCGCTAATCACTATGATTATTGCCAAAGCAAAGATTCGAGCATAAATCCGGGGCATTTCATCACCAAGCTATTGAGTTGGCGCCACAATTTCGACACTGCGCTGTGTTGGTGCGGAGCCACTTACCTGACATCGGATATTTTTTCCCTGACATCCGCGTACACTATATATTTATAAGGCGCACTCAAATCGTAGAAATAACTGACATCGATAGTCTGAGTTCTCGGTTTCCCCTCGGGAATGAACATCTCTGCGTTTCCACTCTTCCATCAGCGGGGCCTCGCCGGGAAGTAGTTTTCCGGTCGTCATCCGCTGAGCGCAATCTCGTTGTCGGCTCACCGTTTTTCCCTTCAATATGGAGTCGGATCGCACCGGAATGAAAAGGCAAGTCATGGTCCGTTCGGTTGTTCATCGTTACACGAACACTAGGTGACTCGCCAACTGGAAAGCGATCCTTGTCGAGAGCAATACTCACAGTGATCGAATCGCTTTGGCTGGCAGGCGCAACGGTCTGGGCACCAAGACAGATACTGCTGGCTGCAATCGCCACTACAGTAGCAATCCGCAGAAAAAGATTGTTGGAATGTGTTCATATCAAAACCCTTCTCAAAAGCCATTATTTGCACCCACCGTTAAGGGATGCGTCACAAGTAGTCCAATGGAGTAGCGGCGCCCGGAGGCTCCGGTCTCCCAATAATCCTCTGCGGTCATGCGCTCGAAGTCGGCACGCGTAGTTCCAAATTCAGCGCGATGAAAAATCGGCTCGCGACCAGAGAGCTCTGCGGGCACCCCTTGCAATTCAGGTGCGGTTTTGAGAGCGGGCTCATGCTCCTTAGGCCGTGATTCGGACGCGCTCTGAGAAATGGACGGGGCAACCATTTGCGACTCTCTACTCTTCCGCCATCAATGCGCGCAACGCTTCGGCGTAGTGCTCGGGCAGAGGCTTCTTATTGAGTTGGTCGTCGCAGACCACGTGGACCGTCTCGCCCTCGGCCAGAAGCGTGGGCTCTTCGCCTTCGGGAGCCTTGCGCAGGATGCGATAGGCAAACTTGATCACCGAGCCGCGCAGAAGCGCCGGCCGCGTCTCGATCAGAATTTCGTCGTCGTAGCGGGCGGGGGAGCGATAGCGGCAACTAGCCTCGACCACCGGCAGAATGCACTCGTGGTCGGTTTCCAACTGGCTGTAAGCAAGGCCCAGAGAACGCAGCAGCTCGACGCGCCCGATCTCAAACCAGACCAGGTAGTTGGCATAGTAGACGATGCCCATCTGGTCGGTTTCGGCGTAGCGCACGCGCACTTCTGTGGTAACGGGCATAGAGGCAGTGGTCAGTCATCAGTCGTCAATGATCAGTGATCCGTCGTCAGTCATCGGCGGTTCGACTGACCACTGATCAATGCTTTACGGCTTGAGATGCGTGAAGATCGGCAGCTTGGTCACGTCGTTGAAGATGATGAAAGCGAAGAAGGCGACGATCATCACAAATGCGGCCTGGTAGATGCGCTCCTTCACGTTGACGCTGATGTCGCGGCGAATCACGCTCTCAATGAGCAGCAGAAGAATCAGGCCGCCGTCGAGAATGGGAAACGGCAGCAGGTTGAGGATGCCCAGGTTGAGGCTGATGGCCGAGGCCAGCCCAAACTTGGGTAGCCACCCCTTCATCTCCGCCGCATCGCCGGCCATGCGCGCAATGCCCACCGGGCCGGAAAGCTGCGAAACGGAGACCTTGTGGGTGAAGATTCGCCCAAGCACTTCGACGATCAGCGAGGAGTTGTCGGCGCAGAACTTGTGCCGACTTGACCGCTGCCTGTCCAGCGGGCAGCGGATCGCGTTGAAATGGAACGGCACTGGCGTGAAGCCCAGCTTCCAGCCGCGGAATCGAGTCGTTGGCGGGATGCGCCACCATCGGCGGCAGCGTCATGCCATTGCGCATCACAACGAGCGAGACCGGGGCTTGCCCTCACCGACTGCATGTATAGCCAGCAGCGCCTGCACGGTGTGGAATGGCATGGCCATCAACAGACTCGATTGCATCGCCGTCGCGCAGGCCGGCCTGCGCCGCGGGCGTTCCCGGCTGCAACTGTCTGCACGCCGATCGGGCCGGGCACAAACTGCGGGAATTGCACCAGTGTCGCTCATTCGAAGTCCTCGCCCTTGGTCGGAGGAGGCAGATTGCAGGGAGAGCTGCAGCGATCTGGCCGCTGCGATCCACTGTCACGGGAACAGTCTGGCCCTGATTCAAGGCTGCGCGCTGGTTAACCTGGTCCCAGTCGGGGTTGTCGACGGTTGTCGAAATGGCGGATGATGTCGCCGGGATGAAGGCCTGCCTGCGCAGCGACGGAACCGGCCTTACCCACTCGATAGTCGTCGTGGTGATCTCATACCTGGGCACCTCGTTGATCCAACCGAAGTAGAATGAGCATTAGAACGAAGGCCAGGATGAAGTTGGAGGTCGGCCCGGCCAGACCAATCAGCATCCGCTGCCAGCGCGGATGGGAGGTGAAGGCCCCGGGGTCATCCGCCAGGACGGCTTCTGACCCGCCGGTAGATTCTAAATTTTGGTCCGGCGTTTCGCCCGTCATCTTGACGTAGCCGCCCAGCGGCAGCAGGCAGACCTTGTAGTCGGTGTCGCCGTATTTGACGCCGAACAGGCGCGGCCCAAAGCCAAACGAAAACGCCTCGACGCGCACGCCGCAAAGCTTGGCAACGGCGAAATGGCCAAACTCGTGCACCACCACCATCATGCCGACAAGGACGACAAAAGCTACAGACAGAAACCAGAAATTCATGCATAAATAGATCGTTTTTCCTTCAATCAAGACGCATTGCCAGCACTCGAGGCCTCACACCAATCATCTCATGCGCCGTTTGACGCGCTTCCCGGTCCGCGGCGAGCACCTCCGCAATGGTGGCTGGATGCGCCTCCGGCGTCGCAGCGAGCACCCTCTCAATTGTACGCGGGATTCCCATGAACGGGATGCGCCGCCCAAGAAATGCCTCCACGGCAACCTCGTCCGCGGCATTGAGGGCAATGCAGTGGGCTCCGCCTTTTTCCGCCGCTTCAAAGGCCAGGCGCAGGCAGGGAAACGCTCGAAGTCGGGCTCCTCAAAGTCCAGATGGCGCAACGCGCCCAGGTCGAATGTCAGCGTGGAGGCCGGCGCTCCGGATAGGCCAGCGCATAGAGAATCGGCAGCCGCATGTCGGTCACCGAAATCTGCGCCAGGATCGATCCGTCCACAAACTCCACCAGCGAGTGAACGGTGGACTGCGGATGTACGGTGACCCGCACCTGGCTGGGCGGCACGTCGAACAGGCGGCAGGCTTCAATGACCTCCAGGCCTTTATTCAGCATGGTCGCCGAGTCGATGGTGATGCGCCGGCCCATCACCCATGTGGGATGCTTGAGCGCCTGCTCCGGCGTGATGCCCGCGAATTGGTCGAGCGGCAGATGACGGAACGGCCCGCCGGAAGCCGTGAGCCAGATGGTCTTCACCTCGCCATGAGCGCCCACGCGCAGGCACTGATGGACGGCGTTGTGTTCGCTGTCGATGGGCAGAATCGGCACATTCTTTGCGTGCGCGGCGTGGGTAAGAATCTCGCCCGCGGCCACCATGCATTCCTTGTTGGCCAGCCCGACCGGCTTGCCTGCCAGGATTGCCGCGTGCGTGGCCTCAAGGCCGGCGACGCCGACAATGGCCGAAACCACGAAGTCCGCATCGGGCAAGGTCGCGCAGGCAACGGTGCCTATCGGTGCCGTGAACGACTTCATCCCCGTGACGCCGGCCGTTCGCAGCCGTGCGGCAACTCGCGCGGCCAGCTCTTCGGTAGCCAGCGAAACCATCGCTGGCCGCCAGCGGACCGCCTGCGCAAAAGCCTCGTCAACGTTGCGTCCGGCAGCCAGCGCCGCCACCTGAAAGCGGTCGGGAAACTGCTCAACGATGGAGAGGGTGCTCTGCCCGATGGAGCCGGTGGAACCGAGGATGGCGAGTCGCTTCAAGAGATCTTGTGATTCGAATTCCGCGGATCGATGCGCGACCGCTTTAAAATGCGCAGACACCGAAACCGACTAGAACCGCTGGTGAATAACCTGAGCGTACCACAGCACCGGAGCGGCCAGCAGCAGCGCATCGATGCGATCGAGAACCCCGCCGTGGCCGGGAAGCAAGCGTCCCTGAGTCCTTGACCCCGACCGACCGCTTCAGCGCCGATTCCGCCAGATCGCCCACCTGCGCCGCAACGTTTACCAGCACCGCCAGCGCCAGCCAGTACCAGATATCTTCACGGGTAGGAAAGCCTGGCCGAATCGAACCATTGGCGAGCATGTCTGCCAGGGCCAGCAGCCCTCCGGCGACAAGCAGGCTGCCCGCCACCGACCCGACCGCACCCTCCCAGGTCTTGTTGGGGCTGAGGCGGGGCGCAAGCTTGTGCCGACCCAGGCTCGGCCCACGTAGAGCGCCGCAATATCTCCCGCCCAGACCACGCACAACAGGAATGTCAGCAGCGAAGGCCCATTGGCTTCTTCGCGCAGGGCAGGCAGGGCCAACAAGCGTAAGCCCGATATAGAAGAAGACAGAAAATGGAGACCGCCGCATCCGCCATACACCGCTCAACTGGCGAGCTGAAGGTGCAATAAACCAGCAGGCGCAAGGCTCAGGATGCCGAAGATCGACCGATGGTCTGGTCGGGATAATTGAAAGTTGCCGGCAAAAAGGCACGCAATGGCCACCAAGCACCGCGATCCGCGGCGGTTTGGCCCCGCCCCGCTGCGCCATTCCCAAGTATTCCCAGCGCCGCCAGAACTGCCAAGCGCTGCAGTCATCAGAAGAGATCAGCCACCTCGGCCCCAGGAACACCGCACCAGGACCAGCGGAATCAATACCAGGGCTGTCAGGATGCGTTTCATTGCCAGGTTGAGGATACACCGCCAGAGCCGGTTGCAAGCCTGCTCACATAAGGTCATGCAGCCATCAGGACAGTTCTACGAGTACAGTCTGACATAGCAATCAACAGTCTATTTGACAGACTTGTCTAGAATGATGGTTTTTCTGTTTGCTCCTGGAACATTGACCCGGTCCCGAGATTTCAAAGAGAGGAAATGACAATGAGTCATGGATCAAGTGAACAAGTCCGGGCCGTAGCACTCGGAAAAGTATCTGGAGCCCGCGCTCCGCGCGGGAAGAAAGCAATTTTCGGTAGCAGTCAAAGATGTTCTTGCAGGATTTGGTGGCCCAAGGCTTTCCCCCAGGTAATATTCCTCAGGTCTGCAGCGCGCTGAAAGAAAGACGTTCCTTCGTGAGCACGGGATTCGAGATCGAAGGCGTCGAAGGCCCTCCCTCCAAGATGAGTACGACTGTGGTTTTCCACTATCGCGCTGCAGATTCCAACGGCGCCAGCGGAGCTGAGCAGAAGTCCTCTTGAGAGGAACCAATGCGATCCCGCGAAAGTCCTTCTGCGCATTGGGCTTTCGGCTGACAGAGAAGACTGCGCGGCCTCTTGAAAGAAGAATTGGCCGCGTACGGAGGCGGAGAAGCGTTTCTGCGGTGGATTCGGTCGGAGGATGAGGACGCCGCATGAGCCGTATCTATTGGGACACCATGCTGTTTATCTATCTGCTTGAGGACCATCCGACGTTCTCCGCTCGAGCACAGCAACTTCTCGATCGAGCCCATCGAGGGGCGATTCGCTTTTACGAGTTACCTTGCTCTGGGTGAGGTGATCGGCCGGAGCGGAAAAATCGCCGATCTCCACAGAAGGCACTGGCCGTGCGCGAAACCATTGCGGAGATGGGATTCTCCTATTTGCCGTTTGACGAAGGGGCTGTCGCACCGTTCGTCACGCTTCGCGCAAAACAGAAACTGAAAATTGCCGACTCGATTCATCTGGCCTGCGCAGCCTCGGCCGGGATCGACCTGTTTCTCACGGGCGACAAACAATTGCAAAGTTGGACGTTTCAGGCATTCAGTTCATTGCCGACTTCAACAATCCGGTCCTGTAAGGGTCTCCCTCAATTCGGGCTGCAACATTCCTCGTCAGCCCCATTTCGTGATCGACTCGACGATGCCAATTACGCTCCCAACGAGTCAAACTTCTTCCCGCCATCCGATCGCAGCCAATGCACGAAGGCCTCCGAGCCCCCGCGTTGCGCCATTGCTTCCTTCAGTCGGAAGCGCATTTGTTCAGCCAGCTTGGCATTGGCGGTGGAGTTTTGCTTCGCGGCCGCTTTCTTCTCGTTTTCCAATGGATTTATGCCCCCCATCTCCAGATCGTCAGAATCTGCTCACCAGACCATGCCTGTACACGAAAAAGTGTCCCCAGGAATATCGAAAGTAATCAATTGTAGTGTTGGCGAATCTGAGGGATTTGTGAATCACACAAACGAGGCAGTAATGGCAGGATTCAGCGAGGCATGGAGTCATAGGGGCAGGAGCTTCGCGGCCTTCATGGGGTTCGGTGGAGTGCTTTAACTGGCGATGATCTTGTAGTGCTCAACCTCTTCGTCCACCTCGCCGGAGCCTTCGCCCAGTCCACCGTAGCGGCGTTCGCGGCGCTGGAAGTCCGCAATGGCCTCGAGCAGATGGATGCCGCGAAAGTCCGGCCACAGCCGCTCAGTGACGAAGATCTCGGCGTAGGCCACCTGCCACAAGCAGATAATTCGATAGCCGCATCTCGCCGGAAGTCCGGATCAGCAGGTCGGGGTCCGGCATGTGCGCCGTATAGAGATGGCGATGAATGTCCTCTTCGGTAATGCGGTCGGGGCCGATGTGCTTGAGCTTCATCTCCGCCGCCAGGCCGCGAAATGCGTCCACCAGCTCTGACCGGCCGCCGTAGTTCAGCGCCAGCGTCAGCGTGGTGCCGGTGTTGCGCGCCGTGGCTTCCGCTGCCCAGGCCATCTTGTCCTGCACCTCGGGCGGCAGTTCGTGGGTGCGGCCGATGTAGCGCATGCGCACGTTGTTGTCCATCATCGCTGCAGATTGCTCTCCAGATAGGTCTTGAGCAGGCGCATGAGGAAGTTGACTTCGGCGCGCGGGCGGCGCAGATTGTTTTCCAGTGAAAACGCGTAGAGCGTCAGCCAGGGAAGCCAATGCGCGATGCTGTTTCCGTGACCAGTTGCACGCTTTTGGCGCCCTGCTGATGGCCCAGGAAGCGCTTGAGAGAGCGATGGCCGGCCCAGCGGCCGTTGCCGTCCATGATGATGGCCACGTGCTCCGGCAGACGCTCCGGCTTCAGCGTCGCGTAAACGGCGCGCTCCTCCGCGGTCAGTTCATGGATGCGCAGCGTGCCGGAAGAATACAAGGGACTCGCCTCTACATTGCTTTTGCGGCTCTCAGTCAGCGCCCTCGTCAGCATCAGGAGTCATGGAAACCGCAGCCAGGGCTGTGAATGCCGAATCGCGGGCGTTTGCCGCAATGCACGGCAGTAGCCGGTAGAATGCCTGCACAGCGCGAAGCCAAGGCGTTCCATCATCGACCGTAGCACATGCGCCGACGCCCCGCAATTACGGGATACTCCGTCGGCGGAGGCCGCTCGATGAACGAAGCCGGCCTGCACAATCGACCGGCTAACATGGGACTCCGCCGCATCGCGTTCCGCTCGCAATGCAGGCCGCCTGACGCACAGGCCGCTGCCGCCGGCCTCGAGCCAGTCGGCCCAAAGCAGAGCCGATCCGCGCGCGTCTAGGCGGTGCGGCGGCGGCCCGTCGCGGCATCCCGCACCGCGCCTGAGAACAGCGTGCGATGCATCGGCTCCAGATGGGGCAGCATGGCTGCGATCTCGGCCAGGAACGGATCGGCGAAGATCGCGGCGACTTCCTCGTCGCGGCGGCTGCGCGAGTCGCGGACCAGTTGGCTGATGTCCACTTCGAGCGCCGCGGCCAGCCGTTCCAGCGAACCCAGAGTCGGAATCGCCTTGCCGTTCTCGATCTTCGAGATGTAGGTGCGCGGCACCTGCATCCGCCCGGCCAGTTGCCGCTGGCTCAGGTGGCGCGCCTTGCGGATATCGCGCACCTGCCCCGCCACCTGCAGCCCGGCTTCGGCCGAAGCCGGCGCCGAGGGCTGGCGGCCACCAGTTGCAGAACCGGACGCACAGGCTCCTCGACATCGAGGGGTCTGTGGCATTTTCTGCAAAGGGAGTTGAGTGGTTCTGTATTGGACCAGGCTGCAGTAATCGCAGCGCACAACTTCGCGTGTTTCCACGCTCACTAGGGTGGTTGCCATCGGCCGTGTGCGGAGTGCCAGAGCGGGACTCTCCGGGGTGCTTTTTTGCACCGCGATGTTTGCTACTTTCGGGGATGTGAACCATAATTGTCAAGTAGAAACTTAGGGTCAACATCTGCCTAAGATTTCCCCATCATACCCTGAAAAACCCGAAGAAGCACGAACCAAATGAAGCAACAAGGAGAAAAAATTTTTCATGCGAAGCAGATAACTCGAAGCTCGAGCAGGCAGCGCACTATTCGCCGCGCCCAGGCCTGGCAACTGCTGACCGAGTGGACGCAGAGCGAGAGCCTGCGCAAGCACGCACTGGCCGTTGAAGCCTGCGTAGCCGCCTGCGGCGAGGCGGAAGCCGACCGGCTTGGGCTGACCGGCGCGAAACGCGCGGCAGCTTGATCGAGCTCTACTCGACCACTGCCCTGCTGCACGACTTCGACTACGAGCGCCATCCTTCGCTCGAAGAGCATCCATTTGTAGGCGTCCGCGAACTGGAGCGGCTGGGCTGGCCGGTGGAGATGCGCACAGCCATCCTCGGCCATGCGCAATATTCCGGCGTGCCCGCGCGTGACGCATCTGGATAAGTCCTTTTTGCCTGCGATGAGCTGGCTGGCTTCCTGACCGCGTGCGCGCTGGTAAAGCCGACCAAGGCCATCGCCGATGTTGAGGTGGCCAGCGTGCGAAAAAAGATGAAGGACAAAGCATTCGCGCGAGGCGTAAATCGCGACGACGTGATCCAGGGCGCGGCGGAGCTGGGCGTCGATCTCGACGCGCATATTGGGTTTTGCCTTGAGGCGATGAAAAAGCGCGCGGGGGAGCTGGGGCTTTGAAATAACATCCGGCTATTCTCTCGAGCTCCCGCCACGGGCAGTTCCGCTCAGACTGCGATCGGGCCTTTTGATAGGATCAAGGCGTTCGTGGCAGTCTCGCTTTGGCTCAAAGGTGGGATTGTTGCCGGCGCAATGTGAGATTAACCTGCACAAGAGCAAAGCACCGCCCGCTGGACGGGAGTCCACGATCGACGATGATATGGAACCGAGTACAAAACCCGCAGGCTGCAAATGGGGCTCCGCGGGCCGCGGCCGCGCCGCCTGCACGTCGAACTGATCGCACACCGAAATTGCCTGCAATCAAACTAGGCAAGAATGCTCCCGCGCCGGGCACCCCGGGGTACTCCCTGGCCTACATAGAAACAGTGTGGAACAG
>CAVVXR010000016.1:0-18238 GCA_963752215.1 uncultured Acidobacteriaceae bacterium | reverse complement strand
ACATCGGGACTGAACGGCCCCGAAACTACATCGCGCACCCGCTCGAAATATGCCATCGATTGCCTCCGTAGAAGATTCTTCAGCTGATTTCATCAGCAATTCGATAGCCACATTTTCGGCTGGTCTGACAACTATCAACTTATTCATTAGCAATAGGTTAGCAAAGTATTGCGCTTGCGCGGCGGCCCGTTACTCGTCCGTTTTCGCAAAGAATTGTTCGATTACGGACAGCCTACTCGCGCACGCCAATCCCGAGCGCCTTCATCTTGCGATATAAATGGCTGCGCTCCAGGCCCAGCAACTCGGCGGCGTGGCTGATGTTGTTGCGGGCTTCTTCAATCTTCTTGAGGATGTACTCGCGCTCGTAAGCGTCGCGTGCCTGCTGCAGCGTAGAGAATTCCTCTGTTGAGCGGGTGGCGGCTTTATGGGTGAGCGGCGGCAGATGCTTGCGCTCGATGCGCAGTGTACGAGGATTGAGGATGAGTACGCGCTCGACCACGTTCTTCAACTCGCGCACATTGCCCGGCCAGTGGTAGATTCGCCAGCACCTCCAGCGCTTCGTCGCCAATCTCCATGCGCGGGCGGCCGTACTGGCGGCCAAACTCCGCAGAAACTCGCGCGCCAGCAGCGGAATATCCTGCTTGCGCTCTCTGAGCGGCGGGACGAAAAACGGGACTACATTGAGCCGGTAAAAAAGGTCCTCGCGAAAATTTCCCTTGGCAATCTCTTCTTCGAGATCCTTGTTGGTGGAGGCAATCAGGCGCACATCCACGCGCAGAGGCTGGTGCCGCCGACTGGCGTGAACAGCTGATCGTCGAGCGCGGAAAGTACCTTGGCCTGCGTCTTGAGGCTCATGTCGCCCACTTCATCGAGGAAGAGCGTGCCGCCGTCGGCGCGCTCCAGCGTACCGCGCTGTTCCGTTGGAGCACCTTGAGGGCCGGGCTAAAGCCCTGACCTATCGCGCTGAACCGATAGCCGAAGAGTTCCGCCTCAATATGGCCTCGGGGATGGCCGCGCAGTTCAGCTCGACAAAAACACGATCGCGGCGCAGGCTCTCGGCATGAATTGCCCGGGCAATCAATTCCTTGCCTGTGCCCGACTCGCCGTAGATCAGCACACGGCCGTTGGTGGGCGCCATCAATCTAATCTGTTGGCGCAGCGCCTTCAAGGGAACGCTCTCGCCGGTGAGCACAGAGCCGGCGTTGAACTGGCGCTTGAACTCGAGGTTCTCCGTGCGCAGCCGTCGCGCTTCAACGGCATTCTTCAGCACAATCAGCGTGCGATCAAGCGAGAGCGGTTTCTCAAGAAAGTCGTATGCGCCTAGTTTGGTCGCCTTGACCGCGGCCTCAATAGTGCCGTGGCCGCTGATGATCACCACCTCCGGCCGCATCTCCACGGCCAACTGGTGAATGTCGCCCAAAACATCGAGGCCGTCGCGATCGGGAAGCCAAATGTCGAGCAGGACCACATCATACGGCGCATCCTGAATCAGCACCATAGCCTCCGCGGCAGTGGAGGCTCCGGCCACGCTATAGCCTTCTTCGCGCAGAATCTCTTCGAGCGACGTGCGAATCTCAGCTTCGTCGTCGACCACCAGAATGTGATTCACGATTGCAGTTCCTTGACGCGCTCAACCACGCTGCTCGCTGTCATGGCTCTGCCATCGAGTGTGGACGGGGGCAGTTGAGCGGCAACAGCCGGCTCCATCAAAGGTAGCCGCAGCAGGAAACGAGCGCCCTTGGGTGTGTTGCCCTCAGCACGCAATGAACCGCCATGCTCCTGAGCGATCTTCGCCGCGATAGAGAGGCCAAGGCCGCTGCCCCGTTGCTTGGTGGAATAAAAGGGCAGAAACAGCCGTTCGCGAATCTCATTTGTGAGGCCGTGGCCCGTGTCGGAAACGACAACCTCGACCGACGCACCATCTTCGCTGAGCGAAGTGTGAATACCCAGCACGCGCAGCAAGCTGCCGTGCATGGCCTCGGCTGCATTGTCGATCAGATTAGCCAATGCGCGGCGAATTGCCTCAGGATCGGCCATGACCGTCGGCAAGTCAGGCTCCATGTCCCACTTCACGGTGATGCCGTTCAGCCTGCCCGCGAACAGAGCCAGCGCCTCCTCGGCGACGCGGTTCAAATCGCATGGCCGCGGCTGCGATGCCGGAAACTGTGCCAGCGCGGAGAACTGATCCACCAGCGTGCGCAAGGTGCCAACACAGCCCAGAATCACTTCGGTGCATTTGCGAATGATGTTGGGCGATTCGGACGAACCGCGATCCAGGTGGCGGCCGATGCGCTCGGCGGAAAGTGCAATGGGCGTAAGCGGGTTCTTAATCTCGTGAGCCACGCGCTGGGCCACTTCTTTCCAGGCCAACTGACGTTGAGCACGAAGCAGTTCCGTTGTATCCTCCATCACCAGCACCGTCCCCGTCTGCCCATGCGCCAAGTCAAGCCGCGCGCTGGTAACGGCCAGATGAGCCGTGTTTCCCCGGGAGTGCAACTCAATCTCGGTGGAGGCCGCGCCCATGCGCTGGCCGCGCCGAATTACACCGGCCAAGTCGTCGGCGCAATCGGAAGGCAGCAGCGCATCGATCCTCTCGCCCACGAGGCTGTGGTCGTCGCGGCGGCCCATGAGCGCCGCAAAAGCGCGATTGGATTGAAGCACCACGCCTGCTCCATCCAGCGTTACTACACCACTCGGAATGGTTTCGACGATGGTTTCCAACTCGCGGCGTCTCTCTTCAATGGCCAGGTTGGCCGCGGTCAGTTGCGCGGATGAACTCTCAGCCAACTGCCGGCTCGCTTCCAAATCCGCAGCCATATGGTTGAAGGCGCGCACCAAGTCGCCCATCTCGCCATTTGCCACTAGCTCGACACGATGGTTGTACTTGCCGGCGGCGATTTCATCCATTGCGTCGCCCAGCGCTTCAACCGGTCGCGTAATCTGCTTGGATAGAAACAGCGCCAGCCAGACACTGGAAAAGAACACGAAGACCGTAATAACCAACAGCATCAGAAAAAATATGTCCCGAACCTGGCGGCGTGAACGGAATAGCTTCCAATACGCGTCAGCGCCGGCGCGGATGCGTATTGCCGTTTGGCTAAGTCCCTGCGGCATGGGCAGCCCCACGACCACCACTTTACCGGAAGCAGTAGCCGACATGCCCAGCGCATATTCATGCCCGCTAATCTTGATCACTGCTTCATCGCCGCGCTGTGCCGAGGAAAGAAGGTCGTCCGAAAGCGGCCCGTGCAGCGGAACCGCCGACCCCAACTCGCCTTCATCGGCCTTGGTGGGGAGCCAGGGCAGCAAACTGGTCTGGCTTTGTTCAGGCGGCTCCTGAAAGCTGGTCAGCAGGTGCAGATCCTTGCCGTAGACCACGGCAAATCCGCCGCCCAGCGTAATGCGATGTGCATTGAGCGCGTTCTGCAGCTCAGGCAAATCCCTGTCTGGAGCTCCGGAGGCCGTAATCGATTCCGCCTCCACTCGCGCGTTGGCTGTGACGTATTGTGCCAGTTCCCAAACGGCCCGGGTTGAGTCCTCGCGCAACTCCGACGTGGGCTGGGAGAACCAGCGGTCGATGGAACGGTTCATCAACGTGAAACTAAAAAGAAACATGAAGACCGCGGGAATGAGCGCGATCAATGCCGCACCCACAACCATCCGTGTGCGCAGACGCGCTCCCAGCGCACTGCTGCTTTGGTCTGCATAGAGCTTGAGCATGTTTCTGAGAAACAGCATCAGCAGAACCAGCAACACCAGAAATACCAGCACCAAGACGCCGGTAAAGACCAGCGTTTCGCCGGAGGTCTCCGGATTGAGAAAATTAAGAGATTGCACGTTGGCAGTGTTGAATGCGTTGAGACCGGCAAACACCCCGAGCAGCAAAAGCACTCCGCACGCAAGCAGAGCAATGGACCGGCGCCGAGGATCGGCAAAAAGCGGCATGCGCCGATTATAGAACCGTGATTGGAAGACGGGGAACAGTAATAGAGGCTATATCTGGGAACAACCCAGCGGGCTTAGAACCAGGTTGGTGATGTTATCCACGATATTGTCGAAGCTGAAGCGTGGGCTGGCGGAGAGCTTCTTCCACGCCGGATCGTTGCGAAAGACGTCCCATTGAGCATCCAATTCGGCCATGCTATTGAAGGCCAGCATATATTGCAGGTTGGGCATCCGCGCGCCAATCTGGGTATCGCCGAAGAACACGGGATGGAATCCGGCCGCCTTGAATATCTCGAATTCGCCGGAATGGAACATCTCCACTTTGCGAACATGCTCTCCATTGCTCGGGCTTTCATAAATGCGCAACTGGAAAATCCGCTTGCTATTTGTCGCGGAGAAGGGCGGCACGATTAGCTTCGGCCAACCTTCAAAAGCCGCCAGCAGCGAGCTCTCGACGCGCTGAAATGCGGGCTGCGCCGCAGTTGCATTCCAGAATGGTTCGGCGATCTTCAAGAAATCGGCGTCCTGGGCGAGACGCAGATCCAGAGCTGCTTGCGCTTCGATCGAGGAGCCCGGGATGAGCAGGTAGTACCCTGGCGTCTCCGGCCCGATGGTGACGCTGAATGCGCCAATGGGGCCCATGCCGATGCGGGTCAGAGCCGGAATAAGCGCCTCCGCGAAGTAGCTCTCGGCCAACTTCAGTTGCGCTCCGCTTTTCAAGTGATAAAGACGAAGCTGGTAAAACTCGCGGTTTGCGATGACGGGAGTTTGTGCGGCGGCATTGCCTGAAAGGGCAACGGCCGAGGTAGCGATTGAAGCGGTAAGAAACTGGCGGCGTTCCATGGTGTCCTCCGTGGCGAAGGATCATTCTACGGCAACCGCGAACCTACGCAATCAGGCTTGCCGCGGCCGTCCAGGGCCGGCGCTGGCCTTCGGCCACGCCACGGTGAGTTAGCGACCCTAGCCACGTGTTCAATCCTTCAGCCAGGCCAGCGTCCTGCCTGAGCGCATCACGAACTCCGAGGCTGGCGATTCGGAGGAGATAGGGGAAGGTTGAGTTGGTCAGCGCCAACGTGGAAGTATGCGGCACGGCTCCCGGCATGTTAGTCACGCAGTAATGGACAACGCCGTCAACCAAATAACTCGGATTAGAGTGCGAAGTAGGTCGCGCTGTTTCAACGCATCCGCCCTGGTCAATGGCTACGTCCACAATCACCGCGCCTTTTTTCATGGCGGCCACCATGGCGCGGGTGACAATCTTCGGAGCCATGGAGCCAGGAATCAGTACACCGCCGATTACCAAATCCGCTTCCTTTATCGCGTGGGCGAGGTTGTAACTATTCGAAGCCAGCGTGTAAAGCCGTCCACCGAAGATGTCGTCCAGTTCGCGCAAGCGACTGAGGTTCAAATCAACCAACGTAACCTTAGCGCCAAAGCCAAGGGCGATTCGCGCCGCGTTGGTGCCCACGATTCCACCGCCAATGATGCAGACGTGAGCGGGTGGGACGCCGGGCACACCGCCGAGAAGAATGCCGCGCCCGCCGCGTTCCTTTTCGAGATAAGTCGCGCCCACTTGTACGCTCATGCGACCCGCCACTTCGCTCATGGGCACAAGCAGCGGCAGCGTGCCCTGGCGGTCGCGCACCGTCTCATAGGCGATGCCGATGACCTTCGACTCCAGCAGCTTGTCGGTGAGCGCGGGCAACGGCGCCAGATGCAGATAGGTAAAAAGCACCAGGCCCTCGCGGAAGAATACATATTCCTGCTCGATGGGCTCCTTCACCTTGACTACCGTCTCGGACTTGCACCAGACCTGGCCGGCGTCGCCGACAATCTCCGCTCCTGCATTCTGATATTCGGCATCCGGAAATCCGGATTGCGCGCCGGCCTGAGTCTCGACCAGCACATAGTGCCCTGCCTCGGCCAGCGCCTTCACGCCCGCCGGAGTGACGCCGACACGAGCCTCATTGTCCTTGACCTCTTTGGGAACGCCGATGATCATGGGTCTTTCTCCTCACGATGTGTGATGCACAACGGGCACCAAAAGGAGATATCAGAGGCGCTTGCTCCAGTAACCTGGACGCCGTTTGGCATGGGCAATTGCGACCATCAGGATAACATCGTCCTTTTCAAGAAAGATCACAGTATACCTAAACCTTGCCAGCACGCGTCTCCGGGTGCCCTTTGTGTAAGGATGATAGATCTGTGGGCTGGAAACGATCTGCTTCAATGAGGTTCCAATTTCCGTGAGGAACGCGTGGCTGCTACAGGACTGCGTTTGAAATACCATTCAAACGCCTCGTTGATTTCCTCCTGAGCTTGCGACTGAATCCGGAGGCGTTTCCGCTTCACCTGGCCAACCTGGCACGCAACGGCGCTTCCACTTCTTCCCAGGAATAAGTAACTGCGGTCCCTGCATCAACCTCGGCCACTCGCCGCTCAACCTCGGCTTTCCAGGAAGCGTCGATTTCCGCATCGCTGGAACCGTCGCCCTCTTGGAGGAGTTCCCCAATGAGCCAATCAAGTTCGCCTGGGGGCAATTGGCGGGCTTCCTCGAGGAGTTCGGCGGCGGTGCGGCTCATGGGAAGATTGTAGCGCGGAATTGGGTACAAAACTACAGATGAATCTCTACTTCAGAAAGCTGAGGTCAATGCCGTTTTGTCGGCCCCACTGCAAACTTTGAGCCAAGTCCCCAAGATTCGGAATTGTAATGCTCTCGGAAGGGAAATATATGCCAAGACAATTTGGTGACCAGGATTTCAACGCGTAAACAAGAAGCAGCTGATAGACCCCACCCAGCGCCTTGGACTGACGAAGCTTTTCAACTTTTGCGGTTGGAGCATCGACGGACAGCCAAGCTTTATGTTCGTCCCAAGGGCGTTGCTGGGCCTCGGAGGGTTCTTGCCCTTCCAGGCCGTATGGGCCAGCACCTAAATTCACCGAAAAGACAAATGTGCCGCTGGTGAGAACATAGCTTTTCCCGCCATTCGCAACTGACATCAGTTCGACTGGCGCATGGGCTCCCCACGATGCTTGGCCCACTTGCACAGCTGCTTCCAGCGATGGGAACAGCGGTTCCTTAAGCAAGAGGACGACGCAGGGCCAGTCGTCCGAACGATCAGCTTCAGTAGTTATGCCAAGCTTCCATCTCACCCATTGCAAAATATTCATCTCTCACTCCGCGTTATCGATCTGCGCCCGTTGCAACTTGTCGCAGTAATCGACATAGACTGCCTTCCACGTGGTGAAGAAATCGATGGCGCCGTTGCCCTCGCGGTGGCCGTTGCCGGTGTGCTTGACCCCGCCAAAGGGTAAGTGAACTTCGGCGCCGATAGTAGGAGCGTTGATGTAAGTTATCCCAGCCTCCAAGTCGCGGATCGCCGCGAAGGCGCGGTTCACATCTCTTGTATACAAAGCCGTCGAAAGGCCGTAGTCGATGGAGTTGGCTATCTCGATGGCTTCCTCGAAGGTCTCGAACTCGATCAGACTTACGACCGGGCCAAACACTTCTTCTCGGGCAATGCGCATTGACGGTGTAACTCCGCCTATAACTGTCGGCGCAAAAAAAGTGCCGTGCGCATAAGCTCCTTCGGTCAGGGCGTGGCCTCCGGCAAGTAACTTCGCTCCCTCGGCGAGAGCTATCTCGACATATCTTGCCGAAGTTGCAATCTGGCTCGGATTTACCTGCGGACCCACCTCGACGGACTCATCCAGTCCGTTGCCGACTTTAAGCTTCCTGGCACGCGCCACAAACTCGGCGGTAAACCTGTCCGCAATTCCCTTTTGCAGCAGGATGCGGCTGGTGGCCGTGCAGCGCTGTCCGGTAGTGCCGAAACCGCCCCACAGCGCGCCTTCCAGAGCCAGTTCCAGGTTGGCGTCGTCCATCACGATCTGCGCGTTCTTGCCGCCCATTTCGAGCGAAACCGGCTTGAATGTTGCGGCAGCGCGCTGGGCCACCAGCGAACCCACCTCGCTCGACCCAGTGAAGCTGATGGCGCGGACATCGCGGGTGCTCCACCAGCGGAGCGCCCGCCTCCGGTCCAAGGCCGCAGACAATATTGACCACGCCCGGCGGCAGGCCCGCGTCGACCAGCGCCTGCACCAGGTTGTAAGTCGAAAGCGGCGTATCTTCCGCCGGCTTGATGACACAAGTATTGCCGCGAGACCAGCGCGGGAAACAGCTTCCAACTGGGAATCGCCATGGGAAAGTTCCAGGGCGTAATCAGCCCCACCACGCCCACCGGCATGCGCACGCTCATGGCAAACTTGTTCTGCAACTCGCTGGGCGTGGTTTGGCCGAACAAGCCGTCGTCCCTCGCCGGCAACATAGAAAGCCTCGTCGATCGCTTCCTGCACGTCGCCGCGCGTCTCCGCCAGCACCTTGCCCATCTCGCGAGTCATGTCGCGGGCATACTGCTCCTTGCGCTGCTGCAGAGCAGGCCGGCCCGCATCAGCATCTCAGCCCGCTTGGGCGCCGGAACCAGCCGCCACGAGGCAAAGGCCTCTTTGCCGCGGCCACGGCCAGCGCCACATCCTCAGCATGCGACGACGGAAACGCCCCCACCACGTCGCGGTGGTCGGCCGGGTTCAGGTTCAGAATTGTCTTGCCGCTCGAGGCAGGCAGCCACTGGCCGCCAATCAGATTGTGGTACGTGGGATATGCCATCAGAGCCTCGAAAAGCGAAAGTTGGGGACGAGTGACGGTGGTTCTCAGCCAGAACTCCGCGATCAGCCGTTCACAAATCCCCCGAAAGGAGAAACACCTCGGCAAGCCACGAGTTTACCGCATCGTGGGACATTGCGCGACGCGCATTTATGGGCCTTTGCCGGAATGCGACGCGTGCGCCGCTCTTGGCCGTACAATAAGCTTTGAGGTAGATTCAGTTTCCCAATGTCATTGAACGGTTATCCATCGCGCTCCTCGCGGTCCCACGGCCTTCGCTCGCTCTTCAGCATGTTTTCGAGCGATCTGGCCATCGATCTGGGCACCGCCAACACCCTGGTCTTCGCGGCCGGCAAGGGCATTGTTGTCAACGAGCCCTCCATTGTGGCCATCAACAAGAACACCGGCGAAGTGGAAGCGGTGGGCAAGGAAGCCAAGGAGATGCTGGGCCGCACGCCCGGCAACATCGTGGCCATCAAGCCCATGAAGGACGGCGTCATCGCCGACTTCAAAGTCACCGAGAAGATGCTGAACTACTTCATCCAGAAGGCGCACAACCGCAAGATGCTGGTGCATCCGCGCATCGTGATCGGCGTGCCTTCCGAGATCACGCAGGTGGAAAAGCGCGCGGTCGAGGACTCGGCCTATCGCGCCAAGGCCAGCGAAGTCTACCTGGTGGAGCAGGCCATGGTGGCGGCCATCGGCGCGGGTTTGCCCATCACCGAGCCCTCGCGGCAACATGGTGGTCGATATCGGCGGCGGCACCACGGATATTGCGGTCATCTCGCTGTCCGGCATTGTTTATTCGCGCTCCGTGCGCATGGCCGGCAACCAGATGGACGAGGCCATCACCAACTATCTGAAGCGCAAATACAACCTGCTGATCGGCGAGCGCACGGCGGAACACATCAAGATCGAGATCGGCTCGGCGTTCCCGCTGGACAAGCCGCTGACCATGGAGATCAAGGGCCGCAACCTGATTGAAGGCGTGCCCAAGACCATCACCATCGACGACAGCGAAATTCGCGAGGCGCTCGGCGAGTGCATCGCGATCATCATGAACGCCATCCGCGTAGCCCTGGAGCGCACGCCGCCCGAGCTTTCGGCCGACATCAGCGATCGCGGCATCGTGCTCACCGGCGGCGGCGCGCTGATCAAGAATCTCGACAAGCGCATCCGCGAAGAAACCGGCCTGCCGGTCTCGGTCGCCGACGATCCGCTGGCCTCGGTGGTGCTGGGCACCGGCAAAATGCTCTCCGACTTCCGGCTGCTGCGCAAGATCAAGATCGATTGAAGCATCGGACTGTGATCGATAGTCAGAGGTCGGCGGTTAGTTTTTAGCAGTTGTGCCGGCGGGCAATTTCGCGTTGCTTTTTTGTAATCTTCTTCCCCAGTACGATCACGAGTCATGGAATCGTTTTTCGTCCGCTATCGAAATTTACTGGTGCTGCTGGGCGTTCTGCTGGCGCAGATCATAGGCTTGGCCGTTCAGGTGCGCCAGACAAACGCCGGGCGCAGCACGCTTGACTCGGAGGACGGCGCGAGTGTTCGGCTGATCCGTTTGTGGGCCAGCGCATTTGTTACGCCTCCGGAGCGTCTGATTCACATGTCAAAGCTGGGGGCGGGCGGCTTCTGGCAGAACTATATAGACCTGCGCCACGTGCGCGAGCAGAATCAGGATCTGCAGAAAACCCTTGATCGGCTGCGGCTGGAGCAGGCCTCGCTGCTTGAGGATGCTCGACAGGGCGAGCGGCTGCAGGCGATCCTCGGCTTCCAGGAGAAGTACATCTACAAGACGGTGGCTGCACAGGCCATTGGTTCCAGCGGCAGCGATCAGTCGCACGTCTTTTACATCGACAAAGGCTCCGACTACCAGCTTCGTCCAGACATGGCGGTGATCACCGCGGACGGAATTGTGGGCAAGGTCCGCGACGTCTTTCCGCACTCCGCGCAGGTGCTGGCCATCAACGACCAGACCAGCGGCGCGGGAGTGATTCTTGAGACTACCCGGATTCGCGGCATCCTGCGCGGCAATGCTTCCGGCCAGTTGCAAATTGTCGGGATCCTGGCGGACAACCGCATTCAGCCGGGCGAAAAGGTGTTCACGGCCGGCGGCGACCTGATCTTTCCGCGCGGGCTGCCGGTTGGGGTGGTGCAAAAGGTGGTCCAAGATCCCGTTCGCGACTCGTTCATCGATGTGATGATCAAGCCGGCCGCGCATCTCGACCAACTGGACGAAGTGTTGGTCATTACCGACACCGAGCCGCGCTTCTCAGACCAGCAGCAGCAGGATCTGGCCACCAGCGAAGAACTGAAGGGCGCGGAGGCGGCGGCCATCAACGAGCAGAAAAAGGCATCGGCGATTATGGCAGAGCGGCTGCCTGGGCTGACCGACCCTAACGCACCGGCGCCAGGCTTGGCGGCTGGGACGACTGCAAATTCTACATTGCCGCCGGGGCAAGGCCAGCCTGTACCGAACCGAACCGCGTCTGCAGCTAATCCTCAGCAGGAAAAGCCGAAGTTGCTTCCGTCCCTGCACCCTGACCGCTTTACGCCCAGCGCTGTTACGGAGGCTCCGGCGGACGCCAGTCCCGACGCGGAAAGCAGACCCGCTGAGACTAAGACAGTCCCGACGACCAAGACGGGCGCAAAGGCCAAAACAGACGCGAAAACCAAAACAGGGGAGAAGCCTTAGCCATGTCCGTCCTGGGCGCAGACTTCCGCCGCGATTTTGAGATCCGCCGCTATCCTGTTCTGGCCTACGCATTGGCGCCGCTGGCAGCGCTTGTGCTGCAGGCCTGGCTGCCGCGCCTGCTGGGCCGCTACGCATGGTTCGACCTACCGCTGGTGGTTACGGTCTATTTCGCATTAGGACGGCGCAGTCCCATCCAGGGCACACTGATGGGCGCGGGCATGGGCCTGTTCGAGGATGCGCTCACCCACCACGTCATCGGCATCAACGGAGTAGCCAAGACCGTGGCGGGGTTTCTGGCCGCGTCGGTCGGCATTCGCATCGATGTCGAGAACTTCACCATCCGGCTGCTTTTCGTTTTTGTGCTTTCCCTGGTTGCAAGTGGAGTTTATGTTTTTGTCGACCGAGTCCTGCTGGGGCTCGATCTGGAATGGAACTGGTACACGGAATTGTTCAAGGCGGTCGGCAACTCGCTGATCGCGATGGTGCTGTTTCCCTTGTTGGATCGTCTGCAGATCAGGGATTGATGAGACCCGGGATTAAGGCCCAGGAATTGTGAAAACGGCGTTATCCTAAGGTATAGAACCTATGTATTCAATGAGCGGCAATCGCGGCGAAAAGCTTTCACCCATCAAGCTGGCGGTGGTGCAGTACGGCATTCTTCTGATGATGCTGGCGCTGACGGCGGGGCTTTGGCGGCTGCAGGTTCTGGGCGCGGATAACTACAAGCTTTTAGCAGAGCAGAATCGGGTTCGCAAAGAGCCGGTTCTGGCTGCTCGCGGCAAGCTCTTCGATCGCGACGGCCGCTTGCTGGTGGACAACTACCCATCGGTTTCCTGCTTTCTGGTTCGCGAGCAGAATCGCAATGTGGATGCTGACCTGCCGCTGATCGCAAAGGGGCTGGACCTGGATCTGGATCAGTTGCGCGCGAATCTTCGTCATTACCGCGCCGCACCTGGCTACCAGCCTATCCCCATCAAGGAAGGCGTGACGCCGGACGAAGAGGCCTTTATCGAGGCGCATCGCAATGAGCTGCCGGAGTTGGAGACGATCGAAGAGGAACGGCGGCTTTATCCTCGCGACGGCTTTGCCGCCCACTTAATTGGATACGTAGGCGAGGTGAGCGAAGAGGATTTGAACAATTCGCGCTATGCGGCTTACCAGCCGGGTGACGTGGTGGGCAAGGCGGGAGTGGAGGAGACCTACGACGCGCTTCTGAGAGGCCAGGACGGCTCTCGTGATGTTATTGTGGACAGCCACGGCCGTGAGGTGGGCTATCTGGGGATCCAGCATGCCACTCCAGGGCAGGACTTGAAGCTGACTATAGATATCGACATGCAGCGCACCGCGGAACTGGCGCTTGGCGACGCCAACGGAGCGGTTGTGGTCATGGACCCGCGCAACGGCGAGATTCTGGCCTTGGTCTCGCACCCCAGCTACGATCCAAATGCATTTGCCATTCGCATCAACCGCACGGACTGGAACGCGCTGATCACGAATCCGAACCATCCGCTGATGAACAAAGCAATTCAGGATCAGCTTGCGCCGGGATCGACCTTCAAGATCATCATGTCAGCGGCCGGGCTGCAGGAGGGCGTGGCGCAGAATATGCATGTGATGTGCAATGGCGGCGCCAATTTCTATGGACGATTCTTCCACTGCGATCATCACCATGGCATGCTGGATATTCACGAAGCTATTCCGATGTCGTGCGATACGTTCTTCTATACGCTGGCGCAAAAGCTGGGCATCGACACCATTGCCAAGTACGCGACGGGATTTGGCCTGGGCTCGAAAACCGGCATCGACCTGCCAAACGAGATGGCCGGCGTGATGCCTTCGACGCAATGGGAGATGAGGAACTATCACCAGAGGTATTACCCCGGCAACACTATATCGGTGGGCATCGGACAGGGTGAGACCCAGGTGACACCTGTGCAACTGGCGCGGGCTTTGGGCGGAATTGCTTCGAATGGGCATCTGGTGCGACCGCACCTGGTTGCGCCGGACCAGATGCCGCCTGAATTTCATCAGGCCGTTCTGGACAGCTTCCCCGGCTCAGGAGACCTAACGTTCCCGATAAACCCGGATACGTGGATGACGATCACTGATGGTATGGCTGCCGCTACGACGCCCGGTTTGTACCACACGGCCGAGGCTGCGCACTTGGACGGCGTGGACTTTGCAGGCAAGACCGGGACTGCCCAGGTCGTGGGCGGCGGGGATACGCACACCAAAGGCGGAGAGAAGACTCCAAATGCCTGGTTTGTGGGGATGATTCCACGGCGGAATCCGGAGATCGTGATTGCGGTACTGCAGGAGCACGGCGACTGGGGCTCGGGCTCAGCCATGATTGCCCAGAGAATTGCAATCGCCTACGTAAACAAGAAACGGATGAAGGATCACAACATCCTGGATCAGGCCAGCCTGAGCAAGCCAGTTGAGGTTGGGGCGGTGTGGTCGGAGCCGGCGCCGGCTAACCGGAAGCGGAGCATTGGCGGTGGGCTGCTCGGAGAGGATTTTGCGCTTCATGCGGGACATTTCACGATCGATCCTGCGGCGAACGTGCCAGCCCCAGCAGCCGAGACTTCTTTATTTCCGTCCAAGGCCCTGGCCAGCGGCCGGCTTCCTTTGCCGGGCTGGCTCTTTGCCTCACCTGTGCGTTTCAAGGAGAGGCAACCCTGATGCGTCGCATGCTGAGCTTTCGCGATTTCGACTGGACGCTGCTCGGCATGGTGATGTTGCTGTGCACGATTTCGGTCCTGGAGATCTATTCTGCTACGCTCCATACCAAGTATGCAGGCTTCCATACCAAGCAGATTTACTGGATCGCCGGCGGCCTGGTGGCGATGTTCGCCTTTTCGAAGATCGACTATCACAAGTTGATCGATTACGTCCCCTGGGCATACGGCGTCTGCCTGGTAGCCCTGCTGGCGGTGTTGGCGGTGGGACAGAAAGTTCTCGGCGCGCGCCGCTGGATCAAGCTCGGGCCGATGCATTTTCAGCCCTCGGAATGGGTTAAGCTGGTGCTGATTCTCGCCGTGGCACGTTATTTCGCCAACCTTGGCGGGCGCAGCCTCACCTGGAAAGAGATCCTGAAGGCCTTTGCCTTGGTGGGCGTACCCATGCTGCTGGTGATCAAACAGCCTGACCTGGGCACCACCCTGACCTACATGCCCATCCTGATCGCCGGCCTGTTCCTGGGCGGAATCAACCTCCGCCAGTCACTGATTCTGGGCACCTGCGGGCTGGCATTGGTGGCCGGCGTGTGGAGCAGCGGCAAGCTGCTGAAGCCCTATCAGAAGGCACGCCTTACCAGCTTCATCAATCCCGACAACGACCCCAAGGGCACCGGCTACCAGCTGCTGCAATCCAAAATCGCAGTCGGTTCCGGCGGAGTCTGGGGCAAGGGCGCAGCCAAGGGAACCCAGACCCAGGGCGACTTTCTGCCCATCCCGCATGCCGACTTCATCTTTGCCGCTTTTGGCGAGGAACATGGCTTTGTCGGCGCGTTTTTCGTGCTGCTGCTATACTTTTTCATATTGATGCGTTTGATTCAGAACGCTCAAACAGCCGCGGACCTGTCCGGCTCGCTGATTATCATGGGCGTAGTGGCTGTGTTGACCTTCCAGATCGCGGTCAACGTGGGCATGGTCATCGGTTTTATGCCAGTCACCGGAATTCCTTTACCGTTAATGAGTTACGGCGGTTCTTCGGTGTTGTTTACGTTCCTGGCGCTGGGTACGGTGATGAATGTCCGCATGCGCCGGTTCGTAAACTGAGGGCTCTCGAGGCCCACTGAGGCCCGAGCCGAGTTTCAAGAGTTTTACCTCTTGCGTCCCACCGGAACTGTCCGGAGCGCAAGAGAACAAGATTAAGCATTTACGGCGTCTTTCGATTTGGAGAGCGCGCTAGCCGGCCAGGTCCGGATGGATCTCGAGCCCGGCAGGACAAGGGTTCATGAGCACGCAGAGACGGGAAAATCCGCCACCCGCAGCGTACTTGACAGAATCGCGAATCGCTGCGGACAGATCTGGCTCACGCTTTTTGCGCTGGTATCGCCCGTGCATTCGCCGCGGTTGGAACGGCCCCAGCATTGGGCAGCCACCAGACTGTCTGCAACACGGTTGGCCACAAATTCTCTGCAATCGGATCGCCTCTTCGCGCAGCTAGCTCCGTTTGTTCGGGCAAGACATCCGCCGCGGTTCGCCGCCCCCTGGGGTTGGCTCTCGCGGCAAGCGGCACACTGACGACTCGCAGGTCATCCCTCCCGCTCACCCCCATCCCCTTCCGGATCTCGCGACTGCTCCATCCTTCCTTGCCGCAATTACCCAGCAGGCAAATGCCGCTGGACGGAAAGGTACGATGGCAAAAGAGATTTGTATCTCCAGCACGCCGCATGAAACGCGGCTTGCGATTCTTGAAGACGATCAACTCGCGGAAATCTACTACGAACGCGAAAACGAGTACACCCTGGCGGGGTCCATTTACAACGGGCGCGTCACCCGGGTGCTGCCCGGCATGCAGTCCGCATTTGTGGATGTGGGCCTGGAGCGCGACGCGTTCCTCTATGTAACCGACTTCCTCGAAATGGAAGACCCGGAAGAGTCCGACGAGCTGGAAAAGGCCGCAGCCAGCGGCGGCAGCCAGGCTCCGCGCGAGGTTCGGCACACCGGCGGATCCGAAGGCGCTGTCCAGTCTGCCCCTTCTCCACGGATTGGCGGCCGCGGCGACCAGAAATCCGACCAGAAGCAGGAGCAGCGGCATGAACGGCAGCAGCGCAATCAGCGTCTGGCGATCGAAGCCGTGCCCGAGGTGGGCGAGGTTTCCCAGCCAGCTTCTGAATCAGGTTTTGCTCCTGAAGAATCAGGCACCGCTCAGGGAGACTCCGGCGACGGCGGCACAAAGCGCTGGCGTGGACGGCGTCGCCGTCGCGGCGCTCGCCCCGGCGATCGCGAGCAGGGCTCTTCCAGTTTCTCCGGAAGCCAAACGGAAACCGCCGAGCCAGCTGAGAACGACCCTCAAACCGATGGCGAATCTGAATTCACGCCAAGCATTCAAGCAACTGCGGCACTTTCTTCCCGCACTTCGCACGCTCCGCCGTCGGGCACTCCGGTTCCATTCGTGCTGCCCGGCGAGTCGCTCTCAAAGTACGGTGGCACCCCGGCAAGCGATGCGCCCGCAAACACTTTTCCCGCACCTGTCCGGCCCGCATCCACGTTTAAGCCGTCAACGCTGATTGAAGCTCCCCTCGCGTGGGACGGCAGCGGTCTGTTGCCCGGCGAATCGCTCTCCAGGCACCGCAATCGTGAACCCGAAAACACCACGCGAACGCTCGAAGAAAGCGCAGCCGCTCTCGATGAGATAAGTGAGGATGAGTTCGTTTCCGAACGAGTTGGAAGCGTCCTCAGAACTCCATGCCGAGGAAGCCGCAGAGGCGACGCCAGAGGAGTTCATTTCACCCGTTGCTGAAAACTACTTTGCACAACAGGAGCCTGTCGAATCAGAACTGATCGAAGATGAGCCGTTCGAGGAAACGACTGAGTTCGCGCACCAAGCCGCTTCAGCCTCCGAGCCCGCTCCGGCCAAACCGGGCGAGGCTGAGGAATATGAAGTTAAGGCGGTGTTCGACCAGCCATCGGCCGATGAGCAAGTTGCGGAACCGGTCCTCAGGCAGAATGAGTCCTCTACCGACCTTGGGTCGAATGAACGCCAGGCCGTCCATTCCGACGACGAGGCGGAGAAGTCCGACGCAACTGACGCATCGGCTTCGCATCACGTTGACCCATCGCCACACACAGGATTCCGTCTATTTGGCCTTGGCAAGAAGAAGAAGGAGGAGCCGGCCCCGGTTTCTGCTCCGCCTCCGGCAAAAGCGCTTTCGGTGGCCACCGTCTCCGCCTTTGCCCCCGGCAGCGGCGTCATTGAAGAAGAGTTGATTGATGAAGAGGAATTCGATGCGCCACATCATCACAAGGCGGATGACCACGACCTTGAAGACTATGAAGAGGAAACGCTGCCTAACCAGATTCGCTCCGGAGCTCTGGGCGAAATGCTGCAGGAGGCCCACCTGGATCACAAGATCCAACTGAAGTTTGAAGGCAAGAATGGCGAGGATGAAGACGGATTCGACGACGAAGACGATGAAGATGAATCTGCCACCGCAGACCAGGCCGTTGCCGGTGAAGGACAGGTGCGGCAGCCTCGTGACCGCAATGCGCGTAGTGGTCGCCGTGGCGCGCCCGCACGTCAGGGCCAGAACAACCGCGGCGGCCGTGGTCCAACACGCCGCTCGATGCAAACTTCGGACCTACCCATCATCAGCGATCTGTTGAAGCCCGGACAGGAGATTCTTGTCCAGATTGCAAAGGAGCCCATCGCCAAAGAGGCCGCCGCATCATCAGCCACATTGCGCTCCCGGGACGCTTCCTGGTCTTCATGCCGACCGTTTCACACGTCGGCGTCAGCCGCAAGATTGCATCCGACGAGGAGCGCCAGCGTCTCAAGCGGATTCTCACCCACGAGCGTGGCGAGGCCTCGGGCGGCTTTATCGTTCGCACTGCCGCCGAGGGAGCATCGGAAGAAGAGTTGCGCTCCGATCTCCGCTTCCTCATCCACCTCTGGGATGAGATCAAGACGCGCTCCGACACTTCCAAGTCGCCGGCGCTTATTTATCACGATCTCTTTCGAGGCCGGCAGGGAATTCGCTTTCTGCAAGATCGTGGGTTCCGCTGCGCAGATCTTTGAAAATCTGGTTGGACGCGAAGTAGAAGTTATGCTGCTGCGTTCGGAAGTCGCCTCGCAAGGGTGGCCGAAAAGGGCGTAGTAAGCAACTAATTCGTCAGTAACTTGAGTTCAAACTGAGGCGACAAACAAATCGGCACGGCAGATTGAAGTTTATTCGTAAATGAGATCTGTCTGCCAGGCTAGATTGGCCC
>CAVVXR010000015.1:0-19196 GCA_963752215.1 uncultured Acidobacteriaceae bacterium | reverse complement strand
TTTGCCCTCAACTCATTCGTCAGGTCCTTGCTTGCCATCTCCGCAAGCCGCGCGCGATTCAAACGCCCATCGGGGCCAACCACCTCAGGACCGAATACGCGCACAATGTCTGCATAGACCAGCTGCCCCGGCTCCATCAGCGCGCGTCCCAGCGCATCGGCTTCAATCACCTCTGCGCCAAGTTCGCGCAAGTATCCTGCGACGGTGCTCTTCCCGCTGGCCAAACCGCCTGTGAGTCCAACTCGAAGCATGATGAAGAACCCCGGCTTTGGGCGCGTCGTCAACCCGGCACGGGCTGCGTTCCGACAGCGTCCATCGCTGCACGCAGTATAGGCGATCAAGCCAAATCTGCCGAAGAATGAGATTACCGCAGGAGGTGCGTCCGACTATGAACGCCCTGAATCCGCGAATCACGGTCGAAGCCGGCAAGATGGGGGGAAAGCCCTGCATCCGCGGCCTGCGCTCCAGCGTTTATGATTTGGCTTCCTACCTCGCCTCCGGAATGACCGAGGAGCAAATCCTCCGCGAGTTCCCCTACCTCGAAAAGGAAGACTTCCAGGCCGTTTACGAATTCTTCGCAAGTATCCCGGAAAGGATCGCGGTCCTTGAAGCTTCTCGTTGATGAGAACCTTCCTCCCCGGCTTATCCAGGATTTGGCCGACCTCTTTCCTGATTCAGCGCACGTCACTTCGGTTCGATTTGGCCGCACTCCCGACGGACTCATCTGGGAATATGCTCAAGCGCATGGATTCGCCTTCTGACGAAGGACAAGGACTTCGCCAGCCTCAGCTTAGCCAAGGCGCGCCTCCCAAGGTGATCTTGCTCCAGACAGGCAACTGCTCCACGGATGAGATATTGTCCATTATTCGGAGGAACGCGATTCGCCTGGCGGAGTTGGGGGGCGATGCGCAACGAGCTTTGCTGATCCTGCGTTGAGCGAAACCAGTTGGAATCACGAGCGTAGAAGAGGCTGTTGGAAATGAACATAATAAAGCCGGGGCCAATCCGATCCTTCGACGTATGGAAGATCGACGGCAACAACGGACTTAAGCGCTACCGGTGCTTTGAAGACTGCTCGACGAATTGATTCTGTGTTCAAGGCACGGATTTCTGCCGGTTTCCGTGGAGAAGATTCTCCAACTGGAGAAGCAAGTCATCGAGCTTCTCATCGAGGAATCACCCTTTCCGGCTCGGGATCGTTCTTGACCATCCAAGAAGCCATCGAGGACTTCAACGAGTCTTTCGAATAGGGTGCCTGAAGGCTGGCTACAGCCCCCGCCGTAATTTGGCAGCTCTCACAGTGTTGGCCATGAGCATGGCAATCGTCAGCAGACCCACGCCTCCGGGAACAGGCGTATACGCGCCAGCCACCTTCGAATGCTTTCGGATCGACGTCGCCCACAATCGTGGAACCGCGCTTGGCGAACGTGGCTTCGCGCTTGGCGTTCCCGGCAAAAAACCGGTCGAACTCATCGCGGCTGGTGATGCGGTTAATGCCAACGTCGATAATCGTTGCGCCAGGCTTAACCATCTCCGCGGTGATAAACCCAGGGCGGCCGATGGCGGCTACCAGATATGTCGGCCTGACGGGTAATGGCGGGCAGGTCGCGGGTCTTTGAGTGACAGATGGTGACGGTTGCATTCTGGTGGAGCAGAAGCAACGCAACCGGTTTGCCAACCGTATCGCTGCGGCCTACAACTACCGCGTGCTGGCCGGCGATGGGAATTCCGCTGCGATGCAGAATCTCAATCACGCCGGCGGGCGTGCATGGCGCAAGCGCCGGCCGGCCCGCCTGCAAGCGGCCCGCGTTCACGGGATGAAAGCCGTCTACGTCCTTGTTCGGAGAAACCGCATCCAGCAACGACTTTGCGTCCACCTGCTTTGGCAGCGGCAATTGGATTAGAATTCCATCGATATCGTCACGATCATTGAGAGTGCGGACCACGTCCATCATTTCTTCCGTGGTTACGGTGTCGGGCGGCGTGATCAAGTCGCTGAAGAGCCCGAGTTCGGCGCAGGTCTGCACCTTGCTGCGCACATAGATCTCCGACGCCGGCATCGTGCCCACCAGCACCGCCGCCAGCCCGGGCCGAATGCCTTGCGCGGCCAGCAGCTTCACTCCTTCGGCTACTTCCTGTTTGATGGCTGCGGCAATGGCCGCCCCGTCGAGAACCGTTGGTGGCATCTTTCACTCCCAGAAATCATCGTATCGTTTCCGGGTATGGGAGTTGCCACACAAACCCCAAAGTCGGCAAAGAATCTTCTTTGCTTCCAATATGATCCCCGAGGTATGCTTTCGGCATGCGTCCCAGCGGCATCCACTTCCCCAATCTGCAAGTTCTAGTCCTTCTTGCCGCGGCAACATCATTTGCCCACGCGTCGCAGCTGCCCAGCGCATCGTCCCAGTCTGCTCCCACGCTGGTAGTGGACGGCCTCGGCAAAGGCACGGCGCCGCTCAATGGTCCGTGGCAGTTTCATCTTGGCGATGACATGAGTTGGGCTGCTCCAGGCATCGACGATTCGCACTGGGAGCAAATTACCGCAGACAAGCCCTGGGGACAGCAAGGCCACGCAAATTATTACGGATACGGATGGTATCGCCGTCATATCACTGTCACGCCCGCGCCTGGCGCATCGCCGGATATCGCCTTGTATATCCCGCCCATCGGGGATGCCAGCGAGATTTTCTGGAATGGAATCCTGGTGGCGCGATACGGAACGCTCCCTCCTCATCCCATCTGGTATTACCAGCCGCCTCCGCGAACCTTTGGCCTGGGGCCGGTACGCGATGGTGTGCTTGCATTCCGCGTGTGGAAAGCTCCGCCGGTCTCTTTCGACTCGGGCGATCTTGGAGGTTTTAGCAGTACGCCTCTGATTGGCAGCCCGGCGGCGATTGTTGCACGAAAAGCTGTCAGCGATTACGCGTGGTTGCGCAGCCGCCAGTTTATCTGGGGCCTGGATTCACTTTATGCATTGGTCGTTCTGCTCGCGCTGCTTGCCTGGTTGCGTGACCGCACACAGTGGGTTTTGTTTTGGATTGCCGGCTTTTGTCTTGGGCCGCTCCTCATCACGATTTTGCTCGGACTACGTATTCCCTGGTCTTTCAACTTCGCCCTTGGCACGGCACAACCTTGCTTTAGCGTGATCGACGTATCACTATGGTTCGTCCTGATCTGGCTCCTCGATCTTCATGAAAATCGAGCGCTGGTCCATTGGGCGCGCATTTTCGCAGTCATCGACATCGCGGCCACTTCGCTGGACGGGCTGCTTTCTCTCCCCTTCCTTCCCGCTGGCTGGACGCAGCAGATTGAGATCGCCGATGGTATATTCACCACCATCTTCACACTTCTTGAAGCTTTCTCCCTTATTCTTGTGGCCTACGCCGTCATCAAGCGCCGCCATTTGCATCTGTCACGCTGGCTGGTTGCAATGTTCGCATTTCTTACGGACATGATCTCCGTGGTGCGCATCGCGTCACTACAGGGAGAGCGCTTTACGCATTGGACGCTCGGCGAAAAGATCTCGACGCCGCTATTCATCGTCAATGGCAATCCCATCACCGCGAACAACATCGCTCAGGTCTTGCTGCTGGTCTCGATCGTCTACGCGGTCTACCGCTATTTGGTCGAAGACCGCCGTCACCGCGCCGAGCTCGAGCTGGAATTCAGGAATGCGCGCGAGCTCCAACAGGTGCTGGTTCCGGAAGACCTTCCCGCGCTGCCGGGCTTTGCCGTTACCAGCGCCTATCGGCCTGCTCAGGAAGTCGGCGGCGACTTCTTCCAGATCATTCCACTTGAAGGCGGATCGACCCTGGTGATCCTTGGCGACGTCAGCGGAAAGGGGCTGAAGGCGGCGATGGCCGTCTCGCTGATCGTTGGCGCGGCGCGCACGGTGGCGGAATACTCGACCAGCCCCGCGGAGATTTTGGCCGGTTTGAACCGTCGTCTTTTCGGTCGGTTGCAAGGCGGGTTTGCCACCTGCATCGCCCTGCGGCTCGATCCCGATGGCACCTGCGCAATTGCCAGTGCCGGTCACCCATCGCCCTTTCTCAACATGCTCGAGATGAACCTTCCCGGCGCGCTTCCGCTCGGGGTTCAGCCCACCGCCAGCTACGATGAGACCCAAGTCCGTCTGGGTGTAGGCGATCATTTCGCGCTCTATACCGACGGATTGCTTGAAGCCCGCAGCCAGTCCGGCGAACTCTACAGTTTTGCGCGCCTCGAACGCCTCTTCGCCACGCGGCCGAATGCCGCAGAGGCAACCCAGGCCGCCGTCAACTTCGGCCAGGACGATGACATCACCGTTCTCACGCTGACGCGCCTTGCCACTGGCGAAGAATCCACCACGCATCACATTGCACCGACCCTGGCCTCGATATGAGTCAGGGCCGGAACCACAGCCGGCCCTGACTTCACAACAAACGCGTCTTCGGATTTGAAAATATCAGCGAACCATGACCAGCGGCTTGAGATTGCTCTGTTCACCCTTGAGCTTCAGCTTGCTGATGTGAACGTCGTATCCAGTGGCCGAAAGTAGAGATTCGAGCACAAATGTTTCCGTGCCGCCTGATTTGAGTTCCCGATAGCGATAGATGCCGACTTCTCCCTCGCTGTTCTCTGTGCCGCCGACGGGCGCGTCAAGAAAATGCTGGGCATCGGCGATTTTCGGCGCGGTGTGTGTTTCACCCCCGGTCAGACTTTCCGCCGCATAGGAGCGAACCAGTTTGGTCCAATAGCGCGAGAGCAGGTCTGTGCTCGCAAACAGGTCGGCCCACACAATCTGGCCGCGAACCGCCACCACCACGCCAACCGCATGTTCTTCGCGAAGTTGGGCAAGCACCTGGTCTCGCGCTTTCATTACCGGCGCTGCCGCTTCATCCACTTTCGCGCTGACATTGCCATCTTGCATTGCCTTCGCATAACTGGTTGTGCCAAACCCACGGGATTCACCGTACAAGCTCTCGTTCGCCTGACCAGAAGGAGAAGGTGTGACGGGAGGCGCCGCTGCGGCCATCTGCGACATTGCTCCACGCACGGAATCCCATACCTGTTGCTGGCTTTTTGAGACCATGGCTTCCTGGCGAACGGCGGGCTGCACCATGAAGCTGCCGACAGATCCCTTGGCCGCCGCGCCGAATTTCGCTGAACTCTCCGTCCAGCGGCCCGGTTCAATGCAGAAGACGGAAAGATCGATCGGGTCGCCGCCGGCGGGCACAATGCGATCCTTCGCAATGACTCTGTCCTGCTTGCCTCCGGTAACGATTTCGCCTGCCAGCAGCAGCAAAGGCTGATTGGAGTTGTTGACAAGCACCAGCGTATTCACCTGGTCACCGCGATAGCTGTCGTTTTGAGTTCCAAGCCTACCGTCTCTGGGCCGCACCAGCCCGCGCACCTTTCCCGCTTCAGTTACTTCAACCTGCCCGCTCTTGATTCCTTCGTCCAAAGTCAGAAACGGAGTTGCGCCGGGAGATTTGCCATTAGCCCGGACAACGGGAAAAAGCAGAAGATTGCCGCTCTCGATGGGGGCAAGCACTCTGAAGTCGCTTGCCGTTTCCAGCGGTCCGCCGGCCGCCATCACACCACTGTGCTGCTCACACGCGGCGAGCGCAAACAGCGCGGCGCCCGCAAGTCCAATCCTGCTGAAATTCATGAGATTTCTCCTTCGCCGGCCTCACCCCAAACCGGCCTTTGATTCAGGAACGCATGGCATCGGATTTCTTGCGGACTTTTTTATATGCATCTGATTGGCGTATCTTTGGGGAGTGGGGATTACGCCTTCGCAACCCGTCGAGAGTTCGCAGCCGGCAAGGATTCCCGTCCAGCTCGGCGTCATCGACCTCGCATTGGTTGAAGGGCTTTGGCGAGAGTGCAACGCGGGCGCCTACGGCCTAACGTGGGATGAGTTCACTGGCATTCTGCTTCGTATCGGGAACGCACAGGGTTACGGGCTGGGAGTGGAGTCAGCCGCCGGAGAGACTCCCTCGCGGCCGCAACAAGAGGCATTTTTTCGCAGCCTGAAACTCAACGATCTTGTTCTGGCGCAAGCCTGCGCACTAAGCAACGAGCGCGCATGGGAGCACTTTCTCGCGCTCTATCAGCAGCCCTTGCAGCGCGCGGCCATTGCTATCACTGGCAGTGCGTCGCTGGGCAACGATCTTGCCGGCCAGCTCTACGCCGAACTCTACGGTTTGACGATGCGGGATGGAGAGCGGCGCTGCCCCCTGGATTCATACCGGGGCCGCGGTTCGCTGATTGGCTGGCTCCGGACCACGCTGGCACAGCGTCATGTGGACCATCACCGGCGCACTCATCGCGAGCAGCCGCTGGAAAATTATGACGCGCCGTCCGCATTTGATGCGTCCGCCGTTCGTCCGCCATCTGAAAAGCGTGATGGCGAGCTCACCGTCTTAGCCAGGGCAATTGAAGTGGCTCTCGGACGCCGCCAAGCGGAGGACCACTTTCTGCTGGCTGCCTATTACCTGGATCAGCGCACACTGTTGCAGATTGCCCAGGTGCTCCATGTGCATGAAGCCACGGTCAGTCGCAAGCTGCGCCGCATTGTCGACGACCTCAGGAAGCAAGTTCTCAAGACTCTGCAAAGCTTTGGCCTGAGCAGGCGCGCCGCTGAAGAGGCCCTCGGCACCGACCCGCGCGATCTGGACATCAATCTGAAGAAACTGCTGCAAAGTTCTCAATCGGATGCGTTCCAAGAGAAGGCTGCACTATGAACTCAACGTTCCAACCCGATTCTCACCCCGACGCGGAGAGCCTTAACGCCTTCGCCGAGCAAGCACTCCCAGAGAGCGAGCACAGCCTGGTTCTGGCCCATCTCGCCGTGTGCAGCCGGTGCCGGCAAGTGGTTTTTCTTGCGCAGCAGGCGGCGTCAGAGTTTGAGATGCAAGAGGCAGCCGCAGCCAGGCCGGAGCTGGACCGAGCAGCTTACGGGTTTGCGGCAGCGATGGCACCGGCGCCTATGGCCGCTGCCGGTGCGACCGCTAATCGAGTGGCTGAAAAGCCACGGAGCTGGTGGTCCAGCGGCTGGCGGCTGGCGTTGGTTCCAGCAGCGGCGCTTGCCGGGATTATCGGGTTCGTGGTCTTCGCTCACATGCAACGCGTAAAGCCGGGCTTTGAATCAGGCGTCAAGCTTGCTCTGAATGTGCCGCAAGCCGCGCCTCAACCGCAGCCAATGGCCGCCGAACCTGCACCGGCAGATAAGGCGGCACTGGCAAAGGCACAGCCTGCCGCTTCGCCCATCCCCGTCAAGGCTCCAGGAGAAAAGATGCTAACCGCATCGGCCAATGAGCCGGTCGAGACGATTTCAGCGCCGGCTGCTCCGCCTGCGCAAGCGCCGGCCGCAGTGGCGCCCATGGAGATGTCACGTTCTGAGTCCTATCAGGCCACGTCGCATGTACAGCCTCAAACGTACGGAGCAGTTATGGAGCCGAAGAATGCGCCCTTGCTGGCACGGGCAGATGATACTCCGAGGCCGCAGCTTGCCACTAGCGGGAATCCGTTCAGTGACACGAGAACCACCGCAGCCGCAGCAACATCGCATGGCGCGGCCGCCAACGTGCAGGCGAGCCGCGGCACATCGGCCAGCGCCCCAGCGCCGCAATTCGCGTTGAAGTCAGCATCGGCGGGCAGTCTAATGTCCAGCCGGCAAGTATCTGAGCCAGGAGCTGCGGCACTTTCTGTAAGCGAGGGAAAAGTCACGCTGCTGCCCAGCGGCTTGCGTGCAGTTTCAATTGTGACGGCGTCGCATCGCAGGTTGGCAATCGATAGTTCAGGGAAGTTGTTCCTGAGTGACGACTCAGGAAACCATTGGGAACCTGTGGCCACGCAATGGACTGGCCGCGCCGTGGCGGTTCGCATTCAAGGCGGCTCGAATATCGAAGGCAACGCAACGCCGAAAGCAAAGGCTGCCGTTGAGGAATATGTGCCCAGTGATTCGAAGCTCGATGCGGTATCCGCGCCGGCCGCACCTCCACCAGTCTTTGAAATCGTTAGCGACAACGAATCAATCTGGATCAGCACTGACGGGAAGAACTGGAAAGCGAAATGAGCCCGCCTATATTCAATTGCAGCCAAATGCAGATCGCTTCGTAAACCTAGTTTCTTGCAGCGGAAAAATGCAGCGTAGTGACGTATTGAATCGCTAAAGTATTTTCATAGAAGTAAGGGCCCACACTGTAATGCTGAAGTTCGTAGTCCATTTTGATGAGCTGGAATCGGTTGGGGCGGAAGCCTGCAGCGCCTTCATAACTCTGTACCTTACCGGATGCATTGGCGCTCATGTAGCCGAGCCGGCCAGCGATATACCAACGTGGGGTCAGTACTCTCTTTAGCTCCGCGTAGCCGGCTTGCTCACGGTAGGTTGGAATCACTGTGTACGGCATCACAAATTTTTGCAGTTCACCCTGAAGGGCCCAGTGGTGGCGCGCCCAGGCCGCATCGAGGCCCAGGGCGTTGGCGGGAAGCGTGCTGGGATTTGCCTCTCCGGGATAGAAATAGTCATAGTGCCGGTCAAGATACGGTCCGCGATATGCGGAGGCACCAACCCGCAGACCCTGGCGAATGGTATAACCTGCGCCGCCTGCCCAATTGCCGTATTGGTCGTGACCAAATAAACTGCGCGGATTCGCCGGCGAGGAGTTGGCGAACTGCACTCGCCCATCCCATTTGCCGCGTGTTGCATCCATTTGCGCGCCGGCAACACTGAGGAACGAAACAGGCGTGTAGTAGTAGCCATATTCCAGGGGCAGATCGACAACGGGATTATCGGCGTCGTCGTAGCGCAACAGGAAAGATCCAAACGCGGTTGATAGCTGCCCGACTCGAATCAAGATGGAGCCCTTGCTTGAAACTCGCGAGTAATTCACCGAAGCCTGGAGAAGGTGGCCGTTCACACCATTTCCCGCGTCTGAGAATTCTTCGTTGAAATAAGGGCGGGAATTAAGCTGCCACGCGCCGGAGACAGTCCAATGATCGTTGAACTTCCATGTGGGATAAGAAACGGAACGGAATCCGATGCCCACGGGCGCACCGGATCTGGGCGCCTCAGTAAATACGTTAGAAGCGGCGAACTGGCCACTCAGCGATTCCCTCAGATCGAATCCTGAGTTGCCCTCCTGGGCAGTCAGGCGCGCGGGGTAAAGAATGCCAAAAATCAGCGAAATGAAGAAAATCTTCCTCATGCCGCCTCCACTGGATCAAACTCAACAAGTTGGGCTCCCTCCTCTAATGGAGGTGCCTGCCCAGTGACAATATGCCGCGGCAATTTCGCGAACAGCGCGACGACTTGCGGATCGAATTGCGTCCCTGAATATCTAACCAGTTCTTCGATGGCCTGCTCGTGAGTCATTCCCCGCCGATAGGATCTATTCGTAGTCATTGCGTCGTAAGCATCCGACACATGAATGATGCGCGCATCGATCGGTGTCTCTTCGCCCGATTGGCCCTTCGGATATCCAGTGCCGTTCCAGTTCTCGTGATGCAGTTCCACCGCTCCAAGATAGGGCGCAAGTCCCCCCACCCCTTCGAGAATTCGGCGGCCAATCACGGGGTGTTGCTTAACAATGGCAAACTCTTCGTTAGTGAGTCGCCCCGGCTTCTGCAGCACGCTGTCGGCAATGCCGATTTTCCCTATATCGTGCAACAGCGCGCCGGTTCGAACCCGCTCAACTTCATCGGGGCTGAGACCCATAGCGGCTGCGGTTGCGGACGACAACTGGCTGACGCGCGAGCTATGTCCGGAGGTATAGCGATCGCGCGCATCGAGCGCGTTTGCGAGCGAGCCGACAAACTCCACGTAAGCGTGTTGCAGATTCTCGTGCGCATTTCTTACAGCGACGGCTGCGCGATTGTAGCTCTCGGCCAGCTCACGGATCTCTTTCGTAGAAGAAAGATCGACCGTGAACTCCGGAAGCTCGCCGGTGCTCTCGGCGTTTCGCAGATGCGAGACAACCTGGGCGATAGGCTTAACGATCGAGCGGGAAGTGACAATGCTGCATAAGAGAGCGAGCAGCACAGAGCTGAAGGCCATGGTCATGAAGCGCTTGCTGAGGCTCAATCGAACGGGGCCCGTGGCATCGTCAACATTCACAAGACTTCTTAATGTATAGCCACCGCCAAAGGACTCCATCGGAACCGACATCCAGTTGATGCCCTTTAAATGAAAATCACATTCCGAGTTGTCCGCGCAGCCTGCAAAAGCAGCGCCAAAATCGGCGAGCGTGACATTTGGAATGTTCGATTCCATCGCTTTGCCATCATGAATGAGGACGGCGGGAGTCGCGAGCGCTGGGTAATTCAAAGTATTCACCAACTGAGAGAGAGCCAATGTTCTCGGTGTCATCGTCAATTGGAACTGAGGCGAGTTGGAACGTGCCCGCACCGATCTGTAGAAGACCTCTCTGAGGATCTTTGATCACGGTTGGATCCAAAGGAACTAGCTGGCTCTTCCCAGCCGGGGACTCGTCCGCCTGGCGCACGACGCCCGCAAGGGGGGTGCCATCGGGAGCGGAAACGAGCAGAAAATCGAAGCCCATATGCTCGCCGAGCTCGCGCAGTTGATCTTCCACGGTCCTGCGCGCAGCGTGGCTGCCGGATTCAGAACGAAGCAATTCCATTCCGGCCTTCAGCGCCGCGTTTTCTCCGGCAATCTTCAGGAAGCCGCTGTTTTGAAGGTCGGCCTTGGTGCGAACGCGAGCGATGGCGAGTTCGTTGTCTCGCAGCGACGTGCGAAGACCATCGCGCACGGTTGACTGAACGAACTGTTGAACCATCCAGAAGCTGGCTGCCAGCAGCGCCGCAAAGGGGACAAAGCAAATAAGAAAAGTCCGGGTGCGAAAACGCATGGTCTATCTCCCTCCAGGGATGTTCACCGAAGGTGCATTTACAGCGCTTTTCACTTCTGAGTCGTCTTTGATCGGGATGAAGAAATCTGCCACGGAGTCATGGCCGGATTCGACGAGGATCGATTTCCGGAAAAATCCCGCGGACCTGTGCCACGCCACGATGGTGTACTTGCCGGGCGGCACATCTGAATACGAAACTGTCCCGCTCCATCCGATCGTGCATACCATCGATTCGGCGTTACCACGATGGTGGCCGCCATATTCGGGTGAAGGCGGCAATAAAGATCGACAACGCCGGGCTTGGGAAAGAGCACTTCCCGGGTCTCGCCTTTGTCATAACTCCCCAGATCAAATGACTTCGGCTTCGAGAGCGAGAAGACGTTGTGAAAAATTGGGTCCATGTTAGGGAACGAAACCGTTGAACCTACCGGGACCACAAGCAGATCAGGCGAAAATCGGCGATTGAGTTGCGCGATTCTGGCGGGCTCGGCGGTGGCTGGTTCGTCGCCTGCCAGACCGGGTCCCTCGAGATAAATCACTACGCGGGACCGCTCAAATGCAAGTGGGTCTTCCGGGCTGTCCTTTCCAAGTTCCACAGCAGTACCGCGCTGGTAAACGGAGATTGCGGGCGTAACACTCCGCTTGGTCAGACGCTTCTCAATCTGAATCGTCCCAGTTATATTCTGAGTCTGTGCAAATGCAATTGGTGCGGCGATTGCAATCAGAAGGAGCACAGAATTCACGAAGCATAGGCTGCATGATCCGAGAGAGGCTATTCGGTGTCTTCTGCATAGGACATCCTTAGTGGAAAGTGAAAAATTCGCAAACTTATTCGAGCCCTATTACAAGTCTAAGATTGAATATATCCAGTGACTTACAACTAATAGGGGAGCATAAAGACGCCAATGGAGCATGAAGCACCAAACCGGGAAGGATCTTTGAGGGCCAACAAACTACACATCAAAATGGGACCTGCGTCAGCGAACGTCAATCAGTTGTGAGACATGACTTACCGGGAATCGCATGACGACGTCAGGGCCGGTTGATGACGGAGAATCAGCAACCAATAGATTCAGCAGGAGCGTGTTCTTATTGTTCTATGAGTCTAGCCAGTCCTTCGAATGCAACGGCGTCTTCCGATGCGCCATCGCCCACCAGCAAGCGGCTACTGCCGTGGCTTGTCGCGGTTGCGTTTTTCATGGAGTCGCTCGACACCACCATCCTCAATACGGCTGTGCCGGCGATCTCGGCAGCTCTTCACGTTGGTCCTCTCAGCATGAAGGCCGTGCTGGCCAGCTATACGTTGAGTCTTGCCGTGTTCATCCCGATCAGCGGTTGGGTTGCGGACAGATTCGGAACTCGGCGTGTCTTCGCCGCCGCAATCGGACTCTTCACTCTGGGGTCATTCTTATGCGGCATATCGAGCAACATCCATCTGCTCGTTGCCTGCCGCATCCTGCAAGGCTGCGGCGGCTCCATGATGGTGCCCGTAGGCCGGCTCACCCTGGTGCGGACGTTTGCGAAATCCGATCTTCTCCGCACCATGAGCTTCGTTTCGATACCGGCCCTGATTGCTCCCATGCTTGGGCCCATCGCCGGCGGTCTGATTGTTGGCTATCTTCACTGGCGGGTGATCTTCTTTCTCAACATTCCCATCGGCCTGATCGGCTTGATTCTCGTCTATCTGCACCTGCCTGATTACCGGGAAGAGACACACCCGTTGGATACGGTGGGCTTGATTCTCTTCGGCTCCGGTATCGCCCTGCTGTCCTACGTGCTGGAAGTCTTCGGCGAGCACACCCTCAGCGTGCGCGAGATCTCCGGATTATTGGTGCTTTCTCTCGCATTGCTCGCTGGCTATTGGCAGCACGCGAAATCTCTCGCCTTCCCGTTGCTTCAACTCAGCTTATTCAAGATTCGCACCTTCCGCGCGGCGGTCAACGGAAGCTTCTTTACTCGCCTCGGCATCGGAGGCGTGCCGTTTCTCTTGCCTTTGCTGTATCAGGTGGGTCTCGGTTTCAGTCCGGTGCAGTCGGGTCTGCTCATCATGCCGCAGGCGCTGGCCGCCATGAGCATGAAGGTGTGTCATGCCCCGTATCTTGTCAGTCATCGGCTATCGTTGGGTGCTCATCTCCAACACCATCATCCTCGGTCTGCTTCTTCTGCTGTTCGCGACCATCGGTCTTCATACGCCGGTGTGGATCATTGTGTTGCAGGCATTCTTTTATGGGGCCTTTACGTCGTTGCAGTACACCAGCATGAATACCCTGGTCTATGCCGACACCACGGACCAGGAAAGCAGCGCCGCCAGTTCCATCGCCAGCACCATGCAACAGATGTCGATCAGCTTCGGCGTCGCGAGCCGCAGGATTGGCGACAGCGTTTTTCGTTCCCAGCGAATGGCCAATCCGGTCGTCCAGCCGCGAGATGATCCACGGCATTCACAAAGCGCTCGTGGCGCTCGGAATATTGACCATTGTTTCGACGATTGTCTTCCGTAGCCTGAAGCGGGGGGATGGCGACGCTGTGAGCCACCAAAAGGTCTTCCATCCGGGTGGTTGAATAGAAACCGATCGCACGGACGGACTCTTTAATGGTCGGCGCGGCTCAGCCTGAAACGCGTCTCAGAAATACCCCCGCACTGGGGGCGGCTTCTATGACTTGCGTCGGACGGAAAGTGACAAAAGCCGCTGATTTTTCAGCGGCTTATCTTGATCCTCTTGGATTGTATTTGGATGTCTTAGAATCTGGAAATGGTAGGCACGACTGGATTCGAACCAGCGACCTCTTCCGTGTCAAGGAAGCGCTCTAACCAACTGAGCTACGCGCCTGCAAAGTGATCTCAACTAAGTCTATCAGGATCGCGGGCTGGGGAAAGATAAGCATGTCGCGCTCTCGGGCCATGCTGTACCATCATTGACGAACGCAGGAACCTGTACTCCGTCGGCAGTTGCGTTCCGATTTGGGGCCGATCCGTCGGGCCATTTCTCCGGGTTGCTCTGCGATGCTTCCGGCTTGACGCTCGGGCGTCTGAATTCGCTGCCTGCAAGAATCTGCCATGGCTGAAGTTGCGACCACGCGATTGAACCCGTTCCGCACCGCTCCCAACCTGCTCACGCTGCTGCGCATCTGCCTGGCGCCGTTTCTGGTGGCCGCCATCCTGGAAGGCCACTACGGGCTGAGCTTTGTCCTGTTTATGGCGGCGGGCCTGACCGATGCGCTGGATGGCACGCTAGCCCGCGTGCTTAAGCAACGCACCATGCTCGGCCAATATCTTGACCCTGTAGCCGACAAGCTTCTGCTCAGCACCCTGTTCCTGGTGCTCATGCACCAGGGCCTGATTCCCGCCAGGGTTACGGTGATGGTCTTTGGCCGGGATGTGGGCATCCTGGTGGTGGCGGCCATTCTTTACGCGGCGGTCGGCAGGCGGGAGTTCAAGCCCAGCATCTTCGGCAAGGCCAATACCGTCGCCCAGGTGGCCGCTGTGGCCGCGGTGCTGCTGCATCAGCTCAACTAGAACCCAATGGTCCGCACTGGGTACCCGATCGTGGCGGAATTTCGGCTCTTGCGCTCGACGCCACCATGGTGCTGACCGTGGTATCCGGCCTGCATTACGCGTGGGTCGTGTCCCGGCGCGGTGGCGCACCGCCGGCCAACGGACTGACCGCAAAGTGAGCTCGCCTTGACCTAGGTCTCGTTCAGGCTGTCCGGCTCTTCTACTTCTTCCGCGACGTCCTCTGTTTCAGCGGTTTCTTCGATCTCCATGTCGCGGAACTCTTCGGAGTCAAAGACCTCGCCACACTCCAGGCACTCGACAAACTCGGTGTCTTCGTGCCGGGAAACGATTCGTACCCTGGGGTGCTTGCAGATGGTTGCCATCGCTTCGGATTGGTTGAAATGAAGCCTCTTTCCGCCAGATTGTAGCGGTCTTTTCAACAATTTGAAACGGGTATTTGTTGAATCTTTGCTACTTTGGCGTAGATTCTCGTAGCCTACGGCGACGAAAGGCGATTCCAATCATGGCTTGAAACGCCGACATAATCGGTCGTATACTGAATACGGACCGAAGAAGTCGGATATTCAATGCTCAAGCTGACCAAAAAGGCCGATTACGGGTTGATGGCGCTCAAGTACCTCGCCGAGCACCCGGAGACGACCTGCGCTGAGCGCCAAAGATGTTGCCGACGCCTACGGAATTCCAGCTCAGTTGCTGGCCAAGATTCTGCAGCTGCTCACCAAGAACGGCCTGTTGCGTTCGCATGCCGGCATGAACGGCGGCTATGCTCTGGCGCGCGATGCCCGCGAGATTTCAGCCTACGAAGTGATTCACGCCATCGACGGGCCGTTTTTCATTACTTCCTGCACCAAGGGCGCCAAAGAGTTGCGACCTTACCCCGAGCTGCACCATCAAAGAGCCATTGGCGCGGGTTAACGACACCATTGCCGGGGTGCTGAAGAGCATCAGCATTCAGGATCTGGCGGAGCACGAGCAGCCTGCGCCTCGCGCACGCGAAGTGCATGGATTGGTTGCACTCACGTTGTAATTGGAGTTTTCTTTCCGCGCCGGTGCCCTTCGCCCTGGAAGTTGAAGAGTGCGGAGAACAGCATTGAAGAAGAGGATGGAGACAGAATGAGTACTGTTACCAGCAATGTTGAAGTGCCGGCCGGCGTAAGCCTGCCGATTTATATGGATAATCACGCCACCAGCCCACTGGATCCTCGGGTGCTGGAAGCGATGCTGCCCTATTTCACCACCAAGTTCGGCAACGCGGCCAGCCGCAACCACTCCTTTGGATGGGAGGCGGAGCAGGCCGTCGAAACGGCGCGCGAGCAGATCGCCAAGCTCATCGGCGCTACCGCCAAAGAGATCATCTTTACCTCCGGCGCCACTGAGAGCAACAACCTGGCCATCAAGGGCATCGCGGAGATGTACCGCGAGCGCGGAAACCACATCATCACTCAGGTGACCGAGCACAAGGCTGTTCTGGATACCTGCAAGCGTCTTGAAAAATACGGCTACCGCGTGACCTATTTGCCTGTGAAGGCAGACGGTCTGATCGATCTTGAAGACCTGAAGCGGGCCATGGATGAGAAGACGATTCTTGTTTCCATCATGGCGGCCAACAATGAGATTGGCGTGCTGCAGCCGATTCGCGAAATCGGCAAGCTCTGCCATGAGAAGAATGTGATCTTCCATACCGATGCGGTGCAGGCGGTGGGCAAGGTCCCGGTGAACGTGATCGCCGACAACATCGACGTGCTTTCGCTCTCAGGACACAAGATTTACGGACCCAAAGGCGTAGGCGCGCTGTATGTTCGCCGGCGCAATCCGCGCGTGCAGATTGCGGCACAGATCGACGGCGGCGGCCACGAGCGCGGCATGAGGTCCGGCACCTTGAACGTGCCCGGGATTGTGGGTCTGGGCAAGGCGTGCGAGATCGCGCGCGAGGAGATGGATTCTGAAGCTGCTTACCTGCGCGGCCTGCGCGATCACCTGAAGGCCAAGCTTGAGGCTGCACTGGACTACGTTCACGTCAACGGCTCTTGGGAACACCGCCTGCCCGGCAATCTTAATATGAGCTTTGTGTATGTCGAAGGCGAGTCGCTGCTGATGGGCATCAACGACGTCGCAGTCTCCAGCGGTTCGGCATGCACCTCGGCGACGCTCGAGCCTTCCTACGTGCTCAAGGCTCTTGGCCTGGGAGACGACGTGGCGCATAGCAGCATTCGATTTGGTTTGGGCCGCTTCAACACCCAGGCAGAAGTGGACTATGTAGCAGACAAGGTAATCGACATTGTGAAGAAGTTGCGTGAACTTTCACCGCTCTATGAGATGGTGAAAGAGGGCATCGACCTCACCAAGATTCAGTGGGCAGCACATTAAGGCGCGGACTAGGGACTGAGGGTCTGGCAAGGTTGAGAGCCTTTCCTCAGTTCGCTTTGTAACAGGGCACGACTTGAGACGTGCCGCGAGAGCCAGCTTAAGAACCCGGGCTTTAGTCCCGGAGGAAATGTTGGCGATGGCAACGATTTTTCGATTCGGCAGGCATATGTTCCGAATCTAACCCAGAGTACGGCGGCTTCCCCGCAGAGGAGACAGACCATGGCATACAGCGATCAGGTAATCGACCACTACAACAACCCCCGCAACGTGGGCACGCTTGACAAGGCTTCGACCGAAGTCGGCACAGGTTTGGTTGGCGCGCCGGAGTGCGGCGACGTGATGCGGCTGCAGATCCGCGTGAACCCCGAGACGCAGGTCATCGAAGAGGCCAAGTTCAAGACCTTTGGCTGCGGTTCCGCGATTGCCAGTTCTTCGCTGGCCACAGAATGGATCAAGGGCCGCACCGTTGACGACGCGATGGCCATCAAGAACACCGACATCGTGAAGGAACTGGCGTTGCCGCCGGTGAAGATTCACTGCTCGGTGCTGGCCGAAGATGCGATTCGCGCGGCCATCGGCGACTGGAAGAAGAAGAACAATGTTGCGGAGACGGCCGACGCCGCAACCGCTGCACACTGAGAGGCGACTGCCTGCAGCGCGAAGTGGCAAGGGCGCGCTTTTGAAGACGTGCGGCAGAAACGTGAAGAGGCAATTATGTCGAACATGGTGACCATCGAATCGAAGCCTGCGGAAGGCGCGTTTGCCGCTCCATCGCAGGCGCACGCGGGGCCCGCCACGCCGGTTGCGCCGAGTCAAGGGTTGCATCTTACGGAGCGGGCCATCAAGCGTGTCAAGGTCGCTATGGCAAAGGAAGGCGTTTCGCCCGAAGAGGGTGGGCTGCGGCTGGGCGTGACCGGCGGCGGATGCTCGGGGCTTTCTTATTCGATCAAGTTTGATTCGCGTCCGCGAGAGCGCGACCGCATTTACAACTTTGACGACGTGCGCGTCTTTGTCGATCCCAAATCGTTCATCTACCTGAATGGCATGACGCTGGACTACGAAGAAACGCTGATGCGGCAGGGATTCAACTTCATCAATCCAAACTCCACGCGCTCCTGCGGCTGCGGGTCGTCGTTCTCCTAATCAGAATCTGTACGGTCAGTCAGATTTTGAAGGGGCATGACTTTAGTCGTGCCGTAAAAAAGCTCCAAAACGAATGCGGGCTTTAGCCCCTGAGCGAAGTTTCTCGGATTTCTTATGCTGAAGGTCGTCGATTCCGCGGTTCCCATTGCTTGTTGGTCCTGTTCGATCGGGCACAATGACTCGACGTTGTTTTGCCCGCATTGCAGCAAGATTCAGCCTCCGCCGGGAGGCGATTTTTTTCAGGTCTTCGATTTGCCGCGTGGCTTCCAGATCGATCTTGCTGCGCTGGAACACGAGTTTCACCGCCTCAGTCGCAAAGTGCATCCCGACCGCTTTGCCCGCGCCCAAGAAAATGAGCGCCAGTGGAGCCTTGCCGACACAGCGCTGCTGAACGATGCCTATCGCACCTTGAAAGATCCCTTGTACCGCACCGAGTATTTGCTCAAGCTTGAGGGTGCGGAGATTGGCGAGGAGTTCGCCGGGGCGGATGCCAAGGCCGGGAAAGATCCGTCGAGGGTCCCCTCCGACTTGCTGGAGGAGGTTTTCGAGTTGAACATGCAACTGGAAGAAATGCGCATGGCCCGCAAGATGGGCGAGGAATATCCGGAACTCCAGACGAGCTTGACTACAGCAAAGGAAAAGTTCAACGGCCTACTCGAAGCAGTAGACAGCGATCTGCGCGCACAGTGGCAAGTGTGGGACGCGGGCGACGCGTTAGCGCGCAAGACAGCGCAGAATGCGATGGTCGCCCTGCTTCACCGGCGCCGCTACCTCAGCAATCTGCTTCGCGACGTTTCCGATACCCTGGGAGTTCAATAAGAGAGCATGACAGAATCGAACTTGATTGGCCGCGTTGTCGGAATTGACTTAGGCACCACCAATTCGCTGGTCGCTTATATGCAGGGCGATGCGCCGGTGGTGATTCCGGGCGCGGACGGATTGAATCTTGTGCCTTCGGTGGTAGCGCTCGATCAGGTCCCCTCCGAGGGCGGCAGGCCGAGTGTGACCGTCGGCAACACCGCGCGCAAGGCGCTTATTGAAACTCCGGAGCGAGTCATCTATTCCGTCAAGCGGCTGATGGGCCGCGGCATTGAAGAGATTCAGGACGAACTCAAGCTGTTTCCGTTCCGGCTGGCTGACGACATCGAGTCTGGAGAAGTCCCGCGCATTCAGCTCGGCGAACTCCGGTTCACGCCGCCGGAGATTTCCGCTTACATCCTTCGCCAGCTCAAGCGCAACGCCGAGCGGTTTTTCGGCGCGCCGGTTACGCAGGCAGTGATCACTGTGCCAGCGTACTTCAACGATGCGCAGCG